>NZ_JBKVXF010000001.1:0-979434 GCF_046972725.1 Lacrimispora sp. | reverse complement strand
GTCCAGTGTCACCAGTAGGTCCAGTATCGCCAGTAGGTCCGGTATCACCAATAGGTCCGGTATCGCCAGTAGGCCCAGTAGGCCCGGTATCGCCAGTAGGTCCGGTATCACCAATAGGTCCGGTATCGCCAGTAGGCCCGGTATCACCAATAGGTCCGGTATCACCAGTAGACCCGGTGTCGCCAGTAGGCCCGGTGTCGCCGGTAGGCCCAGTAGGTCCGGTATCGCCAGTAGGTCCGGTGTCACCGGTAGGTCCAGTATCGCCGGTAAGGCCAGTGTCGCCAGTAGGTCCAGTGTCACCAGTAGGTCCAGTATCGCCAGTAGGTCCGGTATCACCAGTAGGGCCAGTAGGGCCGGTGTCACCAGTAGGTCCGGTGTCGCCAGTAGGTCCGGTGTTACCGGTAGGTCCGATATCACCAGTATCGCCAGTAGGTCCGGTGTCACCGGTAGGCCCGGTGTCACCAGTAGGGCCAGTGTCGCCAGTAGGTCCGATATCACCAGTAGGGCCAGTAGGCCCGGTATCGCCAATAGGTCCGGTATCACCAGTAGGTCCGGTATCACCAGTAGGTCCGGTGTCACCGGTAGGTCCAGTATCACCGGTAGGCCCAGTAGGTCCGGTATCGCCGGTAGGCCCGGTATCGCCGGTAGGCCCGGTATCGCCGGTAGGCCCGGTATCACCAGTAGGTCCGGTATCACCAGTAGGTCCAGTATCACCGGTAGGCCCAATAGGCCCAACATCAACAATATCATCTTCAATGATTACAAGAGTTGCTTTTACTGGTACGACAGGCGAATAGAAAACGGTATTTGTACTGGCATTTACAAGTGCCAGTGTTACAGGAGCCGCTGTAACATCAATAATTCCAATTCCGACAACTTCTGTGGTTTTAATCGGTGAATTGCCTTCCAGAAAATCGCCTTGAGAAGAAGATAGGGCAAAAACTATGCCGTTAGTAGAAGCGGAAGATTGAGTCGCAACCCACCAATCGATGTAAAACCGGCCGGGCTCGTTAACGGTTATGATGCCGGTTAAGGCATCGTAGGTAACATTTCCGGCAGAAAATACGGTAGTGTCAAAAAGAACATTGGAGTTAATTGAAACATTTCCAGCCGCAATGCGTTCTATTTGGAGTGCAATATTACTCATTGAAGGAATCATCTCCTTTTCATTACTTTAAAGTATTAATAACAAAATTTTTGTAAAATACCTTTTATAATATAAGTATGCAAAAGTCTAATTCAGTTTCCTGATTCGGGAGTTGGGAAGAAGGGTGACAGATGATTCTGAGACAGGAAATAAAAAGAGGCACAGCGTAGGCTGCACCTTTAAAATGTTTGGTAATGGATAACTTTATGACGATAAATCGGAAAGGGCTTGAGGAACGTGGACCCTGGCAAGGAATACCCGTTCCTTCTGGTCGGCATCGAGAACCATGAATCCGCCTGCAGATTCCACAATTTCTTTTACGGTCATAAGCCCAATACCATGGTTTATGTTTTCTTTTTTTGTTGTTGCCGGCAAGCCATGATGAAAGGTAAGAGTTCCATCAAAGGAGTTTACAATCTGAAGTGTAGACCAACCTTCTTTATTTTCGCATGTGATGTGAATAAAACGTTTGCTTTCGGAAGTATTTAAGCAGGCTTCCACAGCATTGGTGGACAGATTAGAAAAGATCCTTACGGCATCAATCATGGACAAGGCTGTTTTTTGGGGGACCAGGGCTTTGAACGAATAACTAATATGATTTTCTTCACATATGTTTGCCAGATCGTGCAGCATAGCATCCAGAATAACATTATTGGAATATTTTTTATGTACTTTCAATTTTTCCTGCGTATCATTGTACATTCCGTCAAGAAAGTGCAGAGCTTCTTTGTACTCTCCCTTACTTATTAAAGTCCTTAAGGTTGACAGCATGAATTTGTAGTCATGCCGGAAGCTGCGCAGGCTTTCCGTATACTGTTCGTAAGATTTATAGTGCCGTAGTTGCAGTGCATATTGCTTTTCCATCATTTTGCAATGCCATTTATATTCTGAATAGTCATTTACAAGTATGGAGAGATAGATACAATAAATAAGGATTCCAATAGAAAGGAGGCATGCGAGTAAGAAGACAGAATTAAACCATGCGATGTGAGGGAAGAGAAAACGTCCCTCACTGATAATAAGTAAAAGAATCATTGAGAATAATTCATAAGAAACAATCATTTTCAGCTGTTTCTGATTGTTTAAAAAGTTTTTCAGCTTCCGGTCTGGCAGAATGGTTTTTCTAATGATGTGCAAAAAGAGCAGGGAAGCGGGAAAACCTAACACGGAGATCCCATAGTAAGTATTTCCTGAATGAAGAAAAAGTATCTCATTGCTCTCTTGCACCATACAAATAATCGTAGTAATAACACCCCGGAAAGAATAAGCATTTACAGTACAGGTAATGCTTCCGTATAGTGACTGCAGCCAGTTCATACCTGTGTTGAATTTAAAAACTATCATTATGAAAATAAGAACAAAGGGAACAACCGGCCAGCGAATTTCTGCCGTATAATAAAGCAGGTAAATAAATAAAATAAATAAAAGCATGATAAATGTAACGATTTTGGCATTTTTTTTCGCTGGAATAAGTTTTTTATAATAACATAGAAAAACAAAGTAGTATAGTGCGGTTATTGCTATTATGATAAAAATCATAGTCGTTCCTCACAAAAGCCTTCGGTATCATAAAAAGAATGAATGTGGCAGCGGGAGATGTAATCAGAAAAGTTCCGCTTTAAATCCTGCTGATAGGTAATTCCTATGGGTATGACAGACCCTGTTTTTAAAATGAGTTTTTGGCGCTCAAATTTGTAAATATAAGATAGCTGAACCATGTAGGAGCGGTGTACCCGGATAAATCCTTTTTGCCGGAATTGCATATCCAATTGTTCCATGCTGGAATAAAACCTGGCTATCTGATTGATTCCATAATGAACGGTTACAATCCTTTTCCATATTTCAAAGTGTGAGATCTGGCGGATGGGTACCACATATTTCTCGGTGTCAAATTTACATACAAAGACCTCCTCTTCTTTGTGTGACGCAGCCTGAGCTGCCCGCAGAAAAATCCGTTCAAATTTTTCTGCGGTAATCTCATCTTTCAGCATATATTGTATGGCATTTACATCAAAAGCGTCATATACATAGTCTTCACAGCTGGTCAGAAATATGATCTGTGCATTGCAGTTATTCTCCCGCAGCTTTCTTGCAGTTTCCATTCCATCGGTTTTACCCATCAGAATATCCAGATAAATAATATCCATCTCCTCTGGCGCCTCCATTAGATGGAAGAGCAGGGATTCCCCGCTGTAAAAGCAGGATAATTCAATGTCCAACTGGTTTGTTTTGGCGCATTGGGAAATGAGTTTTGAATATGTTTCAACCGTTTTATGAGAATCATCACATATTGCGATTTTTAACATGATCACGACCAACCTTCTAAAATATAATCAAAGTATCAGGAACCCTTTCATATCATGTGTTCCTTTCCGGTAATCAGGAATGTACCTTTGGTATACATAATTATACCGTAGAATTCATCTGGTTTCAATAAAAAGAGATTTGCCGGTTCCCAATTAAATCTGTCGGGCAGCAGCATGTATCGGCAGAAAAAGTTCAATATAATAGACTGGTACTTCAATTGGTTCGTTGGTTTGACCGTTTGCCATTTTTTGAAATGTATAGCCTGGAAGATAACCGCTGTAAGCGGTTCCAATGAGAGCGTATCCTTGTGTTTTTGCCCAGTTTGCAGCATTTTTAATTGCCTGGGTATCCGGGGAAGGCTGATTGGAGGCTATGATAGTGTAAACGCATTGATTATATTGGAAAATTGGGAAATTTTTTATTTCTTCGTAAAATTTTGTGACTGCGGCAGTATGTCCGGCAAGCACAAAGTATTCGTTTATTTTTAAAGGTTCATCACGTTCAATGCTGTATTCCTCATACAAGTAGCAAAGGTCTGAAATCCCTTTTTGGTTCATAAAGGTGTGATCGGGTATTTTATAATGCCGGCGCAAAGGCCGGATGTCATACCGGTTTAAACACAGTTCCACATTTTTAGACAGCTGTTTTAAATGGGTTAAATGGATCAGGGACTGCTGATGCTTTTCAACTTCCAGCTTTTCCTGAATGATTTTTTCCTGGATCATGGTGCTGTAGGCCGGAAGAGAGCTGTGATAAAGAATCCGGTTTATGTCTTCGAGGCTGAAATTCAGTCTGCGGTAAAAGATAATGGTTGAAAGCTTGTGGATATCATCATAGGAATAGGTTCTATATCCGTTTTTTTCTTTTTTTGGCTGGATGATTCCCTTTCTCTCATAAAACCGAAGTGCATCACGGCTTATGCCCAAACGGTCTGAAACTTCTCCAATGCTATAGTATTCCATAATAAAACTCCTTAGTTTCAGTCTCATGCTGCCAAACATAGTTTACCATAAAAGGAGAATTTTCGGTCTTACGGTTTTCTTTCTATACTTACGAAATACTGACAATCTTCCCGGAAAATTGTAAAATACAGGATAAAAAAGAGAAGTGCAAAGCCGTCGGTGAGGGCATATGCACTTCCTCTTTTTACTCCACTGAAATGTGGTAAACCTCCATCCAATGGTTGATTTGGAGGATATAGGCAAGCATCTGAGGACCAGCCATCAGCTGTCCATACCATGGTTTTCCGTAATCGGAAGGACTTGTTAAGAATTGTTCCAGTTTTTTCCTGTCCAGGAACTGTAAAACCGGTGCAGAACCGGCTGCCATTTCCCTTACCCGTTTTATGAGCAGTGCTTCATAATTGGTATCATAGGTCTTGGGATAAGGGGATTTTCTGCGGAACAGGACTTCATCGGGAAGAAGACCTTTTCCGGATTGTCTGAGAAGATTTTTCACAACTCCGTCTCTGGTCTTCATATCCCAGGGAACGTTCCAGACGTATTCAATGATCCGGTGGTCCGCAAAGGGAACTCTGGCCTCCAGACCGGAATACATACTGGTCCGGTCCATGCGGTTTAATAAGGTCTGCATAAACCAGCGGAGATTTAAGTAGGAGATTTCTCTTCTCCTTGCCTCTGTAGGACTGTCTTCCGCAAGCGTAGGAGTTTCTGCAATGGATTTTTCATAGGTTTCTTTCACATATTCATCCATTTGTAAATGGTTCAGAAAATCATCCCTTAAAATTGCTTTGCGGGCATTTAAATCCATGGTCCAGGGGAAGGTATGGGCTTTAAAGCATTCTTCCTTATGGAACCAGGGGTAGCCTCCAAATATTTCATCTGCACATTCCCCGGTCAGCGTTACTTTGTTATGCGGCTTTACCAGAGAACAGAAATGGAGAAGAGATGAATCAATGTCACCCATGGCCGGTAAATCATGGGCAATGACGGAATCATATAAACGGTCGGCCTGAGTGACGTTATCACACTCCAGATAATGATGATCTGAGTCCAGAAATTTCACCATCTGATCGACAAAGGGCCGGTCCTGGGCGGGTTGAAATGAACTGGATTTAAAATATTTGTCATTGTTTACAAAATCAAAGGAAAATGTAGTAAGCCGTTTCCCTTTCTTTTTAAGCTCCTTTGCACAAACAGCGGAAACCAGACTGGAATCCAGACCGCCGGATAAAAATGTACAGATAGGAACATCTGAAACCATCTGCCGTCTGATGGAATCCCGGACCAGGAAAGAAGTTTTTTCAATGGTTTCCTCATAACTGTCTTCATGGGGATGACTCTCCAGCTTCCAGTAACTTTTTAAATGGAAGCCATCTCTGGAACAAAAGAGCAGATGCCCTGGAAGAAGCTCCTTCATTCCTTTTAAAACGCCGCATCCGGAGGTCCTGGCAGGGCCAATGGAAAATACCTGGTTTAAGCCATCCCGGTCAAGTACCGGCCGGATTCCAGGATATGCAAGGATGGCTTTCAGCTCTGATCCAAAGATAATCTCATCCTCCTGAATGGTATAAAAAAGAGGTTTCACGCCCAAACGGTCCCGAAAGAGGCATACTCCATCCCGGTAAGGGTCCTGGATGGCAAATGCAAAGATTCCGTTTAGCTGTTTGACAAAATCGGGTCCATATTCCATATATCCGGTCAGGATGACTTCTGTATCACAGGTAGTAGAAAAGGTATGCCCCTTTTTGATTAAATCGTTTCTAAGCTCTTCCGTATTATAGATTTCTCCATTGTATATAATGACAAAGGTTTTCCCTGCCTCTGTTTTTTTCATTGGCTGGCTGCCGTTTGCCAAATCGATAATGGATAAGCGGGCATGAGACAGGCCGCCGTGTTCAAACAGCCAGATACCGGAATCATCGGGGCCACGGTGCCTTTGAACGGCTGACATTTGTTCCAGCACGTTTTCATAACGGGTTCTGTCTTTTAAGTAATCTCGGTTTGCATTGTAAAAACCAGCAATTCCACACATAGCAATTCCTCCTTAGAGCTGGATGTTTATAAAAGAAAACAGGCAACCACAAAAGTTGCCAGAAAACCAATAATAACAGGAATCAGATTTTTCCTGGCTAATTCCAGAGGATTTACATTACAGATAGCAGCAACCGGCACAAGCCCCCAGGGGATCAAGGTACCTCCGCCGATAAAGATAGTGGTGATCTGGCCCAGGGAAGCCAATACAGGAACGGAAGCGCCTACGGCAGTGCCAAAGGTATTGGCAAGAGAACCGGTAAGAGGAAGACCGGAAAAACCGGAACCGTCCAGGCCGGTCAGGCACCCTGCCGCCATTTGTAAAATTGCTGCCATATATTTGTTAAGAGGAGTGTTATGAGCCAGCCAGACGGCCCAGTCATTCATGATTCCTCCCTGAAAGGAATCTCCCATGATAGAAGTGATACCATCTCCTCCTAAAAAGAAAAATGCTCCGATGATGATGACAGGAGCAAAAATGCGAATGGCAAAAAGAAATCCTTCTGTAATATAAAAGGTAACTCTTTCCAAAGAATGAATGCCAAAGCCCATGACAGCTCCAAAGCACATGAGCAATATGGCGGTGCCAGATATGATGCTGGTGGCATCGGTTCCTTTTAAGTCAAAGGCCAGCATGAGTGCAATGTCTAAAAGGAACACAACAGGGGTAAGGATTGCCATAAAGAGTGCGGTGGCATCGGTTGGCTCCTGTTCGGGCACTTCCTGAATATAGATTTGGGGACAGCAGGCTGTAATGTCCTTTCTGTTTAAGAGATATGCGGAAATAACGGTAACAATTCCCATGACGAGAAACAGGGGCCTGCCTTCTGTTAAGATATCAGAAGTCTCAATAGAGGCTGCTCCTGCAGAAATAGCAGGTGCTCCCTGAATGACAAAGTCGTAGCTGAGTGCAATTCCGTGTCCAAATAAGTTCATGGACATGGCGGCAAGCAAAGGATCCAAACCGGCTCTTACTGCAAAGGGAAAAACAATGGCACCGACTAAGGCGACTGCCGGAGAAGGCCAGAGAAACAGGGAAAAGACCAGCATGGTCAGGCCCAGTATCCACCAGGTGACGGAAGGAGATTTCATGATCTTTGACATAGGAGCCATCATTAAATAATCACTTCCCAGATCTTTTAAACATCTGGACAGAGAAATGACTAAGGCAATGGTGGCAATGATTTCCATAAATTCTCTGGAAGCATACAAAATGGCATTGAATACGGTCATGATACCCCCGGTTACACTGCCAAGACCTGTAACGCCCAAAAGAAAAAGAAATCCAATGCAGACCAGAAGGGTATCTTTCCTCAAAACCATTACGGACAGGATTACGATGACGCCGATAAGATAGAGATAGTGCATAGGTGTCAGCACCAGATAAGGATCAAACATAGAGACCACTCCTGTGAAAATGATATAATCTATTCTATGTCGGAAATTTTTTCCGGTACATATTTCATTTATTAGATTTTTATTTAAGGTTCAGGGATTAGAAAAACAAAAAAAGTGCAAAAAAGTGCTATTACTTGGACAAATAAGAGCACGCTTTTTTCCTCTGAGTATATTATAATCAGGTTAAGAGACTTTAGGAGGAGGTATCAGGATGAATTATCTGATTGGAATTGATGTAGGGACATCAGCCACCAAGACGGTTTTGTTTGAGGAAGGGGGGAGGGTGGTTGCTTCTTCCTCTATGGAATATCCTCTTTACCAGCCTGAAAACGGCTGGGCGGAGCAAAGACCTGAGGACTGGAGAGAGGCGGTGCTTAAGACTCTTTCTCAGGTGGTGAAGGAATCAGGGGTTATAAAAGAGGATATCAGGGGAATTGGTATCTCAGGCCAGATGCATGGGCTTGTCATGCTTGATGAGAACAATGAGGTAATACGCCCGTCCATCATCTGGTGTGATCAGAGAACCGGAGCGGAAGTAGAAGATATGCTTAAGATCATGCCAAGAGAAGCGTGGATCAGAATTACGGCCAATCCCCCTCTTACAGGCTGGACGGCAGCCAAGATCTTATGGGTGAGAAAAAATGAACCGGATCACTATAGAAGATGCAGACACATTCTTCTTCCTAAAGATTATATCCGTTACATACTGACCGGTGTATATGCAACCGAGGTTTCCGATGCCAGCGGAATGCAGCTTCTTGATGTGGCAAAAAGGTGCTGGTCAGAAGAGGTTCTGCATAAACTGGATATTGATCCGAAGCTCCTTGGAAGCGTATTTGAATCCTGTGAAGTGACAGGAACTCTTCTGCCTGAAATTGCAGCTCAGACAGGGCTTTTTGCCGGGACAAAGGTGGTAGGCGGTGCCGGTGATAATGCAGCGGCAGCGGTGGGGACCGGGGTGGTTCGGGATGGAACTGCTTTTACCACCATAGGAACTTCGGGCGTTGTATTTGCCCATAGCAGCCAGATCACCATAGATCCAAAAGGAAGAGTCCATACCTGCTGCTGCGCAGTTCCAGGTGCATGGCATGTGATGGGAGTCACCCAGGGCGCCGGTCTGTCCTTGAAATGGTTCAAGGATAATTTCTGTCAGGATTACATAGAAGAAGCCCAAAGGCAGGGCGTTGACGTATATGATCTGATCAACCGGAAGGTGGCTCGGGTAAAAGCAGGCAGTGATAAACTGCTTTACCTGCCGTATCTTATGGGAGAGCGGACTCCTCACCTGGACCCGGACTGCCGCGGCGTTTTCTTTGGATTGTCTGCCATTCATACAAAGGATCATATGCTGCGTGCGGTAATGGAAGGGGTTTCTTACTCTCTCAGTGACTGCAATGATATTCTGAAAGAGATGGGAATCAAGGTAGGACAGATGATGGCCTGCGGAGGCGGCGGAAAAAGTCCGGTCTGGAGGCAAATGCTTGCGGATATGTATGACTGTGAGGTAAAGACTGTTGAACAGACAGAAGGCCCTGCTCTTGGGGTAGCTATTTTAGCCGGTGTGGGCTGCAGAATTTATGAAAGTGTGGAGGCTGCCTGTGATGTGATGATTACAGAAGATAAGTCTGCGGGGCCGGAGGCCGGACAGGCAGAGCTTTATAAAAAGTATCACTCTTTATACAAAAAACTTTATGAAGATCTAAAGGACAGCTATAAGCAGCTTGCATCTTTGTAAGGGACGAACAGAAACAGGAGGATAAAAAATGCGTTTTTTTATTGATACGGCAAATGTAGAAGAAGTAAAAATGGCTGATGAAATGGGAATTATCTGCGGAGTGACCACCAATCCTTCACTGATTGCAAAAGAGGGACGGGATTTCGTTCAGGTCATCGGTGAGATTGCTTCCATTGTAGACGGACCTATCAGCGGGGAGGTGAAGGCGACTACGGCCGATGCGGAAGGAATGATCGCAGAAGGAAGGGAGATTGCTGCAATTCATCCCAACATGGTGGTAAAGATTCCGATGACAATGGAAGGCTTAAAAGCAGTAAGGGTTTTAAATGCAGAGGGAATTAAGACCAATGTGACTTTGGTGTTTTCGGCAGCCCAGGCTCTCCTTGCAGCAAGGGCAGGCGCTTCATACGTTTCCCCCTTTCTTGGCCGTCTCGATGATATTTCCATGCCTGGAATCGATTTGATCAGGGATATTATGGAAATCTTTGAGGTTCACGGGATCGAGACAGAGATTATTGCAGCCAGCGTAAGAAACCCTATTCATGTCATTGATTGTGCAAAGGCTGGGGCAGATATTGCAACCGTCCCTTATAAAGTATTGGAACAGATGACAAAGCATCCTCTTACAGATCAGGGCATTGAAAAGTTTAGACAGGATTATCTGGCTGTATTTGGAGAATAAAAGGAGAAGTAAGAAAACAGGAGGAGTCATAGTATGTATAATATCCCGGAATTAAAGGTAGGTATCGTAGCGGTCAGCAGGGATTGTTTCCCGGAAACTTTATCCGTCAACAGAAGAAAAGCTTTGGTAGAAGCTTATGGAGCGAAATATAATGCGGAAAATATTTACGAATGTCCGGTCTGTATCGTAGAGAGTGAGATTCACATGGTTCAGGCACTTGAAGATATCAAACAGGCAGGCTGCAATGCCCTTGTGGTATATCTTGGGAATTTTGGACCAGAAATATCAGAAACACTTTTAGCCAGACATTTTGACGGACCGGTGATGTTTCTTGCAGCGGCAGAAGAAAGCGGCGAAGATTTGATTCAGGGACGCGGAGATGCTTACTGCGGAATGTTAAATGCCAGCTATAATTTAAAACTGAGAAATATAAAAGCATACATACCGGAATATCCGGTGGGAACAGCAAAAGAATGTGCGGATATGATTGAAGAATTTCTTCCTGTCGCCAGAGCCTTAATAGGACTTTCAAGCCTTAAAATCATCAGCTTTGGCCCCCGCCCGTTAAACTTTCTGGCATGCAATGCGCCCATTAAGCAGCTTTATAATCTGGGAGTGGAGATCGAAGAGAATTCAGAACTTGATCTGTTTGAAGCATTTAACAAACATGCAGATGATCCAAGGATCCCTGATGTAGTAAAAGATATGGAACGGGAGCTTGGAGAGGGAAACCAGAAACCGGAGATTCTTCCCAAACTGGCTCAGTATGAACTGACACTTTTGGACTGGGTGGAAGCGCACAAAGGATACCGGAAGTATGTGGCAATCGCCGGAAAGTGCTGGCCTGCGTTCCAGACTCAGTTTGGCTGTGTACCATGTTATGTGAATAGTCGTTTGACCGGCAGGGGTATCCCTGTATCTTGCGAAGTGGATATCTATGGAGCTCTCAGCGAATTCATCGGAACTTGTGTCAGCATGGATGCGGTAACGCTTCTTGATATCAACAATACGGTTCCGGATGACATGTTTGAAGAAGATATCAAAGGAAAATTTAATTATACCCATCAGGATACCTTTATGGGATTCCACTGCGGTAACACCTGTTCAAAGAAGCTCTCTGACTGCTCTATGAAGTATCAGATGATCATGGCAAGAACCCTTCCGGAAGAGGTTACCCAGGGAACTTTAGAGGGCGATATAGCACCTGGAGATATTACATTCTTCCGTTTACAGAGTACTGCAGATAATATACTGCGGGCTTATGTGGCTCAGGGAGAGGTGCTGCCGGTAGCTACCCGTTCCTTTGGAGGCATCGGTATTTTTGCAATACCGGAAATGGGGAGGTTCTACCGCCACGTGTTAATTGAAAAGAATTTTCCGCACCACGGAGCTGTAGCATTTGGCCACTATGGAAAGGCTGTTTTTGAAGTATTTAAATATCTCGGTGTGGAAGAAATCGGATTTAATCAGCCAAAGGGAATGCTGTATCAGACTGAAAATCCATTTTCATAAGATTTATTTATAAAATAATAGATAATTGAAGGAAAGGGACTGCCGTACTGTTTGATTGGAATCAGACAGTGCGCAGCCTCTTTTCTTTTTTTTGCTGAAAAAGCAGCAGCCTGGCCGGGGATCATGCCAGGCTGTATGGCAAGTTACCAAAACCATACACGGCTCATAAAATATATATAGGCATGGTCAGTTACATGGATACATGCCAAAAATATAATGAAATGGGAGGATTAACTATGCCTAATAGTGCGCTTCAGATAGAGCTGAATACAGCGACAGCTGTTGCATCAGGTGCCAATGTTCCTTTTGATACCATAGTCTATTCAGCTGGCGGTATATCCTATAATCCGGCCACTGGTGTAATTACTTTTCTGGAAGCTGGCAGATTCGTAATAGATTGGTGGCTTGCAACACAGTCTTCTCAATCAACAAATGGTGCAGCTTTTGCACTGTCCTCTTCACAGGGAGATTTTATCGAGGGAAATTCTCCGATTAAAACCGGCGAAGTATTTGGGATTGGAATTGTAGAAGTAACTACAGCTCCAGCTACCTTGTCTCTCGTCAATATTAGTAATGCAACGGTATTTTTCGCAACTCAGGTTCCGCTAAAAGGAACGTTAGTCATCGTTCAGGATGATTTTGAATCTGGAGGAGGAACCGGTCCAACCGGAGCAACTGGCCCAACGGGCCCTGCGGGAGCAACCGGCCCAACAGGTCCGACGGGAGCAACTGGTCCTGCAGGAGCGACTGGCCCGACGGGAGCAACCGGCCCCGCAGGAGCAACTGGCCCCGCAGGAGCAACTGGCCCTGCAGGAGCAACTGGCCCGACGGGAGCAACAGGTCCCGCAGGAGCAACTGGCCCTGCAGGAGCAACTGGCCCGACGGGAGCAACTGGCCCTGCAGGAGCAACTGGCCCGACGGGAGCAACAGGTCCCGCAGGAGCGACTGGCCCTGCAGGAGCGACTGGCCCGACGGGAGCAACAGGTCCCGCAGGAGCAACTGGCCCTGCAGGAGCGACTGGCCCGACGGGAGCAACTGGCCCGACGGGAGATACCGGCCCAACCGGCCCAACAGGAGATACGGGAGCAACCGGTCCGACAGGAGATGCGGGAGCAACCGGTCCGACAGGAGATAGCGGTCCAACTGGCCCAACAGGAGATAGCGGTCCAACTGGCCCAACAGGAGATACGGGAGCAACCGGTCCTACGGGAGATACAGGAGCGACTGGTCCAACAGGAGATACGGGAGCAACCGGTCCTACGGGAGATACAGGAGCGACTGGTCCAACAGGAGATACCGGCCAAACCGGTCCAACAGGAGATACCGGCCCAACCGGCCCGACGGGAGATACCGGCCCAACCGGCCCGACGGGAGATACCGGCCCAACCGGTCCAACGGGAGATACCGGCCCAACCGGCCCGACGGGAGATACCGGCCCAACCGGCCCAACAGGAGATACCGGCCCAACCGGTCCAACGGGAGATACCGGCCAAACCGGTCCAACAGGAGATACCGGCCCAACCGGCCCGACAGGAGATACCGGTCCAACTGGTCCGACAGGAGATACCGGCCCAACTGGTCCGACAGGAGATACTGGTCCAACCGGTCCGACAGGAGATAGCGGTCCAACCGGCCCGACAGGAGATAGCGGTCCAACCGGCCCGACGGGAGATACCGGCCCAACCGGCCCGACAGGAGATAGCGGTCCAACCGGCCCGACAGGAGATACCGGCCCAACCGGTCCGACAGGAGATACCGGTCCAACCGGTCCGACAGGAGATACCGGCCCAACTGGTCCTACGGGAGATACCGGCCCAACCGGCCCAACGGGAGATACCGGCCCAACTGGTCCTACGGGAGATACCGGTCCAACCGGTCCGACAGGAGATACCGGTCCAACCGGTCCGGCAGGTCTGGAAGCTTTTGGAGGACGTTTTAGTGATACTGTACAGGTCCTGGGAGTTACTTTATTAGGAGAAGTGCAGGTGGAACTTGAAAATACAATGCCGGCAGAAAATGTGACTTATACGATAGCAGACAGTATTACAATTGGTACAACAGGAACTTATGAAGTTAGCTTTATGCTCAGAGGTAATGCTTCTATAGGAGCTGTTACAACAGTTGCGGTTCGATTGAACGGTACAGATATTCCTTCTCTTACAAATACTCAGGCATTAACAATTGCTACGGGAACGGAATTTAATGGTTCTGCAATTATAAGTCTGAATGCAGGAGATGTACTTGATTTGGCAGTTTCAGCATTAGTTGCACTTTCGCTGACACTTGCTTCTGGAACCAATGCCACACTAATTGTTAAGATGCTTGACTAACAGGAACAAAGGAGCTGTTGTAAAGGTAGATTATATATCTACTGGAGCAACAGCTCCGATTTAAGATTTAAATGATATGTATTCATATGCTATGGCAAAATAGAAATATAAATCGTAGATTTTCATCCGGAAATTGTACATTATAAATTCAATCGTATGTGAATTAGCAAAGGCTTGAAAATCTCCGATGTTACCCTGTTGACCATGGACAATGCTAAAAGTGAGCAACTGACTCCACACAAAAGCGACAGACAGATCACAGACAAGAGATGTTGTAAATAAGCCTTATGTTAAAGAATCAAACCTTTAATTATGAACTAAAGTTTTTGCTCTTACAGTATCAATAAAATCTTTTAGATTTTGTGAAATCCATTTATTTTTATGATATATCACCTGTGAAGCAAGTTTATAGTTTGTTGCATAGTTCAGCTTCACCAATTCATTGTTATCCAGTTCTTTTTGCACCGATAATTGTGGGAGAACACATATACCAAGCCCGCTGAGCACGGTCTGCTTAATTACTTGCAGACTGCTGGTTTCGAGGACAATTTTAGGAGTAATTGAAGCATTCAACAAATCCTTTTCAAACATTTTTCTATAACAGCAGTTCTGCCCGGTAAGAATCAGAGGAATATTTAAAAAATCTTCAATTGTTACTTCTGCTTTTTGAGCAAGTGGGTGTTCTGGAATTGAAAAAGCACATATGGTTTCGTCAATCATCAAAGCCGTATTAATTGAAGAATTATATATGGGTAGGTCAAGAGTAAATGAAATATCAATCTCGTTATTGACAAGTAAAGGTATAAAATCAGTTGAGTCCAAAACATTCAAATATAATTCGACGTTGGGATGTTTGGTTTGATAAGCCTTTATAATTTCAGGAAGCCGGTAAATGCAAATGGATTCTGAGGCCCCGATCGTAATACGTCCGTGGTCATTTTTATTCGCAAATTTATGCTTTAAATCATCTGTCAGATAAAGTATTTGGTTGGCGTATGCAATGAATTCTTCACCTTCTGGAGTTAGAGAAATATTTTTACCCAAGCGTTCAAAAAGTTTTACACCTAATTCACTTTCCAGCTGCTGTATTTGAGTAGTAACATTTGATTGTGCATAATGAAGATATTCGGCAGTTTTTGTAAAGTTTTTTAATTTACTTAATACCAGAAAAGTATGTAAACGCTTTAACTCCATATTCGGGAATCCTCCTGCTTAATGTATAGATCTGGAATAGAGATTGTTTTGATCAAAATAATCAATTTTACAGATTTTTCTTTCGATGATATCATTTAATAACAGAAAAATCAAATAATATGGAGGTATTTTATATGGAAACTGTAAACCTGTTAAAGGAAGTCAACAAAATCACTGAGTTATACACCTATAAAAAGATTGGTTTATTAAATGGAAATGTCCTAAGTATCGTTCAAGTGGAAAATCGAACATTGGATTTTCATGTTCATGAAAATTCAGATGAATTATTCTATGTTATTGAAGGTGGTTTTCATTTAGAAACGGAGGAAAAGAAAACAAAAGTAAATACCGGAGAATTAATTATTGTTCCCAAAGGGCTTAAACATCGTCCGGTGGTAAATGAATTGACGAAGTTCTTAATGATTGAATTATCAGGAACCCTCAATAAAGAAAATAGTGGAGATCAATATGAAGAGTAGCTATATTATTTGTTTTATTTCCATCATACAAAATTAAATGTGCTCAATGATCGTTACGAGAGGTAACGCATATATTGGTGCGGCAGAACAGGATCTGAAGATTCGGTTTGGTGGCAGTTTTGAAATTATAAGACTGCTGTTTTTCATTTGTGGCTTGCGGCGCTCTCCTTTGGAGAGTCTGTGGGACACTTTGCTGCAAAGTGAAACGTGTGAGAATCCTTGACTATGGCATGGTATAATAGTTTACAATAATTCGTTGCAAGCATTTTTCTTCTCAAAGAGGGGAGCTGATTCTCAAACCCGTAAATTCCCTATAATTTGAATAAAAATTCAAATCTTGGCTCTTTATTTACAAAAGAATTATATGGTTCTTATTAAGATGTGCTTTACTTTGCAGATATTACGCTGATATAATATAAATTAACAAATAAATGCTGTTTGGAACGGCATGAAAGCGGGGAAGAATCCATGAGATATCCCAAGGTGATTCAAATGAGCCAGTTTCTCTGTACAAGGTCTGATCTTGGACGAGGCTTGTACAGAGTTCGTTTCGTAATTTAAATTTACCTCGTCCGCATTGGATCTTGTACTTATAAGGATGTATACTTATAAGGAGAGAATACAATGAAAAATAAAAATAATTATATTATATTCTGGCTTGGACAATCTGTGTCACAGTTTGGAAGCTCTATGACGGCATTTGCTCTTACGATTTGGGCTTTTGAAAAAAACCAGTCTGCGATGAGTGTCTTATTAATGACCTTTTGTACCTATTTGCCATACATACTTGTCAGTGTTTTTGTGGGCGGATTCGTAGACAGTCATTCAAAAAAAATGATTCTTATTCTATCCGATACGATAGCAGCATTTTTAACGGTTGGTATTTTTATTGAAATGAGCAGAAATCAGCTTTCTTTGGAACTGATCTGTGTTGTGAATATGATTATTGGACTGACAAATGCATTTCAATCACCTGCAGCAGCAGTAGTAACAGGGTCTCTGGTTCCTGAGGGGCAATATCAAAAGGCGAGCGGCCTTCAGTCATTTTCTGGTAATTTAATTCTGGTGGCATCTCCTATGTTATCTGGAATGATCATTGGTTTGGCAGGCCTTCCATTTGTTTTACTTGCTGATTTACTGTCATTTGTGTTTTGTATGGCAACTTTATTCATTGTTAAAATTGAGCGCCATATTAATACGGATTCCGGGAGAAAAGAAGTTAAAAAAGAATCGGGGTGCAGGCAGACAGGCAGTCTCCACAATAGCCTTAGCTACCTAAAGAAAGAAAAAGGTATTCTTTATATTATTATAAGCATGGCAATTATTAACTTTTTTTCAAGGCTCACCTACGAAAATATTTTATCGCCTATGATTTTAGCCAGAAGCGGCAATGATGCAAAAGTACTTTCCGCAGTAAGCGGTGTGCTAGGGCTTGGTGGTATTCTTGGTGGTGTGATAGTTGCAAGCAGGAAAGGAAATGATAATCCTCTTAAGCTGGTTTATGTATCGGCAGGAGTTTCCTTTTTGTTTGGAGATCTGTTAATGGGAATGGGGAGGAATCTTGTAACATGGTTTATCGCTGGACTGGCGGCCAGTGTACCGATTCCTTTTATCATGGCAGGACAGACCATGATTCTGTACCGGACTGTTCCAGAAAAAATTCAGGGAAGCATTTTTGCCTTGCGTAAAGCAATCCAGAACTCCACCATACCTGTTGGAATTCTTTTGGGAGGTTATCTTGCTGATTATGTGTTTGAGCCGTTCATGGCATCCGGCCGGCCGTCAGCAGTGGTTTTAATGAAGCTGGTAGGAAGCGGAAAGGGGAGCGGAATGGCAGTTATGTTTTTATGTACAGGCATTTTGGGAGCATTCTCCTGTCTTATGAGTCATAAAAACCGTTATATAAAGGAGTTGGCAGATAAAATGTCGGAAAACAAGGCAGAGCCAGGCGATCTTTTATAACATAGCAAACCATCTTTTGCTGCTTGATTCTGTAGTATGAAGTTATGATAGACATATTACCATGACGGAGGTGCAAACTATGAATCAATGAATCTGTATGATAATTACAGGCGGTCTGGTCTGTGTGGCTGCAATACAGAATAAGGAGTTCTTGCTCAAACCAGAAGTTACTGTGGAAACAGAGCAGGCACCTTATGATGGATTCCCTGGTGAAGAGACAGTTTCTGTTAAACCAAAGCAAAAGTCTTTCATTAATCCATCGGGAGCGACCTTAGAAGAACGATTGATACCCCCTGATGGCTATGAAAGGCTTGAAAAACCAATGGGAAGTCTCCAGGGGTTCTTGAGAAATTATGCTATAAAACCAGATAAAAGTCCTGTACTTTTATATGATGGGAGCAGGAAGAAGAATCAGGATGTACATGCAGCCGTATTTTCCGTACCATTGGTGGAAGGTGATCTGCAGCAATGCGCAGACAGTGCCATAAGGATATATGGAGAATATCTCTGGTCAGTGGGGGCATATGATGCCATATCCTTCCATCTTACCAATGGTTTTTTAATGGATTACCCTTCATGGAGATCGGGAAAGCGTTTATCCGTAGAAGGAAATCAGGTGCGTTGGGAGGCGCGGGCAGCCTTTGATGATTCCGATGATAATTTTGCCAAGTATTTGAGGCAGGTCATGGTCTATGCAGGAACCATGTCCCTGGAAAATGAAAGCGGTAATGTAGAGCTTAATCAGATACTGGCCGGAGACCTATTCATCCGGGGAGGCAGTCCGGGGCATTGTGTGATGGTAGTAGATGTGGCAGAAGACCAGGCAGGAAATAAGTGTTTTCTTTTGGCACAGGGATACATGCTGGCACAGGAATTTCATGTGCTAAAGAATCCCCTTCACAAAGAAGATCCCTGGTATTACGTTTCGGAAATTAAGGAATCCCTTGTTACGCCGGAGTATGTATTTGAAAAAGATGGCTTGAAACGGTGGAAGGCATTTCTGGAGAAATAGAATGAAAAACAGCCATATTCCTGCTGTCTGAGATGATTCTTAAAAGTTATATTTCAGACAGCGTAAAAATGGCTGTTTTTTATTTTATTATATAATTCCTTTATAGACCATTAGCACCATGATGACGGTTACCAGTATAATTCCAAGGAGAAAAATTGTGCCTGAATTTATTTTTCCTGTCTTTTGTTCATCCTCTGACCGTGAGGCCAAAAGATTAGATTTTCTTAAAGTTGTGACAAGCGGCTTGTAAATAAGAAGGGTCAGTGCTGTATTGATTCCGCATTTTATCAGGTTAAATGGAACAATCGCCGGCAGCAGAAGCTGTACGACAGCTTCTCTCGGGTATCCCATATAAATGGGAGTAATTAAATAATTCCATAACACCATAATAATTGTCATAAGAATGCTGCCTAAAATCATTCCGGCAAAAGCGCTCTTCGTGGAATGGCGCTTTTGATAGAGGCAGGCTGCAGGGCAAACAAATGCCACCGTGGACAGAATATTCATGATCAATCCGATTACCCCTGTACTGCTGATTGTAAACATCTCCACAAAAGAAACAATTACGGAAATCAGAACGGAAGGCAAAGGCCCGAAAAGAAATCCCCCCGTCATAATAATCACATCTTTTGGTTCGTATTCCAAAAATGGTGCAGCAGGAATGAGTGGTATCCGAATGGCAAGAACCGCCACAAAGGCCAGTGCACAAAGCATAGCCATAATGGTAAGTCTGCTGGTTTTTTGGTTCATATTCATAATACATGCCTCCTGAAAAAAGTAACACCTGAAAGTATGTCCTTCAGGTGTTAATAATAGACGGTGTATTATCCTTATTTAACACATCTTCTTTCATCCAGACTATACTGTCGGTATTGGAATCAAACCAATTCTGCGCAATATGCGCTCGCGGACTTTACCGCCGATCGGGAATTACACCCTGCCCTGAAGACAACTATATGCAAATGTTCTGGATGTATTATAACATCACTCTAAAAAAATGCAATATGTTGTTGCAATTTTTTTTGTGGTTTGCTATAATAGCTGCCATGGGGGTATAGCTCAGCTGGGAGCGCGAGATGTCGGGTGTGCGACCCCTCAAAGAAGAAGTAGATTTAAAGAAGTAAAATGCTGGAAACCCAGATAAATAAAGGGTTTTCGACCATATGGGGGTATAGCTCAGCTGGGAGAGCGCTTGAATGGCATTCAAGAGGTCATGGGTTCGAATCCCACTATCTCCACTTAAACAATAAGCCACAGGCAGGAATGCTTGTGGCTTAAATTATAATTTACAGGGACGGGACACTTGGTAAATTAAGGGCAAAAGGGATTTTTCGTTTTTCAAAATGTGCCCTTTTACTCATTAAAATTGAAATGATAATTATGTTTTAGAAACCCGTAAATAGGTTTTCTTATACAGGGTATACAAAAGTGATTTGCTTACTGGAGAGTACCGTATAAAAAACAACTTTCCATATAAATGCTGTGCGGTGAAAAAGGAGAAAGCAAATGATTTATTATCATGTAGATGTGTTTAGCTGTGAAATTCTGTCAGGGAATGGTTTGACCGTTATATTTCATGAAGAAGATATAAGTATGCAATATATGCAGGCAATTGCACAGGAGTTCAAGCAATTTGAGACTATTTTTCTCAGACAGACTGGAGAGAAGCGTTTTCGCGCCAGGATCTTTACTGTGGAAGAGGAATTGGATTTTGCCGGGCATCCGATTTTAGGAGCCATGGCAGTAATTCACGAGAAACTGTATGCGGAAACACAGAACGCAACCGCAGTTTTTGAGTTAAACAATAAAACCTTGCAAGCGGAATCAGTAAAAATGGAAGGCTATTTTCAAGCTACGATGAATCAGGGGGTACCCAGATTTTTGGGAACTGTTGAGGGTGAATTGGTCAATATGTTTTTGCATGCGCTAAATCTTACAACAGACCATCTTCATCCTACTCTTCCAATGGAGGTCGTTTCAACTGGATTACCATATTTGATTGTTCCTCTTGCTGAAGGATTAGAAAAGGCAAAAATCAGTACCAAGGACTTTGAGGAGCAATTAGAGAAAATTCAAGCTAAATTTGTTTATTTGTTTAGTATAGATAGAATGGAAGGTCGTACTTGGGATAACAGAGGATTGATCGAGGATGTAGCAACCGGCAGTGCGGCTGGTCCGACTGGAACTTATCTCTATAAATGGAATATTTGTAATGCTGATGAAGATATATTAATTAATCAAGGCGGTTTCGTAGGAAGACCCAGCAAGATAAAAGTATCTGCGGATCAATCCACAGGACACATTAAGGTGGCCGGAGATGTTAGAATAATTGTGAAAGGACAACTCTTAATTTAAATATGCGCTTCCACCAAAGTCTCACTGGATTCAAGAAATATCTTTTTCACACAATCCACACATGTTGAAACAATGACAATGATGATATATTTTGGTAAAGAGAAGAAATATCAGAGGTGAACCGCAAGATGTTGTGGTTTTTGAGTGAACAATGAGCAAAAAGCAGGGCTGAAAAATGCAGTTTTCGGACCTGTTTTTTTGCTCTTCCACGGCTGACATAGGGTATAATGAGAAAAAAGTCTATTAAATAGGAATTTGGTAAAGATAAAAGACAACGTATAGCTCAACTGGGTGAGGGATTGAATGACATTCAAGAGGTTTTGGGTTCGAATCTCACTATCTCCATTTAAATTATAATTTATAGGGATGGGACATTTGATAATCTGGTGAATGTGCATATAGCAGCTTTTAACTATTGTATTAACGAGGTTTCGGTTTGTGCATAAGCATTTTTTGAGATACGTAAAGAAAAGCATTATGATCCGTATTTGAATATCTGCATTTTAGTACTCAAAAACAGGCCTGTTGCTATAGCAACTTTATGTGATGAAAAGAGGATATCTCATAGAAAATTTTAACTACTTGGAATAGCCTTTTTGGAGCGAATAAAAGGATTGGCAGCTACGATATTAAATGAGCTATCAAATCATGTTATGGAAAAATTTCCAGAACCCAAAGGCATGACTGGTGGGGATCAGCCATTTTTGAAGCCAAAGGTTATTATGTGGCAGATTACATATCGGCATACCGTTATGATATGGAAATATATCTGGCATGGGATGAGAGATTAATGAAGAAGTGTTCGTACTGGGGCAAATCCCGATATTTAGATAATAAAAATCTGTTTTTTCGTTATATATATTTCATCAATCTATAATTGTAATCGTAGGCTATTTTACGATTCCGCATGTAAAGGCAGGATTCGTTCAATATGTGATTATATGCCTGACCTCTTTTGGAATTACCGTCTTCGTATATGAATTAATCAAACGAATAAGAATTGCTAGATTCTTATTTGGGATTAAAAAAAGAATGAAATAAATAAATTTGTGCAGTCTGTCTAGGAATGCAGGAAACAGGTAAAATCCTCTTATAGGATGAAGTAGCTAATGGTTTTAACAAAGGTTAAAAAATCAGGAAGAAATTTTAGTAAATATAAGCTACTTCCAAAGGAATTCAGGTGCTGTAGTGATTCCTATTCTACTTCCGATACATGTTGAAACAGTGATTTTAATAACGTATTGTGGTTATGAAAAGAAAAATAAGAATTAGACTACAAGATGTTGTGGATTTTGAAAAAAATGAAGGTGAAAAGTGTGTTTCACTAAACAATTAGCCACAGGCATGAATGCTTGTGGCTTAAATTATAACTTATAGGGATTGGACACTTAATGAATTAAAAGTAAAAAAGGTGATTTTTTATGGCGAAAAAGTAGATAATCGAATAATAAAGTTCCATTATTTGATTGAATTATTTTACAATTTGTCATAAAATAAATAAAGTAAACAAGTTGAAAATGTAGGTATGTATAAGTTTAAGGAAAAGAAAACTAAGCATGTTATAGCAATAATGAGAAGTTCAAAAAGGTTTTGTCAATTCAGGCTGTCTTACAATGGAAGTAGGCGGTACTTTAATATACAAACCTAATACAGGGGAAGTAAAGCGTGCTTATAATGCAAAGTTGTTCGAGCAGAATATTCTTATTTACAAAATTGGACATTAACTTGTAGAGATGTTAGAACAAGTTCCTGAATTTTACATGATAAGTTTAAAGCTTTTTTCACAGCTCGTTTATATTCAATAGAAATATACTTTTATTATTCACAAGAATAAGATTTTGAAACCACCAATATATGGTGAGTGCAGGAGCGGGAAACTAAAAGAATGATGATAAATAAAAAAACAAAGATGTATTTTGGTAGTGTCACAGCTATATCTATATTAGTGTTATCTTTTCATATGCTTGCTCTAAAATTTATATATAATTATATAGGATTAATGCTGGATGGAAATGGACTAGCAGGCGAAAAGAAAAAAGAAATTGTCGTAAAAGCTGAAAATTTTAAGAATTATTCCCAATATTTTACAAATGCTTTTCTATTAGCCAACTTTTTCTTTTTAATACTTATCGGTATTATATTGCTTACAAGAATAATTAATTTAAAAATGTACCTAAGTTCATATTTACTATTTGAAGTAATTCAGATAATTGGGATTTCGATATTTATACAAATATTTAATAAGTATGAATTAACAGAAGGCTTTGGGAGATGGAGAATACTACATCGTAATGCATTGTTTTGGATTATTTTAATTATTCCAATTATAATTTATTTGTTGAATAGAAAACAAAAGAAATAGAAATTATTTTATCAGGATTAATATGGTATATTAATAAAAACAGTAAATTGAACTTAAACGGTTAAATACAACCTCTTTTTTGTGTCATTCAAGAACCATATTTTTTGTAGGTACGTACTACCTAATTGATTGTATGGTGTTAGATATAGGGCACTGGGCAAAAGTGTTGCGATTCCATGTGTGGAGTATGTGCTCCGCGGAATCGCCTGTTTTTTACAAAAATATATTAGGGAAACGGAGGAATCCGTATGTACATCTACCCCTATAACTTAAAATCAAAGGCCAAGCTCTAACTGTGGCAGAATATACGGAAAATAGCTAGCACCGTTTAAATTTGTTGAAGCCACGAGATAATACCTGTTTTAAAATTGTTTCTATTATCTTTATCATTAAATCTTCTGAGTATAAATCAGTGCCAATGAAAAAATTTCAGTGGTGTTTTTAATTAATATGTCATAAAATTCTTTTTTATATGAATAAAGATTATATTAGATTCAAAGGCATTATATATCATTGAGGTGTCGTTTTTTGTATTATTAAAGTTTCTTCAGAAGCATATAAATAATGACAGCTGATAAATTTAAATTTTGATATATACTTTTAATAGCATATTTAAATTTCGGATAAACATTCCATGTTAAAGAATTAGCTATGGGATAAATTCATGTATGAATTATTACATCAATTATACCTATATCATTGGTTTGAGTTATACCTGATTCAGAAATCATTTGTTTTATATGTAAAAACTGTTTTTAATAAAGGAAATATATAATTGTCATGGCTTTTTGTGATATGAAGATGTTTTGAAATTACAAGTTTTACTGAGAATCAGCTATTACACCTAAATGGAAATATTTTTGAACAAATCCAAAATAGTGAAGTTGGAATAAATCTGCCCGAGGGTTGGGTAAGAGGAACCTATTTATGGATGGTAGATGATGATGAATTTGTTGGTGAGGTTTGCATTCGTCATACATTGACAAATGCATTAGCCAAATTTGGAGGTAACATCGGATATGGCGTGCGTTATTCCCGATGGAATGAGGGAATTGCTACTAAAATGCTATTTTTTGCGCTGGAATATGCCAAACAAAACTTATATTTGAATAAGTCTTTAATAACTTGTAGTGATGATAATTTTGCGTTTGCACGTGTAATTGAAAAAAATGGAGGTACCATTCAGGAGGTAATTGAAAATGTAATTAATGGTAATAAAAGAATGACTAAAAGGTATTGGATTAAGTTATAGTATTTGTTTTTATAATACAATCTCTACCTTTTAAAGGCATAAACATGCACCGTTTGATTTTCTCAAACATGATACTTATAAGCCCAATAGGGGCGGCTTCCGTCAAAACTGTTAGAGCAGGAATAATTCATATATACAAACTATAATGGTCTTACAAATCAAGAAGTTTTTTGAAAAATTTTTAATAGATCTGATATTTAAAAAATCATTATGAAGAAATGATTCATCGCCATGTCCAGACCAAAACTTTAGTATAAAATTTCATTTAAACTTTCTAAATAAACTGCATAAGCATGAGAAAGAAATCAATACATGGAAACTGAAAAGAATCTTCAACCAAACCTGCCCCATTACGGGAAAGAAGAATTTTTTGAACCTAACGATGAGCGTAAGTTTAGCACAAGTCCTTTTAATGACTAAGAAATTCCAGTTTTTAAGAGAACTGAACTCCTTGATATCGACAGGACAAGCATCTACTAGAAAGGTACTCTGGTATCCGATGAAAGACTGGCTTGCAAAGAGAATATTGATTATCTTCATACGGACAATTATTAGTTCACTATAATAATCTTGGATTTTGTTTTTAAAATTGAACCGCTATATAGTTTGAAAATAAAAAAGGCGAAAAACCGCATATATAAATGGTTTTTAGCATATGGTGGCATAGCAATGCTGGGAGAACATTTGAATGGCATTTAACAGGTCATGAGTACAAATTCGACTATCTCCATTTATACAATAAGCCACAGGCATGATTGCTTGTGGCTTAAATCATAACTTATAAGAATAAAACGCTTAATAAATCGAAGTGGCATTGGTGAATCCATAAAAAAAAGCGATTCATTATGGCGAGAAAATAAATAATCGAACAATAAATTATCATTATTTAATTGAATTATTTTACAATTTATCATAAAATAAAATACAAAGGTTAAAAATGTAGGTATGCATAAAGTTAAGGAAAAAACTACGCACATTATAGCAATAATTTGAATAAAAGAGCCCAGCCATCGAACAGCATACATATGATTAATGTCAGTGACCCAAAACAACCTACTTTGATTCCGAATTTTACCTATCCCAACATTAACATAGCTGATCTCAGTGCAGCTGCCCCATTTGGTCCTCATATCCTTCATGAATCCATAGACCAAAAACCAAGGCTGGAGCAGAGGGCATTTCCTGAGTACTGCTGTTATTCCATGCTGGACTGGAAATTTATAATGTATCCAATCCATATAATATCAAGGAAATCGCTTACGTTATTCCGCCAATCCTCCAAAAGCAGAAAAATCATTTTCCCAGGTTTTTCGTGACCTTGTATGGCAGTAACAGAGAATATACTGGTAGATGACAGAGGTCCTATCATCATTAATGGCCCAAGTGATTGATTTCATATATAAAAAATTAATATAAATTCATATTCATATAAAAAAGGAGATTATGATGAAGGTATTAGGTATTTCTTTTGGAACGAAGAACGGAACCAATGATTCTGTATGTATGGAAGCATTAATTGGGGCAAAGGAGGCAGGTGCAGATGTGGAGTTTATCCGAATGTCCTCACTGGATATTAAGCATTGTACCGGGTGTTGTTCCTGTGTAAAGACACTTTTGGCCGGAAAAGGAAATATGTGTGTAATAAAGGATGACTTCGACTGGCTTTTGGACAAAATGCTTGATGCGGATGGAATAATTATATCTGATCCGATCTTTGAGGAAGGGGCTTCTGGCCTGTTTCATACCATTATGGATCGTTTTGGTCCAAGAATGGACCGTGGAAACAACATCATTGGTTCCAGAGTAGCAGAAGAAACTGATGGAAAGGCAATAGATCCACGGATTCTGAAAGATAAAGTGATTTCCTACATGGGAGTAGGAGGCTCTGACTGGGGAACCAGAGTTCAATGCGAACATGCCATGCTGGCACTGACTCCAATGTGGAAAATTATCGATAACACCTGGTATCCATGGGCCAAAGAGCTCATTATGGATGATAAACGGTTGGCTGAAGTACATAAAGTTGGAGTAAATTTGGCAAATGCTGCAAAAGATGTGGAGCATGCTGCCTATCAGGGAGAAGAGGGAGTATGTCCCCATTGTCACAATAAGCTCTTTTATCTGGATCATGAGTCTACAAAAGCCATCTGTGGTTTATGCGGGATGGTGGGAGATATAGTGATAGAAGAGGGGAGGACAAAGTTTGTTTTCCCGGTGGAACAGCTGGAACATGCTCATGATACCATTCCAGGAAAATTTATCCATGGTTATGACATTCAGCGTATGGAAGGTGCATTTGCAAAAGTGCGTCAGTCAGAAGAATTCAAGGCTCGTAAAAAACGCTATTCGGATTCCATCGCTTCATCCTTTTTATGCGAACGCGTCTAAACATGGGGGAGTAGAATTCAATCCTATGAGATGTTTATATGTGGATGGTATTAATAAAGAATACAGGCACAGACGGCATCACTGGTTATATTATCATTATATTCCAGAAAGCATGGCACAGTTTGAAACGTATTGAACCAAATTTACTATCGGCAGCTCACGATGTATGAGAAGGCTAATATAAGGCCAATTCCAGTGAAACCGGAAAGACCGGAGCAAGACTTACCAAAGACGTGGAATTCAATGAAAGCCAAAATAGTTTACGAATTAAAAAAGGACTCTGATAAATGATTTCATACCTAACAAGATTTCACACCCGGAAAGGATAAAAATGATTAATTGTAATATACGTTCGCATTATTTATGCGTTTTAGATATGGAGCGCGCCATTGCTTTTTATGAGGATTTTTTGAACGGCCGGTGACAACACGGGACAGCATATACAGTGTCTTTGAAATAAACGGATTCAGGCTAGGTCTGTTTGCTTTTGAAAAAAAAACAGGAATCTCACAGCTTTGGAAATAACTGCCTGCCGAGTATTGAAGTTGAGAACTCAGAAACACTACACCGGAAACTATGCGGGTTGAAAATTGTTTTTCCTGTTACTTTAATTGGACAAAACTTAGTATGTGAATTTGAGGATAGTGAAGGAAATCATATTGAGTTGACGGCTCCAGCTAAAAAAGATGAATCTTAACTTGATTTGCTGACTCCAAATGAAAGAAAAGAAGGCGAGGTGAAGTTTATAAAAGCATCAGAGATACAAAAACAAAGAACAGCAGAAATTGAGAACAAAGCGGATTTGCTGCTGGAGGAGGTTCAGACTGCAACCCTGACCTCAATAAACGAGAACGGCTACCCCAGGACCTGTGCCATGACAAAAGCAGGCAGCAGTGGCTTTCGGGAGATATATTTTATTACCTCCAAACGTTCCATGCTTCATGGAAAAGCGACTCACTTTGAAAATAATCCGAAAGCCTCTGTATGCTATTTCAAAGGGGGAGATAGTGTCACTTTGGTTGGTGAGGTCGAATTCGTCGGGAATGAAATATTAAAAGAAAAGCTATGGTCAGAATCTGACCGGCGTTTTTTTAGTAAAGGCATCGCGGATCCAAAATTTAGATTGTTGAAATTCACCACATTAGAGGCCACCTTTTGGATCGGGGGAAAATTCAGAACCTGCAGGTATAAAAAAACAGTTTCGCCTTAGTACAGAAACAGGCACTCACCCGCAGATCTTAACAGGCTGTAGAGAAGAGGAGGTTCTCATAGAAATGAAATATTTAACAAAAAACATTCAAAGCGAATCCACACTTACGAAGCTGATTCAACATGCATTTCCGGAAAGAAAAATGGAAAATCTGCATGAACTGACAGAAGGGTATTTTAATATTGCTTACGAAGTTTCTTTTGAGGATGGAACAAAAAGCATTCTGAAAATAGCTCCCGACCCTAAAGTAACGGTCATGACCTATGAAAAGAATATCATGGAATCGGAAGTGCGCTCCATGCAGTTGGTGGCACAGAAAACCAGGGTTCCGCTGCCGGAAGTGGAGTTTTATGATCCCTCCTGCACACTTTGCAGTTCTCCCTATTTTTTTATGAAGAAGATAGACGGAAAAAGCTTATCTTCTCAAAAGTCTTTGCTGGCTTCTGAGCAAATAAGTCATATTTATTATCTGGCAGGCTCCCTAAATCAGGAGATTAACCGGATAACCAGTGACCGTTTTGGATATCCTGGCCAAAAGGAGCTGCAAGGGGAATGCTGGTTCGATGTATTTGCAGCAATGATCAAATCCGTACTGATGGATGCTGAGAAAGAAAAGATTGACCTTGTCATTTCCCCCAGTGGGCTGTTGGAACAACTTAAAAAGGATAGAGGCATATTCCAGAGTGTTATAACACCTCAATTGGTGCATTGGGACATATGGGATGGCAATATTTTTGTTGAAGATGGGAACATCACAGGCTTGATTGACTGGGAGCGTTGCCTGTGGGGGGATCCGCTTATGGAAGTGGGATTCCGGTCCTATGCCCAGTCTGCTGATTTTCTAAGAGGATACGGAATTAAGGGATTTTCGGAAACAGAAAGGCGGAGAATCCTTTGGTATGATATTTATTTGCTTATGATTATGGCACAGGAGCATATTTACCGGAGATACGAAACAGCAGATTCCTATTACCGGGCAACGGCATTATTGAGTGATAAATATGCAGAACTAGTGAAAATGTCAACTCGTTAATAATTGCGTCCAGGAGGAAACTAATGAATCCGATAGAAAGAGTAAAGTATTTTTATGAGCATATAACTTCCAATCATTTAATTAATGAGGTTCCCGATTATGTGTCTGAAGAGTGTGTCATTCGAATTGGAGAAACAATCATACCGGTTGGGGCAGAGGGGATGCAGCAGCACATGATTGAAGTAAGAAAGACTTATCCGGATTTAAAGATGATCATTACACGCCAATATTCGGACAGGGACTATGTTATTTCAGAATTTATCATGGAAGGAACGCATAAAGGAGAATGGCTGGGGATGAAGCCTTCCGGAAAAAAGTTACGTATTACCGGGGTGAATATTGATCAGGTAAGAGACGGAAAAATCCTGGAACACGGGGGAGCTGCAAATACGTTTGAAGCCTTGTTTGAAGCAAAGATCATTTGCCCGGCTTTATAAGATAAAGAAGCTGGACCTCCTCTCTTTTTCCGATAGAATAAAGAGAGGATAACCAGCTCCATAGCAAATATAATGTATGAAGGAGTAAGATATGGGCTGGATAGAACGATTGAACAATGCAATAAATTATATAGAGGAGCATCTTACGGATGAAATTGATTATGATGAAATATCCAGAATCACATTATGTTCATCTTATCACTTTCAAAGAATGTTTGCATATATGGCAGATGTTCCGTTATCGGAATATATTAGACGAAGAAAGATGTCAAAAGCTGCAGCAGATCTGCAGGATGGAAGTAATAAAGTGATAGATGTATCTTTGAAATACGGTTACGATTCACCTACGGCATTTAACCGGGCTTTTCAGCGGATCCATGGTATTGCACCTTCCGAAGTGAGAGGTGGCCTCCATAATTTGAAAGCATATCCGCCCATCAGCTTCCAAATAACAATAAAAGGAGATTGTGTTATGGATTATCGAGTGGAGAAGAAAGAGGCATTTCGGATTCTTGGGGTGTCGGTCCCATTAGAAAAAGAAATTGAAAAGAACTTTGAAGTGGTTCCGGCCTTGTGGGGAAAGGCGTTTCAAAATGGTACAATAGAAAAGCTGGCTGGCATGATGGAGGGAGAGGTAACCGGGCTGTTAGGTGTCAGTTCATGTAATGAAGAATCGGATTGGAAATATTATATAGCAGTGGCAAACAATCATTTGGAAGACCCGGAACTGGAAGAGTTTATAGTGCCGGAAGCGACCTGGGCTGTCTTTTCGGGAAACGGAACAAATATATCGATTCAGGAATTAGAGAGAAGAATTGTGACAGAATGGCTCCCAACATCGGGATATGAGTATGGAAATGCTCCGGATATTGAAGTTTATAAAAGCCCTGACCCGGAAAATGCAGTTTATGAAGTTTGGATACCTGTAGTAAAAAAGAATTAAGGAGCTAACATCGGTATAATGGAAAGTATAAAAATCACTTGACACTCTGGCAGCTGGAGGGTTTACTATATATATAACTATTTGACGGAGGAAGAAAAAAGTGATAGGAACACTTGTAAATACTGGAGCTATTCTTGCAGGCAGTATAATCGGCGGATTGATAAAAAAAGGGCTGAAAGAAGAGTATCAAAAAGTTCTTTATGATGCAATGGGGCTTGCAGCAACAGGCTTAGGATTACATGCTGTTATAACAAATATGTCTAATAGTAATTATCCCGTTCTATTTATTATAAGTCTTGCCATTGGCGGTATATTGGGTACGGCAATAAATTTAGACAGCAAATTCACTGAATTTGTGGGAAAATACTCCAAAACAAATTTGGGTCAGGGATTGTCAACTGCCATTATGCTTTTCTGCTTCGGAACGCTGTCTGTTCTTGGACCGATTGAAAGCGCACTGAATCATAACCATACGTATTTGTTTACAAATGCGGCATTGGATTTTGTCACTTCTCTTGTACTGGGTTCCACTTATGGAGTTGGGATTGCCTTATCCGCATTGGTATTGTTTCTTTGGCAGGGTGGAATTTTTCTTCTTGCATATCAACTGGGGCCGTTTGTTACACCAGAGCTGATGACGGAGATGTCAATCGTTGGAGGATTTCTTATTTTTGCTTCAGGATTATCTATATTAAAGATCAAATCTATTCACACCTTCAATTTATTACCGGCTTTGCTGGTCCCGGCGGTTTGGTTTTTACTTGTTCGCTTATTCTGAAAAAGGAATATCTGACATATAGCAGGTCTACTATATTATTTATAATACGAATTATTAGTTGTGTCATACGTCACTCAGGACGAGAGCCTTCAAACGGTTATTTCATTCATGAAATCTGACCCTGGACTTGCAGTCCTCCGATTGGACGATAACCTGTAAGCAGAAGCAGCTTACAGGAATGCAAACGGAGGATTGCGGTGAGTGATGTAAAAGTCAGGCAATAGACGGAACTTTTTAGAAAAAGGCAAGGATCAGTTTTTTTATCTGTTTTAAATAAATGAATTTTCCAATAATTCTAATTTAAATCCATAAAAGCAGTAGCTTTTTCTTGACAAAGCATAGTATTTATACTATAATAACTGACATCAAAAGATGATTGGAGGTGGAAGAAAATGTCTGAAGACTCTAGCGAAGCGGAGCCTGGGATTTTGAAGTTTTATATTTTTCTCTATAAGAGGGAATAATCTGCGTATAGTACGTTACCTGTCATACGGTGAGGTGCTTTTTTGTTATACTCAGATATATTCAATCATAAGGAGAAAAAAATGGAACGAAGTAAAGAGCATTATCAAGTTAGTGTTGAAGAATTACAGCAAGATTATCCGGATCAAAATTTTGAAGAAGGATTGAGTGAAGCAGAAGCGAAGAAACGTCTTGCCCAATATGGCCCGAACAGGATAGAGAGTGAAAAAACGCCAAAGTGGAAAATCTTTGTAAGACAGTTTAACAATATGATTATCTATATACTTATCGGCGCTGCTGTCTTAACCTTATTGATGGGTCACTATTCCGATGCGGTAATTATTGCAATGGTTGTTATTGTCAATGCATTGATTGGATATTATCAGGAGGCCAATGCTTCCGATGCACTGGACAAAATTAAAGCGATGCTTTCAACCAGAGCCACTGTTTACCGTGATGGAGAGCGGACGGATATGACTGCGGATGAGTTGGTTCCGGGAGATGTTGTTTTCCTGGAGGCCGGAGATATCGTACCGGCTGATTTGCGTATCGTTGATGCGGATAACTTAAAGATTCAGGAATCTGCATTGACTGGTGAAGCTGACTCGGTAGAAAAGATATGTGATACGATTGAAAATGAAAATGTAGCACTTGCGGAACAGTTTAATATGGGGTTTGCCTCAACCTTTGTGACAAATGGCAGCGGATTAGGCGTTGTTGTTCAAACCGGAGCAAATACTGAAATCGGTAAAATATCCACGGAAGTAAATAACGTGGAAGAACGAAAAACACCACTCATGCGTGAAATTGATCATCTTGGCAGAGGTGTCTCTATTGTTGTAATAATTGCAGCCGTTGTATTGTTTGCTTTGGGAATCTTTTTTGGGACCTATTCGATTTCTGTCCTTTCCCTGGCAGTCGTTACGATGGTTGTGGGTTCCATTCCGGAAGGTTTGCCGGCTACCACGTCTGTTATTCTGGCCATGGGTGTCAGTGATATGGCGAAACGAAAGCATACGATTGTAAAATCTCTGCCGGCGGTGGAAACCCTGGGTTCTGTTGATGTAATCGCTACAGATAAAACAGGTACCCTTACAAAAAATGAAATGACGGTTAAAAATATTTATATTGACAGTCATGCCTATAAGGTAACGGGAAATGGTTATGAACCAAAAGGGGAAATAACAGAAAATGACCAGCCGGTGGAATTAGATCCGAAGCTGAAGCTGTTTTTAGAAGCAGGATATGGGGCAAACGATACATATCTTGTTGAGGAAGATGGTCATTGGATCATCAATGGTGAGCCTACCGACGGTTCCTTCTTGACCCTTTACCATAAAGTGTTTCCTTATGATGAGGAATCTCATTATGAAGAGATTGATATGTTGCCGTTTGACTCGGATTACCGCTACATGGCCAAGATGGTGGAGGATGCCGAGGGCAATCGTTTTGTGTTCATCAAGGGTTCTCCGGATAAGCTGTTTCCGATGGCACAAACAGAAAACAAGGATTTTGATATAGAGTTATGGAGCGATAAAGTACGCAGCCTTTCTGAACAGGGCAAGCGTGTTGTTGCAGTCGGATATAAAAAGGTTTCTTCTGATACGGAAGAAATCACCCATGAGCTTTTGCACGAGGGTGTAGAGTTTTTAGGACTGGCAGGAATTGTTGACCCGCCGCGGGAAGAAGTCATTGGTTCACTTCGGGAGATGCGCAGAGCAGGTGTGGAAGTTAAAATGATTACCGGTGACCATCCGATCACAGCCAAAACAATCGCTGAAAAGCTGGGACTCGCAGAGGAAGTAAAGGTTATTATAGGTCCTGAGTGGGATAAGTTGTCCGAAACGGAAAAACAGGACGTTGCTTTGAATTATCAGGTCTTTGCCCGTACCACCCCCAAGAATAAGCTGGAGATCGTAAAAGCCCTGCAGGCAAGAAATAAGGTAACAGCAATGACGGGAGACGGCGTGAATGATGCCCCGGCACTGAAGCGGGCAGATATCGGTATTGCCATGGGCTTAAAGGGAACGGATGTAGCCAAGGATTCTGCAGACATGATTTTGACAAATGATAATTTTGCCACGATGTCTACCGCTATTGCAGAAGGACGCCGCATCTATGATAATATTAAGAAAAGTATTCTCTTTTTGCTGCCCACGTCATTTGCAGAAGGTCTGATTGTTGCTTTCACCTTGCTGATGCAGCGCGGTATGCCATTACAGGCGACCCAGCTTTTATGGATCAACATGGTATCCGCGATTACCATTCAGTTCGCCTTTATCTTTGAGCCGGCGGAGCATGGAATCATGGAACGGGCGCCAAGAAAGACCGGAAGTAATTTAATGAACCGCCATGATGTGATTCAGATGGCTTATGTTTCTGTTCTTATGGCTGTTGTCAGTATTTTGGCTCACGACTGGCTGATCAGTATGGGAGCGGACCAGAAAACAGCAAGTACAATGATGGTCAATATCATTGTTATCAGTAAGATTTTTTATTTATTTAATATAAGAACCTCAGAGATGGCTTTCTCAAAAGCCTTTTTCACCAATCCAAAAGCATTTTTGATTATCGGAATTATGATATTACTGCAGCTTGGACTTACTTATATTCCGTTTATGCAGGCAATGTTCCATACAGAGCCGCTGACAATCCTGGAATGGAGTATATCCATTGCAACTGGCTTTATTGTATTGGTAATTGCTGAGATAGATAAATTTATCCGCTTATTAAAGAGAAAATAAAAGGATAGATGAAAGAAATTACTTTTACAGATCACCAATAAGAGTTTCTGCAATAGATAGAATTGTCTGTATGTGTTCAGGCGATTCTGTCTATTGCGGATAATCCTCATTGGTGATTTTTTTCGTTTTTTATAGAAATATTCAGACTTTGAACGTAAGTCTGATTCTGCATTGAAGAGTTTAATGTTACATTGTGATACTGTGCCAGAAGCTGCTTCACAATCTGTAGTCCATTTCCGTGGCCGGTGCCCTTACTCGTTCTTCCAGCATAAATTCCATGTGATTGTGTTTGTTCTGTAATGGTATTTTTTATAATGTAGGAGCAGCCGGTTTCATTTCCTGCAATCTTTATTTCAATTGTGCCATCTTGAACCTGAATCACTTCCTCAATGGCATTGTCCAATAGAATGCCAAGAATCCGGGTAAGATCAATGATGTCAATGCCAACTTGAAATTTTTCCGGGATGATTTTTACTTGCAGGCTGACCGTGATCTTCTGACTCAATGCCTGAGAGATCTTTAAATTTAAAAATGCCCGCAAGGATTCAATTGGAATTTGATACAGTGTGGAAAGCAGTTCACTTTGTTTGATTGATTCCAGAGAATAGGGATAAATCTTTTTCCAGAAAAAGTTTTTCATTTCAGGGTCATTGCTGCGTTCTACGAAATTCCCCATGGTATAAAATATGTTTTTGATGTCATGACGCATATTCTGCATGGCAATAAGACTTCCGGCAAGCCCCTTATAATAGGAAGCAATTCCTTCATTTTCCCATTCATGGAAGGTGGCATTATCTTTATAAAGAGCAACACGAAAAAGAAGGATAATAAAAGGCATCTGAGCCCAAAGAAATATAAGGCATAAGCATGGAATTAATAACATAATAAGGGCGTTCTGTAATTGAAGAATCGTAAACGGCAGAAAGATAAAGGTAAAGAGCACCAGTATAAGGAGAGATAGTCCAAAAAAGTACCGTTCGATTTTTTCGTATTTTCTACCGAGGCTGTTTAGCTGTAACAGCCGGGAGTGGAACTTTGCCTTGATAAGGAATGCAATTGAAAGAAAAAGCAGGCTCATCAGTGTTATGGCACATAAAATACCCAATGCAGAACTTCCTATCAGCTTTGTAAGAGCCGGAAACAGGAAAAGAATGGCTAAGGAATAGGAATACATGGAAAGAGAAAGCAAAACAAAAAGAAAATAGCATACGAAATGAAAGCCTCTTAATCTGCGGAGGCCTGTTTTGGCAGTCGTATAAATGACACAGAACAATATCCAGAAAAACCACAGGTTTCCCAGCAAAGCGGAGGTGGAATTAAAGAGCCTGTTGGGAAAAAGCATGGCGGAAAATAAAAAAGCATAGTCCAAAGCCTGTAGAGGAATCAGCTTTACGATACGGACCTGTGCCGTAAGGAGAAAGGCTAAGGACAATGAAAATAAAAATTCCGATTTGATGCTTACTGACCATACATAGATTATCTGAAAAACAGGCAGAAGCAGAGCGGTTATGTTTGCTATGCGGTTTGAGGTGATTCGTTTTAAACATAAGACTGCGGCGAGAAAGCAGAAAAAATGAAGATAAAACAGCCCAAATTCCAGAAGGCTTGCGGGTAATAATTTTGCCATCGTAATATAAGGGCCTGTACCGAATATATCGATCATAATATTTTCTCCTTTAAAAAACAGGCGGCTATAATGTCTTTTCTTTTCCCCATAGCACAGGAGATAGCGGCACCGTTTGATAATTTCAGCACTCCATTTTTTAGAGATACTACATGATTCTTATTTACAAGTACGGAACGATGGCAGCGGATAAAATCTTTTCCCAGCAGGTTCTGTGCATGTTCAATGGTATCCCGGACTGTGACTTCCGAGCCGTCAAAGGTATGATAGCAGATCGAATGAGCCACTGTTTTTACAGAGTCCACAAAAGCGATTTCCGGGATAGAAAGACGTATTGTTTCATCAATGCCAATAGGCAGTTCCAGCGAAGGGATCACACGGTAATCCTGGGTACCGGGAGCTGCCATTTTCAGGTATTTTATATATTCCTCAATCATCTTATTCGGTTCAGGATTTTTCTCAATAAAACCGAACGCACGTATCCCACTTCTTAATATATCCATTCCCTTGTCCGTATGACTCGTTACAAAAACAATTTTCCCATCAGGATCTATTTGGTAAATTCTCCGTACCAGATCAATTCCGTTTAATTCAGTTTTACCAAAATCGAAATCCAGAAAATAAAGATAAGGACCGGATGTATTCTTTATGAAATTTAATAATTCTCCTCCGGCAGAGGCCAGACAGACGATTCTGGCCTCTGTCCTGCTTGCCTGTATTGCCTTTTCCAGCATGCCGGATGCAAGCTTGAGTGTAAATTGGTCATCATCACAGATCGCAATATTTAACATAGCCTCACCTTCTTTCTTCAATCGGTAATAGTATAACAAATCCCCTTCCGTATGAAAAGAATTTGTCCTGAATATATGAAAAATGTCCTGAAATATATATCAGGATTGCGGTTTGGGACAGGAAGTGAGTTCTCAAGCCTGTTTTCACCGGTCAGATGATTTATATGCTATGGTATAGTTGTTTTCTGAGGCAGATATTCATTTGCTTTAATAAACGGACAACTTGAAAGAGGAGGATATTTTTATTTATGATGAATCACGAACTTGAGAATCCTGTTATTTCCCCAAAACGGGATAACAAACGGCTAATTGCACTGGATGCTGCACGCGGATTGGCAGTAATCGGAATGTTTATACAGCATTTTGCTTTGAATCAGGGAAATAGTTTTGTGTCTGGGAATACAATGATTTTATTTATGCTCTGTTCCGGGATTTCCTATTCCATTATGGCTCAGCGCATGACAGAACGTAAGACAGAGCCTGCTGTATTACGGGCACGGATATTGGCAAGGGCCGTATTTATTGATTTTGTTGGATATGTTCTTATTATGCTGAATGGCCCGTTTGGCGTGGTCTTACCAGCTTACGCCATGTTATTTATATTGGCTTTGCCACTCATTCATCGTTCCACACGTACACTTTTTACCTTATCCTGTATTTTGTTCTTGGCAGGGCCTCCGCTTATGATTACCGGCCTGAGCCTGTTTTCCGGTGCCGCCCTGTTAAGTGATATTGCAGGCGGTCCCTTGTCTGCACTTGGCTGGGCTCCCATCTTTGTTTTGGGAATGGTAGTTGGACGCCTGGATCTTCACAGGACACAAACTGCTCTGCGGTTTATTGCTGTCGGGTTTGCTGTATTGATCCCATCTAAACTGTTTGCGTATTTTGTACTTCCGGGGATTTCCCAATCGTTTGAAGCGTGGCTCATACAGGTATCAAATGTTGCGGCTACCCAGGTCGATCCGTATGCAATCTGGCCACTGAATACGCAGATGCCTCCATGGCAGATGCTTTTTGAAGACGCTCCTCAGGGTGGGTCTGCATTTGAATTGATCATTGGCATGGGGCTTTCAATGATTATACTGGGGATATTGTGTCTGATTGAAAAGAAAAGCACGGGGATACTTAAGCCTTTCAGTGCTGTCGGACGTGTTGCGTTGACATTGTATGCGCTTCAGTTTGCAATCGTTTGGGGACTGCAGATTGCAGGAATTAATATTATGGGTATTAATATTGGAGCAATTCCTTTTGGTGATGTCTTTGTCGCAGCAGCAACTCTGATTGCCGGCTGTTTGCTTAATTATCTTCCCAATGGCCCTCTTGAAACATGGATACGCCGCTTTGAACGGCTGTTTGCATAAAAGGAGAACTACCTTATGAGCAGAAAAAAACAATCATATCGTTATATAGGAGGTATTGTGGCGGCAACTACTGTGATTACACAGTTTCAGCCGGTCATTGCCAGTGCAGATATAAGTACTTCTGATTTTAACATGCGTGATAATGTTGTCAGCCTTACAGGAATTATGGAAGTTTCAAATAATATGGGACAGGTAACAAGAGGGGATTTTGCAAGGATGCTTGTAAATGCTTCCGGCTTCCGGGAAAATCTTCCGGCTTCCAGTTCTTCCGTATTTGCAGATGTTCCGGTGGATAATCCCAACGCCGTTTTCATCAAAATTGCAGTTTCCCAGGGCTTTATGACGGGGTTTCTTGGGGGCGTGTTCAGACCGGATGAGAAAGTTACTTACAGAGAGGGAGTAAAGGCTGTGCTTGCCCTTCTTGGATATGGAGATGGGGATTTTACCGGAGATATGACGTCTTCCAGAATGTCAAGATTCCAGTTTCTGGAACTGAATGAAAATTTAAACCGGGGGGCAGATGAGGTGCTGAATCAGAGCGATTGTGTGAATCTGTTTTATAATCTCCTAAAGACAAAGAAAAAGGACACTTCTGAAATCTATGGAAAAATGTTGGATTGTGAGCTGAATTCTGATGGAGAGATCAACCCGATCTCTATTTTAAAGGATGAAAGAAAGGGACCGATTCTGGTTCGGAAAGGGTTTAGTGTCAGCCAATCAGTGCCATTTAGCTCCGAGAAAGCAAATGTGTTCCTGAATGGAACCGCAAGTACTCTGGCTGCAGTAAAAGCTTCTCAAAAGGCAACTGGATTTGTTGTACTTTATTATAATGTCAAATCAAAAACTATCTGGGCTTATACTACAGACGGTTGGGATAATGATACATTGACAGGAGAAAATGCATATGTTCTGCTTATGGGTGAAGTAAAGAATATCTATTATAAATCAACCGATGTCATTACCCCTACCTCCATACGGCTGGAAGTTGATACCGGCAATTCTGACAGCGAAATCAGTGACAGCGAAGCAATGGATGACAACGGATATCTGTCCGTCAACCTGGACTCCTCTAAGCTCCAGTATTTATTTTCCATATATGGAAAAGTAACTGTCGGGGACAAGGTTGTAATCGTATGCAGTAAAAACGGGACGGCGTATACGGCAGTGGATGCCATTGATTATTAAATATGAGGCTTAAATCTATGATTAAGAACAAGAAAAAGGTATTTGTGACTGCCTTGGTAATTGCAGCTGCGGGTGGAGGATTTTTTCTATGGATGCAGATGAAAAAAGAAACAATGGCGGAAAACCAGAATGTTGTAAATACCGTGAAAGTTACAAAAGGCAATATAACTTCTGAATTAAAGGCTTCCGGTACGTTGGAAGCCAAGAATACCTATAAGATCACCTCAATGGTGGAGGGAGAGATTTTATCCGCTGATTTTTCAGAAGGAGATCAGGTGGAAAAGGGACAGGTCCTCTATGAAATTGATAAATCGGGCATGGATTCAGAACTGTCAGGGGCAGAAAACACCTTAAACCGGGCTGCAGGTTCTCTTGAGCAGACAAAGAAACTGTATGAAGATTCCAGACGGAAGTACAGCGGAAATACTTATAAGGCACAAAGTGCAGGCTATGTAAAGGAGCTGTATATCCAGGCGGGTTCTAAAGTGGATTCGGGTACAAAAATTGCGGATTTATACAGTGACCGCATCATGAAACTGAAAATTCCCTTTTTGTCAGGGGATGCCGCAACCATTGGAAAAGGAATGCCAGCTGTAATTACTCTTGCAGATACGGGAGAACAGATAAATGGAACGGTGGATTTTGTATCAAGTCAGGAAGTCGCACTTACCGGAGGGCGTCTGGTTCGCAATGTAACCATATCGGTACAAAATCCAGGCGGTTTAACTGCCGATACAAAGGCTTCTGCTTCCGTTGGAAGCGTGCCGGGCGTGGAAGAGGGGGCTTTTCAGCCGGATATTAATAATTCTGTGGAAGCGGACCTGCCTGTTTCGGTGGAAGTAGATACAGTGCTGGTAAATGAAGGAGATTATGTAGAAAAAGGAACTCCGCTGTTTCGTATGACAGACAATACTGCGGATAACTTAAATAAGAATCTTACGGATTCCCTGAATCAGGCAGAGGAAAATGCAGAAGCAGCAAGGAATAAATTAGACTCAGTCAGAAAAAATGATGAAAACTATACCATAAAAGCTCCGATTTCCGGAACTGTTGTTTCAAAAAAATTCAAGGCAGGGGACATTATCAGTAAAAATTCAGGTGCAGATTCAGAACTGGCTGTCATTTACGACCTTTCAGAACTGACCTTTAAGCTGCCGGTGGATGAACTTGATATCCATAAGGTTAAAGCCGGGCAGGAGGTAGCTGTATCTACAGAAGCATTTCCGGGAAAGGTGTATAAGGCAGCGGTTACCAATGTAAGCTTAGAAAGTACGGCGGCCAATGGAGTCAGTACATATCCGGTTATTATTACCTTGAAAAGCAAGGAAAACCTTATTCCGGGAATGAATGTTGAAGGGGTTATAACTTTGGCAAAATCGGAGAATGTGCTTGTAATTCCGGCAGGTGCACTGATGCGGGGCGATCAGGTATATGTAAAAGATGATAAGCAGAAAGAGAGCCAGGGAGATGTGCCGGCTGGATTTCGCCCGGTAAAGGTGGAAACAGGTCTGATCAGTGCAACGGAAGTAGAAATTAAAAGCGGCTTATCGGAAGGCGATGAAGTGTATGCAGCGCAGCCGGATACAAGCTCTTTCGGGGACAGTTCCATGGATTCCATGGGAGGTGATGCAGATGCTGAAACCATGGAATAAAAACAAGGTCTGCAAGACCCAAAGTAGAAATTATTCAAGCAGATATCTAATTGAACTGGAGCATATTTTTAAGATTTACAATCTTGGGGGGGAAGAAGTGTATGCCAGCAATGATGTGAGCCTTTGCATCGGAAAAGGGGAATTTGTTGCCATTGTGGGAAAATCCGGAAGCGGAAAATCCACGCTGATGAACATCATAGGGGCTCTGGATGTTCCATCCAAAGGCGAATACTATCTGGGAGGAGAGTCTGTACGGGAAATGAGTGACAAACAGCTTGCGCGCATCCGCAATGAGATGATCGGGTTTATTTTTCAGCAGTATAATTTACTTCCCAGGCTGAACCTTGCGGAAAATGTGGAGCTTCCTTTGCTTTATGCAGGCATGGCAGCAGGAGAGAGGCGGGAACGTACCTTTGATGCCCTGAAAAAGGTTGGACTGGCAGACAAATGGAGGAATCTTCCGGGACAGCTCTCCGGGGGACAGCAGCAAAGAGTATCAATTGCCCGTGCCCTGTCAGGAAATCCGTCGTTGATACTGGCAGATGAACCCACCGGCGCACTTGATTCAAAAACCAGCAGAGAAGTTCTGGATTTCTTAAAGCAGATCAATGAAGAAGGGAATACCATTGTTATGATAACTCACGATAATTCGATAGCACTGGAAGCAAAGCGGGTAGTACGTGTAGCAGATGGAAAAATAAAATTTGACGGAGAGGCAAACGATTATGCTGCAATCCTTTAAACTTGCAATGAAAAGTATATGGGGAAATAAAATGCGCTCTTTTCTAACCATGCTTGGCATCATCATCGGTGTTGCAGCCGTTATCATACTGGTCAGCCTGGTAAATGGATACATGTCGGAGGTTATGGAAAGTTACTCAGATATGGGAGCAAACCAGATTCAGGTAAACGTTACAAATTTAACAACACGAAAGGTCAGCAGTGCAGATGTTTACCAATTTTATGAACAGCATGGAGCGTTGTTCGATCACGTAAGTCCTAGTGTGACTATATCGGAAAAAGTAAGAAATGGTACGGCATCGCTGAAATATACTACGGTTCAGGGCTGCAGTGAACAGTATATGGCGATCAAAGGTTTTAAACTGCAAAAGGGACGCTCAATCATGTATTCAGACGTTATATCAAGGCAAAACATCTGTGTGATCGGAGCTTATGTGGCTCAAACTCTATATGGGAGTGCAGAGCGTGCGGTAGGACAGAAGATTAAGATCGGTGAAAACACCTATGAGATTGCAGGAGTTTTTGAGGTAAGGAATGAGGATTATATGTATAGCGGCGGAGAAGATGATTTTGTATGGATGCCTTATACAGTTGCAGTAAAAGCCGCAAAAAATGCAAATATAGGAGATTATGTATTTACCGTAAAGGAAGTATCAAAAGCAGATGAAGGGGTTATGCTCCTGGAAAATTTTTTGCGGGAAACGATTAAGGATAAAGAATTATACCGTGTAACTACAATGAGCGCAATGCTTGATGCGATGAATAAGCAGATGGCTTCCATTAGCAATATGCTGGGGGGAATCGCAGGAATCTCTCTTCTGGTGGCAGGTGTAGGTGTTATGAATATTATGCTGGTTTCGGTAACGGAACGCACCAGAGAGATTGGAATCCGGAAGTCTTTAGGGGCCAATAAGGGAGCGATCATGCAGCAGTTTATTATCGAGGCTGCGGTTACCAGTTCTTTTGGAGGCATCATCGGAATATTGGCAGGCTGCGGTGCGACCTCTTTTGTAGGAAAAGCCGTAGGCATACGTGCTGTTCCTTCGCTGAGTGCTGTTTTGGTATCTTTTGGGGTGTCTGTTGGAATTGGTTTGTTTTTTGGATTCATGCCTGCCAACAGAGCCGCTGGTTTGAACCCGATTGATGCTTTAAGAAGTGATTAAATGCGTTTTTGTCCAAAAGGTGTTCTTTTATTATCAGACAAGGCTCTGAAAAACCTGGAGCAGGTCCAACTGTCCATACCCCCATACCGGATTTGGATAGTTGGAATAGCTGTTTCGCTTGCCGCCCCGTATCAGCAGTCCATTGATATCTCTTCCGGTAATCGTTGTATAATTGCCTCGAAGGACCGCCCATTCCATAAGCATGGCAGCGGCTCCTGCTGTATGGGCGGCGGCGGCTCCGGTACCGGTTGCAGTTCCGTAGGTATCTGTCCCTTGGATCGTTGGACAGGGAAGTCTAAATCCCGGAGCGGCGATATCGGGTTTCACCGTTCCGGTGGTGGTAAAGCCGCGGCTGGATTCTGCCAGAATACTGTTATTGAACGGATCGTATGCAGTGACTGTTACAGGATTACGGGCAGTGGCAGGAGAGGTAATGGTGTTATCCGGGTCTGATTTTAGAAAATAAGTTTCATTTGAAATGATATCACCGGCAGGAAGCCAGGCATTAAATGCACCAATAAAAGAATCCATGTTGATGACCTTAATGATCCATATACCGCTAAGAGCTTCCTGAAATCTTATTAAAATCAGCTGTTCTCCTGTTTCCTGCTCCACAATTATGTTATTGATATAGATTTTTGACGGCTCCATAATAAAATTATGTTCTCTGCATTCGCTGAACCTTGGCGTGATGGACATTACTTTTTCCCCTTTAGGAGAAATGATTTCCACCATCAGCCGGTTGGTGGCATTTTGCCATATTTCCATGGAAAAATTTTTATCCATTTCCCCAATCCTAAGCTCTATTTTCTTTTCATTTTCTTCTAAAGTAAAATTCCCATGATAGTGTCTTTGACTGTTTCCTTCATTTCCTGCTGCAATACATATTCCCGCTCTTGGTACGGTTGCTAAATTGTTCAAAGTGATTTCCAAAGCGTTGTGCCCGTCATGGTTTCCCTGGCTGGAACCCATACCGATGCATATGATATAGGGGCGCCTTAGCTGGTTGGCGACAGACTTAATATACTCAATTCCTAAAAGAATGTTGGTTTCCTGATAGCAATTAACATTTTGTGAGATGCCAAAAATGTCACGGTTGTATTTTTTGGCTAAGGAAAGTTTTACAGCGATGATATCTGCCTTTGGAGCGACACCGCTGAAATTTTTTGAATCAATGATAGTACCGGCCGCAATTCCTGCAAGCATGGTGCCATGCCCGGTGGAGTCGGTGGTAGGAACTATGGATAAGGGGTCTGTGTTCCAAAGGGCCATGTTAATGGCGGCTTTATCGTATTCGGTTCCAAAGGTAAAACCCATTGGAGGATTGCCATCAGTAATGGTTTGGTCCCAGATGGAAACGATTCTGGTGGAACCATCCAGGTTTAAAAATGCCTCATGCTCGTATTTGATCCCTGTATCCACAAATCCAATAAGAACGCCTTGCCCGAACAGGGAAAGGCCGGGGTTATTTCTTACAGGATTGATGGAGCTTCGTTCCAAGCTGACCGTTGAATTAGGGACGTAAATACTTGGAAAGGTGTGGTAAGGATAAACGCTTAGGCTGCACATGTTAAAATCATTGTTTTCTATATGTATGATTGAAAATCTGTCATTAATTCGTGTGATACCTTCTCCTTCTTCCAGCGGAATATCCAAAACATTCTCTACCAGCAAATCAAAATAGTTTTCATCTAATATTTTATGGATAATATCGCCTCCTATCGCCAAAGATATCCAGGTTCCTTAAAAAACGGAACAAAAATAATGTCGGTTTATTATATTCAGTACGGTAGTGAAATATTTTGTCTTTTCCATCTTGCCTTGTCTTATGTTTTAGGCTATACTGATTCTGCTTTACATTATTATGAAAAGGAAACGTGAATCGTATGTCTATAGAGTTAAAAAGCAAAACCGCCATTCCACGCTATCAGCAGATTGCTGTGGAGGTGGCCGCACGGATCGCCAATGGAGAATATGAAGAAGGGGAGAAGATATATGCCCGTTCGTCTCTTGCTGGCCAGTACGGAGTTTCCCCGGAAACTGCGCGGCGGGCGATCTGCATTCTCAGTGACCTTGGAATCGTTACTTCCGAAAAGGGCAATGGGATCATAATCAAATCCCGGAAAAAGGCGGCGGAATATATTCAGCAGAATGGGAAACGCCAGACCATTGACACCATCAAGGAGAATCTGCTGAAAAGCGTAAGCCGCCAGAGAAAGGAAATGGATTATTTAAATGAGTGTATGAAGGACCTCATAGAGGCTTCCGTACATTTTAGATCCATGAATCCGTTCATGCCTTTTGAAATAAGGATTACCAGGGAGTGTGTCTATCTGAACAAGACCGTTACCGAAATACAATTCTGGCAGCGCACAGGTGCCACTGTTATTGGAGTCAGCAGAAACGATACGCTGATAAAATCACCTGGCCCCTACGTTGCGCTTTCGGAAAATGATATCATATATTTTGTGACTCAGGATGATACTTTAGACAGGGTAAAAGAATTTTTATATCCTTCTGAATGAGCTGCCGGATAAGGCCTGAAGCCGTAGTGCTTCGGGCTTATTTTTATCCCTGATTTGACAAAGTAACAACTTTTGTATATAATTAAGTTGTTACTTTGTTGAGAAGGAGGGAAAAAAATGATACGATTTGAACGAATTTCAAAACGTTATAAGACAAAACAAGTTCTAAATGAAGTTACATTTACGGTAAATAGTGGCAGCCTGGTGGCTGTTATCGGTGAGAGTGGATGCGGAAAGACAACTCTCTTAAAAATGATCAACCGCTTGATTAAGCCCACATCGGGTATGATTTACATTGATGACAAAAGCATCAACAGCATAGATGAGGTGGCTCTTAGAAGGAGCATTGGCTATGTGATCCAGCAGACCGGTCTGTTTCCCCACATGACAGTAAAGGAAAATATTGAGCTGATTCCAAAGCTTGAGAAAAGATCGAAGGAAGACATTTCAAAAAATACAGAGAAGATGATGCAGATGGTGGGACTGGACTGCAAGGAATTTTTGAACCGTTATCCCACGGAGCTTAGCGGAGGGCAGCAGCAGAGAGTCGGTGTAGCCAGGGCCTTTGCAACTGATCCGGATATTATCCTGATGGATGAGCCTTTTTCAGCCTTGGATCCTATGACCAGGTCTGACCTTCAGGACCAGCTGGTACAGCTTCAGTCCAAACTGAAAAAAACCATTGTTTTCGTGACTCATGATATGGATGAGGCTATAAAAATTGCAGATATGATCTGTATAATGAAAGATGGCGATATCCTTCAATACGATACTCCTGAAAATATTTTAAATAACCCGAAAGACGAGTTTGTATCGAGTTTTGTAGGGAAAAACCGAATCTGGTCTTCCCCGGAATTTATAAAGGTGTCCGACATTATGATCGAGAATCCGGTCACTGCATTCAGAGACTTATCTGTTTTAAAATGCATTGATAAGATGCGCCAGAATAAGGTTGACAGCCTTTTGATCGTGGAACGGGAGAGCCGGCGTTTATCCGGAATCGTAAAGGCCGGAAAGTTAAGGGGAGTGGAAGACCGGGCAAGATTGGCGGAAGAATATATGTCTGAAGATTTTCCTTTCCTGTTACCGGATCAATGCATTCTGGATGCATTGAAAATCGTGACGGAAAACCATGTTTCTACGGTTCCTGTGGTTGATGAGCAGAAGCGTCTGGTGGGCTTGATCACACGAAGCAGTCTGGTAACGACTTTGAGCCAGCAATATTTTGATTATGAAGGGGGAGAGGCACAATGAGTTTTTTAGAATATTTAGGAAGCAGTTATCCTCAGATCCTTTCTTTAGTGATCGAACATCTGAAGCTGACCGCCATTTCGGTAGGTCTGGCTATCCTGATTGGAGTGCCTCTTGGTATCTTCATCTCCTATACATCAAAAGCCGGAAAGCCGGTGTTATCCCTTGCCAACATAATCCAGGCAATCCCCAGTATGGCTCTTTTGGGGTTCATGATTCCTTTGTTTGGAATCGGCACGGTTCCATCGATCGTTGCAGTGGTTCTTTATTCTCTGCTTCCCATCATAAAAAATACTTATACGGGAATTGAAAATATCAATCCTCAGACGCTGGAGGCTGCCAAAGGGATCGGCTTAACGCCCTTTCAGGTGCTGACAAAGGTTCAGATACCTCTGGCTCTTCCTGTCATCATGGCAGGGGTACGTATCGCTTCTGTAACAGCAGTTGGACTTATGACCATGGCAGCATTTATCGGTGCCGGAGGTCTTGGTTATCTTGTCTTTTCCGGCATTAAGACCGTGAATAATAACCAGATCCTTGCCGGAGCCATACCTGCCTGTATATTGGCCCTGACCGTTGATTTTCTCCTCGGCCTGGTTGAAAAGCTGGTGACCCCGGTAAGTCTGCAAAAAGGAGATACAGCCTTAAAGAAAAAAAGGCGGACAATGCAAAAGGCCGTACTCAGCGCGGCAGCGTTTCTTTTAGCGGGAGTTTTTATCGTTACGTCCTTGGGAGGACAGATGCAGAGCTCCAGAACCATCTCCATAGGTTCCAAAGACTTTACAGAGCAGGAGATCCTGGGAAACATGATGGCGGATCTCATCGAGGACCGGACGGATATTTCCGTAAACAGAAGGCTGAACCTTGGGGGGACCCAGGTCTGCTTCGGTGCGCTTAAAGGCGGAGACATTGACCTGTATATTGAATACAGTGGAACTGCTTATACGGATATGCTGAAACACCCGCCTGTCAGTGATATGGAAAAGGTCTATCAGACTGTTAAGAAGGAATTGAAAGAGCAGTACGGCATTGAGGTATTAAAGCAGATGAATTTTAATAATACTTATACGCTGGCGGTTACTCAGGAGACAGCAAAGCAGTATGGTTTGGAAAGCATCAGCGATCTGGCTAAAAGAGCAGACAGCATGACTTCTGGAACCACATTTGAATTCAGCAACAGGGAAGACGGACTTTCCGGTCTTCAGAAGGCTTATGGGTTTCAGATAGGAAATAGCCTTACATTAGACAATTCTCCCCGTTATCTTGCTTTGCAAAACGGAGAGGTGGATGTTATTGATTCCTTTTCAACAGATGGACTTTTAAAAAAATTCAACTTAAAAACACTCATTGATGACAGGAAATTTTTCCCGCCTTATTATGCAGTACCGATCATCCGAGAGGAAGCACTGGAGGAATTCCCTGAAATTCCTGCTCTTTTGGAGGAATTGGGACCGTTGCTGACGGATGAGGTCATGATGGAACTGAATTACCAGGTGGATGAGCTGCAGCAGACTCCTGCAGAAGTTGCTCGTAAATTTTTGGTAGAGAACGGATTGATATCATGATCTTTGGAATTGTGGTGTTTGCAATTGTTTCCTTGATTTTTTCTTCTCCGGCACTTTTGAAGCTGACTGCCGGAGAAATGGAATTATCTTTAAGGGAAGAAAAGGCCGGAATTCTCTTCGGTCATTACATGGGTGCTGTTGCCGTGCTGATGCTTGTCCTGTGGTTTTTGAAACCGCTGGGGCTTTTCTGCCTGTACGCGGCGGCAGGAGGGCTGTATACGGTTATCACCCTTTCCTTTTTATATAAAGCAGTCCGGATTTTAAATCAAGAGGTTATTAATCCGCAGCCATGAGCGTGTGCGGTTTATCTGATGAAAAAAATCAGACTTGCAAGGGAAATAGGATGCAACTGAAAGCTATTGTAAATATATTATTATAAATGACAGAATCATTAAAGGATATGATTGACAATATTAACTTCTTTGTATATACTATTACCAGTAGGCAAAGGGGCCAGAGAGGAGATTCTGGTGCCTTTGTTTTTTTATCAGCCAGGCAATTAAGACTCCTCTCTGCACAATGAGGTGTACTCCATGTAACGGTGGAGTATGCCTGCTTTTTTATTTAGAGGAGGAAATGAGATGAATGTAAACGATATTTTGACACAGGCGAATTCTAATATGTTCAGCATCTGGTTTTTGATCGGTGCGGCTCTTGTATTCTTTATGCAGGCCGGATTTGCCATGGTTGAAACCGGTTTTACCAGGGCAAAGAATGCCGGTAACATCATTATGAAGAACCTTATGGATTTCTGCATCGGGACTGTGGTATTTTTATTCCTGGGATTTGGTTTAATGATGGCAGAAGATACTGTCATGGGACTGGTGGGGATTCCCAATCTTGATTTATTTACTAATTTTGCAGAGTTTAACTGGTCCAGCTTTGTTTTTAATCTGGTGTTCTGTGCGACGGCGGCAACCATTGTGTCCGGTTCCATGGCGGAACGCACCAAGTTCAATGCCTATTTAATTTACAGTGCTGTGATCAGTGCCGTAATTTATCCCATTGAAGCCGGATGGATCTGGAATGGAGGCGGGTGGCTCTTTAACCTTGGATATGTTGATTTTGCCGGCTCCAGTGCCATTCATATGGTGGGAGGTCTTTCCGCCTTTATCGGAGCAGCAATCCTTGGACCGCGTATTGGAAAATACACAAAAGATAAGAATGGAAAAACTTTGGTGAATGCCATACCAGGTCATTCCATTACCTTAGGAGCACTTGGGGTCTTTATTTTGTGGTTTGGCTGGTACGGGTTTAACGGGGCAGCCTGTACCTCTGTGGAACAGCTGGCTCAGGTATTCGGTACAACAACCATTTCTGCCGGATTTGCTACCGTAACAACTATGCTGTTTACCTGGTTTAAAAATGGGAAGCCGGATGTTTCCATGACGCTCAATGGTTCCCTGGCCGGGCTGGTGGCGATTACAGCACCCTGTGCCAATGTAGATGCAACTGGTGCCGTGATTATCGGAATTGTCGGCGGTTTTCTGGTAGTTTTTGCTGTTGAATTTATAGACATGAAGCTTCATGTAGATGATCCTGTAGGTGCGGTAGCAGTTCATGGAGTAAATGGTATATGGGGGACTTTAGCGGTAGGGCTGTTTGGCATATATGACACCGGATCAGTCACAAAGGGACTCTTCTATGGAGGCGGACTCCGTCAGCTTGGAATACAGCTGCTTGGAGTTGCTTGTATCCTTTTATGGACTGCAGTGACAATTACCATTACATTTATTATCATTAAGAAAACCATTGGCCTTCGGGTTTCTTCCGAAGAAGAAATGGAAGGGCTGGATATTAAGGAACATGGCCTGGCCAGTTCCTATGCAGACTTTATGCCTGCAGGAAATATGTATTACAGTGCAGGAAGCAGTTTAATTTCTTCCGCTGTGCCAGCGGCGGCTGAACGCCCGGCGAATCCAGCTCCACCAGCGGCTCCGGCTTCTGAAAGAAAGGAAGCGATGCCGGCTTCTGAGAATAAGATATCTAAAGTTACCATCATCACCCGCCAGGATAAGCTGGAGGAATTGAAAAATGAGATGAATAAAATTGATGTGACCGGAATGACAGTCACCCAGGTCATGGGATATGGGCTGCAAAAAGGACAGATACAGGTCTACCGCGGGGTTCCCGTAGAAACCAATCTGCTTCCAAAGGTCCAGGTAGATATAGTAGTATCAAAAGTACCTGTTTCTGAGGTTTTAAATGCAGCAAGGAGAGCGCTGTATACAGGTAATATCGGAGATGGGAAAATATTTGTATATTCTGTGACAGATGTAGTTAAAGTGAGAACCGGAGAAACAGGATTTGATGCATTACAAGGGGAAGACTGATTGCGGAAAACCGAAATCAAGGGAATAAGAAAAGCAGCGGAGGTAAATGTTACTCCCGCTGCTTTTAACGTTCAGAAATAATCTTAAATGCGCCTGTTCCTTACAGCATTTTAAGTACGATAAGGTTATCTGTCTCCTTGATTTCCGTTTGGGGGCCTAAAACAGCCATGACCTTGCTGTCTCGTATAATCGCCAGAATATTAATTCCCTCGGTTTGCCGGAGCGCCAGTTTTTGGAGCGTCTTTCCGATCCAGCTGTGTTTGGGATGCATCTCTATGATTTCATATTCCTCTGAGCGATGAATGTATTCCATGGGATCATTTGTAATAAACTGATAGGCAATCCGTTCTCCCATTTCCATTTCCGGAAGGACAACCCGGTCCACACCGATATTCTCCATAATCTTTTTTTGACGTATGCCATTTGCCTTTGCCAGAACAAATGGAATCTTCATTTCTTTTGCAATCATGCAGGTGATAATCGCTGCTTCAAAATCAGAACTGAAAGCAACCACAACCGCATCAAAATTCCCCAGCCCCATTTTTGACAGGGAAGTTGGGTCAGTTACATCCGCTTCAATGGCATAGGTGCAGTATTCGGTAGCTTCCTGTACCAGAGCCGGATTGATATCGCAGCAAAGTACCTGTATTCCATTTTCATGAAGCGTAGCAGCAATACTGCGTCCGAATTTACCAAGACCTAAAACTGCAATCTGTGCATTTTTATCAAATTTTATTTTATTCATATCGCAATGCTCCTTTAGCCGATTAATATGTCTTCTTTGGGGTATTTAATATTATTATTGGCTTTTTCCCCTCTTTTAGATAATGAAATCAAGATGGATATAGGCCCAATCCTTCCGATAAACATGCATAAAAGCAACAGTAGTTTTCCATGTGAACTAAGGAATGGGGTGATTCCGGTCGTAAGCCCAACGGTTCCGAGAGCAGATGCCACCTCATAAAAAAGATCCACCGTCATATGGGGATAGGCATTATTATATTCTGTGAATGTTAAAATAGCAGTACCGGTACCAAGCAGTGCCGTCATAATGATAATAATAGTCAGGGATTTTTGCAATAACTGCAAAGGTATATTTTTGTGAAATACATCTATGGTGTACCGGCCCTTTATTACAGACCATACACTGCATATTACAACTGCCAGCGTGACTGTTTTGATTCCTCCGGCAGTACCTCCGGGAGAACCGCCGATTATCATATAAAGGCCGGAAATAAATTTCGATGTTCCGCTAAGGGCTGCCTGGTCAATGGTTGCGTACCCGGCAGTTCTAAGGGTTACAGATTGAAAGAGCGCCTGAAACATCTTTTCTCCAAATCCTTCGTTTTCCCAAAGCTGCGGGTTATTATATTCAGCAGCTAGAAAATAAATGGTTCCGCTGAGCAGAAGAAGACTTGTTGTGATCAGAACCAGTTTTGTGTGGAGTGTAAATTTCCATCTTCGTTTGGTATATGAAGAAAAGTGATTTTTTATATTATGAATCAAGTCAGCCCAAACAGAAAATCCGATGCCGCCAATAATAATAAGAAGCATAACAGGAAGGCAGATGAAAACATTTAAGCCATAAGGAATCAGGCTCTTCTCTCCAATAATATCGAATCCTGCATTGCAAAAGGCGGAGACAGAGTGGAAAATACCATAGAACAAAGCGGTAAGGACTCCGTTTCCTTCCATGTAAAAGCCAATAAAAAGAATGAATGCACCGACTCCTTCGCAGATGAGAGTTCCTCTTATTACAAATATAACCATGCGCACCATACCGTGAAAGTCGGTATGATTAAAAGCAGTCTGGAGAGTCAGCCGGTCTTTTAAGGTGATTCTTTTCCCAAGATGAATGCCCAGATAGGTGATAATAGCAACAAGACCCAGACCGCCGATCTGTATAAGCAGTAGGATGATTATTTTACCAAAAACACTCCATGCAGTGGCTGTTGTTACCGTAACAAGGCCTGTAACACAAACCGCTGAAGTAGCTGTGAACAGACAGTCCAGGAATGAAACAGATGAGGCAGAATCTGCCTGGGAAAAAGGAAGCTTTAATAAAACAGTTCCTATTAATATGATTGTCAAAAAGCTGAGAATAACGATTTGGGACGGTGTCATTGTGGAACGAAGTTTCTTTAATAAAATCAAAATGCTGGTATTTAATTCATGGATATTCAAAAAAAGTTCCTCCTACAGAAAAGACATTATATAATCAATGGAGCTGAAAATGCTGTTGATTACATAATGCCCGCCAGTAATAATTTACTTCCTGATCAATGTGATTATAGCATGGGAAACGGCCAAATACAATATGACCGTCTCAAAATCATTACCGCATATCATTGGAATTTATGACTTTAAAGTATTAAAAAACGGAATGTTAATATTGACATGAATAAATTTATATGTTATAAACTATCTAATTAGAGATTTGGTTGTTATCGGTTGGACAGGAAACTGTTACAAGTCGTCAGGGTACCCGGGGGGAGGTACTCAGGCTTCTTGTACCAGTTTTTTTTGTTTTATAGGAAAGTTCTACGAACCCCCGTTTAAAAACACATAACTGAATTCCAAATAACTAATAATTTAATAACGTTAGGAGTGATTTCATGTCTATTCGTACTATAGCAGCAATTAAGAATGCGGAAGAGTCGGCCATTACCATGGTGAAAGAAGCGCAAAAAGAAGCGGACAGGCAAGTCGATCAAGTCAAAAAACAAAAAGAGGAACAACAGCAAAAGAAAATGGATGAGACTCTGCTTCTGGAGCAGGAAATCCTGTTAAGGGCAAGAGAAAAAGCAAAGATCCGATGTTTGGAATTGGAACAGGAAAATCAGTATAATCTGGAAAAGTATGAAAATCCTTCTAAGAATAATGTTGAGAAGGCAGTGAATCTTGTTGTTAAACGGGTGTTAATGTATGGCAATTGAAAAAATGAAAAAGGTCTCAATCACCGTAATACGTGATCAGAGCGAAATACTGATAAAAGAGATTCAAAAGTCAGGTACCATTCATTTCAGAAATTTAGAACTGCAGGAGCTTCCGGCAGACTATTTCTTCTTATCAAAACCAGCGCCGGTAGAGGATTATGAATTATTAGAAGAAAAGCCGGTGATTGAAACAACGTTAAAAGCGTTAAAGGCTTATATACCTAAAAAATCCATAACCAGCAAACGTCCGCGGCTGACCTATGAGGAATGCTGTTACTATCTTAGTAAGCCTGAGTTAAAGGACACTCACAGAAAAGTAAAGCGGATATTGGAAGAAAAAGAGGCTTTGTCTCAGGAGATAAAAAGAATCAAATCAGAGAATGCACAGTTGGAGCAATATACCTTTGTGGATTTCAAAACAATAGATCTTAATTGTTTGTCAAAGGTAAAGGCTTTTCTTATTGCGGTCAAAACCGCAAAGAAGGAAGTAAGACTGGAACTGGAACAGACATTCCCTGAGTTGTATCTTGAACCGTTAGGTGAAGTAAAGCAGGATACGGTCTGTTTGGCAGCAGTGGACCCGGAGTTATACCAGGAGCTTAAGGATTATTTAAATCAACAGTCCATTCCTATATTAGATGTTGTGTTTGAAAAAACGCCCGGGGAGTTGATAGAAATTAATACAGACCGGTTAAAGGCAGCAGAACTGGAAATAGGTCAGTGCAATGACGCTTTAAAGGATTTGGGGCATAGGTACGAGGAACTCTTGATTGAACTTGATGCAGTAAATACCGTTTTGAGCCGGAATCAGGTAATAAATAATTTCTTAAACAGCAGCCATGTTTTATACATGGAAGGCTGGGTACCGGAAAAAGACATTCCGGAATTAAACAGGCTGCTTGATCAGCTGCTTCCTCAGGCATACTATATGGAGACGGAAGCAGTTACTCCTGACGATGGGGAAATTCCGGTAAAGCTGAATAATAAAGGAATATTTTCCTGTTTTGAAAGTATTACGGAGATGTTCAGCCTTCCGGCTTATAATGAATTAGATCCCACCAGCATACTGACCGTTTTTTATCTGATATTTTTCGGGATGATGGTAGGGGATGTGGGGTACGGATTGATACTGACTCTCGGTTGCTTTTTTGCATTGCGATGGATAGATTTTAAAGAAAAGATGAGAAAGTCCGTCAAAATGTTTTTCTATATCGGGATATCTGTCATAGTATGCGGCCTCTTATATGGAAGTATGTTCGGTATCACCATTTTTGCTCCTGTTCCTGTGGCTGGAGGAGGACATAAACCGATTCTGGATACCCAGACAGATATTGTATTCATGCTGATTTTATCTCTTGTGATTGGTGTGATTCATATATTCAGCGGTCTGGTCATGAAAGGGATGAACAGTTATATACAAAAGGATTATGCAGGAGTCTTCTGCGATTCGGTTCTCTGGATACTTACTTTGGCAAGCGGTATATTGTTGCTTTTAACTGGTACCGGAACCTTGCCGTTTGGTAGTTCCAGACCTTTTGGCATCATCTTTGGAATCTGCATTGCAGGTCTTGCAGCAACTCAGGGAAGAAGCAGTAAAACCATCGGAGGAAAAATCGGGGGAGGGCTTTATGGTGTATACGGCCTTACCAGTTATGTGGGAGATATTGTTTCATACACCAGAATTGTAGCACTTGGACTTTCGGGAGCATATATTGCTTTCTCTTTTAATCTGATGTCAGGATTGATTCCGGGAGTTATTGGAAAATTAGTGTTTGGTACGCTGATTGCAGTATTCGGCCAGACATTAAATTTTGGTCTGTCTTTACTTGGCGCCTATGTCCATAGCTGCAGACTGCAATACGTGGAATTCTTTGGTAAGTTTTATAAAGGCGGTGGAAAAGCATACAGGCCTTTTCGGATAGAAAATGACTATATAACAATTAAGAAAACAAATCAGGAGGATGAATCATGACAATTTCAAATTATTTCTTAGAAAACGGTGGTTTTATTTTTGCGGCGGCAGGTGCTGCTTTGGCAGTAGGGCTTGCTGGTGTTGGATCAGCAAAGGGCTGCGGGGTAGCGGGACAGGCAGCGGCAGGAATCATTACAGAAGAACCTGAAAAGTTTGGACAGGCGCTGATCCTGCAGCTGTTGCCTGGTACCCAGGGATTGTATGGCTTTATTATTGGCTTTCTTGTACTGCTGCAGATCGGTAATAATCCCAGTTTGGCACAGGGGCTTTATCTGTTGTTTGCCGGCTTGCCGGTAGGGCTTGCCGGCTTGCTTTCCGGTATTGCACAGGGAAAAGTAGCTGCTTCCGGTATGCAGATTCTTGCAAGAAATCCGGAACATAATACAAAGGGAATCATTCTGGCAGCTATCGTTGAGACCTATGCGATTCTTGGTTTCGTAGCATCGATTATCATGTTGTTTGTTACCTACCCGAGATAATTGGCATGCAGCTGAAAGGATGTGAGAAATTGGGTAGTTTAGAAGCGTTGACGAAAAAAATCATTGAAGATGGAAGCACCCAGGCACAAAGAATCATTGATGAAGCCTTAGAGAAAAGTAAAAAAGAACTGGAAGAAGCCATCCGTGAGACAGAACGTATCTGTGCAAACAGAATCAAAGAAGCAGAAGGAAAAGCGAATGAATTATATCAATTGATTTGTGCAGAAAAAGAAATCGAATTAAGAGATAAAAATCTGTTTATAAAACAGAAGATGATCGACCAGGTTTTTAAGGAAGCATTTAAGCAATTGCAAAATTTAAAGATAGAAGATTATAAAGAGTTGCTAATCCGGATGCTTGGAAACAGGGACTTAAGCAATAATATCTTGATCCTGCCGGAAAAATACGCTGGGGCGGAACAGGAGCTGAATGTGAACCCTCCTCTGAAAACAGAGTATCGGCCCCTGGCTGGAGGTTTTATTCTTATGAGGGAGGGAGTAGAAGAAAACTATACGTTTGAATCCTGGATTGATTTGATTCGTCAGGAGATGGAACAGGAGGTCATGGATATCTTATATGGAGAGGAGAGGTGAATTTGAAGAATACGGATTTTATAACTGTTTCCAGCTATATAAGAACGTTGGAAAGCAGACTGCTTACGAAATCGAAATTGGACAGCCTCATATCGCTCCATCATTTTTCTGATATAACAAAGGGGCTTTCTCAGGACACGGATTACAACTTTACAACGGTAAGCACTTTAGATCAGGCGGAAGCTGTTTTAAAAGAAGAATGGGAACGGGTGTGTAAAATGCTTTCTAAGGTGTCTCCCCACCAAGGGGCAGTTGAGATCATGCGGTTACCCTATGAGTTTCATGCATTTCGCCGTGTATGGAAAGAGGATATGTCAAAAACTGAAAAAACAGCACCTCTTTCAGAAAACAGGAAGAAGCTTTGGTTGGAAGTGGCTGCTATGGAAGAAAGCAGTCAAATAAAAGAAATATATCTGGATAAAAAAATGTTTGAATCTATGATAGAGATCAGTCAGGAATTAAACAGTGCATTAATAACGGAACAGGTGCAGATGAAAATTGACTTTTATAATATAAAAGCAATGCTGCGTGCCAGAGAAATGGATAAGGATGCTGCTTTTTTTGAACTCTGTTTTCAAAAGGGCGGACGTTTAGCAAAGCATGTGCTGGTTCGTAATTACTCCCTGCCGTTCTCCTCCCTGGCAGCTTCTTTTTCAAATAAATACTGCAACGAAGAGGTTCAAAAGGGACTGGAGGCCTTTGAAGGCCAGCATAACTTTTCAGAACTGGAGACTCTTTTTCATAACAGTCTCATAAGGCATGTAAAAAATGCCAGGTTCATTTCCTATGGACCGGAGATTTTGTATGCTTATCTGATGGCAAAAGAAAATGAAATCCGGCAAATCCGTTTGCTGCTGACCTGCAAATTCCGGAACATATCTGACAGTATTCTGATTGGAAAGCTGGGGGAAAGTTATGTATAAAATGGCGGTAATAGGAGACCGGGAATCTGTTTTGATTTTTAAGGCATTTGGAGCTGATATTTTTTCGGCAGACAAAGAAGAAGTATTGAAGAATAAAAGGCTGATTAACCAGTTGGCAAGTGAAGGATATGCTATTATTCTGATTACCGAGCAGGTTGCGGAGCATTTAAGTGAAGTTTTAGAGCATTTCAGCAAGGAACCGTTACCGGCAATATCAGTCATTCCGTCCCTTGATGGTTCCCTTGGGCTTGCTGAAAGGATAATGAAAAAGAATGTTGAAAGAGCAGTCGGGATGAATATTTTATGATTTTCTTTTACGTCAGTTTTTTATGAGAGGAGAGATACAATTTGAGATTAGGTACCGTAATAAGTGTTGCAGGCCCATTAGTGATTGCGAAAGGCATGAATACTGCAAAAATATATGATATGGTGACTGTTTCCGATCAGCATTTAATTGGTGAAATTATAGAGATGCGTGGTGACAGAGCTTCCATTCAGGTATATGAAGAGACCTCCATGATAGGGCCTGGGGAACCGGTATATGGCGAAGGGGAACCGTTAAGCGTGGAACTGGGGCCGGGACTGCTGGAATCCATGTTTGATGGAATCCAGAGGCCCTTAAACATAATCATGGAACAGTCAGGAGATTTTATTAACCGGGGCGTTTCCGTAAAATCATTAAACCGGGAAACAAAATGGAATTTTGTACCGTGCAAAAAGGCAGGAGACATGGTTTTCCATGGGGATATTATAGGGACTGTAGAGGAAAATACCATCGTACAGCATAAAATCATGATACCAAAAGGGATCCAGGGAATTATAAAGAGTATTTCAGAAGGGGAATATACCATAGAGGATACCGTTGCAGTTGTTGAGCAGGAAGACGGAACACAGATAAATGTCACCATGCTTCAAAAATGGCCTGTCCGGCGGGGACGGCCATTTTACAAAAAGAGAACTCCGGAAAAACCTCTGGTTAGCGGCCAGCGTATCATCGATACATTTTTCCCTGTGGCAAAAGGAGGAACTGCCTGTGTTCCGGGACCTTTTGGAAGCGGAAAGACCGTTGTGCAGCATCAGATAGCAAAATGGGCGGATGTGGATATCGTCGTTTATGTAGGCTGCGGGGAACGTGGCAATGAGATGACGGATGTATTAAATGAATTCCCTGAATTGATCGATCCTAAGACCGGGCAGTCCCTGATGAAGCGGACGGTCCTCATAGCCAATACTTCAAACATGCCTGTAGCTGCCAGAGAAGCCTCAATCTATACAGGAATTGCTGTTGCAGAGTATTATAGGGATATGGGATATTCGGTGGCATTAATGGCGGATTCCTCCTCCAGATGGGCGGAGGCCTTAAGGGAGATGTCCGGACGCCTGGAAGAGATGCCCGGAGAAGAAGGGTACCCGGCATATCTTGGATCAAGACTGGCAGAATTCTACGAAAGATCCGGAGAAGTGGTCTGTCTGGGACAGGATAAACGGATTGGAACCCTGACGGTCATGGCAGCTGTTTCTCCTCCCGGAGGTGATTTATCAGAGCCGGTGACCCAGGCAACCCTGCGCATTGTTAAAGTGTTTTGGGGTCTGGATTCCAGTCTTGCATATGCCCGGCATTTTCCGGCCATTAACTGGCTGTCTTCTTATAGCCTGTATACCTCTAGTCTCATGAAATGGATGGATGAAAATGTGGATAAGGAGTATTCCGGTTTACAGGGGGAAGCACTTGCTGTTCTGCAGGAAGAAAGCCGGCTAAATGATATTGTAAGACTGGTTGGGTATGATTCCCTGTCTCAGGAAGATCAGCTGAAGCTTGAAATAGCAAAGTCATTAAGAGAAGATTTCCTTCAGCAAAATGCTTTTGTGGAGGAAGACAGCTATACCCCTTTAAAGAAGCAGTTTCTAATGCTGCAGACAATTTTAAAATTCCATACACTGTCAAAGCAGGCATTAAAAGCAGGCATATATTTAAAGGATATTTTGAATTTGTCAGTTCGTGAAAAACTGGGACGCATAAAAGAAATACCGGAAGATACCATGGAAAGGTTTGGAGAACTTCAGGAAATGATGGCACAGGAGATTAACAGCCTGGTACAGGAGAGGGGAAACAGAAGATGATAAAAGAATATCGTACCATATCAGAAATTGTCGGACCTCTAATGGTGGTGGAAAAGGTTGAAAATGTCTGCTACGATGAAATGGTAGAAGTCAGGACCCAAAGCGGTGAGCTCAGACAGGGGCGGGTTTTGGAAATCAATGAAAGCAGTGCGGTGGTCCAGCTGTTTGAACGGGCAGACGGAATACTTATGGAAAAAAGCTCGGTACGCTTTCTGGGCAAGCCCCAGGTATTGGGAGTTTCTATGGATATGCTTGGCCGTATCTATGACGGCATGGGAAAATCCATTGATGAAGGGCCCAGGATTCTGCCGGAAAAATATATGGATATTAACGGGGTGGTCATTAATCCTGTGGCAAGGGATTATCCTTCTGAATTCATACAGACAGGTATTTCTTCCATTGACGGGTTAAATACAATGGTGCGCGGTCAGAAGCTGCCGGTATTTTCCGCTTCTGGTCTGCCTCATAAGGAATTGGCGGCTCAGATTGCCAGGCAGGCAAAGGTAAAGGGCGATGGAGGCAACTTTGCAGTGGTCTTTGCAGCCATTGGCATCACCTTTGAGGAAGCAGAATATTTTATTGAAGACTTTAGAAATACAGGTGCCCTGCAAAGAACCGTTATGTTTGTAAATCTGGCTGATGATCCTGCAATTGAACGCCTTTCCACTCCGCGTATGGCTCTGACAATGGCTGAGTATCTGGCATTTGAAAAGGATATGCACGTGCTGGTCATCATGACTGATATTACCAACTATTGTGAGGCGCTGCGTGAAGTGGGTGCTGCGCGAAGAGAAGTACCGGGCAGAAGAGGATACCCCGGTTATATGTATACCGATCTGGCCAATCTGTATGAACGTGCCGGTAAGATCAAGGGGCGGAAAGGTTCTATCACACAGATTCCTGTTTTAACCATGCCGGAAGATGACAAGACGCATCCGATTCCTGATCTTACCGGGTATATTACAGAGGGACAGATCATTTTGAGCCGGGATTTATACCGGAAAAAAATCTGGCCGCCTGTGGATGTCCTTCCTTCCCTGTCAAGACTAAAGGATAAGGGAATCGGAGAGGGAAAGACCCGTGAAGATCATGCAGATACGATGAACCAGTTATTTTCCGCTTATGCCCAGGGGAAAAAGGCAAGAGAACTGTCTGCAATCCTGGGGGAATCCTCCTTATCCGATGCCGATAAATTATATGCCAGATTTGCCGATGAGTTTGAACTTAAATACATTGCTCAGGGATTTGATGTAAACCGCAGCGTTGAAGAAACGCTTGATATTGGCTGGGAGCTGCTTTCCATGTTCCCAAAATCTGAATTAAAACGAATAAAGGAAAAATATTTAAATAAATACCTGCCAGATATCAGGAACAATCCTTCCCCTGAGGAGCACTCAGAGAAAGAGGTATAGCAGACATGGAACGATTGAATGTGAATCCCAATCGAATGGAGCTGGCGGAACTCAAATCAAAACTGGCGGTTGCAAAGCAGGGACACGAATTGCTTAAAGGAAAGCAGGATGAACTGGTTCACCGTTTTGTAGAGGTGGTTCAGCAAAGCAAAAGTCTGAGGGCCCGTCTGACGGAGCAGTTTTCTGGTCTGTATCAGGAGTTTGCTCTGGTCGGAGCAGAATTATCTCCGGATTTTCTTGAGGAAGCGTTTATGCTTTCCGGAAGTTCTTCCGGCATAAAGGGATCGGAAACCTCCATTATGGGTGTTCGTGTCCCGGTATTTGATTATGATCTGCCCAAAGAAGACATCTCTTATCCCTATGGCTTTTCTTATACAAACAGCCAACTTGATACTTCTTTAAGAAAATGTCATGGGATGATGCAGGATATCATTCATCTTGCTGAATTGGAAAAAACCTGCGAGCTATTAGCCAATGAGATCGAAAAAATCAGAAGGAGAGTCAATGCACTTGAATTCATGACAATTCCCCAGTTACAGGAGAGCATCCGTTATATCCAAATGAAGCTTGATGAGAATGAGCGGGGAAATTTAGTCAGGCTTATAAAAGTGAAGAATAAAACGAAGAAATAATGGCCGGGTAAAGACCGGCAGATTGAAAGACCTGTCTATTTATGATGGCCTAAATTCAAAAATAAAATCATCCTGTGATCCGTCTGTAATACCAGCCGGCATAGGGTGATTTTTTTGCCATCTTAGTAAAATCATTAAGTTAGAGGAGAGGGGAGATGAAGAGCCGGGGGGATTCATTTATTAGAAGGTTTTTAAAAAAAATTTAAGAGTATGTTATTTTATGACAAAAATAATGGTAAAAATGCATAAAAAAATAGATAAAAATCTCTTATTTTTAGAAAATAAGATGAGGGATTGAATGGGGAGTATGAGGGAGGTAAAATGATAGTATAAACAGGTCAGAAGATAAAAGAAAAGAGGGGGATTCTTATGGCAAGCAAATATGATGGCCTTGCTCGGATCATTATCCAGAACGTAGGCGGCAAGGAGAATATTAACAGCATCACACATTGTATTACACGTCTGAGGTTTAAGTTAAAGGATGAGGGGAAGGCCAATACAGATATTTTAAAACAGACGGATGGGGTTCTTTCGGTAGTCCAGGCCAATGGTCAGTATCAGGTAGTCATCGGCAATACGGTGCAGGAGGTATATGATGCAGTACTTCAGGCTGGACATTTTAAAGGGGAAGGCATGGTAGATGAGGAGGGGAATTCCTCCGGGAATGATTTGGGCTCTCAGGGAAAGAAAAATGCTGCAACTGTCCTGATTGATATGATCTCCGGAATTATGGCTCCGACAATCACCCTGCTTGGGGCTTCCGGTATCATCAAGGGTCTGCTGACACTGTTCACATTCTTTGGCTTTATGAGCACCACCAGTGGAGAATATATGGTGCTGTATACCGTGGGGGATGGATTCTTTTATTTCTTACCGGTCATTCTGGGATATACGGCGGCAAAAAAATTTAAAATGAACGAGTTTACAGGTATGGCCCTTGGAATTGCCCTGTGCTATCCCACAATGGTGGGCCTGACAAAGGGGGAGGTGTTGGGTACCCTGTTTGCAGGAAGTGCTTTTGAAATGAGTTACTACACAACATTTTTCAGCATCCCGGTCATTATGCCGAAATCCGGTTATACTTCATCGGTCATCCCTATCGTGCTGTGCTGTTTCTTTGGAGCGAAGCTGGAGAAATGGCTGAACAGGCACATCTCTGATATGGTGAAGAATTTCCTGACTCCGGTATGTGTACTGATTCTTATGGTATCCGCTACCTATCTTGTAATTGGGCCTGTATCCAATATGATCTGTTGTGTCCTGACCCTGGTGTTTGAAGGAATGTTCTCTATCCCGGTCATCGGTGCAACCCTGGGCTGTGCAGTGGTCGGCGGCTTCTGGCAGTTTCTTGTGATTTTTGGGTTCCACTGGTCGGTCATTCCACTGGGCTATATCAACATTGCAGCTTTGGGATATGATTTTATTATGCCGGGAACCTTTGCCACAGTGTTTGGGCAGGCAGGTGCCCTGCTGGCGGTTATTTTAAAGACAAAGGATGTAAGATTGAAAAAAATAGGCATTCCGGCCTTTGTTTCCTGCATGTTCGGAATCACGGAACCAACCCTTTATGGTATTAATTTACCGAAAAAGAAGCCATTTGTAATAGGCTGTGTGGCATCCGCCATAGCCGGGGCCTTTGTTGGTCTCATGGGAGCAAAGCGGTACATCCCCGGCGGGTTAGGTCTTTTCGGACTTCCTGGCTATATTGATGCCAATGGAACCGGTCTATACAGCATGTGGGTAGTTCTGGTGGCAAGTGTCATCGCATTTTTAATTGCTTTGGCTGCTACAATGGCACTGTATAAGGAAAATAAATAGCAATTCCAGATATTAACAGTTTTCCGGTTGTCCTTTTGAAAAAAATCTGTTATTATAAACCCCATCCAGAAAAAAAAGAGGAGCAACAATGAATAACAGATTTCCAGAAGGTTTCCTGTGGGGGGGAGCAGTGGCTGCCAACCAGTGTGAAGGAGCGTATAACGAAGACGGAAAAGGGCTAAGCACTCAGGATGTGACCCCCCGGGGAATTAAAGGACCGGTAACAAAGGAACCAACTTCAGATAATATGAAGCTGGTCGGAATTGATTTTTATCATCGCTACAAAGAGGATGTCAGGCTTTTTGCAGAAATGGGATTTAAGGTATTCCGTACTTCCATTGCATGGAGCCGGATTTTTCCAAACGGCGATGAAAAGGAACCGAATGAAAAGGGGCTTCAGTTTTATGATGATTTGTTTGATGAATTGTTGAAGTATGGGATTGAGCCCCTGGTGACAATCTCTCATTATGAGACACCGCTGAACCTGTCAATCAAATATAATGGCTGGATTAACCGGGATATGATCGGTTTTTATGAGCGGTATGTAAGGACCATATTCAAGCGCTACGGCGGAAAGGTAAAATACTGGCTGACCTTTAATGAAATCAACTCTGTACTCCATGAACCGTTTTTAAGCGGCGGAATCTATACGGATAAGAGTAAATTGAAAAAGCAGGATCTTTATCAGGCGGTTCACCATGAACTGGTGGCAAGTGCATTGGCAACAAAAATCGGTCATGAGATGATGCCTGACAGCAGCATCGGCTGCATGATACTGAGTATGCCCATGTACCCCCTGACCTCTAATCCGGATGATGTAATTGCAGCTATGAAAGCAGATCATATGAATTTGTTTTTCGGTGATATGCATGTCAGAGGAGAATATCCCGGGTATATGAAACGTTATTTCAAAGAAAATAATATCCGGCTTGAAATTGCAAACGGCGATGAAGAACTGTTGAAACAGCACACGGTGGATTTTGTGTCCTTTAGTTATTATATGAGTTCCTGCGAAGCGGCCGATCATAAAAAAGCACAGACCGGGGCAGGAAATCTTATGGGTGGTGTAATAAATCCCTGTTTAAAACAAAGTGAATGGGGCTGGGCCATTGATCCTCAGGGACTTCGATATGTATTAAACCAGTTTTATGACCGCTGGCAGAAACCTCTGTTTATTGTGGAAAATGGATTGGGAGCCGTTGATGAGCTTATAACCGCCCAGGATGGAACAAAGACTGTCATTGATGATTACCGGATTAATTATTTAAGAGACCATTTAATTCAGGTGAGGGAAGCCATTAAAGACGGGGTGCCGGTTATGGGTTATACCAGCTGGGGCTGTATTGATCTGGTCAGCGCCTCAACTGCGGAACTGAAGAAAAGATACGGATTTATCTACGTTGACCGCAACGATGACGGCACAGGTACTTTAAACCGGTATAAGAAAAAATCCTTTGACTGGTATAAAAAAGTGATAGCGTCCAACGGAGAAAGCTTGTAAAATTGTACAAATTGTCTTATATAATATTGTCAAAAATGCTGATTGTTTTTATAAAGTTCTTGTGATACAATTTTAGCAGTTTACAGAAGTGTTACTATTCAATTAGGCAAGTCTGCATCTGTTTTGGTGCATGCTTGTTTTTTTATTGTTTAAATATCTGTAACATTGCATTTCATTTAGACAATGAGATTGAGGATACGTTTATGAAAATGGTTATTAAGCAGATATTAAATACAAACGCAGTCATATCAAATGATGAGAACGGACAAGATGTACTGCTGCTTGGAAGCGGTCTTGGATTCAAAAGCCATATAGGTGATATGATTGATCAGGAACGGGTTGAAAAACAGTTTATCCTAAAAGATAAAGATCATAAAAGCCAGTTTCGGGAAATATTAGAGACGGTGCCCCAGGAATATATTATGGTGGCGGAAGATGTGATTGATTATGCTGTCCATGCCCACGATATGACTCTCAATGAAACCATTCATATTTCCCTTGTCGATCATATTTATCATGCAGTAGAGAATTTTCAGCAGGGGATAGTAGTACCTAATTCCATTCTCCACGACATCATACGGTTTTATCCGGACGAATATGAGGTCGGACAAAAGATGCTGGATTTGATAGAAAAGAAATTCGGGTACCGGTTATCCAATGATGAAGCTGGATTTGTTGCCATGCATTTTGTAACTGCACGGCATGACCAGATCAGCGGTAATGCCAAAAAGATGATTGTAATGGTGAGCGAGCTGAATGATCTGATTATGTCAGAACTTGATTTTAAAGTAGAAGAAGACTCTCTCCCATATTACCGGTATATGACTCATTTAAAGTTTTTTGCACAGCGGGTCATGAAAAAATATCATTATAAAGAGCAAGGCGGAGTCCACATGCTGGAAGTATTGTTGAAAAATTATCCGGAAGAATACCGCTGCAGCCAAAAAGTATGTAAATATATTGAAGACAGGTATAATTACAAAGCAGGACACGATGAATTAATTTATCTGGCCGTTCATTTGTCACAATTAAAAAACAGTTAGTATTTGGCGGTGTTATGATTTAGTTCAGCAAAGCCTGGTCATTTTCTTTTTGTAAGGGAATGAACCAGGCTTTTTTGATAGAAAAATTAGGAGGTAATCATATGGCAGATTATTCTAAGTTAGCCAAAGATATTGTAGAACATGTTGGGGGAGAAGAAAATGTGGATTCCCTGACTCATTGCATTACCCGGCTTCGTTTTAAATTAAAAGACGAAAGCAAAGCAGATACGGAAACACTCAAAAATATGAAAGGAGTGATTAAAGTAATGCAGGCAGCCGGCCAGTATCAGGTTGTTATTGGAAGTGATGTGGAAGACGTATATGACCAGATTTTGTTGAGCACAAATATTGGAACAGGAAATAAGAGTAATTCTTCGGCTTCAGAAGGTGCTTCCTCAGAAAATAATAAGGTTAGTATTGTGGGAAAAATAACAGATATTATCTCCGGTATTTTTATGCCGTTTATGGGTGCCTTTACCGGTGCCGGGCTGTTAAAAGGCTTTTTGGTCTTGCTTACCACACTGGCGCTCATTGATAAAACTTCTACCACATATACCATACTGAATGCTGCATCAGACAGTGTTTTTTATTTCCTTCCGGTGTTTCTTGCATACTGTGCGGCTCAAAAATTCGGCGCAAAGCCATTTATCTCAATGGCGATTGCCTGTGCTATGTGCTATCCAAGCCTGACAGCACTGTTTAATGACAAGGTGGCTGTTACATTTTTTTCTATTCCGGTAAAGCTGATCAGCTATCCCAGTTCTGTACTGCCAATTATCATAACGGTATATGCACAGTCAAAGGTAGAAAAAATTGCAACAAAAATAATTCCAAAGCTTGTGCAGAGTATTTTTATTCCGCTCATTGATTTTGCAATTCTTTTCCCTATGGCGCTTATTGTTATAGGACCTGTTACAGATATAATAAGCAAAGGCCTGGCCGGAGGCATCCAGACGGTGTTTTCCTTTTCCCCGGCGATTGCAGGATTATTGTTGGGAACATTTTACCCGTTATTTATTGTATTTGGGTTGCATTGGGGGCTTCTGCCGATCGTTATGAACAATTATTCTGTATTAGGCTTTGATTATATAATGCCTCCTACATTTGGCGCAAATTTCGGAATCGCAGCAGCTTGTCTTGCAGTATTTTTAAAAACAAAAAATAAAGATCTGAAGTTGGTGGCAGGTTCTGCGTCCATCTCCGCTCTGATCGGTGGTGTTACAGAGCCGGGTATTTACGGGGTTTTGATGAAGAACCGAAGAATATTTATCTGCATGTGTGCGGTCAATGGAATTGGTGGTATTATTGCAGCTGTTACAGGCAGCATCCGTACGTCACAGGTTCCAGTCAACATTTTAACCATACCAGCACTTTATGCGATGTCAGGTGTTTCTATTGTAATAGCGATGGCGGTATCTTTTGTCGGAGTATTTTTGCTTACTTATCTTTTTGCATATAAAAATGATACACCGGCAAAAGAATCTTGATCATAAAAAATAAAAGAACAGGAGAATGATAGATGCTGAATTTTTCAGAACTGTATCCATGCAGCAATCAGGTGAGAACAGCATACTCCCTGGATGGTATGTGGAAATTCCAGTTTGACCCGGAAGAAAAAGGGTTAAAGGAGAACTGGCAGCTTAAGCTGCCAGAACCTGTCTCCATGCCGGTTCCTGCCAGTTTTTCGGACTTTTTTACGACAAAAGAGGAACGGGATTATTGCGGAGATTTTTGGTATGAGACGGAAGTATTTGTGCCGGAGGATTGGGCAAAACAGAAGTTGGAAATCCGGTTCGGAAGCATTACTCATCGTGCATTTGTGTATTGCAATGGCAATCTGGCAGCGACGCATGAAGGCGGATTTCTGCCTGTGGTTGCCAGTGTAACGGATTATGTAAAATTTGGTGAATTAAATAGTTTTGTCATAAAAGTCAATAACGAGTTGAATGAAGAGACAATTCCCTGTGGTACCACCATGGTGCTGAGTGATGGAAGAAAACTGGCCAAGCCTTATTTTGATTTTTTTAATTATTCTGGAATTCAGAGAAGTGTATGGCTTGTTTCAAAACCGGAAGAATCCATCGAAGATTTTGAAGTGGATTATGAATTAAATGGAGCAGATGCCGTCGTCCGGTATGAAATTAAGACAAATGGAAACCATCAGGTCTCTTTTGAATTATTTGACGAAGAGAAACGGCTGGTTGCAAAAAGTACAGGCAGGCAGGGAAGTGTTACTGTTGAGAGAGCCCATTTATGGAATGTTGGAAATGCTTATCTGTATCAGGCAGTTATGAGAATCTGGGATGGAGAAAAGCTGATCGATGAATATTCTTCTAAAATCGGTATCAGGACTGTGAAAATTCAGGGAAAAGAAATACAGATTAACGGACAACCGGTCTATCTAAAGGGATTTGGCAAGCATGAAGATTTTGAAGTGATTGGCCGCGGGTTCAACTGGGGCGTTCTAAAGAGAGATTTTGAGTGTATGAAGTGGATTGGAGCCAACTGTTTTCGAACCAGCCATTATCCTTATGCAGAAGAGTGGTATCAGTTTGCAGATGAGGAAGGCTTTTTGATCATTGATGAGGTTCCGGCAGTGGGAATGATGAGATCAACAAGAAACTTTGCGGCAGCAGGAACCGGTCAGTATACCGGATTTTTTGAAGCACCTACGGTACCAAATTTACAGAAAGCCCATCTTCAGGCAGTGGAGGAGATGATCGCAAGAGATAAAAACCACCCTTCCGTCATTGCCTGGAGTTTATTTAATGAACCGGAAACCACCAGTAAGCAATCTAAGGATTATTTTACACCGGTCTTTGATCTGGCAAGAGAGCTTGATCCTCAGAAGCGTCCGCTGACCGGTGCATTTGAAAAGAACAGCCAGCCGGAAATTTGCCAATGCTATCAGTTGTGTGATATGATATGTCTCAATCGGTATTATGGTTGGTATATCAAAGGCGGACCGGAGCTTGTGGATGCAAGAGAAGCGTTTATAACAGAGATGAATAAGTGGAAGGATAAAAATTTAAATATTCCGTTTATCTTTACTGAGTTTGGCACTGACACCATGCCATCGGAGCATAAACTTCCAAGCATTATGTGGAGTCAGGAGTATCAGGATGAGTATCTGGAAATGAATTTTGAAGTATTCGACCAATTTGACTTTGTACAGGGAGAACTTGTATGGAATTTTGCTGATTTCCAGACGACGGAGGGAATCATGCGGGTGAATGGTAACAAGAAAGGGATCTTTAACCGGATAAGACAGCCAAAGAGTGCCGCGTTTGTGTTAAAGGCTCGTTGGGAATCCATGGATTAGGAATGCAGAGAGGAAATAATTATGGGATTTTTTGATAATTTATTTGGCAGCAAGGAGAAACAGGGATTGGCTGCTCCTTCCGTAAAGAGCATTGTTTGCGAGCCGAGAACAATATACAGCCCTTTAAAAGGAACGGTCAAGCCGCTTTCAGAGGTAAGCGATCCGGTATTTGCAGAAGGAGTCATGGGCCCGGGTGTGGGAATTGATCCACAAGAGGGAAAATTATATGCTCCGGCGGATGGAGAAATTGTGTCCGTTTTTCCAACCGGACATGCTGTGGGAATGAAAACTAAGGATGGAATGGAAGTTCTGCTTCATATCGGAATCGATACGGTACAACTAGAAGGTGATGGATTTAAAGCTGTTGTAAAACAGGGAGATCACGTAAAAGCAGGGGAGCTGCTGGTAGAATTTGATCGTGTTAAGATTACTGAGAAGGGCTATCAGACGACTACAATGGTGCTGGTGCCAAATGCAGCAGAATTAGGGACCATGAGTGAGTCCCGTCTTGGTCCGGTTGAAGCCATGGACAAGCTGTTTGATTTTAAGTGATTTTTAATTTCTAAGCAACAGATCTCAGGGGAGTAATTAAAGGCCCGCAGGGCATTATAAATTTACAGTAACAAAAACAGGAACCAAAAGAGTCTGCATAATCTTTTGGTTCCTGTTTTTACATCATTAAATTGTTCATGTAAGATTTCCCCGGTATTGATGCAACCGTTCCAGAAACAGTTCCGCCGCTTTTGGCAGGTTCTTTTCATGTATGAGGTAGGAAAAATATCTGTAATATTGATTTTCCAGGGGAATGATTTTAATCTCTTTATTCTTTACGGACTCATCGACGACGAGTGAGGAGATAAAGCTGATTCCCATATTGTTTTTAACCGCTTCTTTGATGGAATAGTTGCTTCCCAGGGTAATCAGGTTTTTCGGAGATATGCCGTAGCTGTTTAAAAATATATTTAAATTTTCTCCGGTGCCGGAACCCTTTTCCCGGTGGATCCAGGTCTGGTTAGACAGGGAATGTTTCAGCTCTGCCTCTTTGTCATATTGAAAACCGACCGGAGCAACGATGACCATTTTATCCTTATAGAAATTGTGATGGATATAATTTTCTACGGGTACCGTTCCTTCGATTAAAGCGATATCAATATCATAATTTTTAAATTTTTCGTAGATATGCTCCGTATTCTCAATGGTCATATCCAGCTTTATGTTTGGGTATGATTTCATAAACTCACTTAATATAGAAGGAAGTAGAAATTCACCAATGGTCATACTGGCTCCGACTCTTAAGGTTCCGCAGGGAGAAAGGTCCGATTGCAAAAGCTCTTCTTTTGTTTCTTCCAGTACGGATAAAATCTGCTTTGCCCGTTTATATAGAATGTCCCCCTGGGCAGTAATAAAAATATTTCTTTGTTTATTTGAACGTTCAATCAGCCGTGTATGAAAATAATTTTCCAGATTTGAAATGTGAAGGCTTACACTTGGCTGGGATATATTAATGGCAGCTGCAGCTTTTGTAAAACTCTTTTTATCTACAACTGCAATAAATGTTTTTAATTCTTCAATCAAAGGTCTTTCCTCGTGTTTTATTTTTTATAAGAAACAATAGATTAGAAATATGAATAGGTATAATAAAAAATAAATATTATACTTATTGGTTCAAACACAGTATACTATATACTAGAATATGATGCAATAAGTATAAGGAGTTGTGAATGGTGAGAACGTTAGATGAAGTGTTATTGGGTGAAATTGATGGTTTTAAAGAACTGGGATATAAATTTTTAAATGGCGAAATGGGCAAGATGGATTTTAAAGGGGCTTCCGGCGGAATGGGTGTGTATGCCCATAGAAGCGGAAAAGAATTTATGATTCGGTTCAGAGTTCCCTCTGGCATCGCTCAGTGGAACACGCTTCAATTTATTTATGAATATGCGGTTAAATACGGTGTGGAAAATATACATCTTACAACACGGCAGGCAATCCAGCTTCATGGAATTACCATGGACCAAATCTGTGAGGTGATGGAGGAGGGAATCAGGCATGGCATCTATACAAGAGGTTCCGGCGGAAACTATCCAAGAAACATTGCCATTTCCCCATTGTCAGGAGTGGAAAAAGGAGAAGCCTTCGATGTATCTGCCTATGCATTGGCAGTGGGAGATTATTTCCTACAAAGAATCTATACATACAAACTTCCGAGAAAATTAAAGGTTGCATTTTCCAACAGTGAAAAAGACGTGGCGAATACAGGGGCAGTTGATTTGGGCTTTCTTGCCGTAGCAGAAAACGGTAATGAGTATTTTAAGGTTTACGTCGGTGGAGGGCTTGGAAGAAATTCAAAGATTGGTGTGGAGTTTCCGGAGCTTGTAAAGCCGGAGGATGTGTTATACCATGTGGAGGCTGCAACCCAGCTTTTTATCAGCGAAGGTGATTACCAGAACAAAAAGAAAGCCCGTATGAGATATATTCTGGACCGTATGGGGGCAGAAGAGTTTATGAGGTGCTACAGAAAGCATCTGGAAACGGTAAAAGAAAGCAAAGACTTAAAGCTGTCTGTCAGCAGGAAAGAATATCATAAGACAGGGTCGAAAACAGACATGAAGAGCCGCCGGTTGTATGAGCAGAAGCAGGAGGGGCTATACAGTGTCTATGTGCATCCGGTCGGAGGCCAATTGGCATTGCATGATTTAAGGCTTATTTTAGATGAGGTAAAGACGGTTCCCGAGGCAGAGATCAGGCTGGCAATGAGCGAGGGCTTATTTATAAGAAACTTAAACGGACAGGAAGCAGAGAGATTTCTGGATATTACAAAACATATTGGAGGAGAAACCCGTCTGGAGCGGTCCGTTGCATGTATTGGAGTTCCCACATGCCAGATAGGAATCCTTGACAGTCAGGAAACATTAAAAGAAGTAATCGCTTATTTTAAAGAAAAGAATTTTACAGAGGATGTATTGCCTCAGATCCATATTTCCGGCTGCCCGAATTCCTGCAGTGCCCATGAAATCGGAGAAATTGGTTTTTGCGGAAAGAAGATGAAGGTGCAGGGAGAAACAAAGGATGCGTTTGAATTGCATCTGGGCGGAAAACTCGGTATGGGGAAAACAAAGCTTGCTGATTACTGCGGAGATATTTTAAGAGAGAGTCTTCCTGAATTTTTATATGAGATTGGGTTAGAACTTTCAAAGACCGGGAAGGATTTTTACGACTGGACAGAGGAGAATCGGCCACAGTTGGAGGAAATTTTAAATCATTATATTATAAAATAAGAAAGGGGCGGTGCTTCAAAAGCACCACCTCTTTTTTTCGTTCAGTTATGATGCTGCAGGAATCATGGTATGTCCGTAATGCCTTTTTCCATGGAAAAAAATATTTTCCCACACTTTTCGATTATGACATGTCGTAATTTATAGTGCAATATGATATTCTTACTATATCAGACAGAAATTGGAGGGCTTACAAATGTGTGATATGAATGTGATAGAAACACCGTTTTCCTGCGAAAGAAATGGCCTGCAGATCCGGGGGAGGCAGTATGTTCCTGGTGGGGAACAAAAAAATAAAAAATATCCTGTAATAATTGTCAGTCACGGATTTACCGGTAATTATATCAGCGTAGAAGATTATTGCAGAGCGTTCGCACGAATGGGCTATGCTGCATTTGGCTTTAATTTTTGCGGTGGAGGAAAGATGGATGAAGATATCAGCTTTAAGAGCGATGGAGCCTCCACGAAAAGCACGATTTTTACCGAGGTCGAAGATCTTATTGCAGTAAAGGATTATGTAAAAGAGCTTCCGTTCGCAGACGAAAAAAATCTTATTCTTGCAGGGGTCAGCCAGGGAGGTTTGGTTTCCGGATTAGCAGCTGCCAAATGTAAGGAGGAAATTAAAAAACTCATTATGATTTATCCGGCGCTTTGCATACCGGATCATGCCAGAAGAGGGCGGCTTGGAGGTTCCCGATATGATGTTAATCATGTCCCTGAAATCATAGACTGTAAGGTAACCCGGCTGGGAAAGGTTTTTCATGACAGTGTGGTTTCCATGGATGTATTTCTTGAATTGAGTGCTTATAAGGGGCCGGTATTGATATTGCAGGGGCTGAAAGATGAGATTGTAAACTACTCATATGCGATACAGGCAAAGGAAACTTATGAAAAGGGACAGTGCCACCTTCAGCTTATTCGAGATGCCGGACATGGTTTTAATAAAATACAAAAGAACTGTGCGGTTGCTTCCATCAAGCAGTTTCTGCTGGGGCATAAGGAACTGCTTACGGTTCGCCTGATAGTTACAAAAAAAGAGCTTGTTACGGATGACGGTTATAGGAAATCCAGGATTTATTTTACCGGCTATTGTGACACAGAATGTTTTCATGGAACTGTTTTGCCGGGAGGCTGTGATACACAGGAATATGACCAGGAGAAGCTGACAAAGGAAAGGGCGGAATATACATTGCAGGGAGTGGATATGGAAGGAGAAATGTGCAGTCTCTATGTTGTCAATCAAAAGGTGGGTGAGGAGTGGAAACCGGTGATAGAAACAAACAGCAAAAATCTTCTGTGGCTCAACAATGCCGACTTAACAGCGATTCTTGAAGAAAGTAAAGAAGGGCCGGTAGTAAGAATCTTTGGCCAGTTGGCTTAATCGGTGTATCACTGAATCCATTCCCGGATACAACGATTGTCTTTTATTTGAGAAAAGGAGTGTCGCTTTATGAAACTATTAGCATATAACGTTCGGATGGACGAATCCATGTATTTTCAAAAATTTGCAGAGAAATATGAGGTGGAGCTTCATACTGTGCCTTACAGTCCTTCGCCGGAGAACGCAGGGAATACAGAAGGCTGCGACGCAGTTAGCGTTGTCACTTCCTCCATTACCAAAGAGATATTGAAACAATGGAAAGATAGTGGTATCCGCTGTGTATCCACCCGCACTGCAGGCTTTGATCATATAGACATAGATGCTGCAAAAGCGTTGGAGATTCCTGTCTCCACCGTCAATTATACGCCGGCCAGTGTGGCAGAATATACGGTTATGCTCATTCTGATGGCACTGCGCAAGGTAAAAACGCTGATTACACGAGGGTTGGTACAGGATTTTTCACTTACTAATGTGCGGGGGCGGGAGCTTCGTACCTGCACCGTCGGCATCATCGGAGCAGGAAGAATCGGAGAGGCTGTGATTCAGCGGCTTCGTGGATTTGGATGTAAGATTCTGGTACATACCCTGCAGCCGAAAGAAGCCCTTGCTTCCTTTGTTTCCTACGTTTCTTTCGATGAACTTCTGAAGGAGAGTGACGTTATTTCCCTTCATGTGCCTGCGGCGGCAGATACAAAATACCTGATTGGAGAGGCGGAAGTTGAAAAGATGAAGAAGGGTGCGGTGCTCATTAATGCCGCCAGGGGTACACTGATTGATACCCAGTCCCTGATTGCAGGTCTTGAATCAGGGAAAATCGGCGCGGTAGCTTTGGATGTAATTGAAAATGAAAGAAAAATATTTTATAAAGATTTGAAATATAAAGTGCTGTCCAATCGGGAACTGGCTGTCTTGCAGTCAATGCCCAATGTTATCATCACTCCGCACACGGCATTTTATACTGAGGAAGCTGTGAGTGATATGGTGGAATATTCTATTTTAAGCTGTAAATACGAGTTAGAGGGGAAGGAGAATCCCTGGCGGGTGTATTGATATCAGACAAAATGCTTCCGTATGCCACATGGATTCTCCCTGTGTTTTATTCCGTATAAAATTGGAAATAAGAATAATACTAAGAAAAAAAAAGCATACGGAGCAAAGATGAGAGCGAATAAACGATTAACAAAGGCTTTGAAACATGCGTCTGTCATTTCCTTTGATAAAAATTCAAAATATATATTTTTCAGTGACTGTCATCGGGGCGATGACAGCGTTTCCGATGAGTTTATCAGAAACCAGAATATTTTTTTGCATGCGCTGAATTATTACTATAAGGAAGGTTATGTCTATGTGGAAGCGGGGGATGGGGATGAGTTATGGGAGTACAAAAATTTCAGTGTGATCCGGCTTGCACACACGGATGTATTTACCGTGATGAAAAAATTTTATGATGCCGGCCGTTTCATCATGCTGTATGGCAACCATAATATTTATCTGAGATCAAAGCATTTTGTAGAGTCCAATTATTATGAATACTATGACGAGTATAATCAAAAAAAGGTGGATTTGTTTCGGGGATTAGAACCGAAGGAGGCTCTGGTCCTTCAATATAAAGATACCGGACAGAATATTCTCGTCATTCATGGGCATCAGGGCGACTTTATGAATGATCAGCTTTGGTTTTTTTCTATGCTGCTGCTCCGCTATCTGTGGCGGTATTTCCATCTGGTGGGCTTCGACAATCCCACAAGTCCTGCCCGCAATATGTTCAAAAGACATAAAATAGAACGGATATACGGTGAATGGATTGCAAAGCAAAAAATCATGCTGATCTGCGGCCATACACACAGGCCGAAATTCCCAAAAGCAGATGAACTGCCGTATTTTAATACCGGCTGCTGCATCCGGACCCGTGGTATCACCGGGATTGAGATAAAAAATGGTGAAATTTTAATGGTTGACTGGAGAATCGCTGCCGCTGAAGATGGCTGCCTGCAAATCCTCCGTACGGTGGTCCGGGGGCCTGTACCGATTGAAAAGTATGACGGTATGAAATTTGATTATTTCAAAACCCATAAAAGGTATGATGATGAATAAAATTTTATAAGGGTTTCTCACGGGCGTTTCCTTCCTTTCATATAATGCTGGAAAGAATACGGCTGGCTGGCCGTTAAAAGCAGAAAGGAAGCTAAGACGGTGAACAGAAACTTTATCCCTACACCTCATTTAAACGCCTGGGAGTGGAATGAGAATTATATCCCCTTTGGTATAACCAGTTTTCCAGGTCCTTCCTTTGAGGTGGAGACCATTGCAGAAAATCTATACGTTCCCTGGTCCGTGGTTGTCAGTGGGGATGGAAGGTTGTTTTTTACGGAACGAAACGGAACCCTGCGAGTCATAGAAAACGGTATATTAAATCCTGTGCCGGTGTATACGTTTGCCCCTCCTTTTGCCAGTATCGGAGAAGGCGGGCTTATGGGGCTTGCCCTGGATGAGGATTTTCTATCCAATGGTTATATTTATCTTATGTATAATTATGAAGACAGCGATGGAATCTACGGCCGGGTGGTGCGTATGACGGTTGATGGGAATACCGCTTCCCAAGAGGTGATTCTTTTGGATGGGATACCGGCAGACCGGATCCATAACGGGGGAAGGATTAAAATCGGACCGGATGGTTATCTGTATGTTACTGCCGGAGATGCGGGCAAACGGGAGCTTGCCCAGGACATAAGCAGTTTAGCCGGAAAAATACTGCGGATCGGAACCGATGGAAGTATTCCGCCGGATAACCCGTTTCCCGGTTCTCCGGTTTATGCTCTGGGGCTCCGGAATCCTCAGGGCCTTGCATGGAATGACAGGAATATTTTATATGCCACGGATCATGGAGAAATTGCTCATGATAAGATAAATATCATACAGCCAGGCGGAAACTATGGCTGGCCTTTGGTTATAGGAGATGAGGAAATGGAGGGATACGATTTTTTAAGGCCTGTGATACAAAGCGGGAATGACACATGGGCTCCAGCAGGGCTTACTTTTGTGACAGAAGGTCCAAGGAGCGGCCAGCTGCTTGTATCCACACTCCGGGGAAATGTGCTTCTGGCAATCACCTTTGATGAATCCGGAACAGAAGTGGTCAATGTGGAACGGCTGCTGGACGGCCGTTACGGACGCTTAAGGGAAGCCTATGAAGCTGCGGACGGTTCCATATATATTACCACCAGCAACACGGACGGCAGAGGAATACCGGATATAGGGGATGATAAAATCTACAGACTGGTGCTGTCATGATTTTTTTGAGCCGTATCACCATCTTTCCAGAGAGAGGTAGACAATTTCTTTGAAATTTGTTATAGTACGCTAAATAAATGTTTTTCGTACTTTAAGACGGAGGAATTGGCTTATGAAAACAATGGCAATAAAGTCTTTGAAGCTGCCGGCAGTGGGGCAAAGGATTTACCGTTCTGTATGGGGAGTCTGTCTATGTTTTGCTATTTATTATATTCGAGGAAAAGAAGGGATTCCCTTTTATTCAGCCATTGCAGCATTACAGTGTATTCAGCCCTATTCTGTTAGCAGTACGCAGATGGCAAAGCAAAGGTGTTTTGGTACTTTGATCGGTGCTGCATGGGGACTTTTTTTGCTTCTTCTCTTTGATTGGGGAGGAGGAATCTTTGATGAAAGTGCACTCAGCTATCTGATGATATCTCTGTTCACAGGACTGGTCCTTTATACAACGGTTGTTTTAAATAAAAAGGATACCTCTTATTTTTCCTGTGTGGTATTTTTAAGTATTACGGTAATGCATATGGGAGACAGCACTCCATTCCTGTTTGTTATGAATCGGGTGGCAGATACTCTCATAGGTGTGGTGATGGCAATGGTTGTAAATTCTGTTCATTTACCGAGAAATAAGCAGCTGGATGTGCTATATGTCTCCGGGGTAGATGATACGCTGCTTACCAGAGAGGAAAAATTAACTCCTTACAGTAAGGTAGAATTAAACCGGTTGATTGATGATGGAATGAAATTCACTCTTTCTACCGGCAGGACACCGGCAACCTTGATGGATTCTGTCAGAGGCATTAATCTGAAGCTGCCGGTAATTGTAATGGATGGAGCAGCGCTTTATGATATCAATGAAAATTCCTATCTTTTGACGTATGTGCTCACTTACGACCAGTCAGAAAGAATATTAAAGCTGTTAGATGAGAGGAAACTTAATTATTTTGCAAATGTGGTAATTGATGATTTGCTTGTGATTTATTATGAAAGGCTGGACAATCTGGCAGAACAGGGCATTTACCGGAAACTCAGAAAAAACCCTCTTCGCAACTATGTGAAAAGAAGGCTCCCTCAGTATGAAAATGTAGTTTATTTCATGGTGATCAACACCACGGAACAGATAAAAGCGGCCTGTAAATATCTGATGGAACAGGAATGGTCCGGGGAACTGAAGATACAAACCTATGAATCAAACGATTATCCTGGATATTCCTATATGAAAATATACAATAAAGAAGCCAATCGGGAGCGCATGCTGCAAAATCTGAAAGAAATGCTGGATATGGAAAAAAGCGTGGTCTTTGGAAGTATACCCGGACAATGCGATATTCTGATTGAAAATTCGTCAAAGAATGATATGGTCAAACGCTTGAAGAGAGAGTTTGAGCCTGTCCGTCTTTTCCGCTTCTGATTTCTGTAAAAAGCCAGTCATTTTCCATGGAAAACGGTTGGAAGAAGTTTTGTCAAGGATTTATACAGGTATCAGTTGCTAAGGCTTTTCGCCCAGGCAATCACCTTTGCGGAGTTATCCTTCGGATTTTTCTTAGGATCAACAAAAGCAATTTCACCAATGAATTCATTGTCCGGGATTGCTTTCTTTAGCTTTGCAAAGCATTTTTCGGCACCGCCGCCGCCATGGCTGGCAAATAACGCGATCCGCTTACCGTGAAGGTTATATTGACTGAGGAAACTTTTTACGGGCGGTGCAAATGATCCGGCCCAAACGGGAGTACCGATGATGATTGTCTCATATTTGTTCACGTCCATAGGGGCATTTAAAAGCGCAGGTTCCTCGCCGAAAAGAACGCTCTTACCTCCCCAAAGAAATTTCTTAAGGCCTTCCGTGGGATACTGCTTACTTGTTTTTAATTCAATGCTGTCGGCGCTTATGGTATCTGCAATCGTGTCTGCAAGATATTTCGTGTTGCCATTAAATGAAAAATATATAACCAGTGTGCTCATTTTGATTCTCCTCCTGTTTATATTTAGATTATTTGTGTTTACCGGCATATCTTAAAAATGATTTTCCGATATCCGTTTATGGATCATCTTTTGACTGTCTTATATAGTACAGTTATATTATATGGGGCAAGGTGCAATTGTAATCTGTTTATTGTGTGATTTTTTCATGTTCTTGCTGAATATGGCCTATGTTATATTTTTATGTAAAAGCGGTCAGACCAATAGCAGCAGGGTACCAATAACAATTAAAATTAAACCGGCAAAGGATTTTCGGCTCAGTTCTTCTTTTAAGATGAAATATGAAAATCCTATGGTAAGAAGTATGCTCAGTTTGTCGATAGGAACCACAATGCTTGCAGGGCCATCCTGCAGGGCCTTATAATAGCAGAGCCAGGACATACCGGTAGCAAGACCGGACAGAAATAAAAACAGCCAGTTCTTTTTATCCAATTCTTTGATTTCGGACTGCTTTTTTGTTATGAAAACAAGGATCCATGCCATAATTAAAACTATGACCGTTCGGATTGCTGTACCCAGGTTGGAGTTCACATCCTGGATTCCGATTTTTCCCAAAATAGAAGTCAGACTGGCAAAAACGGCGGAGCCTGATGCGTATAAAAGCCACCGGTTATCTATGGCCTTTTTCGTTTCTTCCTTTTTCTCAATCATTAAGTAGGTACCTGCACCGATGAGAAAAAGACATAAGATCTTTATTCCGGTTATGGCTTCGCTTAAAAAGATCATAGACAGGATCATGGTCAGTATTGTACTGGACTTGTCAATGGGAGTTACTTTATTGACGTTGCCCAGTTGAAGTGCTTTAAAATAGCAGAGCCATGACATGCCGGTAGCTAACCCGGACAGGACTAGAAAAAGAATTGTTTTTAAAGACAGTGCATTCATGGTATGCTGGGCACCTGTGATCCAGACCATGAACCAGGAAAAAAACAGAATCACAACGGTCCGCAGTGCGGTTGCCAGATTGGAATCGGTATTTTTAATTCCTATTTTTGCAAGTATTGCCGTTATTCCGGCAAAAAAGGCGGAACCAAACGCAAACAGTATCCACATGATCGTTCCTCGTTTTCTAAAATAAATTTATGTGAAGTATTTTAAGTACAGTTTACACTCTTATAATTAATATATCAATCTGTCCGCAGAAAAAAATTACATTATTTGTAAAAAAACAGGGGTTTGTTTCAAGGTGTCCTTGCGTTGGGTTATGGTTATAAGGTAATATAATATAAAAATGAGAGGATAAGATTGAATTGGAATGAAAAACGGCAAAGAGAAACAGGATTTTTTAGTCAGTCTTGAACATGGACTGAGTAGAGAACAGGTAAAATTGCGTTACGAGCAGGGAGAGTACAACAAACTGCCTGAACCAAGCACAAAATCTAAAAAGGATATTTTGAAAGATAATATATGCACCAGGTTCAATTTGTATAATCTGCTGATTGCATTGGCACTTGCCTTTGTGGGAGCCTGGTCGAACATGGCTTTTTTCCTCATAATTGCACTCAATGCATTTATCGGGATCATGCAGGAATTACGGGCAAAGAAGCTGATTGAAGAATTATCCATTCTTTCTGCCCCGCAGGTAAAGGTGATCCGTGACGGGCAGCTTCAGGAGATTGAAACAGGCGGCCTAGTTCTTGATGATATTATGGTTTTGGAAAGCGGAATGCAGATCTGTGCGGATGCAATGGTTAAAAAAGGGAGAATTGAAGTAAATGAGGCGCTTTTGACCGGAGAATCCGATCCGATTTTAAAGGAGACCGGTGATATATTATTGTCAGGAAGTAGCGTGGTCAGCGGACAGTGCCTGGCAGGTGTGATTCATGTAGGCGATGCAAATTATGTGGCAGGAATTACAAAGGAGGCAGGAAAATTCAAGAAAATTCACTCCGAACTTCTGGATTCCATGCGCCGTGTAACCCGGTTTACCGGATATTTGATTCCCCCGTTAGGAGTGATTCTCTTTATACAGGCATTCTTTATGAGGGAATCAGGAGCCGCACTTTCCGTGACCACAACAGCTGCGGCATTACTTGGAATGCTTCCCAAAGGGCTGGTGCTGCTAATCAGTGTAAGCCTTGCAGCGGGTGCAGCAGCATTGTCAAAGAAAAAGGTTCTGGTACAGGAATTATTCGCTCTGGAAACTCTGGCACATGTTGACATTCTCTGCCTGGACAAGACCGGAACCATTACCCAGGGAAAGATGCAGGTCATGTATATCAAAGAGCTGGAAAAGGCAGAGCAGCCGTTAATGGATCTTCTGGGGGCCTTTGTAGCCGCCTCAGACGATAATAATGCAACGTTTCAGTCCCTGAAAGAATATGTGCCCCCTTGCCATCTGGAATCAGTCATTGAAAAGATACCATTTTCTTCCGAAAGAAAATGGAGTGCCGTAACCTTTGAAACCCTGGGAACACTGGTTGTCGGCGCGCCGGAACGCATGACAAAAGAGGTTTCCGGAGAAGTAAAATCAGAAATGGAACATGGAAACCGGGTGCTTCTGGTGGGTATCACTGGTGAAACCGTGGGGATTAAAGCGCCTCTTCCCAGGCTGAAGATTATCGGTATGATTTGTGTGACAGACCCGATCCGGGAAAATGCTGTTGAGACATTGGATTATTTTAAGAAGGAAGGAATCAAGATAAAAGTAATTTCCGGAGATAATCCAGTGACTGTAGCGGCTGTGGCTGAAAAAGCAGGCATTTTGGAAACCGGAGCATACATTGACATGAGTGAGCTTTCCGGTGAGGAAGAGATTGCAGCGGCTGCCGGGACTTATTCCATATTTGGAAGAGTCTCTCCCATACAAAAAAAACAGCTGGTACAGGCATTGAAAAAACAGGGACATACCGTAGCCATGACCGGAGATGGCGTAAATGATTTGATGGCACTTAAGGAATCTGATCTAAGTATTGCAATCGGGGATGGCAGTGACGCAGCAAGACAGGTATCCAGGCTTGTTTTAATGAATTCTGATTTTGGAGTACTTCCGGACGTAATGAAGGAAGGCCGCAGGGTAGTCAATAATGTGACCCGTACCGCAGGTATCTTCTTTGTAAAGACGATTTATTCCATATTATTATCCATTGTATGCGTTCTGGGGAATCTTGCTTTTCCCTTTGTTCCCATACAGATTACGTTGATTGATCTTGCAATTGAGGGATATCCGTCTTTTATAATGTCTTTTCAGCCGGATAATAAAAAAGCACCAAAGCATTTTCTGAAAGAGGTTTTGAGCAGGGCGCTTCCAAATGCGCTTGCCATTGTCATGTGTTTTTTAATTATTCGATTGTCTGCGCCTGTTTTTGGAATGACAGACGGACAGGAAGCGGTACTTCAATATTTAACCGTAGGAACGGTTGGCATAGCGGCGGTATTTAAGGCGTGTCTGCCGTTTGATATGGTCAGAACCTTTGTGTTTGGGACAATGACGGTTGGATATTATGGGGCTGTTTTGATTTTTCATAAAATCTTAAAGGCAGAACTTCCGGAGTTGAAAACCTGGGCGCTGTGGCTTTTGATGGCAGTTATAAGTGTTTTCCTGGAACGCATATTCGCACTGCTCATTGCCAAAAGAAACGGGACAATAAGACAACCGGAGAGATAACTTTATAATCATTCCGGGCGGTAGCTTTGAAAAAATCAAGGCTGCCGCTTTTTTTATTAGGAAAAAGGAAAATCTTTGGTGTCTGTTTATCTTTAGTTAATCTTTCCCACATATACTTTTATAAAATATTTTATAGCTATTGGTTTTCTGCAGTGAGGAGGTAGTATATGGGAATTATAAAGGCTGTTTTAAAGCGTCCGGTTACCATGGCTTTAGCAATTCTATGTTTGATGGTATTTGGTTTATCTTCTGTATTTACATCGAAGATGGAACTGACTCCGGAGATGAATTTTCCCATGATGCTGGTCAGCAGTGTCTATGCGGGGGCAAGTCCGGAAAATGTGAATGACCTGGTGACAAAGCCCATGGAGGAGGCCATGGGAACTCTTTCCGGTATCAAAAATATTCAGTCTATTTCTCAGGAGAATGTCTCCATGATCATGCTGGAATATGAATACGGCATCAACATGGATAAGGCATATTCCGATCTAAAGAAAAAAACAGATGCAATAAAACTGCCGGATGATGTGGAGCCCCCTACGATCATGGAGTTTAACATCAATGACATGCCGTCGGTTGAACTGGCAGTCAATGACCCTACGCAGCATAATCTGTACAATTTTGTCAATGACTGCATTGTTCCGGAATTTGAAAAAATATCTTCCGTTGCCAGTGTGGATGTAAGCGGCGGACAGGAAAACTATGTGAGTGTACGTCTCATTCCGGAGAAGATGAACCAGTACCATCTTACCATGAATTCCATCAGCCAGGCCATCAAGGCCGCAGACTTCAGTTATCCTGCTGGAAGTACAGGCGTAGGGAAACGGGAATTATCTGTGGTTACAGCGGTTAAGGTGGATAATGTCAACAAGCTGAAAAAGGTTCCTCTGGTCGCAGGAGCCGGAAAGACGATTTATTTAGAGGATGTTGCAGAAATTACAGAAGCATTGAAAAAGAAAGAAACCATTGGTCGGTATAATGGAGAGGAAACCATTACCTTATCCATCAATAAGCAGCAGAAAAACAGCGCCGTAGATGTTTCAAAGGGAGTAAAAGAAACCATTGAAAATCTAAAGGCGGAGTTTCCCAATGTGGAATTCATTGTAATCGACGATGCCAGTGACCAGATTCTTTCTGCCTTAAATGACGTAAAGGATACGATGATCGCGGCAGTAATCATTGCCATGGTTATTATTTTCCTGTTCTTTGGCGATTTAAAGGCATCTTTGATCGTAGGCAGTTCCATGCCCATATCCATGCTCATTTCCCTGATTATGATGTCTGCCATGGGATTTTCTTTAAACTTAATTACAATGAGCAGTATTGTACTGGCTGTCGGAAACATGACAGATGACTCCATTGTTGTCCTGGACAGTTGTTTCAAAGCACAGAAAGGAAAGGGATTTAAGGCTTATATGTCTGCGGCTGTAGGAGGTACCAGTGAGGTATTTGCCGCTATTTTAGGAGGGGCCCTGACCAACAGTGTGGTATTTATCCCCCTTGTTTTTTTAGAAGGAATGTCCGGGCAGCTGTTTATGCCTTTGGGCTTTACCCTTATTTTCACTTCCCTGGCTTCGGCGGTATCCGGCTTGACCATTGTGCCCATGTGTTATAGCAGGCTGCGTCCGGTAGAGAAGAACAATTCACCGGCAGGCGGCATTGTGAGAGTGCTGCAGGCGGGCTATACAACGCTTGTTACAAAGCTTCTTCGCAGAAAAGCTCTTGTTATGATCGTATCGGTTCTTCTTCTGGCGGCTTCCGCAGTTCTGGCCGGAAGACTGGGATTTGAACTTATGCCGGATACGGATGAAGGTACCATCGCCGTTTCCGTAGAGGTAAAACCCGGCCTGAAATTAGAAGAAGTGGATAAGCTTCTTCAAAATTTAGAAACCATTGTGACTAAAGAAAAGGACTTAGATTCCTATATGCTGACCTATGGGGGAGGAGGCTTGAGCTTAACCAAGGGGAACGTGGGTACTTTGACCGCTTATCTGAAAGCAGACCGGACCCTTTCCACAAAGGAGATCGTAAACAAATGGAAAAAGGAGATGGGCCAGATTCCTGACTGCAGCATTACGGTAGAGTCCACATCAAGTATGAGTATGATGGGCAGCAGCCCGGATTTTGAAGTGATCCTGCAAAGTGCGCAACTGGATAAGCTGAAAAGAGTATCGGATCAGATGGTAACCGAACTGTCAGGCCGCACCGAGTTAATCAAGGTGCATTCCGATCTGGAAAACGCAGCACCTGTCATTAAAATCAGCGTGGATGCCATCAGGGCAGCGGCGGAAGGGGTTGCGCCCATCCATGTAGGAACTGCCATAAATGAGATGCTAAGCAGTGTGGAGGCCGCAACCATGGACCGGTCCGGAGAGGAGATCTCTGTGCAGCTGGAGTATGGAGAAAAATATTATGATACCTTAGACAAGGTAGAAGGAATTTTACTTCCCAACAGCTTTGGCGGCTCGGTTGCTTTGGCAGACCTGGCAGATATCGGCTATGAAGACAGTCCTACTGCAATCAACCGCAAGAATAAACAGTATCTGGTGACAATTACCGGCTCTTTTACCGACGAGGTAAAGACGGAGAAAGAAAAAGCGGCAGTGATAAAGGCTATTGATCATGACATTGTTGGCAAATATCTGGATGCAACAATTACAAGGGCACAAAACAGTGAAGATGAATCCATGGTGGAAGAATTTACAAACCTGCTTATAGCTATCGTTACGGCTGTTTTCCTGCTTTTCGTAGTTCTGGCCGCCCAGTTTGAATCAGCCAAAATGTCCTTGATGGTCATGACCTCTATACCATTTAGCCTGATTGGTGCCTTTGGATTAATGGTAGCTGCTGATATTAAGATCAATATGCCTTCTCTTCTGGGCTTTCTGATGCTTGTTGGTACGGTAGTCAAGTCGGGAATCCTGTATGTGGAAACCGCAAACCAGTACTCTGAGACCATGGATAAGCCAACTGCGGTGGTAAAGGCAGGAGCCAACCGGTTCCGCTCTATTTTGATGACGACCCTGATTGCTATCGTTTCCATCGTTCCCATGGCAGTGGGAGGCGGTGACAACGGAGAAACCATGCAGGGACTTTCCCTTGTAAACGTAGGCGGCCTTACTGCTTCCACGGTTTTGACCCTTTTACTGCTGCCTGTCTATTATATGATCATGAGCGGAAAGAAAAAAAACAAACCAGAACCTGATTTTGATTGATATCTCACTCATTCTTCGATATGATGGATTTATAAACTGGGGTTATTGGAGGTGGAGGTAATTTTTAAAATTTTAGTAGTTGATGATGATAAGAATACAAGAAAGTTCTTATGTGCATTGCTTCACCGTCATGGTTTTGAAACATTGCAGGCGGAGGATGGACTGTCAGCTCTTAAGGCAATGGATCAGTATCACGTAGATCTGGTGGTACTGGATCTGATGATGCCGAATCTAAATGGTTATGATCTGACAACGCAGCTTCGTCAGGGCTGGGAGAATCTTCCTATTATGATGGTGACAGCAAAACAGGAGTCTATGGATAAAAGAAAAGGATTTCTGGTGGGTACGGATGATTATATGACAAAGCCATTTGATGATCAGGAGCTGGTTCTTAGAATTAAGGCCTTGCTTCGGAGAGCCCAGATTGTGAGTGAACACAAACTGACTATGGGAAATGTGACCCTTGCTTATGATTCTCTGAGTGTAATGCGGAATAAGGAAGAGATTAAATTGCCTCAAAAGGAATTTTATTTGTTGTTTAAACTGCTTTCTTATCCAAACATCACATTTACGCGTCTGCAGTTAATGGATGAGATATGGGGACTGGATTCTCAAACCGATGACCGTACCGTGAATGTACATATTAACCGTTTAAGGGAAAAGTTTCGGGACTGGACGGAATTTGAGATTGTTACCGTGCGGGGATTAGGGTATAAGGCGGTCAAAAATATATGAAAGATTTTATGAAGCTGAAAAGAAAGTGGAAGCTTACCGTTTCCCTGATATTATTCATTTTTGTTTTTATGATGGTTCTGCTCATTATGCTGGCAGTTACCATCACTGTACTCAGTTACAGTGATATTATAAAATTTCAGAAACATGAAAGCCTTAATCTGCTGGGCGATAACTTTTTCAATTTACTGATCATGCTTTGCGTACTTCTGGGAATGGCCCTTACCGTATTCTTTACCAACAAGGCACTGAAACCACTCTGCAAAGTCATTGATGCCATTCACAAGGTATCCCAGGGAGACTTTGATGTACAGGTAAATCTGAAAGGGATCGGTGAATTGGAGGAGCTTTCCCAAAGTTTTAATAAAATGACCTTTGAGCTGTCATCCATAGAGACATTAAGAAAAGATTTTGTAAATAATTTCTCCCATGAATTTAAAACTCCCATTGTATCTATGCAGGGATTTGCCAGGCTTTTGAAAGACGGAGAACTTAAGGAAGAGGAACGGCAGGAATATCTTGATATTATCATTGCAGAATCGGAGCGGCTGGTTGAGCTTTCCACCAATGTTCTTAGCATGTCGAAGTATGAGAATGTGAAAATTATCACGGACAAAACCTGTTTTCGGCTGGATGAACAGATACGCAGGGTCATCCTGCTGATGGAGCCGAAGTGGACGGAAAAAGAACACCTCATCAATATCGGGTTAGAGGAGATCGTTTTTAATGGAAATGAAGAGTTTACCAAACAGATATGGATCAATCTTCTGGATAATGCCATTAAATTCACCAATCCGAAAGGAACCATACATATAAATCTGGCCCGCAGCAAGCAGGGTGTCCTATTTACCATAAAGGATAATGGCCCAGGAATGGAAACACAGACCCTCAAGCACATTTTTGATAAGTTTTATCAGGGGGAGACCTCCCATTCCATATCAGGCAATGGGCTTGGTCTGTCTATTGTGAAACGAATCATAACGCTGTGCAAAGGAACCATCTGTGTGGAGAGTGAGCCTGGGAAAGGGAGTTCTTTTTCTGTTTTTCTTCCGGATGAGATAACCTGTACTATAACCGATTGAAAAATAAAACAAATGAAAAATTGTATGGGGCAAGATCACGGTTCGTGGGTCTTGCTCTTCGTTGTATTATGTATGGATTCCTGTTTACATTTTGTCCGTTCGATGATTGTTTTGTCCCTTTACTCATGATGCTGCTTTCTTTAAAATAGAAAGTAGCTATTTAGGGAGGTGCAATATGGAAGATTTGAACAAAATGGCTTCAATTTTACTGGAATACGAAAGAATCAGGGCAAATGCCGCAATAGATCCGTCTTCCTGCCGTGATCTTGCTGACTATATACAGAAGAAGGACTGGAGCCGGATTCTAAAACTGCCGTTTCTGGCTTTGGAAGATACGGTTTGCGGAAAAAAAGAAAAGTATGCCCGGATTGCGGAGGCATGGGTACAGGAGAAGGGAGACATAAGCGGCTGGGGATTGCTGGCACTGGCAGACACCCTGGAATCAATGTCCAAGATGCTTTATGAGCATTACAGGACACTTCAGGACTTATTTCGGTCCAAACTTGATCAGTATCTGTCTCAGGAATGTTCTCTGGATGTACTGGCAGGGGTGGCAATTTTAAAAGCCTGCAGGCTGGAACTGGTGCCGGCAGAACGTTATGCACAGGAAGGAAAACGGAGAATGAAGTTTTCTGATGGGAATTCAAAAGAAGGAATGGACTGGTCCATGGGGAAAGCGTTTGAGGACCTGGCCGGGATCTTATGGGATGAAATTAAAGAGACATGGGGGTTGGAGGATGGAGAGTAAGGTTCTGCAGCAGAATGCCAGAAGTGTTGTATTGGAGCTTCTTTTGGAAGACCGTTATGAAACCAGGCCCTACGAATTATGGGTAAATGGAAAATTCTTGCGAAATGACAGGAAGATGGTCGTTATCATCGATCATTTAGAGCCGGATACCCAATACCGGATTTTATTTCAATGGGATGATAAGGAAACCGTAGAAGCAGAAGTAAGCACCAGCAGGGAATATGTAACTTTAAATGTAAGAAAATTCGGAGCCAGAGGCGACGGAATCTGTGACGATACGGGGGCCATTCAGGCGGCAGTTATGTGCTGCCCTCCAAATGGACGTGTGTTCGTGCCTGCAGGAACCTACCGCATCCGCAATCTCTTTTTAAAAAACGGTCTTACCCTGGAGCTGGGAAAAGGAGCATTATTACAGGCATTTCAGGAACGGAATGAGTACCCGGTCCTGCCTGGAATCATTCAAAGCAATGAGAATTGTGAAGATTATAACCTTGGAACCTGGGAAGGCAATCCACTGGATGCCATGGCTTCCGTTATTACCGGTATTGCTGTGGAGAATGTAACCATCTGCGGAGAAGGCACCATTGACGGTGGAGGGGACTTTGAAAAATGGTGGATCAGTATGGTAAACCGTATTCCCCCATACCGTCCCAGAGTCATCTTCTTAAATCGCTGCCGGAATATTCTGATTCAGGGAATTACAATCCGCAATTCCCCTGCCTGGAATATCCACCCATATTTCAGTGAAAATATCCGCATATACGGAATCACTCTGGAAAGCCCTGACAAGTCTCATAATACGGACGGAATCGACCCGGAATCCTGCAGCGACGTGGAGATTGCAGGGGTACATTTTAGCGTGGGAGATGACTGTATTGCCATAAAATCCGGTAAGATATACATGGGAAAGAAATACAGACAGCCGTCTCAAAGAATCAGCATCCGCCATTGCCTTATGGAGCGGGGGCATGGAGCAGTGACCATTGGCAGCGAGATTGCAGGCGGCGTCCGGGAAGTCCGTGTATCCCAGTGCGTATTTAAGGATACGGACCGCGGACTCCGGATAAAGACAAGGAGAGGAAGGGGGAAAGATTCCATCGTGGATGAAATTGATTTTAGCAGCATTACCATGGACGGAGTAAAGTCTCCTTTTGTGGTAAACTGTTTCTATTACTGCGATCCCGATGGAAAGTCCGATTATGTAGCCTGTCAGGAGGCACTTCCGGCAGATGAGCGGACCCCGGAAATCCGCAGTCTGTCCTTTTCAGAGATTACCTGTAAGAATGCCCATCATACGGGGATATGCATCTATGGACTGCCGGAGAAGAAGATTCAGTCGGTTGTGATGAAAGATATTGCTATCACTTACCATCCCCAGGCAGAAGAGGGAATAGCCGCCATGATGAGAGAATGTGCACCTACGAGAAAACAGGGGATTTTCATCCGGAATGTAAAGAGGCTGGTCATGCAGAATGTCCATGCGACCGGTGCGGAAAAGGAATTTGAATGTGAGTCGGTTTTAGAAATAAACAGGGCATAAAAGGAACTGTTGCGTGGAGGTGTGGGGATGAAAGGTAAATTCAGGGTCAGGAAAAATCATACGCTCTACAAATGGATCGTGGTGGGCTGCATTGCATTAATGATACCAATTAGCTGTGCGGTCATCAACTATTTCATTAATAAAAACCTGGTGGAACGGAAGATGAAACAGGTCAATCATTTTATGCTTGAGAACATCCGGTATAATATCGATGATCACTTAAAGGATATTCTGGAGGCTACCAGGTATCATATGCTGGATCAGAATTTCACATTGTGTGCAATGAATACAGGGGAAGAACGCCGCTTTCTGGCGCTGGCTTTCAAGTGCTTTCAGAGATTGCAGATATCCGGGGGGTCCAATCCTGATATTGAATTAATGATGTATCTTCGGAATAGGGAATATCTGCTGACTTCCCGAACCGCCAATCAGCTGGATTATATTTATGGCAGTCTGCTATTAAGAAGAAAGTTATCCATCTCTTTGGAAGAGTGGAAAAAGGAACTGACGGGAAATGATAAAAGCGGGTTTCTGATTTCCAAAAATATGAGTTACGGAAATTGTGGAGAGGAGAGTCTGGTCTATGTTACGCCGGTGCAGCATTTAAGCAACGAAGAAGCCGCATACTTTATCGCATCAGTCTCAACCGGGTTTCTGGAACAGCTGATGCAGAAAGAAACCAATATGGGAAATACCGTCTTTATTCTGGATCAGGAGCACCGGGTCATCGGCCAATATGGTGCCCAATTGGATTTAAGCGGAGTAAATCTTAAACTGGAGTCGAATCAGGAGAACAAGTCCTTTGAAGTACAGGGGCAGGAGTATGTGGGAGCCTATACAAAATCCAAGGTAGCAGACTGGAATTATGTGGTCTGTATGCCAAAGCGGGCTTTTATGAAAGAAGTAAACCAAAACCGGAATTTAAATATGATGATCGTTTTCACCGGGGCGGTCATCGGAGTGGCTGCGGTAATCTTTCAGCAGCGCAGAAATTACCGTCCGGTCCGCCAATTGGTAAATATACTGCCGGAACTGGATAACAGCCAGGGAAATGAGTTTGCCATGGTGGAGAAGAATTTACGGAAGCTGTATGAAGAGAATCTGTCCATGCAGGATTCCATGGAAAGCCGAAGGGCGTATGATCGAGAACTGGGGCTTCTCTCCGCAATCAAGGGGAGCAATAATTTCTTTCGGAAACTGGGAACAGAGGAATTACTTGGGCCGGATTACCAGAATCAAAGTTTTGCATTCGTTACGGTAAATCTGGAAGGAGCGGATGGGACCTCTGTGATGGGAGAGTCCATTGACACCGGCCTTCTTTGTTTTTTAATTCACAATGTCACTATGGATATTCTGGGCAATGTATACTCCTGCATTAAGACTCTGGATGGCAGCCTTCTGGTCTATCTGTTCCTGATTCAAAAAAGTGAAGTGGCGGAATGGGAAAGGGTAAGTATGGAAAAGTTTCAGTGGCTGAATGAGTTTTTCCAAAGCCGCATGGAGACGGACCTATGTATCACGCTTGGCAGTCCATTTGATGATTTTGAATATGTGGAATCGGCATATGCAGAAATTACAGAGGCCAACGAGCAGAGGTATTATACCAGGCCGGACGGGGTTTTAAAAGCAGATCTGGTCAGCACCGTGGACTTTTCTTCTTCCGGCCGCCTGGCATTTTATGCGAAACGGTTCGGGAGTGTTGCTTCTGAGGCTGATCTATCAGGAGGGAAGGAGTTGAGCAGGGAATTGTTCCATGAACTGGAGGATTCCAGAAAGCCCTTTAATGCCATGCTTTACTACGTTCTTGCCATTGCCAATCATGTTCTGATGGGATCCGTCAGTCTGGTAAAGAATGAAACCATCAGGGAAGAATCACTGGAACATATATTGGCACAGATGAGAACCGCAGAGTCTTCTTCGGCTCTGCAGAATTCGTTCTATCACTTCCTGCATTTGATCTGCAAAGGGGTCTATCAGGACAGCAAAGATACCAGGCAATTATCAGAAAACATCAAACAGTATGTCCAGGAACATTATGCGGACAGCAATGTCAATATCTCAGCCATAGCAGAAGAAATCGGTATTACACCACGATATATGTCACGGATATTTAAAGAACAGACAGGGCTGAATCTGCTGAATTATATCAATGATGTAAGAATTGAGCACGCAAAAATACTTTTAAAAACAACAGGAAAAACGGTGGATGAAATAGCGGTGGAGACGGGCTTTGCCAATTCCCGGACCTTTCGCAGGAACTTCCAGAGGGCCACAAAGGTTACGGCTATGAACTACAAAAATACATAAGTGCTGGTTTCATAAGCGGATAAAACGGAAAAGGAACAGACAAAATGTGAAATCCATAAAGGGATAGTACATTCTGACCGTTCTTTCTTCTTTTTGCCACTTTTGCAGCTGCAGTCTGTGGGTTATAGTTGGTTCATGAAATGGCAAAAACGTGTAGGAGGGGTAATAAAATGAAAAGCAAATCAAGTTTCAGGAACGGGGTTTCCTTATTAACGGCAAGTGTTCTGGCACTTTCTTTATTATCCGGGTGCAGCGGAAAAACAGCACAGCCGGCGGCTGGAACGGGGACAGCACAAAGCAGCAGGGAGGTATCTGGTCAGGAAGTCTCTTTCGGAGGAAAAGTCACCTATCCGGTAGCAGACGGAGGATCCTTTACCTATGGGATGACTCTTTCTACTGCCTGGAGTGACCGGTTCGATTCCTTTGACCAGCTTCCTCTTGGCAAGGAACTGGAGAAACGGACTGGTTTTGATATGGATATGGTTCATGTGGAGAATAAGCAGGCCATGAATCTTTTATTGGCTTCCGGAGAGCTGCCGGATGTGATCAGCTATAATTTTCAGCTGAATTATACCGGAGGGGAAGCAAAAGCCATACAGGATGGTCTGATTTATCCTATGAGTGAAGAATTTGTTCAGAAAAATGCGCCGGATTACTGGAAAGTGATCAGTTCTGATCCTGAGATTTTAAAGCAGGTCAAGACACCGGAAGGAGATATTTACGGATTCGCCTTTATTCTTGGGGATGAGCTGCTTAAGGGCGGTTACGGTCTGATTGTCCGTGACGACTGGTGCGGGGAACTGGGGCTTGAATTGCCGGAGACGGCTGATGAATACTATACCATGCTAAAAGCCTTTAAAGAAAAAAAGGGAGCAGCTATCCCGTTGTGTGTTAATGTTGATTTTCTAAAAGATCTGTTGGAACGGGGAATTATCACCTCTCCCTTTGACTTGGTGACCATGGATATTTACGTGGATCAGGACAGGGTAAAAATCGGCTATGCCCAGCCGGAATTCAAAGCAGTTCTGGAATGGCTCCATAAGCTGTATGCAGAAGGATTGCTGGACCCTAATTTTGCCACCATTGATAAAGAAACCATTACTGCCAATATGCTGACAGGAAAATCCGGTGCATCCTCCGGTGCCTGCGGAAGCATTTTAGGAACCTGGCTTACAACAAATAAAGATGTGGCCAATTATTCCCTTGCAGGAACAAAGAATCTGGTTGCGAAACGGGGGGATACGCCTATGTATGGCCATTATAACACTGATGTGGCAGGCGGTATTACGGCAATCAGCACTGCCTGCAAGGACCCGGAAAAAATGGCCCGCTTTATCAATTACGGTTATACCGGGGAAGGACATATGCTGTACAATTTCGGAATTGAAGGAAAAAGCTATGAAATGAAGAACGGAGCACCTGTGTTCACAGATCTGATACTGAATCATCCGGACGGACTGACCGTTCAGCAGGCATTGTCCGAATATGAACTGGCCTACGGCAATGGTCCGTTTGTACAGGATAAGGATTATCTCCTTCAGTATTACAAAGAAGATGCACAGAAAAAGGCTCTGGAAGTATGGGGGCAGAACAATGCAAAGAACTATAAGCTGCCAAGAATCACGATCAATGCAGAAGAGTCCGGGGAATATTCCAGTCTGCTCAGCGAATTAGAGACATACAGGGACGAAATGATCATTAAATTTATCCGCGGAGAAGAATATCTTGATAAGTATGATACCTACACAGAGAATTTAAAATCCATGGGGATCGACAGAGTGCAGGAAATTGTACAGAATGCGGTCGATGAGTACCGTTCAAGGTAATAGGGAGGACTCCATGCAGAGCTTAAGTAAAAGAAATTCCCCAATGCCAGCGGGGATAAAAAAATCTTATTGGACCATGCTGAAAAAAGACCTGGAAAAGAACCGGTCAGCATATATTCTGTTTTTGCCGGTATTGGCATTTTATCTGGTATTCTGTTATAAACCCATGTATGGACTGATCATTGCATTTAAAGATTTTACTCCCTATAAAGGGATTCTTGGCAGTCCGTGGGCAGACAGCTTTGGCTTTGAGCATTTTATGGACTTTTTTGGTTCCGTATACTTTGGAAGGCTGATCCGCAATACCCTGGTACTGAGCATCACCAATTTGCTGGTCACATTTCCGGCTCCCATCGTTCTTGCACTTTTGCTGAATGAGGTGCGGTGCCGGAAATACAAGGGTCTTCTTCAGACACTGACCTATCTTCCGCATTTTATTTCCATGGTGGTTATCTGCAGTATGGTGCGGATGTTTGTGGACCATAATGGCTTCATTACCCAGCTTCTTGCCGGCATGGGACTGATCGACGGAAATTTATCCATGTTATCCGACAAAAATTATTTTGTATCCATATATGTGGTATCCGGCTTGTGGCAGACCATTGGCTGGAGTGCGATCATCTATATCTCTGCCCTGGCAGGAGTGGACCAGGAATTGTATGAGGCAGCCAGAATTGATGGAGCAAACCGCTGGAAGCAGACCCTTCATGTGACCCTTCCTGCGATCATGATGACCATTATCATGATGTTTATTATGAGAGTGGGAACGGTGATGAGCGTTGGTTATGAAAAAATCATCCTTTTATATAATCCGGGGATTTACGAAACTGCAGATGTGATTTCTTCCTATGTGTACCGGAAAGGTCTTCAGGAAGCGGATTGGAGTTATGCGGCTGCAGTTGGTTTCTTTAACTCTGTGATCAATCTGTTTTTGGTGGTGACTGCAAATAAGATTACAAAAAAAGTCACCGATATGGGTTTATGGTAAGGAGGCTGACCGGATGAAAAAAAGAAGCAGCGGATATGGGATTTTTACTGTATTTAATTACGTGTTTTTAACAGGCATTGCAATTGCATGTCTTTATCCTTTCTATTTTGTGGTGATCGCGTCCATCAGTGATCCGGATGATCTGATGCGTCACGGAGGACTGCTGTTAAAGCCGTTAGGGGATTGGACCTTAGCCGGATATGAAATGGTATTTAAAAATCATCTGGTGCTGTCCGGGTTTGGCAATACCTTTCTGATTCTATTTGCAGGGCTCATATTTAATCTGGCCCTTACCGTACTTGGTGCTTATGTATTGTCCATACGGGAATTGATGCTGCGCAGGCCACTGACCATACTTGTAATTGTTACCATGTATTTTTCCGGCGGACTGATCCCTTCCTATCTGAATGTAAAGGAACTGGGAATGTTAAACAGTCTCTGGTCCCTGATCTTGCCGGGAGCCATCACCACTTCCAACTTAATTATTATGCGAAGCGCATTTATGGCAGTTCCGGAATCCCTTTCAGAAGCGGCCCGGATGGATGGGGCAAACCATATCCACATTTTGAGTAAAATCATGCTGCCCCTTGTAAAGGCGACTCTGGCCGTCATGGTGCTTTACTACGCAGTCAGCCACTGGAATGCATGGTTCAATGCCTCCATCTATCTGCGGACTCCTTCCAAATATCCGCTGCAGCTGGTGTTGAGAAATATTCTGGTGGAAAGTCAGATGGGAGGAATGATGCAGGATATCGGTGCAGCAAGAACCCCTCAGGTGCAGCAGCTGTTAAAATACGCGCTGATCGTGGTCAGCAGTCTTCCTATCATATGCATTTATCCGTTTTTGCAGCGCTTTTTCCAAAAAGGAGTTATGCTTGGGGCAGTAAAAGGGTAAAAGGAGAGTAAGGTTGAAAATTGACAGAAAAAAGCTATTAAAAAAGCATAATCCGGTCCTGACAGAGGTGGATGTAGAAACTCCTCTTACGGTTGGAAACGGGGAACTTGCCTTTACCGCCGATATAACCGGAATGCAGACATTCTATGAAACCTATAATACGGTTCCGCTTTGCACCATGTCCCAGTGGGGCTGGCATACCAAACCCGTAAGTGAAGAGAGATATGGTTATACCCTGAGCGATATGGTTATGACGGAATACGGCAGAAAGGGCAGAACGATCAGTTATCCCAAAAGAAGGCAGCCCGGCAATGAGGAGGTCTATGACTGGCTGCGGGAAAATCCCCACCGCCTGAATTTGAGCCGGATCGGACTTACGTTGGGGAAAGAGGAAATCACGTCTTCCATGATTCATTCCATTCGTCAGGAATTGCATCTGTATGAAGGCATATTAGAGAGCAGCTTTGCCATTGGAAAAGACGCCTGCAAGGTAGAAACCGCATGTGACAACGCAGGAAACCAGGTTCTTGCGTTTCGGCTGACCGGGCAGGCCCTCCGAAATAAAAATCTGGAAGTGAAAATAGATTTTCCTTATGGGTCTCCTCATATCTCCGGTTCGGACTGGGAAAGTAAGGACAGACATGAGACAAAGAGTCTGAAAGCGGAAAAGGGCAGGCTTATCCTGAAACGGACCCTGGACAGAGATATCTACTATGTGGGAATAGCTACAAATGGTACGGTGGAACAAAACCTGGAGGAGCACAGGCTTTATATTATCCCAAAGGAGGAGGTTCTGGAGATTACCGTCAGCTTTTTAAATAGTCCGCCGGAGGTATTCTTTCATGCAGAACATGTTTTTGAAAACAGCCGTGACGGCTGGAACCATTTTTGGGAAGATGGCGGTATCATACGGCTGAATAAAAGCAAGGACCGACGGGCCTTTGAACTGGAACGGAGAATTCTGTTATCCCAGTATCTGATGGCGGTCAACTCCAGCGGTTCTTCCCCTCCTCAGGAAACCGGATTAACCTGCAACAGCTGGTATGGAAAGATGCATCTGGAAATGTATCTATGGCATTGTGCATGGCTTCCGTTATGGAATCATGGAAAACTTCTGGACCGGAGTTTGAAATGGTATACGGATCATCTGGAGGAAGCAAGGGACAATGCCAAAAGGAATGGCTTCAAAGGTGCCAGGTGGCCTAAGATGATAGCAGCAGAAGGCATTGACGCGCCCTCAGAGGTAGCTCCTTTGCTGGTCTGGCAGCAGCCCCATATTATTTATATGCTGGAACTGGCATACAGAGAAAGGCCGGAACAGGCATTATTGGAACGTTACTGGAAGCTGATAAAAGAAACTGCTGACTTTATGGTGGATTTCGTTGTGTGGAATCCGGAAAAGGGCTGTTATGACATCTGCGCCCCGGTCATTCCGGTTCAGGAATGCCATAAGGAAACTAAGACCCATAATCCGGCATTTGAAATTGAATACTGGCAATTGGCTCTTAAAATTGCGGTAGAATGGTCAAAGCGCCTTCAAAAAACTCCGGACCCCAAATGGAGCGACGTAGGAGAGCACATGGCCGGTCTGACAGAGATGGACGGTGTTTACCTTGCCCATGAACGGTGTCCTTCCACGTTTACGGAATTTAACCGGGACCATCCTTCCATGCTGGGGGCTTATGGTCTTATTCCAGGCACGAGAATTGACCGAAAAGTCATGGAACGTACCCTGCACCGGGTACTGGAATGCTGGAACTATCAAACACTGTGGGGCTGGGATTTTGCCATGATGGCTATGACTGCCGTTCGTCTTGGCAAACCGGAACTGGCTATTGAAATCTTATTAAAGGACACCCCTAAAAACTGTTATTTAAAAAACGGGAACAACATGCAGATAACGAGAAAGGATCTGCCCCTTTATCTTCCCGGAAACGGCTCATTACTGCTTGCTGCAGCATTGATGACAGCAGGATATGACGGGTGTGAAAGAAAGACACCAGGATTTCCGGATAATGGGGCATGGACCGTAGAATATGAGGGGATCAATCCGTTATTATAAGGGAGGATAAAACCATGAACAAGTATACTTACCGGGGGCATTCGCCTCTATCTTATGCAAAAGAAGCGTGTGATACCATGATGCGGAAGTTTGATGCGGAAGATTTACCGCCCAAAGCACACTTTCATTATCATCAGGGGGTATTTTTATCTGGGATGGAGAAAACGTACCTGTTAAGTAAGGAGGAGAAGTACAGGACCTATATTGATGCATGGGTCAACAGCCTTGTGACTCCTGACGGAGAGCTGCATGGATTTCATTCGGATGAACTGGATGACATACAGCCTGGAATCTTATTATACCGTATGTATGAAGAAAGCGGAGACAAAAGATATGAAAAGGCCATTCATACATTAATGGATGTCCTCCGTAATTTTCCCAAAAACAAGGAGGGCGGTTTTTGGCATAAGGGAAAGAACCGGGATCAGATGTGGCTGGATGGCCTGTATATGGCTGGTCCGTTCAGTGCTTTATATGGAAAGACGTTTCACGATACGGAGTGCTTTGACAGCTGTGTATTTCAGGCATTGCTGATGGAAAGAAAGACAAAGGACAGGAAAACAGGACTTCTCTATCACGCCTGGGACAGTACAAAAGAGAGACCCTGGGCCGACCCGCAGACCGGATGCTCTCCGGAGTTCTGGGGACGGGCCATTGGCTGGGTTTTGGTGGCCCTCTTTGATGAACTGGAATGTATGCCGGAAACACAGCAAGGTTATGAGGAATTGACTGCATTCGCCCTCCGGTTGTTAGAGGCAGTGGAAAACTATCAGGATTTCAGTGGTCTGTGGTATCAGGTCATTGATAAAGGCCAGGACCCCCACAATTGGCCGGAAACATCCTGTACCTGTCTTTTTGCGGCAGCCATCTGCAAAGGCGTGGGACTAGGCTTTCTGGATAAAAGCCATTTGGCAAAGGCGGTAAAGGCATTTGAAGGAGTCATTGACCGGCTGGAATACAAAGGGGAGGATTTGATAATCGGTGGAATCTGCGTAGGAACCGGTGTGGGCGATTATATGCATTATTGCAATCGTCCGACCAGTGAGAATGATTTACATGGAACCGGAGCTTTTCTGCTGATGTGTACCGAAATGGAACGGGTAATAAAGTGATGATGATTGTGGAACCTATACTTGCAAACAATTATAAAATCAAAATGAAAAAACTTGAAATTATTATCTGATTGTAGTATAATGTTTAGGTTTGTAAAGTAAATAAATTTGGTTTTTGATTGGAAACATTGCTTCCCTGGCATGAACAACACAGATATTTTTACTTAAGATTAATTTATCAGGAGGATGCAATCAATGCCAAGAAACAAATTCCAAACCATTATTTTCACTTTATTAATGACCTTTTTTATGGTGTATGTTATGATCTGCTATAATATAGCTATAGAAAAAGGAAATATGCGAAATGAAATATTTCTCATAGCTTTTCAGGAAATGCTTATTATGTGGCCGGCAGCATTCATCATTGAGATGCTGTTTGGGGAAAAGTTATCAATGAAATTATCCCAAAGAATCATTACACCGTTTATGAACAACTCCATATTAATAGTATTGGCAATTTCTTCCATGACTGTATGTGTCATGTGTCCTGTTATGAGCCTGCTGGCAGTTCTGCTTTTTAAAAGTCCTGGCTCTGAACTTGTTGCCGTATGGCTCAACACCATTGTATTTAATTTTCCTATGGCACTTTTTTCACAGATATTTTTCGTTGGTCCGCTGGTGCGGTTTATTTTCGGAACTGTGTTTAAAAATGAAGGAAAAGAAGTATCTGATAAAATGTAAATATAGAACGGGACCCGATGACTTTTTGGTTGTCGGGTTCCTTTTTTCCCCTATATCCACATAATTAATCTGATTTTGCATATATATTATTGACTTGTTGCAGAAATAAGGAAAATAAATATGGCTAAAATCTTAGATGAGAATTATTTTGATTTGATGATAGAAAACACAGTAAGTCCGCTATACAACAATGATAACAATGTCACCCTTCTAAATGAAACCCATTCCATATTGCACATCAGGACCTCTGAAATTAATACCTGTGATCAAAGACAAAATCCTTATTCTTCTTTCCCTGAAATATATACACTGGTCTCGGAAGTCAGTGATGGAATTGCCTACAGCCAGGCAATACAGTTTAATGCGGAGTATAATTTTCATGGAAATGGGGTTATTGTAGGAATTATTGGTACTGGCATTGATTATCAGCATCCGGCTTTTATAAATGCAGATGGAACTACATGTATTTCTTCCATATGGGATCAGACCGAGCAGAGCGGTAACATACCCATGGAATTTACTTTCGGCAGCCAGTATACCCGTGATATGATTAACCAGGCATTGAATTCTTCCGATCCTCTTTCCATTGTTCCGTCTGTGGATACGGTCGGACATGGAACCGCTGTTGCAAGCATTATTGCAGGAAGACCGGATTACACCCGGAGATTTAGCGGGATCGTGCCGGAATCGGAACTGGTAGTTGTTAAATTAAAAGAAGCAAAACAAAATCTGAAACAGCTTTTTAATATCCCGGTTGATTCACTGTGCTTTCAGGAGACCGATATCATTCTTGGAATCAGATATTTGATTACTATGTCCCTGAATTTAAACCGCCCGTTAGTTATATGCATTACATTAGGCAGCAGCCAGGGGGGGCATGATGGGATTAATCCTTTGAGTGATTATTTAAATAACATATCCTTGGTGTATAACATGGGGGCATGTGTTTCGGCCGGAGATGAAGGCAATAAGGGAAGGCATTATTTTAACAGCATTTATTCCGAACCTTTTGTTCATGAATTTTATATGAATGTAGGAAACAATGACAAATTGTTTTCAATGGAAATCTGGCCATATGCACCGTCAACAGTATCCATTGAGCTCACATCGCCTTTGGGAGAATCAACGCAAGCGGTTTTTCCCTCGCTGGAATGTGAGGAATTTATATTTGAACAAAGTCAGAGTACTGTTTTGGTCAATAACTTTGTTTTCTTAAGCAGACGCAGGAATCCTTTGATATTAATTAATTTCGGCAATGCTTATCCGGGAGTCTGGCGCTTTCGGGTCGTAGATGTGGAGGATTTTCCGTTCTCTTTTCATGCGTGGCTGCCATCGGGGAATCTCATATCCAATGAAACCTATTTCTATGACCCTAATCCGGATACTACAATAACTTCACCGGGAAGTACGAGCAATATCATAACGGTCACCGCTTATGATCAATTCAGTAACAGTATTTTAGCACAGTCAGGAAGAGGCTATACCAGAATTGGAGGCATTAAGCCGGATATAGCAGCTTCCGGACAACAGATCGCCTGTGCATTCCCGGGAGACCGGTACGGGGTATTCAGTGGAACCGGTGCTGCCGTTTGCTTTGCAGCGGGAGCCATTGCAATCATTCTGGAGTGGATCATAAGAAGCAATCATGCCGCTTTTAATGGGAATCAGATTCATGGCATGCTGATCCAGAATGCACGCCGGGAGCCCATCATGTATTATCCCAATAATATTTGGGGATATGGGGTACTGGATATAAGAGCCTTACTAAGTATGCTGTCCAGCACAACGTAATAAATTAAAATATGGTAAAAAGGTTTGTAAGCTGGCTTCCGAAAGAAGCCGGGGCGGATATCCCCCGCCGCAGAGAATTTCTGAATCTTAATGCCTGAAAATGCCTGATTATTATTGTATAGTTTTCATGGAAATACAGAAACTAATGGAAGACAAGGAGGTATTATTATGGCAAAAGCAGGTATGAGAAGACCCGATCCATATGATTCTAACAATCACGGAACAGAGAATCATGAGAAAATGCATCATCCCAAAAATGAACAGGCTCAGGTGCCTGAGATCCAGGGCGCTGCAAAAAATGGCAATGAAAAAGCAGGCCCCATCAATGCCCCCAACTGGGCCAGAGCTGATTATAAAACGGGAAATAAACACGATGGCGAATAAGAATGCTTTAAAAGTGACTAAGATATTTTAGTCACTTTTATCATATCCTTTTTTCCTGGTTTCTGGCGTAAAAACTGGGAAGCGATGTTGTTTGTATTCCCCGGAATAAACAGTTAAAAGCCCAATACGATCTCGGATTACGTACTCAGGACTTCTTATCCATATGGGATTCATGGAAATGTGATTTCACAAAAAAATTAATATTGATAGACAGTAGGTTTAATGATATCCTGTATGTATCGATGAATAGATTTATCTGAATAAGAGATCGTATTATAATTAAAAATGGAATAGAGATTGGAGATGAGTTTGTGGAATATTCCCAGATAAGAGAGAATTTTGAGCGGCATGGCTTTACAACGCAGGTTTTTTCTGCAAAAGAGGCTGCCTGTTGTTACCTTACCGATAGTTTACAAAATCAAACCATCGGATTTGGGGGAAGTGAAACTTTGAAGGAAATGGGATTGTTTGAGGCTTTGCAACAGAAAAATGTCGTTGTATGGCACAATAAGATTCCAGGACGGTCAGTGCGAAAGCTTGCAAACTGTGCAGACATTTATATATCCAGTGCAAACGCAGTAACAGAAACGGGAGAGATTGTAAATATTGACGGAACAGGAAATCGTGTCGCAATGACTGCTTTTGGACCTCAATCCTGTTATTATATTATAGGAAGAAATAAAATCACAGCTAATATTAGCGACGCTTATTCCCGGTGTAAAAATGTAGCGGCCCCCTTGAATGCCAGACGATTGGGAGCAAAAACTCCATGTGCGGTTAAGGGGGATAAATGTTATGATTGTAACAGTCCGGGCCGGATTTGCCGTATTATTTCAGTAATTGAACGTGTACCATTGGGGATGAAGTGTGAAGTTATCTTTGTGGATCAGGAATTGGGGTATTAACTGAACCGGTTTGCAATGTTCTGTTTGAAAGAAAATTGTATTTCTTTAATGAATGCTCATTTTGATACTGATAATCCTGATAAGGTAATTTATAAAGGGGAGAGTTCTGTATATTTTGATGATTTAAAAGGAATTGCTTGTGCTCCGAATACAAGAAAATTCGTACTGAACTTTCATACAGAGGACTTAAAAAAGGAATATGAACGTGTAAAGAGTATAAAAATCACAGATCATTGTACAAAAATAAAATATGTGTGTAATATTGAACCTTATTATTACTTTCAATTTACGGATCCAGATGGAAATGTGATTGAAGTCACCGGAAATTATATCCCCTATGCCGGAGAATTTGCTGAGTAATTAATAAAGATACATAAGAATCTGTACGATTAGAGGTGTAATATGCATATAGAGTTACTGTCTCGGAGATATAAAGTAAAACGATTAGAAGAATTCGACATACCCCAAATTTATGATTTGTGTAAGGACAATTCATTATATTATCAATATTGCCCGCCATTTGTTACGCATGACAGCATAAAAGAAGATTTAAATGCATTACCTCAAGGGAAAACCAACCGTGAAAAATACTTTGTAGGTTTTTACCAGGATAATATGCTTATGGCAGTATTGGATGTAATATCTGGATATCCAAATGAAGAAACTGCGTATATAGGTTTTTTTATGGTTAGTCAGCAAGCGCAAAACAAAGGGATAGGTACTGCTATTATCACAGAAGTTTGTCAATCTTTAAAAGAAATCGGATTTTCTTATATCAGACTGGCATATGTAAAAGGTAATCCACAAAGTCAGGCATTTTGGATCAAAAATAATTTTAAAAACACCGGAAAAGAAGCGGAAGCTCAAGGGTGCAAGGTCGTTGTTCTACAAAAAAACTTGTAAGACAGATAAAATAAAAGAAACGGTTTCAGTTACACAATAGAAAGGAGCATATGATTGATCTCTCGTCATATAGAAAAAATGTATACAGCAGATTATTTTATTGAAAAGTTGAATATGGTTTCCCATCAGGAAGGCGGATATTTTAAAGAGTTAGGGGCTTCCGAAGACATTACAATCTTAAAAGAGAATGGTGTGGAAACACAGGAAGTTAGAAAGTTGTGGACAAGTATTTATTTCTTATTGAGAGACGGCGAAGTATCAAATTTTCATCGTTTAAAGTCGGATGAAATGTGGTATTACCACGCAGGTTCTTCCTTAACCATATATATGATCACTCCTGACGGAGAATTAATTACGAAAGAGCTGGGACTTGATGTGGAAAAAGGAGAGAAGCCTCAGGTTCTGGTTCCAAAAGGTTATATATTCGGGTCTGCAATGAATAAGGAAGGCTATGCACTGGTTGGCTGTATGGTTTCTCCGGGATTTGATTTTAAGGATTTTGAATTATTTGACCGGGAGGATCTGCTGTGTAAATACCCTCAGTATAAGGAAACCATTTTAAAGTTATCAAGAGAAAGCAATGAAACAAAAGAATAAAAGATGAATCACATAGATAAGAAAAGCTGCAAATCTTCATATAAGAAGGTCTGCAGCTTTTCTTAAAGTATTTAATCTTAAATCTTTAATATAGCGTATCCATGTATCTCGGTTTCGTCTGTTGAAAGTTACTACGTATATTCATGCTTACTCCGGATATTCTTCCGGTACGCCAGGGGAGACACGCCAACGGTCTGTTTAAATATTCTGCTGAAATATAAGGAATCTGCATATCCGATGCTTTGGGCGATCTCATTGCAGCCAAAGGAACTGGAATATAGAAGCTCTTTTGCTTTGTTCATCCGGATGTCCATAATGTATTGCTGGGGTGTTTTTCCTGTGTACCGTTTGAAGCAGCGGATAAACCAACAGCTGCTGATGTTGAGCTTTTTTGCATAATCATTGACCTTGATGGGTAGATGGTAGGACTGATGGAAATCAACAATGGCTTTTTCTATAAAACCAGTGCTGTCCCACCGGTCCTTTTCATCTTCCGAAAAATACCGGGCACCAAGTTCAATCAATTCTTTCATATATAAGTTGGTGATTGGAAGGTAACGGCACTTTTTTACCTGCAGTTCCTGAATCATATTCTGAATCAATAAGACGAATTCGCTTTGAGGACCGGTGCGGTAAATGCCGCTTTTGCCAAATCCCGCCTGGGACAGGAGTGTTTCCGCCTGATTGCCTGTGAAATGGACCCAGTAGACATCAGGCTGATCCACCAATTCATAACGGTAATACTGGCTGTCTCCCGGATGGTATAAGACCATGTGCCCCTCTCCGACTTGATGAAGCTTTCCTTCTATCTGAAAAAATACACTGCCTTTGGCAACATACAGCAATTGATAATCCTGACGCCCGTACGGACGGGTGGTTTCAAAACATTGCTGTGTAATCAGCTTATAGTGTCCCGCGCTGTTGACCAGAATGTCATACTGCATGTCTTTAGCGCCGCCTTCATCCGTATAATAATATCCGGAATCGTTAATCATTGCAAATCCCTCCACTTATCATTACTGCTTTAACTATACCATCCGATTGCTGCTCTGTCTATGGATAAGTATTATTTCCTCCATATTTCAGACGATATTCTGTATTTACCAAACATATAAATACTGCCATAATAATGGTAATAAAATCAATTCTATCCAGAATGGAGCGGAAGGGGACTTTTTTTCTATGCGTACTATTTTATCCATTAATCAGCAATGGCTTTATAAGCCGGAATTTTGTGAGGAAAAGGATCTTAAGCAAATGGAGGACAACGGCTGTTATGAACCGGTGTGTCTGCCTCACACGAACCTTGAATTGCCCTATAATTACTTTGATGAGGAAGCCTGCTGCTTTGTGTCCTGCTACAAGCGTAAGCTGGCTTTAGAGCCTCAGTGGAAGGGAAAAAGATTGTTTCTTGACTTTGAAGGGGTGATGAGTGATGCACGTGTCTATGTAAACGGTATTTTCGCAGGGGAACATAAAGGCGGTTATACGGCCTTTGACATCGAGATCACAGATCTGGTTGATTTTGCTGTTGAAAATGAAGTGACCGTTGTTGTGGATTCCACCGAGCGGCCGGATATCCCCCCTTTTGGCGGACAGATCGATTATCTGACTTATGGTGGGATCTATCGCGAAGTGCAGCTGCGTGTGGTGTCACCTGTGTATCTGGAAGATGTTTTCATAACGACTCCGGGCCTGTTGACGGGCAACCGGAAATTGTCTGCGGATATTCTTCTGAACGGATTGGAAAAGGAACAGAGTGATCTTACGGTACAGATAACATTGCTTGATGGAACTAAGGAAATCTCCAGCCTTGAACGTGCTGTTTCATATGACAGTCTTGTACATCTGGAACTGGAGCCGCTTGACGGCATTGTGCTTTGGTCCTTGAATCATCCAAAGCTTTATAAAGTCAAATGTGTGCTGTTCCAGGGAAAATGTGAGATCGACTGCTATGAAGTGCGTATTGGATTTAGAGAAGTGCAGTTTATGCCGGAAGGATTTTACTTAAACGGGGAAAAGATCAAATTAAATGGACTGAACCGCCATCAGTCATACCCTTATACAGGCTATGCCATGCCGGCACGGGTACAGCGTAAGGATGCGGACATTCTTAAATACGAACTGGGGCTTAATACGGTGCGTACATCCCATTATCCTCAATCCCGTCATTTTTTAGACAGATGCGATGAGATCGGGCTGCTGGTGTTTGAGGAAACACCGGGCTGGCAGCACATTGGTGATGAAGAATGGCAGCTGCAGGTGCTGCAGGATATAAAGGAAATGATAATCCATGACAGGAATCATCCCAGTATCTTTTTGTGGGGAGTGCGTATTAATGAATCCCAGGATCATCATAGCCTTTATACACGTACCAACCAGCTTGCAAAAGAGCTGGACCCCACCCGTCCCACAGGTGGGGTACGTTATCTTTGCAACAGTGAATTTTTAGAAGATGTATATACAATGAATGATTTTATCCATGATAACGGTTACGGAAAATATTTATCATCTGTAATCCGTAATTATAAAACCTATGATCATCTTCAGGGAAAGGACGGAGCGTGCATTGCTTTGCGGGAACCGAAAGATGTGACCGGACTGGCATATGATGTGCCTTATCTGGTCTGCGAATACAATGGACATATGTATCCCACAAAACGGTTTGATCAGGAAGAACGTGCCGCAGAGCATGCACTCCGGCATTCTAGGGTATTGAATGCCTCATGGGGCAATGATGCTATTGCAGGAGCCATTGGCTGGTGTGCCTTTGATTATAATACTCACGCAGATTTCGGTTCCGGTGATAAAATCTGTTATCACGGGGTTATGGATATGTTCCGTATCCCCAAGTTTGCTGCATATGCTTACAGCAGTCAGAAATCTCCTGATGAAGAGGTAATTTTAGAACCTGCCACCTATTGGGCCCGGGGGGAACGCAGCATTGGCGGTGTGATTCCGTTGGTAATCTTTACGAACTGCGACGAAGTCAGGTTTTATTATGGAGATGAGTTAAAAGGTACCTTCCAACCGGATTGGCAGCACTATCCTGCGCTGTCCCATCCGCCGGTCGTGATTGATGAAATGGCAGGAGAGTGGGGCATGCGATGGGAAGACGGAGTCTTTGCAGGCTATGTCCATGGGAAAGAAGTGATCCGTAACATGTATTCAAGAAATTCCGTTCCAACTCATCTGACCCTTACCCCGGATGATTTCAGCTTAAAAGCTGGTGATTGGGACGCCACCAGGATCGTGGTCAAGGTCAGCGATCAGCTTCATAATACACTTCCTTTCTTACAGGAACCGGTCAGTATAAAGGTTGGGGGAACTGGGGTACTGATTGGTCCTTCTGAACTCAGTCTCATCGGCGGTCAGACTGCATTCTGGGTAAGGACAACCGGAGAGACAGGAACAATCCACATTTCCGTGACCTGCCCGGTTTTAAAAAAGTGTGCGGACGCAGTTATTGCGGTTGATGTATAAGCAATTATGGGGTTGCGGTATTTTTGCAAATATTTTTAAATTTTACTAAAATAGCTATCTTTCTTATAGAACGGAAGGATAGCTGTTTTTCGTTGTCACAAATCCCGTATTGATTGATAGGGGCAGCGGATTGAAAAATCCATCCAAAATCATATAATTTTGTTAAGATTTTGTAAAAATATACAGGAAAACTTAAAATTAATTAATGCTTAATTAATGGCATTCTGAAAATAAATGATTATAATAGGTCTTTGTGGTACGTGTTTCCAGTGAATATCGAGAAACCACATGATAGCAGCAAGAGGGAGGACAACTCGGTGGTTTTCAGTAGTTTGGGATTTATTTTTCGTTTTTTTCCGATATTTCTGGTACTTTATTATGCAGTGCCTGTCAAACACAGAAATAAAGTCCTTTTTGCAGGGAGTCTTTGTTTCTATGCACTGGGTGATTTTCAATATCTTCCTTTGATTTTATTGTCAATCGGAATCAATTATATCGCAGTAAGGCAGATGCTTTCGCACCGGGAGCATGCAAGGATTTGGCTTACGGGAGCTTTGATTTATAATATTGGAACCCTATTATTCTTTAAATATATAAATTTTTTCATAGAGAATATTAATTTCCTGTTAAGGTTCTTTTCTTTGAGTGTTAAGATAGCTTCTTTCCATCAGGAATTACCGCTGGGAATCAGCTTTTATACTTTTCAGATCATTTCCTGCGTTGTGGATGTGTACCGCGGTGACATTGGGGATACACTCACTCTTTCCGGTTTTGCCACCTATGTAACCATGTTTCCGAAAATATTATCCGGTCCCATCACTGCCTTTGGGGAGATTGCAGAAGAACTTTCCGCCAGAAAATACAGTATATTTAAGGTGGAGATGGGGTTAAGAATTTTTATTCTTGGACTTGGAATGAAGGTTTTGGCGGCTGACCGGATCGGACTGCTGTGGAATGGGATACAGACCATTGGTTTTGAAAGCATTTCCACCCCTCTTGCCTGGCTGGGGGCCGTAGGATACAGCCTGCAGCTGTATCTGGATTTTCAGGGATATTCCCTCATGGCAATTGGAATCGGCAGGATGCTTGGCTTTTATCTGCCTGCGAACTTTAATTACCCTTACATATCGAAATCTGTAATGGAATTCTGGCGCAGATGGCACCAGACCCTTGGAATGTGGTTTCGGAGTTATGTCTATATCCCTCTGGGCGGAAACCGGCACGGCAGGCTGCGCCTGGCAGGAAACCTTCTGGTGGTTTGGCTCCTTACCGGTTTGTGGCACGGGGCAAGCTGGAATTACGTCATATGGGGACTGGTTCTGTTTCTGTTGATTTTCCTTGAAAAGCTCTATTTTAAACCGGTACTGGACAGATCAAAGATTCTTGCCAGATGTTATATGTTACTTGTAATTCCCGTTACCTGGATGATTTTTGCCATCAGTAACTTAAAACAGTTGGGAATCTATCTTGGCAGAATGTTTGGTCTTAATCAGGGAATCAATGTAAACCCTGGTGACTTTATAAAATATTTCAGTCAGTATCAATGGCTGCTGTTGATCGGAGGATTTCTTTGTTTGCCTTATGGGAAACGGATCTTCCACAAATACCAGAATCATCTGGTCTGCACGTTTTTTCTTCTGATTATATTCTGGTATTCTGTTTACCAGCTTTCCAATGGAGTAAATAATCCATTTTTATATTTTAAGTTTTAAGCGCTGCAAAGGACGAAAGGACAATTATGAGAAATTTGGGAGACTTTAAAAGATACCGTCTGCTGGCTCTGTTATCTGCCAGCACCGTGGTTTTGTCTTTGGTTGGATATCTTGGCAGGAATACTGTTTACGCCGAAAATTCTGTAGATCTGATAAAATCTCCCCGGCTGGCAGTGGTCTTTCAAGGGATGGAACAGGGAAAATATCCATGGGATATACTGGCGTTTGGTTCCAGGAAGACAGCTGCAGGCATTATAGATGACCGTGGACCTGCCGGGATGGGGGAAACAGCCAGCCCGGAGACAGCAGCCAGCCCAGAGACAACAGCCAGTGCAGAATCGGCAGCCAGTAAGACAGAAAAATCAGCACCCCCTCAGGACGGCAAGAAAGCAGAGGGGGAAAGTCCTTCTGGGGGCAAGGCTGAGAGTGCCCCTGTATTTACGACCGTTGATCAAAGCTATTTTGATGATGCTCTATTTATCGGAGATTCCAGGACTGTTGGCTTATCGCAGTATTCTGGCTGGAAGAATCCAGTTTATTATGCAGACATAGGTCTTACGATCTATGATGTATTTGAAAAAAAGATTGCAAAAGTAAACGGGGAAACACTTACCATAGATAAAGCGTTGGAAAAGCAGAAGTTTGGAAAAATCTATATTATGCTGGGAATCAACGAATTGGGAAGAGGAACGACCGGGAAATTTGCAGAACGATACAGTCAGGTAATCGGAAGAATAAGGGAGCTTCAGCCTGATGCGGTAATATACATTGAGGGTATCATGCGGGTTACGAAAAAAAAATCGGATACGGACCCCATCTTTAACAATAAAAACATAAATGAAAGAAATGCTGCCATAGAAAAATTAGCGGACAATGCCAGTGTATTTTACATTGATGTAAATCAGGCCATTGCGGATGAGACAGGTGGAATCCCGGAGGCTTATACGTTTGATAATGTTCATTTAAAAGCAGCCTATTACCATATATGGACCGATTTCCTTCTTACCCATGGTATTATGAGAAATTCCTGATAAAATAAAAGGAATTATTTGGATAAGGGTATTTCCAAAAAGCAGCGCTTATATTATAATTTTGTTTACAGGCGTAAGATTCGTGTAAAAATACATAACAGATAAATTCCTTTTACAGGATAGAGAGGCATAATGGATGGACAGATTTGATGATATAATTAATAACACCATAGTTAAGAAGGTAGTCAGTATTTTATTGCTGGTTTTATTTATGTATTTCTTTCGGGGGATGCTCAATCAGCTTTTGCTCATTTTCATCGTAACATTTATCTTTGGACAGCTTCAAAAGTTTATCTATGATAAAGTCAATGCCCACATAAAGATCAGCCGTAAACTGATTACCATTTTGATGTATATCGTAATTCTTCTGTTTTTCACCATTTCAGGAATTATGTATATTCCAAAGGTGACCCAGCAGCTTCTTGATATCGTCAGTCTGATCTCTACCTTTGATTTAAATCAGGTTCAGTCAAAAGTGGATATCAGTCTCATCAACAGCATACCAAAGGACCAGATCGATTCCTATATCCAGGTGGCAGAAAGTCATCTTCTGAGCTTTGTTGCCACGGCGGGAACATTCAGTTTTAATCTATTGCTGTCCTTTTTAATCAGCTTTCTCTTTTTGCTGGAAAAGGATGAGATCCTTTCGTTTTTTAAACATATGGAGCAAAGCAAGGTTTCTTTCTTTTATGAGTATTTTACGTTCTATGGAAAAAAGTTTTTAAACTCCTTTGGAAAAGTGATTGAATTGCAGATTCTGATTGCCTTTATTAATTCGTTTTTATCAGTATTAGCCCTTACGGTCATGGGATTTCCACAGACCCTGGGTCTTGGTGCCATGATTTTCATACTGGGATTGATTCCGGTTGCAGGAGTGATTATTTCCCTGATTCCTTTAGCCATCATCGCATTTAATATCGGCGGAGCATTTAAAATTATTGAAGTGATTGTAATGATCGTCGTGCTTCATTCTCTGGAGACTTATGTGCTGAACCCAAAGTTAATGTCTGCAAAAACAAAGATTCCGGTGTTCCTGGTATTTCTTATTCTTCTTGTAAGTGAACATTATATTGGAGTATGGGGATTGCTTTTCGGCATTCCGCTGTTTATGTTTTTTCTGGATATACTGGATATCAGGGTGCGGGAAAAATAAGAGTTCCAATGACTGAATAAACCCGGTCACATAAGTAAAGCAAGGGGGCTGCCAAACGTACATTCTGCGGCAGCCCCCTTGCTTTACGCTTTCTGTTTCATTGCTTTATTCTGAAAATATAGCTTTATATTCCAAATCGCTTACCTCCCGGCCCTTTGGCGTCAGTTTGATCATCTCTTTCTCTATCACCACATTCCCTTCCCTTAATAAATCGCTGACAATTTTATCGGTAAATGCTTTTTCCCAGTGAAAGTGTGCAGAAAGAGTGGTAAGACCGGCTTCCTGCTTTTCTTCCTCGCTTCCTTCGTGCTGGTATAAATGAAACAGAAGGGTCTTTTTGCTGAAATCCAGTTTTTGTCTCTGGTGCCTTCTTACAGAGCTTATCAATCCTCTTTTGGGAGCTGTGATAAATACAAGAAAGAACACCAGTCCGGTCATGACTGCCATACTGCCGGAAATGGAAACATCAAACCAGGACGCCATATAAAATCCCAGTATTCCGTTTACAGCACCGATTCCGGCACTGAGGAGCAGCATATGTTTTAAGTCATCGGTCAGCAGATAAGCGGTAGCCGGAGGCCCGATCATAAAGGCAACCACCAGCACAGAACCAACCGCTTCAAAAGCACCTACCGTTGTCATGGAAACCAGCATCATCAGCCCATAGTGGATCAGGGAAGGAGAGATTCCAAGAACAGCAGACAGTACAGGGTCAAAGGTGACCACCTTTAATTCTTTGAAAAATACAAGAATAAAGATGAGATTAATAAGTAACAGTGTGAGGGTGCTGTAGATTGCTTTTGCACCGATATCATAACCAAACAGGATCATCCGGTTAAAGGGGGCAAATGCCAGTTCCCCAAGAAGAACGGAATCCGTATCCAGATGAACGGAACCTGCATATCTGGTGATCAGGATAATGGCGATGGAGAACAGCAGCGGAAATACGATTCCAATGGAAGCATCTTCAGAAAGCAGTTTCGTCCGGTTCAGTGTTTCCGTCATCCAAACCGTTGCAAGGCCGATCAAAGCAGCACCTGCAATCAGGAGAGGAGAAGATAAGTCACGGGTCAGGAAAAAGGCAAGGACAATACCAAGGAGAATGGTATGGGTAATGGAGTCGGACATCATTGACATTTTCCTCAAAACCAGAAACACGCCCGGCAGCGAACAGGCAACCGCAACAATAACGGCAATCAGCTGAATTTCAAATTGTGGTGACATCCGCATTCCCTCCTTTGTTTTTTATTATTTGTTTTAGGTTTTTGCGATGGAGTATTTTTTGTATAATTCCTCTTCCCGGTGCAAATAAAATGCTGAATATAACAATGGAGCTGATAAAAACAACAATCGCAGGGCCTGTAGGGAGCTTGGCTGTCAGGGAACTGGCAATGGTTCCAAGAATGCCGGACACAGCACCAAAGACAGAGGACAGCGTTACCATGATCCACAAACGGTCAGTCCATTGCCTGGCAGCAACCGCCGGTGCGATCAGCATGGCACTCATTAAGATGACTCCTACAGTCTGCAGACCGATAATAATGGTCATAACGATCATAAAAGATAGTAAAAGATTGATTTTGTTTGCAGGAAATCCAAGGCTTCTGGCGTATTCCATGTCAAAGATGAAAAGCTTGAATTCCTTCCAGAAAAGAAGAACCAGGATCAGAAGAATCACTCCGCACAGAACCATAAAGGTTACATCCTTTTGAAGCAGAGTGGATGCCTGCCCAAAGATAAAGCGTTTTAACCCGGCCTGATTGGAATTGGGGATTTTTTGAACAAAGGTCAGCAGGACCAGACCGAATCCGAAAAATACAGACAAGACAAGGGCCAGAGCGCTGTCAAATTTGATACGGGTATGTTTTACAATGCTGATTATGAATAAAGTGGCAATTAAGCCTGAGACCAGTGCTCCAAATAAGAGTACTTCCGTATTTTTAGAGCCGGTCAGCACGAATGCCAGTATGACACCGGGCAAGGCAGCGTGGGAGACACCGTCTCCCAGAAGACTTTGCTTGCGAAGCACAGCAAAGCTTCCTAAAATGCCGCTCAATAACCCGAGAATGGCAGAGCCAAGTGCCACAGTCTGGAACGTGTAATCTTTAAAAAGGGTAAATACCTGTTCCATAGTGTCACCTCCTACATGGCGCCCTGTAATAGATTTACGGAGCTGTGATAAGCCTTTTTTAAATTATTTTCATGGAATACTTCCTCCACAGGGCCGCTTGCGATCACTTTGATGTTGATCAGTGTGACCCAGTCAAAGTATTCAGGTACTGTCTGCAAGTCATGATGGACCACAACAACTGTTTTACCGGACTCTCTTAATTCCTTCAAAAGCTGGACAATTGCTTTTTCCGTCTGGATGTCAACGCCCTTAAATGGTTCATCCATAAAGTAGATATCTGCCGTCTGCATCAGGGCTCTGGCTAAAAATACCCTTTGCTGCTGGCCGCCGGAGAGCTGACTGATCTGACGGGCTGCAAATTCTTCCATACCCACTTTTTTTAAGCATTCCATTGCCATTTCCCTGTCTTTTTTTCCTGGGCGGCGGATAAAGCCAAGTCTTCCGTAGCAGCCCATAAGAACAATATCCTGTACCGTAGCCGGGAAATCCCAGTCAACGCTTCCGCTTTGGGGAACATAAGCTACCTGATTTTTTAATTTACGGAGATTGTTTTCTTTATCCTGAAAAAACTGGACCGTACCTGTAACCGGAATCAATAGTCCAAGCATGGCTTTTAAGAGGGTGGTTTTTCCTGCCCCATTGGGGCCTACCACAGCCATTAACTTGCCCTGGGGGATATCAAGGTCAATATCCCACAGAACCGGTTTGGAATCATAGGCGACGGTTAAATCTTCTATATGAACTGCATAATCCGATGGATTTAATTTCATAGGTGTTCCTCCTTTTCCAGGCATTATTTTAATGCTCCTACAATGGTGTCAACGTTGGCTTTTACGGTCAGGAGATAGGTTTCCGCACCGGAATTTACGCCTCCAAGAGAATCCGAGTAAAGTTCTCCGCCGATGGTTACATCAAAGCCTTTTGATTTTACAGCGGCCTGTAGCGCTTCTATGTTTTTTGGAGGGACAGAGGATTCCACAAAGATGGCTTTTATTTTACGTTCCGTAATAAAATCTGCCAGGCTGCTCACGTCGGCAGTTCCGGCTTCCGCATCAGTGCTGATTCCCTGCAAGCCTCTCACTTCAAGGCCATAGGCCTTGCCGAAATATTGAAATGCATCATGTGCTGTGATTAAAACCCGCTGTTCTTTTGGAATTTCTTTTATCCGGTCTTTTATGTAGGTATCCAGTGCCTCCAGTTCTGCCGTATAAGCTTCCAGGTTCTTCTTGTAATCGGCTGAATGCTCGGGGTCTGCTTCGGATAATTGGCCGGCCACAGTTTTAGCGGCGGATTTCCAAAGAGAAACATCAAACCAGATGTGAGGGTCGTGTACGGAACTGTCATTCTCCCAGGATAATAATTGGTCTTTTGGAAGACCGTCTTCAATGCAGATCACCTTGCTGCCCCGGTCAGTCAGGGATTCAAAGATCTCGCCCATTTTTCCCTCCAGATGAAGGCCGTTATACACGACGACATCGGCATTCTGCATAAGCGTAACGTCTCCGGCGCTTGCCTGATATAAATGCGGATCAATTCCCGGCCCCATAAGACCATCAACCTTCACATGTTCTTTGCCGATGGCTTTTGATAAGTCGGCAAGCATGGTAGTGGTAGCTACAATATTAAGCGTATCATTTTCACTTTTTGGGTCTGTTTTCTGGCAGGCCGTTAAAAGTAAGGAAACAATCAAACTGAGGTTTACTGCCACAATTAATTTTTTTATCATATTCAATCCTCCAATCATTTCATGTTATAGACATTCATCATTTGCAGATACATAAATCTGGCAGGCAGCTTTATGACTGATCTGTATGGTTTTGTCTTTAAAAGCCAGAGTATATGGACCCTCATAGGCATCAACAGCCAGGACGGTGACCTTGCTTCCGATTTCAATTCCCTGAATCTGTAAGTAATCAAGAAGCTCTTTTTCTTCCTGGACTTTTTTTATGAGAGCTGTTTTTCCGGCCTCCAGAGTGGAGAGAAGCATTAAGGATCCTTCTTTTATCTGTCCGTTCTGGTCGGGAATCGCATTGCCGTGGGGGCAGTATGCCGGGTAATTTAAAAAGCGTTCCAGCCGGTTGGTCAGCCGGGAAGGAGATACGTGTTCCAATAATTCCGCATCTTCATGTGCTTCACTCCAGGAATAGCCCAGGTGCCGTATGAGAAAAACTTCCCAAAGGCGGTGCCCCCGTAAAAGAGAGACTGCAATTTCAATTCCATCTTTCGTCAATTTTGCTCCTTTATAAGGTTCCGTGGTCAGCAATGCTTCCTGATTCAGCTTTGCCAGCATTTCAGATACGGAAGCCGGAGCGACTTTTAATGTCTGTGATAACTGTTTGTTGCTTACGAGGCGTTCAGAGCCTCCCAGTTTATATAGTTCTTTTAAATAATCTTCTTTATTTGGTGTCATAAGGCTGCCTCCTGTTTTAGGTACTCCTAAATTATTTATATTATATACCTAAAATCAATCATGCGCAAGCCGGACGACAGCAAATAAATGAGTATCTTTATCATTAGCAGAATTAGCATAGGCTAAAAAAGTTTCCTTAGACTAATATATTTTAAAATGCGGAAAGTGTTACAACATGTGAAAAAGAATCAATGCTTCTGATTGTTATGAGTTTTATCCGGATCATAGATTTCTTCTGAAAATTCGGTCAAAATGCGGCGGTGTTCCAGACTTCCTGCCGGATACTGATTTTGCTGGTGAGAGTTGTTTTTATCTGCTGCACGGACAAATGCATAACAGACCGTAAAAAACGCCACAAGACCAATACCTGCAAAAAATCCCAGGGTCTGGCTCTTTAAAAACGGCATGCTGAACATGGCAATGACCAGACCTGCCATCGTAAACAGAGAACTATACGGGAATCCGCACAGCCTGCAGTTTCCCTCCGGTTTTCCGTTCTTTTTCCGGAAACGGATGTGGGTAAACATAAGCACAATATAGGTAAAGAGCAGCGCAAATCCCCCGGAGCTGATCAAAAACAGATAAACTTCAGGGAAAAACAGTCCAACGTATAAAAACAGCATCATGGAAAAGCCGGAAAACAGGATTCCCCGGTAAGGAACATCGGTTCGGTCCCTTAAAAATGCAGGCCCAAGCCCGTCTTCGACAAGGGAACGAAGCATTCTTCCGATTCCAAACATGGCAGCCAGCATGGTAGATAAAATTGCGCTGATAAGTATGACCGTCATGGCAGTACCTGCCCAGGTCATTTGATAGCGGTCTAAAGCCGTAACCATAGGGCTCACATCATCACTTAAGGCTTTGGTGGGAACCAGCAGCAATAGAACTGAGATGCACAGGATATAAAGTGTCACGAGCCAGAACACCGTCAGGTGAATGGCACGGGGCACATTTTTTTCTTTGTTTTCTGTTTCGCTGGCAGCAAGTCCGATGATCTCAAAACCTGCAAAGGTAAATAAAACGATTAGCATGCTTCCGGCCAGGCTTTTTATCCCTCCGGGAAGAAATGGCTCTGAGCGGAGGATGCTGCTTCCCAGCGGCCGGATACCGGGAAAAAAACCAAAGATGATCAGGGAGCCTATAAGGATAAAGCCGATAATGGCTAAAATCTTGATTGCGGACAGTATGCTTTCCAGGTGACTCAGCTGCTTGGCCCCCAAAAGGTTTAAAACAGTGACGCCCACGATCAGTACGGTGCCAAGTATTGGAACCGATATGGAGGGAAACCAGGTTCGGAATAATAAAGAAACTGCGGTAGCTTCACTGGACATGGAAATGACCATTCCTGTCCAATAAACCCAGCCGACCACAAAACCTGTTCCTTTATTTATATACTGAGAGGCAAATGTCCGAAAGGAAGAAGAGTCGGGATTGGATACTGTCATTTCCGAAAGTGCAAAAAGAATGAAATAAACCATAACCGCACAAATCAGATAAGAAAGGATAATTGCTGGTCCGGCAGCCTGTATGGCCACTGATGAACCTAAAAAAAAGGAGCCGCCGATCACGGTTCCCAGAGCCATCATCGTTAAGCGGCCGGCAGTAAGGCCTTTTGGTTTGTTTTTCATTAGAATTCCTCGCTTTTACTTTTTGTATTATTATTTCAGATTACAGAAAAGATATTCGAATCATAGAACAACTTTTATACCGTTTATCTGTAAATTTTCCTAAAAATACTTTGATAATTATGAGCGGATGAATTATAATGGAAAATAAAAAATCCGGAGGAGCTTATGATCAGAAGGTCAACAAAAGAAGACATCGCTGCAGTAGCTGACACTTACAGGGAACTGCTGCTTTATGAGAAGGAACACGGAAGTCATTCCAATTGGGTCCTTGATGTGTATCCCACAAAAGCAGTGGCTGAAAAAAGCCATGAAGAGGGTACGCTGTATGTTCTGGAGGAAGACGGAGAAATTTCTGCCAGCATGATTTTAAATCATTATCAGTCCGAAGGCTATAAAAGGATTCCCTGGAAATATCCTGCCGCCCCGGAAGAAGTGCTTGTCTTACATACTCTATGCATTCCTCCTTTAAAAGCAGGAAAGGGCATTGGCAAGAAGATGGTTACTTATGCCTTAAAAAGAGCAAGGGAACTGGGCTGTAAAGTCATGAGGCTGGATACACACTTTGACAACGAACCGGCGGCGGGCTTATATAAGAAGCTGGGATTTCAGTATGCAGGCTCCACAGACGTTTTGCTTGAAGGACTTATTCCGGAAAAACAGATCTTTTTTGAGCTGAAGCTGGAAGAATTATAAAAAACAGAACGTGCAGCAAGCTGCAGATAAGCCAAAATCAATCCGGATCAATGGGAAGATACATGATATGCATGTCGGAATACCCGCCATTCTTTAACCGAAAGCCTCCTGGAATGGTGCCGACCATGGTAAAGCCGATTTTTAAGTATGTGTGGATGGCAGCCAGATTGCCTGCCACGACCGCATTGAACTGCATTCCCCGAAAGCCTGCTTCTTTTGCCTGTTGAATGGATCTTTTAACCAAAGGTTTTGCCAGCTTATGCCCCCGGTATTTTTTCGCGATGGCATAACTGGCATTTGCAACATGGCTGCATCTGCCGATATTATTCGGATGAAGGATAAAGTATCCTGCCACTTCCTGATTTACCAGAATGCAGGAAACCACGGTCTGGGCTTTTAACATTTTTTCAAATCCTGTTTCCTCATAGATACTTTCTCCGGGAAAAGCATTTCCATCTTTCAGGATGTCATTCCATATCTCCATTAAATATGTAAGTTCTTCTTTTTTATAGGTTCGGAAAGAAATATTCATTTTGATCTCCTTTTTTGCAGGTACCATTTAATTGCAGATAATGAATCAGAGAAGTGCAAATATATGATCTCTTTATAGATATATCGTCATTTCCAGGGAGATATTTAAGAAAAAAGCAAAAGGGTTATGTTGCACAGACAACATACCCGCTTTGCTTTTTTCTATATAGTAGAAACAGGCTCAAAGTCAAGAGATCAAAGGAGATATTGCATATGAAAGATATCTATGTACTCAGTGCCTATGAAACAAGTGCTGAGAAATTTTTTGAAACATTAAAACAATATCAGGTAGACCTGGTGCTGGATATAAGACAGAAGAATGATTCCCAATTGTGCGGATTTACAAAGAAAAGAGATTTGGAGTATCTGATTAAAACCATTGTCCATGCGGATTATGTTCATGACCGGGAGTTTGCACCTGACAGTGGACTGCTGGAGCCTTATCTAAAGCAGTGGATCACTTGGGAGCAATATAAAAAGGGGTATGCAGCTTTGATGAAGGAAAGAAATATCATTCCTTATTTTATGTCCCAGTATGGGAAATACTCAAGGATCTGTTTTATTGGAACCGAAACAAAGAAGAGAAAGTCCCATAGCCAGGTACTTTGTTCCATGCTGCAGGACTGTTTGTAATTAAAAAAATTAAAAAGATTCTGGTACGTTGTAATAACAACGGACATATTTCTGTGATGATGTTATCCTGTACAAGGATCGGGAACAGAACAAAATACGAGTAAATGTTCCCCTATCTTACAATTCTCAACAAAGATGTTGACGAGAACAAGCACCTTTTTAATAAAGGGTGTTATGCATAATAATTTACTACAGGAGGTAAGGAATATGAGCATGTTTTGTTATCAGTGTCAGGAGACAGCAAAGAACACAGGATGTACCGTAATGGGAGTCTGCGGCAAGACCGAGGAGGTTGCAAAGCTTCAGGATCTGCTTGTCTATTCAGTGAAAGGAATTTCTGAGGTGGTTGTAAAGACAAACACCAAGGCTTCCGATATCGTTACAATTAACCGGGAGATGGTGACAAGCCTCTTTATTACAATTACAAATGCAAACTTTGATGCGGATGCAATTGAAGCACAGATTGTAAAGGTACTTGGATTAAGAGACCAGCTTGCAAAGGATAAGGGGTATCATGGCAATAGTGATGCTGCATTATTTACTGTAGATACAAGAGAATCCATGCTCGCCAAGGCAGCAACTGTAGGTGTGCTTGCTACAGAAAATGAAGATGTTCGTTCTTTAAGAGAACTGATCATTTACGGTATCAAGGGTATGGCTGCTTATGTAGAGCATGCATTTAACATCGGCAAAGAGAACAACGATATCTATGCGTTCATGTATGAAGCTCTGGCCGCAACACTTGATGATACTTTATCCGCCGATGATCTGGTGGCACTGACTTTAAAGACCGGTGAATTTGGCGTGTCCGCTATGGCACTTCTTGATGAGGCCAATACAAGCCGTTACGGCAATCCGGAGATCACTACCGTTAATATCGGTGTAAGAAAGAATCCGGCGATTCTTATCTCCGGTCATGACTTAACGGATATGGAGCAGCTTTTAGAGCAGACAGCAGGCACAGGTGTGGATGTTTATACCCACGGCGAGATGCTTCCGGCTCACTATTATCCTGCATTCAAGAAATACGAACATTTTGCAGGAAACTACGGAAATGCATGGTGGAAACAGGTAACAGAATTTGAATCCTTCCACGGACCGATTCTCTTTACAACGAACTGTATCGTTCCTCCAAAATCCCCGGAAGTTGCATCAAGAATTTTCACTACAGGGGCTACCGGTTTCCCAGGCTGTACTCATATTGAGGCAGATGAGAATGGAAAGAAGGATTTTTCAGCGATCATTGAACTTGCAAAGAAGCTTCCAAGCCCGGAAGAAATCGAGACTGGCACCATCGTAGGCGGTTTCGCACATAATCAGGTATTTGCACTTGCAGACAAAGTGGTAGACGCTGTGAAATCCGGTGCCATTAAGAAGTTCTTTGTAATGGCAGGCTGCGACGGCAGAGCAAAATCAAGAAACTATTATACAGAATTTGCAGAGAAGCTTCCGAAGGATACTGTAATCCTTACCGCTGGATGTGCAAAGTACAAATATAACAAGCTGGAGCTTGGGGATATCGGCGGTATTCCAAGAGTTCTCGATGCAGGACAGTGTAATGACTCTTATTCTCTTGCGCTGATCGCATTAAAGTTAAAAGAAGTATTTGGACTTGATGATATTAATAAACTTCCGATTGCTTACAACATCGCATGGTATGAGCAGAAGGCCGTAATTGTACTTCTGGCACTGCTTCACTTAGGTGTTAAGAACATTCACTTAGGACCAACATTACCAGGATTTTTATCTCCAAATGTTGCAAATGTCCTTGTTGAGACCTTTGGTATTGCTGGAATCGGCAGTGTGGATGATGATATTGAATTATTCATGAACGCATAATCGGATCAACAATAGAAGTCCGTCAAGGATGTTGCCTGTGCAACGTCTTTGGCGGACCTTTTTTGGTACTATTATATGGTAAGTGCTGGCTTACAGATGCAATGAAATATTTCACGATTGAATGGAGGAAAACATGAAAAAGGAAAACGTATATTATGATAAGCTGTATTACGGCTTTCCAATCGTTCTGGTCAGTTATTATGATACAGATGGAACTCCCAATGTAACAACCATATCTTCATCCTATACGTTAAAGGATATGATGGCTCTTGGCTTCAGTACCAAGGGATATGCCCTGAACCGAATCAAGGAAGTATCTGATTTTGTTGTAAATGTCGTGGACAGCAGCCAGGTGGAAGCGGTGAATTTCTGCGGAAAGAATACAGGAGCAGAATGCAAAAAGTTTGACAGCATTCATCTGACACCGGTGCCATCAAAGGTTGTCAATGCCCCCATCATCGAAGAATGCCCCATTTCCATTGAATGCAGACTGACAGATGTGATTGAAAGTGAGAACCATATGGGAATTACAAATATTCTGGCAAAAATCAAAGGACGTCTTGTGTCAGAAGCCTATTTAAATGATTCAGGACGGCTGAATGTATCTGCATTTGATAATCTCTTTTATGTTGGTGATGGTGACAGCAAAGGGTATCGCAATATGAAATAAATCTGCTGGTTATGTGATTCCTTAAGCAGTAATAGAAAGGGAAGCGCCAGGAAAAGCGTCTTAGTCTGAATGGAATAGAGCTGTTCAGATAAGGCGTTTTTTATGTTACCGGAAGAAAAAAAAGACTCTTTCCTGTCTGCAGGTAGGAATAATAATGGAGGATGCTGGAAATAGTATTTTCTGTATGTTTTAAAATCATCTGCGGGTTTCAGAGAGGAGATTAATCGTTATGCAGGAAATGTTTTGCTTTCAGTGTCAGCAGACAGCTCATAATACCGGCTGCGAAGGAAAAGCCGGTGTATGCGGTAAAAAGTGCGATACAGCTAATTATCAGGATGAATTAACCAGTGGCCTCATTGGTCTTTCCAGAGCAGTACAATCGGCAAAGCCCACCAAAGAATCCGATGAACTAATCATTACGGGCTTATTTACAACAATCACCAATGTAAACTTTTATAATGACACCATCATAGACCTGATTGATAAGGTTGCCCGTGAAAAAGAAAAGATTGCAGCAGATACGAAAAACTACGATGTGCGGGATATATGGGAAGATGATGAAGATATCCGGTCGTTAAAATCGTTGATTTTATTCGGGCTTCGGGGCATGGCTGCATATGCGTATCACGCATTTGCACTGGGATTTACAGATCCGGAAGTTACTTCATTCTTCTATGAGGGATTATGTGCGATTGGGGAAGATTATGACGTGGATACGCTGTTTCCCCTGGTATTAAAGACTGGTGAAGTAAACTTTAAATGCATGGCACTGCTTGACAGTGCAAATACGGAGAGCTACGGAACACCTGTTCCAACAGAAGTTCCTCTGACGATTGAAAAAGGGCCTTTTATTGTAGTAAGCGGTCATGATCTCCATGATTTGGAACTCCTTCTGGAGCAGACAAAGGACAAAGGAATCAACATCTATACACACAGCGAGATGCTTCCTGCACATGGTTATCCGGGGCTTAAAAAATACAAACACTTGAAAGGGAATTTCGGAACGGCATGGCAGAGCCAGCAATCAGAATTTCATAATATCCCCGGCCCCATATTATTTACCACCAACTGTCTGATGCCTGTAAGACAAAGCTATAGTGACAGAGTATTCACTACCTCCGTGGTTTCTTATCCGGATCTGGTCCACATCGGAGAGGATAAAGACTTTACGCCTGTTATTGAAAAAGCGTTGGAGTGCGGCGGATATAAAGAAGATGAGCATATGAAGGGAATCAATGATGGCTCCACAGTAACAACGGGATTTGCACATGGAACCGTGTTATCCTCAGCCGGAGCTATTATTGACCTGATTAAGAAAGGGAAAATCCGCCATTTCTTTCTGATTGGCGGCTGCGACGGCGCTGCTCCCGGAAGAAGCTATTATACGGAATTTGCAAAGCTGACGCCTATGGATACCATAATCCTGACCCTCGCCTGCGGCAAATACCGTATCAATGACCTTGATCTCGGACATATTGATGGTTTTCCGAGAATACTGGATATGGGGCAGTGCAACGACGCATACAGTGCCATAAAAGTAGCTCTTGCGCTGGCTGATGCATTTGAATGTGATGTAAATGATCTTCCTTTGTCTCTGGTCCTTTCCTGGTATGAGCAAAAGGCAGTATGCATCCTTTTGACCCTGCTTTCCCTTGGAATTAAAAATATTCTCTTAGGGCCTACATTACCGGCATTTATTTCTCCCAATGTGCTTAACATCTTAGTAGAAAAATATAATATTGGACCTATCAGTTCACCAGAGGAAGATTTAAAGAAAATACTTGGTTAAAGAGAAAAGACTTGATTGCACCCGGCAGTCAGGTCTTTTTTGTGATATAATAAATATGGTATTGCAAATATTCCGGTAAAACGATACTATCAATATAATATTCCTCATCTGCTAAAAGTTTTTATGATAATTTTTTTATTTTGCAACATTTTTGCCTTCTCATGTGTATATAAAGCAGGACCGTGAAACGGTCCACATTAAATATCCGAACAGGAAGGAAAAACTATGAAAAAATTAATTGTAATTACCATGTGTATTATGACTCTGGCTCTGGCTGCCTGCACAAATACCGCATCAGCAAAAGAAAAGCCACAGAAACAGACAAAAAGTGAAGGTTTTACAAAGGAGACAGTACAACTCCCCAATCCATTTGTGGATTGCAATACGATAGAAGAGGCTGAAATAATTGCGGGATTTCAAGCTGCAGTATTTGAACAAATGCCGCAGGGATATACCCAGTCTGCCATACGTGCCATAGACCATGACATGATCGAGCTCATTTATGAAGATGGGGAAAAATCCATTCAAATCCGAAAAGCCAGGGGAAGGAGTGACATCAGCGGTGATTATAATTCCTATAAGGAAAATACTACAGCTGCAATAGGAAAATTTCAGGTATCCACCAGGGGGAACGACGGAAAAGTAAGCGTTGCCGTGTGGGAAGACGGAGAATATTCCTTTGCTGTTTCTGCGGACCCGGCAGAAGCCGGTATAAGCAGCCTTGAAATAAGTGATATGATCAGCAGTATTCAATAAAACGAACAGGGAAGAGAAGGCTGGTAAATGCAGTGTGCTTTCCCCATACCTGGAGGTGATAAAATGACAGGAGTATATAACATTCAATATGCGCTGACTCAGCTTTTTCTGATTTCAAAGAATACATATCTGCGTTTATTTGCTCCGCGTGTGCTGGAAAAAGATAAAAAGGCACCGGCCGTCAGCGATGAGGCCCGCAGGGCCCAGATCAATGTAAATACTGAGTGGATGCTTCAGCTATACGGTGACAATATTTTGCGTCTGGCCTATTCCTATCTTCATAACAGGAGCGATGCCGAAGACGTGTTGCAGGACACGCTTGTCCAGTATATAAAAACAATGCCTCAATTTAAGTCAGACAGCCATGAAAAGGCATGGTTTATGCGTGTGGCCATCAATATCAGCAAAAATAAAATTTCCTACAATCAAATCCGAAGAACTGATGAATTGAGTGAAGATCTGGCTGCTGAGGAAGCAGAGGACCTGGCTTTTGTGTGGGAGGCGGTCAAAGAGCTGCCGGATAAATACAGAGAGATCGTCCATCTCTTTTATCAGGAAGGATATAATACGGCGCAGATTGCAGAACTTTTATCAAAAAAAGAAACCACGGTCCGGTCTTTGCTGCTTAGAGCCAGACTTAGGCTGAAGGAAATCTTAAAGGAGGTGTACGATTTTGGCGTCTAGATACAATGAGATCATGAAACAGATCAAAGTGACACCGGAAATTCACGACAGGGTCATGGAGCGGATTCGTCAATTAGACGTAATGGAAACAGAAGAAAAACCGGTCCATTCCTTTTCCTATCGGAGATATGTGTCCATTGCTGCCTGCGTTGCATTTTTATTTGTTGGGTCCTATCTTGTATACAATACCATAAATCCGTCCTCAGAGCTTCCCCAGCAGGTGATTCCTGATATTACAACGTACCGTTCTGTTAAGGATTTATCCAAGGCGGTTGGCTTTAACGTCCGCCAGGTGCAGAAGCTTCCGTTCGAGGCAGAAGAAATCCGGTTCACTTCCTACTGGAAGAAGACCGCTCAGATTGATTACACCGGTAAAGACCAGGCAGTTTCTTACCGGATGTCTGCCGGTGATGAGGACGTGAGCGGAGATTATAACCAGTATACCAGCGTGAAAAGCATTCTGTCCGATGATATCAGTGTGACCATAAAAGGAGATGAGGATCACTATGTTCTGGCCGTTTGGCAGGCGAAAGGATATTCATACTCCATAAAACTGAACAATGGAATTACGCAGGATCAGATACTGGATATCGTACAGAGCGTACACTAATGCTTTTATGAAACCGGAGACTGGTCAGAGGACTTGATGATCTGAAAACATCCGGAGCAGTTTTCCGCAAATTGCAGTCATTGCAGGAAACTGCTCCGTCTATGTACGTTTCATTATTAAGCTATCTGGTGTCTTCCGGTAGTTCGGAGCAGCCGCAGCCACATCCGCAGCCGGCTTCTCCGTTTTTTCTTTTCTGGATTCTGCGTATAATAACGAATCCAACATAGGCAGCAATCAGTGCTGCTATAATAATCGTTGCTATCATAATAAAAACCTCCTTTTAATGCTTGATTTTATAATGGAAAGTATTCGTTATTGAAGTGCCTTCCGCCTTAATACCTCCGGGTTAGACATGGCTAACCTTATCGGATAAAAATACAGGCGAAAACGGTTTGTATAAAAACACCCTTCAGCCACTTGTATCAAACGATATAAGTTTATTATAATACTCATTTTATGTATCGTAAAGTAGGCACCATTTGGGTACCTAGGGAACAAATAGAAACTATTGGAACTGAATGAGGCAGCAAAAAGGGTTGGGTCCTCTATTTTAAATTCCTTAAATGAAGATAAACCGTATTTTTTGATATATTTAATAAATTGGCAATTTTAACCACAGAATCTTTGATATTAAATATGCCGCGCTGTTCCAGAGCAATTATAATTTCTTTATTCTTATTTGCAGAAGATATGGATGGATCGTTCATAATATTTTCTCGGATTTCATTTAATGTACTTTCTAAAAGATCATCAATATTTTCGGAAAATGTTTCAATATTTTTTGCTTCAGCAAGCTGCATATGGGACTGAGGGTATAATTGGGAAACAAAATCCGATATAGAAATACTGGTGTAAAAGTTTATACAAAGCAATCCGATGATCCGTTTATTTTCCCCAAGAAGTGGGATCGTAGTAGATTTTAATATTTGATCTTAGTCTGTGACCAGGCGTTTGAAGACCATATTTATGATGGGATTAAATTTGTATCACCAGCTTTCGTGCCTGGTATGTGGGAACGGACAGTAACTGTATTTTCTATATCAAAAGGATTAGGATTATCTGGTTTCCGTGTAGGATATATTGTTGCGGATGATCATATCATGGATGTTTTATATGGTGGAGCTGTGAATGTCTTAGGTGCGACCAATACCCTGGCGCAACAGGCTGCAATTGCTGCATTGCAGGATGAATCCATTTTAAATCATTATCATGATGTGCTGGAAAGAAGAAGGGACATCGCTTATGAAGTGTTCAGCAGCATTCCTGGTGTAACAGCAGTTAAGCCTGAAAGCGGCATTCTCTCCTGGATCAATATTTCAAAACTTGGAACGAGTAAAGAAGTGGCAGCTTACATTTTGGAACATGCCAAAATATCTGTAAATGAAGGCTCACCCTATGGACCGCTTTGCGGAGAAGGACATCTTAGGATTGTTCATGCCTGCTTTGCAGAAGAAATGAGAGCAAAAGAAGCATTTGAGAAAATAAAAGAGGCCCTGATCACTCTGGCGGAAGAAAAGAATCTTCATTTTAACTAAATCGGAAAAACAAGGAGAACAACAACATGGAAAATAAGAAGAATTTGGAATTTTTCGGTGGAATAGTATCTGCATTCATACCATTAACCGTATTTTTGATTAGCTGTATCTTATACTTTGTAGTATTTAAAACCTTTGAAATGTATGCGTTGGCAATGGGAGCTTTTGCAGGCTTAATGATTGGAGCTTTATTTGCTAAAAAGTATGATGATTTCTGGAAATCTGTCTGTGCAGGAATCGCAGATGAGGTTGCAATTTCCATTGTTTTGATTTTATTTGTAATCGGTATGTTTTCTGAAATGATAAAAGCCTGAAATGTATCCGGTGGTTTTGTGTGGCTGGCAGATTCTATGGGAATCCGTGGGGGAGCATTTACGGCATTTACGTTTATTTCCCTTTGCGTGATTGCGACGGCTACCGGTTCCTCCATTGGAACCATGTTTACCGCTTTTCCAATATTTTATCCGGCCGGAGTGTTACTGGGGTGCAATCCAGCAGTACTTGCCGGAGCAATTCTGTCCGGAGCAATCTTTGGCGATAATCTTGCACCTATTTCTGATACAACGATTATGTCCGCATCAACACAGGAATATAAAAAGGGCGGTACTGCAGATATCGGTGGCGTGGTATCCAGCAGACTAAAATATTCTTTAGTGGCAGGGATCATTGCAACTGTTTTATTTTTTATCTTTGGTGGTGGACATTCTATCGGTGAAGGTGCAAGTGAGATGTTAGAAGCAAGTATGAATTCCAAGAGCCTTATTATGCTGGTTCCGGTAGTTATTATGCTGCTTGTTTCCGTGCGGACAAGAAGTATTTACAAAGCGATTACAGCAGGCTTGATCTTAGGTTCTGCCGCTGGTCTTATATTTGGGTTAATTAAGCCTGCCGATATTGCAAATGTGGCAGATGGAGCCCCTGGCGGATTCCTGGTAAAGGGTATTTTTAACATGATGGGAACAGTAACCCTTGTTATCTCTGTATTCGGTATTATGGGTGTATTAAGAAGTGCAGGTGCATTTGATATGATTATTAAAGCCATATTAAACAGTGGCGCCGGGAAAAGTGCAAGGGGAACTGAGTTGATTTCCGCAGCTGGAATCTGCATCACTACGCTATTATTTGGCGGAGTAACGAGTGCGGCCATTATTACCTTTGGACCAATTTTAAATCAGGTAGGAAAAGAAAAGGACATTCATCCTTACCGCAGGGCAAACCTTCTGGATGGTTTTGCAAATTCGATTCCGGTATGTGTTCCATTTTTAAGTGTATTCGTATACATAGGAGCATTGTTGGTTCAGGGCTACGAATTCGTTAAACCGCTGAATGCTGCTGAGATCGCCTCGGGTATGTTTTACCCAATGTGCTTGTTTGTGGTTTTACTGGTCTCTGTGTTCATCGGCTGGGGAAGAACTTACGAAGGAGAGAATGGAGAGCAATTGAAAAAAAGGTAACTAAATAAAATATAATGAAAATTTATGGAAATAAAGCAGAAAAAATATTAAATTTTTGGAAAGTGTTTAAAGGGTCTATCAATTCATTTTTATTGGTTGTATAATAAAAGATATTCCAAATGATGACAGTGACGAAAGTAAGGTCTGCATGGGATTGTTTAAAAATTAACAATATAAAAATACAGTAAGGAGAATTCATCTATGAGTAAAGTTCTTTATATTAAAGCAAATGCAAAACCCGAAGGTGTCTCCAGAACCTTTAAAATATCGGATGCTTTTATCAGTCAGTATCAGAAGCTTCATCCGGAAGATGAGGTAGTAGTTTTGGATCTTTATAAGCTGGGAATTCATTTCCTGGAGGAGCAGGATCTTGCCTATCATACCCCCACACCAGGAGAGGGAAAAGATCATCCGGTTTTAAAATACGCATATCAGTTTGCGGAGGCAGATAAATATGTGTTTGCAGAACCCCTTTGGAATTTGAGCATACCGGCAATTTTAAAAGCTTATATTGATTATGTCTGTATTTCCTCTATTACCTTCCGGTATACGGCAGATGGTCCAATCGGATTATGTAAGGGAAAGAAAGCAGTGAATTTCACCACAAGAGGCGGTGCCTACAGTACCGGAATTGCAGCAGAGATGGAGATGGGAGACAGATATTTAAAAACCGTTCTGGGCTTTATGGGAGTGACCGATTATACCACCATAGCGGCAGACCAGCTTGACGTAATGGGCGTTGATGTTGATGCAATCATTACAAAAACCATTGAAGAAGCAGGAGAATTTGCAAAAACATTTTAAGCTGAAACAGCGGTGCCACTAATTGTTCCTGATTAATGAGGCCGTTGCCAATCCGTCTAAATTAATGGTAAGATAGAAAAAACGTCTTGATTCAGGTTATAAAAACCCGTATCAAGGCGTTTTTTCATGTTAGCGAATGATTTTTGTAGAAACTATGCCGCAGCTTTATTTTGCAGCGCCCATGGATTGCAGGATTAATAATGAATTACCTGTTCTGCTTCCCGGATTTTTTGAATCACAGGTTCTGCCTCCGCGCTTTGAAAATAGCGAAGGGTAGAGTTTGGAAGATAGTTACCTAAAAGAGAAAATTCTCCGTCCTTGATCAGCTTTCTTACGGTTGATGCGCTGATTACGGTTCCGGCTGTTTCTTTTCTTGGGATGATGACGCAGTCAATGCCTGACTCCGGTAGTTTTTCTTTCATAATATCATTATAAATAGCCGTTACCTGGCTGTTGGGTTCTTCCCCCACATACCGTTTGTTGATTCCGAGGGCTTTGGCAATTTTTACGAAAATCCCCAGATCTAAAAGGGCGTGGCTTTCTATTACTGCTTCATCGTCCTTTTGGAAATAGCTTGGAAAGGTAGCCGTGCTTACAATGTAAGGGCCGCTGTCATGGTAGCAGATATTGGAAAGGTGTGCCGTACCTTCCATGATGAGGCGTTTTCTTACTTCAAAAGGAACAAGGCTCACATCTTCACTGACAATGAACAGATGAAGTACATCATTTTCTTTCGCCGCTTTTTCTACAAGGGAAAGGTGCCCTAAGGTAAAGGGGTTGCCGTTCATCACAATGGCGGCCACCGATTTTCCTGTTTTCTTATTCTCGCTTAAGCGGTCAATATAATCGCTGAATCCCCGCCTTTTATTTTCCATAAAAACCACCTTATTGGCAATGCTTACAATTTCATAGAAGCCCAGGTCAGAGAAAAATCTGGAAGCAGAGGATTTTGTGTACAGGAACAGGTGCGAATAGCCCCTGTGAAACTGGACCTCTGTCAAATGTGTCATGATCTGGTTCATCAGACCTTCTCCCTGGTGTTCGCTGCTTACGGCAAGACAGCGAAGGGTGTTGCCATAACAGCTTCCCGTGGCGATTACATTGAAATCTTCATCAAACATGGCACAGGTGTAATCGAGGTTCTTGTCCCTGCGGATTCCTTCTCTTAAAAGCAGTTCATCAATCAGTTGATTGCTTCTTTTATCATTGGGTGAAACTCTGGAAATATTATAGTCACTCATTGTTTTTCTCCTTTTGGTCGTAACCTTTTAAAACATCAATAAAAGCCCTGATCTGAGGCAGTAAAAGCGCCATCTCAGAACATAAAACATAGGTGGATCGTTCAAATGCTGTTCCGTTTTGGAAGAACAGAGGCTGTACGCAGCCATGGAACCCACCCAGACATATTTCAGGCACCATGGTCCAGCCAAGTCCCTGTTCCGCCATTCCTACACATGTAATGATATTGTCTACGTAGATTCCATTTTGTTCCGGCTGCAGGCCATTCTCCCTCATCCACCGGACAGACTCCCTCTCAAATTCAATATCTGTCTTTCTTCCAATATATGGGATTTCGTGAAATGATCTGTTTTTATATTTTTCACTGTATATGGCACAGATTTTTTCCTTTTCAAGCAAAAGCTTTGTTCCTGTCCAGGCATAATCACCTCTTAATATAGCCACATCAACGGTTCCTTCCATAAGCTGAAGATATAATTTTTTACTTTGATCCGTAATAATGTGAGTATTTACATTGGGGTATGCTTTTTTATAGTTGGCTAAAAGTCCGGATAGACGGAAAAGAGCATAGTTAATGGATACTCCTGCATTTAAGGTACCGCAGACATATCCTTTCTTTTCGTCAATCGCTTCTCTCATGATTTTCAGCTGATTGGCTGCCTGCGCGGTTCGTTTTAAAACCTCTTCCCCCTCCGGCGTGAAATGAATTCCATGTCTGGAGCGAAGCATAAGAGTGATACCGAGTTCATGCTCAATTGCGCTGATCCTTTTTGATAAAGAGGACTGGGTAGCGTACAGCAAATCAGCCGCCCGGGTTATGTTCTTTGTTTTTCCCAGAGTTTTTAAAAGTTCAAAATCTCTCTCATCCATACGTAACTCCTTACAAGAATCTAATGGTTTTATAAAAAATGTTTATCGGTTTTAATAGCAGAGCATCAAGGTCAGCCAATAAGTAATAGAACCGGGGCACAGGTTCTTATGCTTTCTTTATAAAGTATATTTTATACAAAGGAACATCCTTTGTAAACAATTGTATACATTCCTGTTTAGAATGTAAATAGTGGAAAAATAGGACTTTTACATTTATTAAAATGAATGCTATCTTATGATTAGGCTATATGCTGGTTTTTTGCCTTAATTACACAAAAAAACTGGTAAAATCAGTGAAAGAAAATAGCATAGAAAATATTTTCTTGATGTAGTATTTTTGTTCCCTGTCAATGAATTGCAAGAATAAAATTGTTACAATTTTGCAAATGCAAAGGAGGATAAGCCATGGAAATCAGAAAGAAGGCAGTTGCTAAAAATTCAGAGCCCATAAAGAGTCAGGTGCCATATGAATCATTCGGCCAATATTCCACTCATACATTTGATGGAAGTGTACTGAACCAATACAGTTTTCGTATCAGGGATGTAGTGGAGAAAATGGAACGGGCAATGGAAAAAAGAGAGAAAGAGCAAAGGAAACTTTTTCTGTTATTCTTTGGCATGTCGGCCTTTGGTATATTTCTTTTAGCTCTGGGAATATAGGAACTTTGCTGATAGGTCTGCGGTAAGAACAGCAGCCTTATTATATACAACTTATATGTTATACGAAAAAGAAGGAGATAAGCTATGGAGATTAAACAGACGGCAATTGCCGGAACCTTAGAGTCCAGCGACGCTCAGGTAACCGTTGAGCCTTGCAGCAGCGAACTGAGTGTTATGATCGAAAGCAGCGTCATGAATCAGTACGGCCGGCAGATAAAGGAAGCGGTGGAAAAAACGCTAAAAGAACTAGAAGTTAAAACAGGAAAAGTGACGGTGATTGACAAGGGAGCTTTAGAATGTACCATTAAAGCCCGTGTTGGCTGTGCAGTATACAGAAGCTGCGGTATTTCCAATGAAAATATTTCATGGGGAGGAAATGTCAGATGATTACAAGACCAAAGCCAGAGAAGAAACGCCTTCGCCGTACCATGATGTTCATGAATGCACAGAAGCCGGGGCTGATTAAAGATGCGTATATTTACGGTGCGGACAGCATTATTCTGGATTTAGAAGATGCTGTTGCAGAAAACCAGAAGGATGCGGCAAGGTTCTCCTTGTATCATGCCCTTAAAAATATAGATTACGGCAAAACAGAAGTTATCGTGAGAATCAACGGACTGGATACCCCTCACTGGAAGGAAGATATCCGATGTGTGGTTGCAGGCGGAGCAGACGGAATTAGAATTGCCAAATGCGAAAGCGCACAAGACGTAAAGGCCGTAGAAGAGCATGTGATAATGGCAGAAAAGGAATTCGGTGTGGAAGTGGGAAGAACACTTCTCATGGCAGCTTTAGAAAGTCCCAAGGGAATTTTAAATGCGTATGAAATTGTTACCGCCTCAGACAGAATGTTTGGCTGTGCGATTTCCGGCGGAGATTTCCGTAAAAGCATGCATGTCCAGATCGAAGAAGGCGGGATTGAGATGCTGGCGGCGAGAGGCCAGATGCTTTTGGCAGCAAGAGCAGCAGGTGTCCAGTGCTTTGATACCATGTTCCCCAATATTGATGACATGGAAGGATTTCGGGCCGAAGTAATCCAGAACCATAAAATGGGATTTGATGGAAAAAGTGTGGTCAATCCTAAACAGATCCGTTTCGTACACGAAACATTTGCTCCGACTAAAAAAGAAATTGCCTATGCAGAAAAACTGGTGCGTTCCTTTAACGAACAGGCCGATTCCGGCATTGGTGTCTACACGGTAGATGGGAAAATGGTTGATATTCCATTCTTTGAGGATGCCAGAAGAATTCTTGATTTAGCCAAAGCATGCGGCGTCTACCAGGGAGACTTATAGGAAACGGCCGCAGGGAAAAGAAAGAACACAGGGTATGAACAATTGATTGAGAAAGGAAGTAATGAAATGATAAACGCCGTGAACAGAGAGATTCCGGATGAGCTTCTTAAAAATGGAAAAGAGGTCTATCAGGGAAAATACTATATGGATGGCAAGTATATAAAAAAGGATTCACCAAAGGCATGCCGTTTTGTAAAGCCAGTGGAAAGTAAACTGTGCAAAAGCATCCGGGAAGCCTGTGAAAGATGCGGTGCCCATGACGGAATGACATTTTCCTTCCATACTGAGTTCAGAGACGGAGATTATGTGGCAAGCATGGTAGCAAAGGTCCTGGTGGAAGAGATGGGGTTAAAGGATATAACAGTAGCAGCAACTTCTCTTGGAAGCGCACAGGATATTATTGCAGATTATATTGAAGAGGGTAAGATCATTGGCGTACAGACGTCTGGTGTGAGGGGACGTATCGGTGAAGTCATTTCAGCGGGAAAGCTGGCAACCCCTGCAATTATCAGAAGCCACGGAGGAAGGCCAAGAGCCGTGGAAGCAGGAGAGGTTCATATTGATATTGCATTCCTGGCCGCTTCCACTTCCGATGAATTTGGTAATGCCAAGGGCGTAGGCGGAAAAAATAACTGCGGAAATATGGGATTTGCCATTCATGATGCCCATTATGCCGACCATACAGTAATCATTACTGATACACTGGTGGATTTCCCCAACATGCCGTCATCCATCTCTGCCATTGATGTGGATTGTGTATGTGTTGTGGAAAATATTGGAGATGCGAAAAAGATTTCTACCAAGGAAGCAAGAATGACGGAAAATCCAAGAGAATTGATGATGGCTGAAGATGTTGCAAGAATCATTGCAGCAACCCCATATTTCAAGGACGGATTTTCCTTCCAGACCGGAGTGGGAGGACCTTCTCTTGCAGTAAACCGCTTTCTTGAAGGCCATATGACAGATAAGGGAATTAAAATGAAATTTGCATTGGGCGGGACCAGCAGTTCTATCTGCAAGCTTCAGGATAAGGGACTGGTGGAATATATTCTTGATACGCAGGATTTTGACCAGGGTGCCATTGACCATTTGTTTAAGAATCCAAAACATCTGGAAATCAGCTTAAGCGAATATGCAAATCCGGGAAACAAAGGTGCTTATGTCAATATGCTGGATTTTGTGGTTTTATCTGCTCTGGAAATTGATACGGATTTTAATGTAAATGTTATTACAGGCTCGGACGGAGTCCTAAGAGGTGCCCCGGGCGGTCATCCCGATACCGCGGCCGGCAGCAAATGCTGTATTATCGTAACCCCTCTGACCAGAGGAAGGATGGCTACGGTGTGTGACCGTGTCGTTACGGTTACCACACCCGGAGACTGCGTAGATGTTCTGGTTACGGATTATGGAATTGCGGTAAACCCCTTAAGAAAGGATCTGGAGGAATGTCTTGACAGCGCAGGGATTTCTCGTGTGACAATTGAATATTTGAAAGATAAGGCTTATAGTCTGGTGGGAACTCCGGATAAACTGGAATGGGAAGACAAGGTTGTAGCCATTGTGGAAGCAAGAGACGGAACACTTTTAGATGTTGTAAAAAAGATAAAGCCCCTTGTATTGGATTGACAGATGGTTTCCAGCAGATTGAATTATTCTTGCCATGATTGTTCTGTTATGGTAATATTACAGTGATTGGCTCAAAATAATAGAATATTACAAAATATTATTGACCGTGTGGCGTAAGATTCTGAATAAACATCTGATGTTTTATTATTATTTTGGGCACTGAAGCATTATATTCTTATCTAATGGAGGATTAATTTATAGAGAATGATCTCCTTAGTGCTCAGGAAGTTGCTGAAATTTTAAAAGAAGGAGCTATTATGAGAATTCATTATCTGCAGCATGTACCGTTTGAAAATCCCGGGATTATTCTTAGCTGGGCCGAAAGCAGGAAGTATCCCGTTACCTGTACCCGGTTATTTGAGGACGACAAACTGCCAGCTGGGGAGGATTTTGACTGGCTGGTTATTATGGGCGGTCCCATGAATATCTATGAGGAAGAAACATATCCATGGTTGATAAAAGAAAAAGAATTTATAAAGACAGCCATCAGCGAGAATAAGTTAATCCTTGGCTTATGTCTGGGAGCACAGTTGATTGCGGACGTGATTGGCGGAAAGGTAGTAAAAAATCAGTACAGTGAAATTGGCTGGTTTCCAGTGACTTTTACAAAAGAGGCTATGGCTTTGCCCCAGTTTTCTCACTTTCCGCCAAATCCGGTTGTTTTTGAATGGCATGGAGACACCTTTACCGATTTGCCGAAAGAGTCCATGCTGATTGCTACCAATGAGGCCTGCAGGAATCAGGCTTTTGCCTATGGAAAAAGGGTGTATGGATTCCAATTCCATTTGGAGAATACGAGGCAGATCATCACAGATTTAATTGAAAATTGCAGGGACGAGATGGTTCCGGGCACCTATATACAGTCAGTCAGTGAAATACTGGCTGGCAAAAGGTTTATAGATCAGAATAACCAATGGATGCTGCAGCTTTTAGATAAGTTGGAAAACTTACAGAACGATTGACAGCAAATGAACGAAAGATAGTAAAGCGCTGTATTTTTATGAGAGCGGTAATGTGAAAAGCTTAGCCCCTGAAAAACGGACGATGGGATCTTCTGGGACAGAAAGAATCAAGGCAGGGCTGAAGCTGTTGAATTTTTGTAGTATAAGTATCAGACAGCCTCCATGAAATGGAGGCTGTCTTTTTTATATATAAAATGAAAAAATATTAAAATGCACGCATCAGATTTACCATTTCTATTGCACTGACTGCGCAGTCAAAGCCTTTATTTCCTGCTTTGGTACCGGCGCGTTCTATGGCCTGCTCAATATTTTCTGTTGTCAGCACACCGAATAATACGGGAATATCATTGGCAAGAGATATCTGTGCGATTCCCTTTGAAACTTCATTGCAGACATAATCATAGTGGCTGGTGCTGCCACGGATGACGGCACCCAGGCAGATAACGGCATCGTATTTTTTGCTTTTGGCCATTTTTGATGCGATGAGCGGAATCTCAAAGGCTCCGGGTACCCAGGCCACATCAATGTCTTCGTCGGAGACCTCATGCCTCTTTAGTCCGTCCAGAGCGCCGGAAAGCAGCTTTGAGGTTATAAATTCATTAAAGCGGGCGGCAACAATACCTATTTTTATATCTTCAGATACTAATTTTCCTTCAAATATGTTCATGATCAAAGCTCCTTTTTATAATTTAACAGATGTCCCATTTTGGACTGTTTGGTCTTTAAGTAAAACAAGTCATAGGCGGTGGCACTCATCTGGATAGGGACCCGTTCTGTGATTTCCATTCCGAAATCAGAAAGCTGGTATACTTTATCCGGATTATTCGTCAGCAGGCGCAGAGTCTTCACACCCAGATCCTTCAGTATCTGAGCACCAATGTAATATTCCCTCATGTCACCGTCAAAACCCAAAGCCAGATTTGCTTCCAGAGTATCAAGCCCCTGATCCTGCAATTCATAGGCACGAAGCTTGTTGATCAAGCCGATGCCCCTGCCTTCCTGCCGCATATAGAGAAGAATGCCCCGTCCCTCCTGTTCCATCTGTTTCATGGCGGCCGCAAGCTGCTGGCCGCAGTCGCAGCGGAGAGAGCCAAAGGCATCCCCGGTCAGGCATTCCGAATGGACGCGGCACAGGAGATTGGTTCCATCTCCGATTTCTCCCCGGACCAATGCAACGTGATGTTCCCCATTGAGCTTGTTTACATAGCCGTAGGCTTTGAACTCCCCATATTTGGTGGGCATTTTCGTCACGGAAGCGCATTCTACCAGTTTGTCATGCTTTTTGCGGTAATTTTGCAGTTCTTTGATGGTGATGAAGGTAAGGCCGTAAGCTTCTGCCAGTTTTATTAATTCCGGAGTGCGCATCATGGTTCCGTCTTCCTTCATGATCTCACAGCATAATCCGCACTCTTTCAGACCGGAAAGACGAAGTAAGTCGACCGTTGCTTCCGTATGACCGTTCCGTTCTAAAACACCGCCTGATTTTGCGATTAAAGGAAACATATGACCCGGACGGCGAAAGTCCTCCGGCTTTGCGTCTTCCATCACACAGGCACGGGCTGTAATTCCACGTTCTTGTGCAGAAATTCCGGTGGTGGTACTGATGTGGTCAATGGAAACCGTAAAAGCAGTTCCATGGTTATCGGTATTATCCTGAACCATTGGAGGAAGCTGAAGTTTTTGACAAAGGGCAGCGCTCATGGGCATACAGATCAGTCCTTTTCCGTGGACAGCCATAAAATTTATATTTTCCGTAGTGGCAAACTGGCCCGCACAGATCAAATCCCCTTCATTTTCCCGGTCCTCATCATCAGTAACCAGTATGACCTTACCCTGGCGCAGATCTTCAAGTGCTTCTTCAATCGTATTAAAATGAAACATATTCCCTCCTAATTCTGACTGTATGAAAAAATGTTATTTAATGGGGCAGCAGCTCCAAGGAATTTTTCAACATATTTTCCTACACAGTCGTTTTCCAGATTGACAGTATCCCCAACCCTTTTGACGGACAGGGTTGTTTGCCTGGCAGTATGGGGAATAACGGATACGCTGAAATCATTTTCTGACAGTCTGGCAACGGTCAGGCTGATGCCGTCGATCCCTATAGAGCCTTTTTCTACAATGTAACGCAATATTTCTTTCGTCGTCCGTATGGTATACCAGATGGCATTGCCGTCCCGTTCCATGGAACGGATGATTCCGGTTCCGTCGATGTGTCCGGTGATGATATGGCCGCCAAACCTGCCATTCGCAGGCATTGCCCGTTCCAGGTTCACCATGGAACCGGAAGGAAGCCTTGAAAGAGAGGAGCGGATCATGGTTTCGTGCATCACATCTGCAGTGAATTCCGTAGGAGTAAAAGAAGTCACGGTCAGGCAGATGCCATTGACTGAAATGCTGTCCCCTGTTTTAATATCCTTTAGTATCCCGGATGCGCCAATGGTCAGAACCGCAGAACGTGCCCCCTTTTTTACGCTGCGCACAATACCGGTTTCTTCAATAATACCTGTAAACATCAAAGCACCTCGCTTTCAAAAAGGATATCGTCTCCCAGTACTGTGATCCGGGGCGGCGATAATGCAAACGCATGGTCTGGAGATTCCACCCCGGTGCCGCCGATGGGAGATTTTGCGTCAATGCCGCCAAACAACTTTGGTGCGGTATAAACCTGCACTTTATTTACGATTCCGTTTGTTAAAGCGGACCAGTTTAACGTGCTTCCGCCTTCCAAAAGAATGCTGTCCACGTTCCGTTTCCCAAGCTGTATCATCAGTTCCTTTAAGTCCACCCGTCCTTCCTTTTGAGAAACCGTAAGGACCTGGCATCCGGCCTCCTCATACGGTTTTATTTTGGACGCATCGGTACAGCAGGTAGCCAGAATGGTTTTGTACTGACTGGCAGTTTGAACGGCATGGGCCGTTAAAGGCGTCCTTAAGCGGGTGTCACAGATAATACGGCTGGGGCTTTTGCAGCCGTTTAAGCGGCAGGTCAGCATAGGGTTGTCGGCGAGTATGGTATTTACACCAACCATGATTCCGGAATATCTGTGTCTGTCTTTTTGCACCTGAAGACGGGAGGATTCCCCCGTAATCCACTTGGATTTTCCGGAATAAGTGGCAATTTTTCCGTCCATCGTCATTGCATATTTCATTACGACGTAGGGTGTTTGTTTCTCCATGAAGTGGAAGAAGACCTGGTTGAGTTTTCGGCATTCTTCCAAAAGAATCCCTTCCGTAACTTCGATTCCATGGTGACGCAAGGTTTTGACTCCTTTGCCGGCTACAACAGGGTTGGAATCCGGGGAACCGATGACAACCTTTCGGATTCCGCTTTCGATGATTGCGTCGGTGCATGGCGGCGTTTTGCCATAGTGACAGCATGGCTCCAGAGTCACATAAAGGGTTGCTCCCTGAGGAGATTCCATGCAGTTTAATAGGGCTTCACGCTCCGCATGGGGCATACCAGATCGCTGGTGAAAGCCCATTCCAATAATCCTGTCATCCTTTACGATAACAGCCCCCACCATTGGATTGGGACTGACCCAGCCAACCCCTTTTTTTGCAAGAGCCAATGCTTTTCTCATGTAATCAATGTCTGTCAACAGCACACCTCCTAAAATATAAAATGCCTTGAACCGATATCGTTCAAGGCCTGTAATCACATGATGGAGGGGAATGGTATAAAAAACAAAAAACTCCGAAATCAAAACGATTTCAGAGTGAATATACCATGCACATAAAAATGTGTCTGCATCTTCTTTCATCCAGACTATACTGTCGGCTTCGGAATCACACCGAATCAGCCTTGCGGCTCGTGGGCTTTACCACCGGTAGGGATTTACACCCTGCCCTGAAGATATGTATTCAATTATTTGTTAATATAGCACGAAGAAAAAGCGTTGTCAAGTGCCTTAAACTTCAAGGAGTCCGGAAAGCCTGATTCTATGGAACGGGCCCTGTACATATAATAGGCATATACTTTTAATCACTATGGGCAAAACGTATAGGGAAGGAGAAAATGGATGATTGTATCGTGGCTGACCACCAATCAGTGTAATTTAAGATGCAGGCATTGCTATCAGGATGCCGGCAGAAAAAGCGCAGAGGAACTGACCACAGACGAAGCAAAGAAAATGATCGGAGAGATAGCCTCAGCCGGTTTTAAGATTATGATATTCAGCGGAGGAGAGCCGCTCATGCGTCCGGATATTTTTGAACTGGTCTCTTACGCCGCTTCCATAGGACTGCGTCCGGTCTTTGGAACCAACGGGACGCTGATCACAGAAGAAACAGCCATGAAATTAAAGCAGTCCGGTGCAAAGGCCATGGGCATCAGCCTGGACAGCTTAAAAGAAGACAGACATAACTTTTTCAGGGGAAAAGAGGATGCATTTCAAATGACTTTGAAAGGGATAGAAAACTGCAAAAAGGCAGGTCTGCCCTTTCAGATCCATACGACCATCATGGACTGGAATAAAAAGGAAGTATGCGATATCATTGATTTCTGTGTGGAATCAGGAGCAATCGCCAGTTACTTATTTTTCCTGATTCCGGTAGGAAGAGGAAAGTTTCTGGAAAAAACCTCCCTGGAGGTGATGGAATATGAAGAACTCTTAAAAACCATTATGGAGAAGCAGAAGCAGGTTTCCATTGATATAAAGCCCACCTGTGCACCACAATTTATCCGGGTAGCCCGGCAGATGGATGTGAAAACCCGTTTTACAAAAGGCTGTCTTGCCGGATTGACCTACTGTATCATTGATCCTGTGGGAACGGTCAGGCCCTGTGCCTATATGGTAGAGGAAGCAGGTAATGTAAGGGAACAGCCCTTTGATCAGATATGGAAAAGCAGCCGGTTATTCAAAAATCTGCGAACACGGCGATATAAAGGGACATGTCGTGATTGTATCTACGAAAAAGAGTGCGGCGGCTGCCGCGCAAGGGCAGGATATTACCATGAAGGCGACTATATGGCAGAGGACAGTTACTGTGCCTATGGAAAGCAATTGGAAACAGGAGGTGTTGTGGCAGATTGAAAGTGAGAAGAATGATGGTTGGAGTGATTTTTTTTCTGCTTGCAGGCTTTTTGTCAGGCTGCAGCGATAACGGAAAGGAACCGCCGCCTTCCAGAGAGGGGTACCGTTTTGCAGATGCGCTTGATCAGGAAATTGCTGTTCAAAAGCCTGAAAGAGTGGTGGCTCTTATGGGCAGTTTTGCAGAAATATGGCTGGATGCCGGAGGAGAGCTGACGGCAGTTACAGATGATGCTTTTGAGGAAAGAGGGCTGACACTTCCGGAACCTGTAGTTACGGTAGGAACCTACAACAATCCCAGTGTGGAACAGATCCTGGCATGTGATCCGGACTTTGTGATCCTGTCTTCTGAGACAAAGGAACATGTGGCTTTAAAGGAAACGTTTAAGCAGGCCGGAATTACCGCCGCTTATTTTGATGTGACTTACTTTGAAGATTATTTAAAAATGCTTAAAATCTGTACGGATATTACAGGCCGGGACGATTTGTATGAAAAGAATGGTCTGGCGGTGAAAGAGCAGATTCATACCATCATCACAAAAAGCAAGGATCAAACGCCTAAGACCGTTTTGCTTCTCATAACCTATTCAGGCGGAGCCATTGTTAAGAATTCTCAGTGCATGACCGGAAAGATGTTAAAGGATTTAGGCTGTGTAAACATTGCAGATCAAAATCAGAGCCTGTTAAAGGAGTTTAATATAGAATCCATTATAAAAGCCGATCCCGATTATATCTTTGTTGTTGCCATGGGAAATGATGAAGAACTGGCTGAAAAAAACTTAAAAAAGACCGTAGAAAACAATCCGGCATGGAACGGCCTGAGTGCAGTGCAAAATGGACGGTATATTATTTTGCCAAAGGAAAAGTTTCTGTATAAGCCAGATGCGAAATGGGGAGATAGTTATGCATACCTTTCTGAAATCCTTTATGGGAACCAATCGTAAGGCGCTGCTCCTTTTGCTGTGTTCAGGAGCCGGTCTTTTGATTTCTGTTGGTTCAGGCCTGTGCCTGGGAGCAAGTCCCATTGGAGTGCCTGTGTTTTTTGATACTTTGATCCGGAACGATCCGGATGATTTTTTATACCGGATTATTATGACCGTCCGCTTGCCAAGAGTATTTGGGGCGCTTTTAGCGGGAAGCGGTCTTGCGGTATCGGGAACCATCATACAGTCTGTGCTGAATAATCCGCTGGCAAGTCCGAACATCATAGGAGTCAACGCCGGAGCCGGATTTTTTGTTCTTCTTTCATCTGCTCTGTTTCCGGCACAGTCCGGTCTGCTTCCGGTGTCAGCATTTCTTGGAGCGCTGTTGGCTTCCATGCTGGTACTGTTAGCCGGTGCAGGCAGCCGAATGTCCCAGCTGCTGCTGGTTTTGACCGGGTTTGTAATCAACAGCATTTTCAGTGCCGGAATGAATACCATTATGATCCTTTGTCCGGATGCCTATGTGGGAGCAGGCAATTTTCTGGTAGGGGGGCTTTCCTCCCTGACGGCAAATGCCATTGCCTTCCCGGCTGTCCTTATCCTTTTAGGTCTGATGCTTGCAATGCTTTGTTCCAGCGGATTAAACCTTCTCCATCTGGGGGCGGAATGCGCAAAAACACTTGGTATGAATATTTTAGTCAGCCGGTGTCTGTATCTTGCAATTGCTGCCGTACTTGCCGGTTCCGCTGTAAGTTTTGCCGGACTGATCGGCTTTGTGGGGCTTTTGGTTCCCCATGGGGTGAAGCTGCTCATTGGATCAGACAATCGTTTCGTAATTCCTGCCAGTGCCCTTATGGGAGGGATGTTTGTAATTCTGTGCGACCTGCTTGCAAGGACAATTTTCCTTCCCTACGAATTGCCGGTTGGGATTTTAATGTCTTTGATTGGAAGTCCCTTTTTTCTGTATCTGATCTTTAAAAACAGGAGAAACGGAGGAAAAGAATGATCCGATTTGAAAAAGTGACTTATTCCTACAATCAGCAGCCGCTGATACAGGATATGGACGTAACCTTTGAAAAAGGAAAAGTAACGGCGATCATCGGTCCAAACGGGTGCGGAAAAAGTACGGTATTAAAGCTGGCTTCCCGCCTTTTGCGTCCACAGAAGGGAAAAGTACTTTTGGATGGGCAGGAAATTGGTGCCGTTAAGCGGAAGAATTTTGCAAGAAAAGTATCTGTACTTCTGCAAAATAACCTTATTCCTGAAATGACAGTGGAACGTGCGGTCTTATCCGGAAGATACCCCTATCAGTCTCCTTTAAGACCTTTTAAAGAAGAGGATAAAACCATTGCAGAGTATGCCATGGAACTGGCTTGCTGCAGCTCCCTTAAGTATAAAAACATGGATCAGCTGTCCGGAGGGGAACGCCAGCGGGTGTTTCTTGCCATGATATTGGCTCAGGATACACCGTATATATTTCTTGATGAACCGACTACTTATCTGGATATAAATGTCTCCTATGAAATAATGGAACTGGTTCGGGAATTAAATGAAACCCTGGGAAAAACAGTCGTCATGGTTCTGCATGATATGGCTCTGGCCCTAAACTATGCAGATTTTATCTTATTAATGGAAAAAGGAAAAATCAAATCCTATCATTCTGTGCTTGATGAGGAGCTGCATCAAAGCATTGGCGATACCTTTCATGTGAAAATCCAAAGCTTTTCGGAATCAGAAAAATCCCAATTTTATATTATAAAAATGTAAAAATCTATCGTCTCCATGCGCAGAACACTTACCGGCAAGTCCGGGGCGGCGTTCCGCTTTATTTACCCGATGTTTCGGTAATAAGGGGAATAACAAAAGAATTCAAACTTTATTGGATATAAAATAAAATAATTATAAAATTTATAAAAACAACCGGAAGAATATTGAAAATATAATCGAACTTTGTTATAATTGGTCAAAATTCATAAGGAGGTAAGCCTATGTACAATATTCTGATTGGCGGTGCAGCCGGACAGGGAATTGATACCACAGTTGCTATTTTAGAAAAGCTGCTGAAGCGTTCCGGCTATTATATTTTTACCACCAGGGATTTTATGTCCCGGGTACGCGGCGGCCATAATTTTTCATTACTCCGTTTCGGAACGGAAGAAATTACTTCTCATAGCGATGTTCTTGATGGAATTATTGCATTAAATGAAGAAACCGTTGAATTACATAAGGATAAACTGACAGATAGAGGATTTGTATTGTGCGATACCAGCCTGGATTGTCCGGCTGATGAAAAAAACATTATAAAACTTCCCATGAACCAGTTGGCAAAAGAACTGGGTAATCCGAGGGCATTTGCAAGTGTTGGCATTGGTGCGGTGCTGAAACTTTTTGGGGAACCTTTTACCTATGTAGAAGAAATCATGGCCGGTGTCATGAAAAAAGAAATTCTTGAAGTAAATGTGAAAGCAGCAGAAGCGGGATATAACCGGGTGGAATCCATGTATGAGCATCTTGACGGCGGCTTTCAGGACTATATGCTGATTTCGGGCAGTGAGGCCCTTGGACTTGGTGCGGTGGCAGGAGGTCTGAAGTTCTATTCCGCATATCCTATGTCTCCTTCCACGGCAGTGCTTGAATACCTGGCTTCGGTTGGCAACTTGGCCGGTGTGGTTGTGGAACAGGCGGAAGATGAGATTGCCGCAATCAATATGGCTTTAGGTGCATCTTTTGCAGGTGCAAGAGCTATGACAGGAACCAGCGGCGGAGGGTTTTGTCTGAAAGTAGAGGCATTAGGCTTTTCCGGAATTGCAGAGATTCCTCTTGTAGCGGTGGATGTACAGAGACCGGGACCGGCAACAGGACTTCCGACCAGAACCGAGCAAAGTGATTTGAAGTTTGTTATTTCCGCTTCCCAGGGGGAATTTCCCCGCATGGTCATTGCATTGAGAAATCAGGAAGATGCATTTTATCAGACCGCACGTGCATTAAATCTTGCAGAAAAATACCAGATCCCTGTTATTTTGCTGAGTGACCAGTATCTTGGAGATGGAACGGCATGTGTGAAGCCTTACGATCCTTCCAGACTGACCCGGACGACCTACGCAGCAGAAGCAGAGGGAGAATATCTCCGCTATCGGATTACAGAGGATGGGATTTCTAAAAGACTGGTTCCGGGAGTCACAAGCCATCTTGTTACGGCAGATAGTGATGAGCATGATGAAAGAGGCTGGATCACAGAATCTGCGGAAGTCAGGAACCAGATGATGGAAAAGCGGATGAGAAAGCTAAAGGGCTTATGCCAGGAACTTTTGGAACCGGAATTCTTGGGAGATGAGAACTGTACCACCCTGCTGCTTGCCTGGGGCTCTGTCTATGGCCCGGTAAAAGAGGCTGTAAAAACATTGAATCGGGAGGGAGGAGGCTATGGAGCCCTTGTATTTGGTGACATTTATCCTCTTCCTCAGGAAAACTTAATCAAGTACTCAAAAGGAAGGACCCTGATCAATGTGGAACAGAATGCGACCGGACAGCTGGCTTCCTTAATCCGTGGGGAAACCGGAATCAGCTGTGACCGAAGCATTTTAAAATACGACGGACGGCAGATTACCGGGGAAGAAATCGTGAAAGAGGTACTGAAAGGAGGTTTGAGGTAAATGGAAGAATTCAAAACTTATGAAACAGCCTGGTGTCCGGGCTGCGGTAATTTTGCCATATTAAACAGTTTAAAAGCAGCACTTGAAGAACTTGGCAAACAGCCGAATGAAGTTCTTATGGTAGCGGGAATCGGCCAGGCGGCAAAGACTCCCCAGTATTTAAGCGCCAACAGCTTTTGCGGTCTTCACGGCAGAGCGTTACCGGCAGCAGTGGCTGCAAAGATAGCCAATGAAAAGCTTACGGTAATAGTAAATTCCGGTGATGGAGATTCCTATGGAGAAGGAGGAAACCATTTTCTCCACAACATCAGAAGGAACGTGAATATCACTCATTTTGTTCATGACAATCAGATTTACGGTCTGACAAAAGGGCAGGCTTCTCCCACCACATCGGAGGGTCATATCACAGGAGTGCAGACAGAAGGCAATATAAATCCGCCCTTAAATCCAATCCTTCTGGCACTGGCTGCAGGTGCAGGCTTTGTTGCCAGAGGCTTTAGCGGCAACGGCAAACAGCTGACAGCAATCATGAAAGAAGCAATTGAATATCCCGGCTACGCATTCGTGGATATTATGCAGCCCTGTATTACTTTCAACAAAATTAATACCTTTGCATTTTATAAAAATGCGGTAGAACCTCTTGGGGAAGATTACGATTCGGGGGATAAGCTGGCAGCCATGAAGCTGGTCATGGAATCCGGTGATAAAATTCCTACCGGAGTCATTTACAGGGAGGATAAAACAGAGTACCACAGAAAGCAGCATCTGCTAAAGGACGGGAAGCCGTTGATTGAACAGGAATCTGAAGCCAGTGTATTAAAGGATCTGATTCAGAGTTTTGTATAATTAGATAAATGTTCAACCTTGAAATCATTCTAAAAAAAGGCTAAGTTCAGGTCGTTTTCCGTGACTTCAGGCTTAGCCTTTTTGATCATATCGATGAAAAGAGAATAATATTCTTCTTTCGCCGGCAATAGAATAAGATAACGGATGGAATATAAAGAAGGAGGTGCATGATTGGGAAAGATTCTGCTGATGATCATGGGAATAATATCTATGGCTCTGGGAATGGCAGGGGTCGTGGTGCCGGGGCTGCCGGCAACACCCTTCTTCCTGCTTTCTTTGTTCTGTTTTACGAAAAGCTCCAAAAGGCTGGACCGCTGGTTCCGGAGCACAAAGATTTTTGAAAAATATGTAAAGCCCTATGAAGAGGACAAATCCCTGACCCGGAGACAGAAGCTTAGCATTCAGCTAACTGCCGGAGCTATGATGATGATAACCTTTTTGTTCCTTGATCATATGGCGGTACGCCTGTTTCTGATTATTGCTTTTATCCTCCATAATTATGTATTTCTATTTGTAATCAAGACAAGGAAAGAAGAAAGTCCCTGATATGAAAACAGGAACTTCTAATGGTGAAACTTATGAATTATGATGGAATAATAATAGGAATTGGATCGTTTCTTATGATTGGACTGCTTCATCCGGTGGTCATTAAGGCAGAATATTATTTTGGAACGAAAATATGGCCGGCATTTCTGGTTTCCGGGATCGTGTGCATTATACTCTCTCTTTTTGCATCCGGAAGAGTACTGTCCCCTCTTTTGGCAGTCCTGGGATTTTCCCTTTTGTGGAGCATTAATGAACTTTTTGAACAGAAAAAAAGAGTAGAAAAAGGATGGTTTCCACGCAATCCCAAGAAAAAGTTCTTTGAATAACATACATACCGATTTTTAAAAAGAAGGAGATGATAAGCAGAATCGTCTTCTTTTTTTAGACTAAATTTATGCAGTCAGTCCTTTTATGGAACACTTGCTTTTAAGCAGGAGCAGCCAGACGCCTATGGCAGCCAGTGAGCAGGAGATCATGATGATTCCAAGGCCATGGACCATATTTCCCCAGGCCAGAGAACCCATTGCCATGCCTGCACTTCCTAGTATGGTCTGCACCGCATTGATTAAAGAGGAGGCAGAACCAATGTCTTCGCTTTGCTGGTCCAGAAGAATGCTGGTACTGAAAGGTCTTATGGCTCCTTCCACTAGGGTAAATGGAATATAGGAAACCAGGAACAGGAACGGCGAGCGGTTTCCTGCAAAGAGGACGCAGATTCCGCTCAAAAGAGCCACGCCAAAGCAGCACCATGCAAAACGGAATCCGGACACCTTTCCAATGGTGCGAATGTAGATAACAGGTCCCAAAACAGCAAAAGCCGAGTTTGCAGCAAAAAAGTAGCTGTAAGTTTGCGCATCCAGGGAAAAATGATTCTGATATATGTAAGAAGACATGGTTACATACCCCATGTATGGAGCTGCGAGCATGGCGGCAACAATCAGAAAACTGGTGAATCCAAAGTTCCTTAAAACCACTGTAAGACGTACCAGAGAACTGCCCATACTTCCCAGGTGCCGGTCCTTTTTGGGTAAGGTTTCCTGAAAGAAAAAGGTTATTATCAGTGTGAAAAAACCAATCAGGGTAAGAATCCAAAAGGTTTCCCGCCATTGGGCAAACCGCAAAATGGCGGCTCCTGCAATGGGAGCGATCATTGGTGCAATTACGCTCATGGCCTGAACCACAGCAAGGACCTTACTCTTTAGGCTGCCGGAAAAACTGTCTTTTACAAGAGCTGTAGAAATAGCCATGACACCTCCGGCACCCAGAGACTGGACCACCCGAAAGAAGATCAGTTGTTCCATGGACATGGAAAGAGCACAAGCAGCACTTCCGGTGGTGTATAAAAGCAGACTTGTAATCAGTACAGATTTTCGCCCGTACCTGTCACTGATGGGGCCAAACATAATAATTCCTATGGCGAAAAAGAAATAAAAGGCAATTAAAGTCAAGTTGACCATTGCGGTGGTCGTTTGAAAATAATCCGTCATGATAGGCATTGCCGGCAGATACAGATCAATAGACAGCGGAATAAACATTCCCATTAAGGAAATGAAAAATATAAGTCCTCTGGCTCCAAGATGCGTTTGAGGCATCAGTAATATGTTATTTTTTATAGATGTTGCTTTTTCCTTTCTCATGATATCAAATCTCCTGATCCTATTGGTATAGACAGAAAAACCCCTGAAATTGCCTGAAAATAAAAAAAAGATAAGCAATCAACAGCATCTGTTGACAACTTATCCAGCACATTCGGTGTACCCTCCGTCACCAAAATATAATAGCTTAAAAAAAGACTGGTGTCAATATGCGGATTTAAATTATTGGAATGCAATAAAAAGATGGACAGACCGTTCTATACCAATTCAACAAAAGACATTTCTCGAATAAACAGCCATGACCGTATATGTTTTAAAAATAGCTTGACAATAAGTGAATGATCATTTATTATAGAATCACAGAGGTGATGGCATGAGAAAAAAAGACGACGAAAAAGTGAGAAGCATAAAAGAAGCAGTTATTAAGCTGATCCTGCAGGAGGGCTTTCATGGCACTTCTGTCTCTAAAATCGCCAAGATGGCAGGGGTTTCGCCGGCAACGGTATATATTTATTTTGAGAATAAAGACGATATGCTTCATGATATCTACATGGAATACTCCGAGGAGATTTATGCGTATCTGTTAGACAGCATTGACCGGAAGATGGAAGGCCGGAGGCAGATCGAAGCCCTCATCCGCAGCTATTACAACTACATTTTAGAGAACAAAGAGATATTTAGTTTTGTAGAGCAGTTTTCCAATTGTCCATCTTTAGCAGGCAAGTGTACCGGCAGGCAGGGAATCTGTAATATTTATAACCTGATGGCAGAGATGAAGGATAACAACATTATAAAGAACTACAAAGAAGACAACTTGATTGCGATTATTTTCCAGCCGGTAAAGGCAATTGCAGTTGATAACCGGAAGAGTGAAGCTCAAAAGGAAGATCTGTTGCAGGAGATGATAGAAATCATACAGTATGCATTATTACGGTAGGTAAATGCGGGATTATATTACAGAGAAGTTCTGTAGGGAATCTCGCAAAAAAATATTTTAATATAAATGAATATTCACTTATAAAATACGCACAGAAAGGATAAAACTATGAAAAATAACAAAAATAATCAAACAGGTATTGTTTTTCCAGTCTCATATAAAGTTTTATTGCCGGATGTCGTAACTTCAATTCATATGGAGCTTTTTGATGAAGCGCTAATAGAGTATCTGGAGAGCGATGAAGCAGTAAAAATCGCGTTGCCGCTGAAGCAGAATTTTGGCAGAACAGAAAAGACAGAAGATGATTTTTACCGTACCGGCGTTCTCTTTGAGGTGATCAGCCTGGAGAAAACGGAAAAAGGAGTTCAGATTTCCGTTAAATTAACAGACAGGGTTGAGGTAAAAGAGTTTCATGCAGAAGATGGCCTTTTGCTGGCGGATTACGATCTTTCCCCCGATATCGATGATCTGGATGAAAAGAGCCGGGAAGAGATGCTTGGTTATATCAAGAAGATCAGCGGTGAGATCAGTTCCAAATTTACCGGAGGAGAGCAGTATCAGAAGGTAATCGATGCCTTTCATGACTTAAACAGTCTGATGGTATACTTATCCCAATTCATACAGCTGCCTGTCAATGAACGTTATGAACTACTGGAATTGCAGTCTGTAAAAGAGAGAGGCCTGCGTTTCATGGATCATATGCTGAAACATAAGGAAATGATCCAGCTTCAGATGCAGATTTCTGAGAAGTTCTCGGAAAGGGCCAACCGTTACTACAGAGAATCGGTTCTCAGGGAACAGTTAAAGGCCATTCAGGAAGAGTTAAACGAAGGAAAAGAAGAGAGCAGTAAGAAAGAACCGGATTATTTAAGTAAGATTGAAGAAGCCGGAATGCCGCCTGAAATCAAAGAAGCTGCCCTTGAAGAATACAGAAAGATGGAAGATCAGGGTCCCAATAAGCTGGATTACAACATAATCCGCAATTATCTTGATCTTTTGGTCCAGCTTCCTTGGAAAAAGGAAGAGGCAAAGGATATGAATCTGGAAGAAGCCAGACGAATCCTCGATGAGCAGCATTATGGCTTACAAAAAGTAAAGGACAGAATCATACAGCATTTGGCTGTAATGCAGCTGAATAAAAACAAAAAAGGTTCTATTCTCTTACTGGTAGGCCCGCCAGGAACCGGTAAAACAAGCCTTGGCAAGAGCATTGCAGAGGCCCTTGGAAGAAAATACACCCGTATAAGCTTAGGCGGTGTAAGAGATGAATCAGAAATCAGAGGACACCGGAGAACCTACGTTGGCGCCATGCCGGGCAGAATCATACAAAGCATTCGGAAAGCAGGGCATTCCAATCCGGTTATGGTATTAGATGAAGTGGATAAGCTGATGTCCGGAGGCTTCCATGGGGATCCGTCCAGTGCGTTATTGGAGGTGCTGGATCCGGAACAGAATGCAAGTTTTACGGATCATTATCTGGATCTGCCTTATGATCTGTCCGATGTGTTCTTCATTGCAACTGCCAACTCTTTAGAGAGTATCCCAGGTCCGTTGCTGGACCGAATGGAAGTGATCCCCATTTCCAGTTATACGATCGAAGAAAAGTTTCACATCGGTAAAGATCATCTGTTACCGGCAGTTTTAGAAGAACATGGACTCAAAGCCGGTCAGCTTGTTCTGGAAGATTCTGTTCTTAGAAAGATTATCAGTGATTATACGCTGGAAGCCGGAGTCAGGGGACTGAAAAAACAACTGGCAGCTCTGGCAAGGGTTACAAGCGAGAAAATTGTTTCCAACAAAGGAGAACAGCCCTTTAAGGTCAGGGAAGAAGATCTGGAAGAGGTACTTGGCAGACAGGTATCCCGTCATGAAAAAGCCCAGTCAGACAATCCGCCGGGTGTCGTTACAGGACTTGCCTGGACACCGGTTGGCGGAGAGATCCTCTTTATTGAAGCCACGGATATGCCGGGAAATGGAAACGTGATCCTGACAGGAAAACTGGGAGATGTAATGAAAGAATCCGCAAGGATTTCCTTAAGCCTTTTAAAGTCCAGACTTCCTTTAAATTCCTTTAATTTTAAGGAGAGGGATTTGCACATTCATGTGCCTTCAGGAGCCGTTCCCAAAGATGGTCCATCGGCAGGAATTGCATTATTTACCGCATTGGCTTCTCTGGTCACAGGGAATAAAGTAGATTCCAGGCTGGCAATGACAGGCGAAATCACGTTAAGAGGCGCGGTCCTGCCTATCGGCGGATTAAAAGAAAAACTTTTAGGCGCCCAAAGAGCAGGTATAAAAAAGGTGTTAATACCAAAAGATAATCTGGTTGACTTAAAAGACGTACCGGAAGAAGTAAAAGAACAGCTTACAGTCGTTGCCGTAGAAACTGTTGAAGATGTGCTGAAAGAGACGCTTGGAATTTCTCTTCCAAGACTGGAGCACATGCTTTTGCAGAACGAAGGAAATACAAGAATGCTGGATGCCACCACCCCATTAAAAAATAATTTAAGAAGAGAGGTAATTTAATATGACAGTGACAAAGGATACTTTAATTGGAGAGATTTTAAGAGAGGACCAGTCCACAGCACCATTCTTTTTTGAAATGGGAATGCATTGCCTTGGATGTCCTTCCTCAACCATGGAAAGCCTGGAAGAGGCATGTATGGTTCACGGAGTTTCCGTAGATGAACTGGTAGGAAAGCTCAACAGCCATATGGCAAAGCAATAACAAAGTGATTAAAAAAAGAACCGCTGCAGAATCTTACGAATCTGCAGCGGTTCTTTTTCTGTGAACGGATCTTATTCTGCAGTATGGCCCAGAAGAGCCTCTGCCATGCTCTCATAACCGTACAGAGTTGCCACATGTCTTAATCCATCGGTAATTTCACTTTTAGAGTAATCATGTTCTTCCAGAAACTGGGCATCTTTTTCATTCATATAATAGTAAACCATCAGTGACAGTTTAAAAATCTCCATGTTATCAGGGTCCAGAATATCAGACATCTGGTTTTCCGCACCATTTAAGTCCCCATTATCAATCATCTTTTTAAACTCCTGATACTTGTCCTTCATTTCATCATCCGGAAAGGCAGTATCGTCATTTTTACCCAGTTCTATGTGAAAAATCAATTTTAATAAAGTACCGACCACACTACTTGTCATCCTTGTTGCATAATCATCCGTCAGCATTGGTTTCTCCTTTTTCATGTTATCAAATAATATAAGGAATACTTTATCATATGTATTGAAAAATGTAAAGAATCTGAACCGGCCAAGAGCGAGAAGAGAGGGAGGCTGCAGTATCTTTTACAGATATTGGGGCCTCCCTCAAATTCTAATGCTTATAAAATAACTTTATTAATATTTGCTGTAAGGATTTTCCTCTACAGGTGCTTCATAAGTCTCTGTTGACTCCGGCTGTTCATTACTTTCTGGTTTCATGCCGAATACGTCAGTCCTGGTATCGATCAGCTTGAATTTTCCTACCAGTGTTTTTAAAGTCACTGCCTGAGCGGATAATTCTTCGGAAGTGGCAGCACTTTCTTCTGAGGTTGCAGAAGTAGTCTGAACGACAGCAGAGATCTGGTCGATACCGGTTGTAACCTGCATGATTGCGTCGGACTGAGCGGTAGATGCTTCTGCGATTTCAGCAATACGTACAGCAGAAATATTTGATTTTTCAACTACAAGGCGAAGTGCTTCCGCCGTTTCTCCAGCAATTTTTGTACCGTTTCCGATTGCAGTAATGGCGTTTTCGATCAATGTAGTGGTATTCTTTGCGGCTTCCGCAGACTTACCGGCCAGGTTACGGACCTCATCTGCGACAACGGCAAAGCCTTTTCCTGCGGAACCGGCTCTTGCGGCCTCTACGGCTGCATTCAGTGCCAGAATGTTGGTCTGGAATGCAATGTCATCGATGGTCTTAATGATTTTACCGATTTCATTGGAGGTGTTGGCAATATGATTCATGGCAGCAATCATATCCCGCATTTTCTGGTTACCGGCCAGTACGCCGTCACTTGCTTCCTGGGATAAAGAATTTGCTTCTGAAGCGTTGGCTGCATTCTGTCTCACGCGGTCTGCGATATCTGTAATGGTTGCAGATAATTCCTCAATAGAAGATGCCTGTTCGGTAGCGCCCTGGCTTAAGGCCTGTGCCGCATCAGAAACCTGGGTAGCACCGGTAGCAACCTGCTCAGAAGCACGGTCAATCTCTAAGAGAGCATCACTGAGTGTAAAGCGGATATTGCGCATTGCTTCCAGAAGGTAGCGGTATGCGCCAATGTATTTATCTTCGTTATCTGTCCTTACTTTAAAATTGCCGTTTGCCATTTCACCGAGGAGATGGTTGATATCCTGAATGATGAGCTTTAGGTTATCTGCCATTACAACAAAAGTCCTGGAAAGAACACCGATCTCGTCATTGGATTTAATCTCCAGGTGAATGTCCAGATCTCCGGCAGCTATGTTCTTCGCAGCGGTAACTATTCCGCTGATTGGGCGAAGGGTTTTATTCATCACTATCGTAACAACGGTCACAATGAATCCTATGGCAAGTATTGCCATAATGATCATGGTAATGACGATTTTAAAAACGTCTTTGTTTAAATCACTCTTATCCAGACTGCTGGAGGCCCACCAGGTCTGCGATTCACAGGTGATCGGATAGTAATGTCTGGATTCATAGGTACCGTCAGTTCTTTTGGTATCCACATGAAACTCCTGCTTATCCTTTTGCATGGTAACAATTTTATTATATTCGGAAGCAGGCAGCATTTCTTCCAGATTTTTGCCGATATTATCACTGGATATGCTGTCAAAGGAAATAATATTTCCTTCTGTGTAGATGTCAACATACATGGTTGGATATTTGGAATCCGTTGTTTTGATCTTTGAGAAGTTTGACAGGCTGATATCCGCCAGAACAACTCCGATGACATTGTCTCCTCTCATAATCGGGAATGCAATTGTACTCATCATAGTGCCTTTGTAATCAAATGGATCAGTGAGGAACGGTGCCTTTGTTTCCTTGGCAACTTTATAGTAATCGTTCTGGGAATATTCACTGTATGCACCGAGGGACTGAGCTGTCTTATTCTTCATGTCATTTCTGTCCACATAGACAGAATAATCTTTGACGGAAGGATCAAACTGTCCCGGTTCAAAGAATGCACCTACACCGTAAAGATTTTCGTTATTGTTAAGTGCGGCCCAGGCAGTATTCATGACATAGGTTTCAATCACATAATTGGATTCCGTCAACTGCGCATTATAAATATGGCTTTTTTTGGGTTCGCCGGTCCAGTCTCCGCCTCCAGACTGGTTTTTGCTGTAAACGCTGTTTAAATAGTCCTGCAGTTCCCTGGCAGTTCCCGTTGCATCGCTGATGATGGACTGAACCATAAGTCCATTTGTTTTAGCGATTCCGGTAAATTCCCCATTGATTGCTTTTGACAATGCGCTACTCGCCTGCACTGCAGAGATAGCAATCAACAATATCAAACTTACGGAAAGAATTGTGCCCGTTATCAAGGACATCTTTGTTGCAAGTTTAAAATCATTGAAATTTAATCTTTTCTTGTTTTTCATGGTGTGTTATGCTCCCTTAAAATAAGTAATCAGTAAAAAAGCAAACCTTTTGTGCAGTGTAACAGTATGATTGCATAGAGGAAATTTTTACCAATTAACAGACAAAAAATATACTGCATCGACTGCAGTAAAATTTCGTGTAAATATAAGAGAATAACCTCCTTTCTTTTCTTTCGATTCAGTTTATGCCTGTTCAACAACTGTATAATCGACATAAATCGACATTAAAATAATAGGATTTGTGAAAAAAAGTTACTATAATAATGTATAATGTGTTGTAATATGCTAGTACTAATAGTTTTTTGTAAAATTTAAGACTGAAAAAGCAGATATGCCCGGATAAATACTCGGGCATATGAGTCTGTTTGCTTCATTCATTGTTTTCTGTAGTTTTATGCCCGGACTTCCATAGAAGAAAGAAGCCGGCGGCAGTAACAAAAAGCGAGATAAACTGAGACGTTGAAAGAGTCCCTACCGTTCCTCTGATTAAGTCCCCGCGATAAAATTCAATTAAAAATCTGCCAACGCTGTAGAAAATCAGATAAAAAGCGGTGACTCTTCCCTGTCTGTGATTTTTTCCAGCAATCACTGATAGAACCATAAAAAGCAGAAAGTCAAATACGCTTGAAATAATCTGGGTAGGGAACAGAGAAATCCCATTTGGTGCAAACTGGGACGTATGAAAGACCATGGACACAGGTCCCTTATATGGAGCACCATAGCAACATCCGGCCAGCAGACAGCCCAGCCTTCCAAATCCCTGAGCGAGAGATATGGAGGGAATAATCTGGTCCAGATAGGTGAAAAAACCGATTTTCTTTATTCGGCAGTAAACATAACCGGCGGCAATGCCTCCCAATATCCCTCCATATACAACAAAACCTTCGGAAACGTTTAATAAAAGGCTGGGATTCTTCTTTATATCCTCAAAGATGGTAAAAAAATAAAGAAGCTTAGCGCTTACAAGGCCGAATCCACACCCCCATATAAGGAGCGGAAATATATGGTCGGAATCAAGTCCTGATTTTTTAACACGTTTTTCAGCGGTTAAATAGGCCGCCAGAATTCCGATGCCGATCATAAGACCGTAGCCGTGTATCGTCAGGCCTCCGATGGAAAATAAATCATTATACATAGTGGTCTTCCTTTGCTGTTATTTGTGTGAAAGAAAAGCCTATTATAGCATATCTTTTAACAGTTGGCAAAAAAAGAATTGCAAAGAACGGTCAGACCACATATAAGATCTTCATTTCCTTTAATTTACTCTCGATCTGCTGCCTTAAAAACACTTCACCGTCAACTCTTAAATCTGTTCGGTAGCAATATTTACCGCGGCCTCTTCCTGTCATTAATTCTTTGGAATAAAGCTGTTCGGAAAGAGGAAAGGCTTCTGTATTAATGGCATTGTGGACGTAGCTGTAGGTCATAAATATGATCTCAATGGGGGCATTTTTCTTAACCTTTTCCGTTAGCTGCTCGGAAAGTACTGTGATTAAGTCCGAGTAAAGGTTTTTCCAGTCTTCTGTTAAAATTACAGGGGCAATCAAAAGACCGACCGGATAACCGGCATCACACATCCGGTTTAGTGCATTTATTCTCGCATTCAGGCTGGAGGTGCCAGGTTCAAAGCGGCTGATGATGGATTGGGGATTTACACTCATACGGATGATGACGCGGCCGCCGTGGTTTAAGTCAAGAAGAGAATCCACCTTATCAAATTTTGTGGGAAAAGTGAGAGAACCGTACTGGCTTTTGCTGAAATTTTCAATGGTCCAGGACAGGTTTCCGGTTATGGTATTTTCCAGTACTAAATCACTGTTGCTTCCTATTTCATAAGTGAAATCTTTTTGGGAACGTGCTCCATGGTCCATGATCTTTTTTAACATCTTTTCCCTGTTGACGAACAAACGCAGGTAAGAGCATTTGTTGTAATTGCAGACCAGATAGCAGTAGTGGCACATGGCAGTGCAGCCGGATGAAGTATAGGGCACTAGAAAATCGGAAACCTTATGGTTGGGTACAAAATTATGAGTTTTACGTACGCCGATTACCATATACTGTTTCAGTGCAGGGAAATCTTTATTGGGGCGGGTTCTTAATTCGTCAATTTTGTTGTGGCTTTCTATGGCAATCCAGGGAGTGTCACTGTATTTTTCTTTTAAAAGCTTGCCCAGCTCATAATCCAGGGAAGCGGGTTCATAATAAATTTTATCCGGAAACATAAAGTACCTCCTATTCTTTAACAGTATGTGTTTGATGAGCCGAATTATTCCCCAGCCACTCATAAAGAAAAGTAACAGGTCTTATTAAATGGTTAAATATTGGTCAGACGTTCAAACAGGTTGTTGATATCGATTTGCCCGTATCCCCATACATTATTGGGATAGACTTCTGCCGTAGTGCGTCTGGCTCCCCGGATAATCAGACGGTTCACATCGTTGCCTGTCATGGAGGTGTAATTTCCACGGGGAACCGCCCATTCCATAACCATTGCCACGATCCCTGCAGCATGGGCACAGGCGGCACCGGTTCCTGTAGCAGTTCCGTACTGGTTGCCGGGAAGTGCGCAGGGAATCTGAAATCCGGGAGCGGCAATATCAGGCTTTACCAGGCCGTTTCTGGCATAGCCTCTGCTGGATTCGGCAAGTATGCTGTCGTTGAGCTGATTATAGGCAGTTACAGTCAGCTGATTGGTGCCGTTTGCCGGAGAGGTGATCGTGGTATCCGGATTGGGGTTTAAAAAGAAGGTTTCGTCGGATATCAAATCTCCATTTGGCAGCCAGCAATGGAAAGAAAACGGTTCATCTTCCACGCTTTGTGCCCGGAAATACCAGATTCCGGCTGCCGGATTTTCAAAACGGATCAGGATGAGCTGATCGCCGGTTTCTTCTTCTAGAACAATATTGTTCACCCAGATATCACTCTGGGTAAATATAAAATCGAATTTCCTGCATTCACCGATGGTAGGATAAACTCTCTGTGTGGATTCCCGGTTGGGAGAAGAAATATCTATAGAGATTCTCTCAGGAGCATAAGGCCATAGTTCCATCCATAAAAGCCGGTCACTTTCTCCGATTCTCAATTCAAAATCATTGTAAAAGGGGGCCACTGCCGTATTATTAAAGTAATGCCTCCGTTTGTTGCCTTCATTTCCTGCGGAAACGGTGACTCCGATCCCAGGGAGCTGGACGATATAGGTCAGATAGCTGCTTAAAAGCCCTCTGCCGTCATGCCCCCCCTGATTGCTTCCCAAAGCAATACAGATGACCACCGGACGGCCCAGTTTCTGTGAGGCCGTAAGCATATACCTGGCTCCAAGCTGAATGTCAGATTCCTGAAAGCATATGGCATCTTCTCTTACAAAGAAGATGTCTTTTAAGTTCTGTTTTGCTTCTTTCAGTTTTACAACGATAATATCGGATTCCGGAACAATCCCGGAAAATGACATATCATCATTGGGCTTTCCTGCGATGATGCTGGTAATGGCAGTCCCATGGCCATTGGTATCCACAGAGGGGACAATGGAAAGTGGATCCTCAGAGATCAGGGCCTGGTTGATCGCTTCTCTGCTGAATTCCGTGCCAAAGGTAAATCCTTCCGGAATTGGCCCGGTTTGTATGGTCTGATCCCATATGGAGAAGATTCGCGTGGTTCCATCGTTGTTACGGAAAGCCGGATGCTGATAATCAATGCCTGTATCAATGACTCCGATAATGATTCCCCGGCCGAACAGGCTGAGAAACGGATTTCTCTGAACGGTGCCAATCCCGGATTTTTCAATGCTTACGGTGGATTCAAGTGTATAAAGAGATGGAAAGGTGTGGTATGGCTGGTTGCCTAAATCACATGGCTCGATCTGGGATCTGAGGACATGCAGCAAAGAATTGCGTTCGCTCAGAAAGGTAATATTATCGCCTGTATCATAGGATGGGACGGTTATGTTACTTATGATTAAGTCATAGTAATCATTGTCTAGTATTTTGTTCAAAATCCAGCCTCCTGTCTATCCTGATGGAGCATATAGTATATATTATGCGAAGGAAATCCCTTTATGAGCGGTGAAAAAGCGGGTGATGGGGCATTAGATATTTGTCAGCCGCAGAAATAAGTTGTTCACATCCAGCTTTCCATAGCCCCATATGTTGTTGGGGTAAATAATCGTGTTTTCACGTCTTGCGCCCCTTATAATAAGCCGGTTCACATCATATCCGGTGATCAATGTCAGATTGCCCCTGAGAATCCCCCATTCCATGATCATGGCTATGGCACCTGCCGTATGAGCTGCCGCCGCCCCGGTTCCTGTCAAAGTGCCATACTGGTTGTTGGGCAATGCACAGGCTATCTGATAACCAGGAGCAGCAATGTCTGGTTTTACGAGTCCATTTCTTGTATACCCTCTGCTGGATTCCAGCAGGATGCTGTCATTAAACTGATTGTAAGCGGTAACTGTCAGCTGGTTGGTGCCATTGCCCGGAGAGGTTATGGTTGTATCCGGGTTGGGATTAAGAAAAAAGGTTTCATTTGAAATTAAGTATCCGGAAGGCAGCCATGCATGAAATGACAGTGGGGCATCATCCAGGCTTTGAATCCGGATTCTCCATACTCCGGGAAGGGCATCCTGAAAACGCACCAGAATAAGCTGGTCACCGGTTTCTTCTTCAAAGAGAAAATTGTTTACCCAGATATTACTTGGGGTGAAAATAAAATTAAACATTCTGCAGTCACGGATTGCCGGATAGACTGGACTTGTGGATTCCCGGTTGGGAGAGGAGATATCCACAGAAAGGCGTCCCAGGGCATATGGCCAGATTTCCATAGAAAAAAGCCTGTCATTTTCCCCGATCCTTAACTCAAAATCATTATAAAAAGGGGCATTGGTCGTGCTGTTGAAATAATGCCTGCGGCTGTTGCCTTCATTGCCTGCAGAAACAGAAACTCCGATACCGGGAATCCTTGCAAGATAATTTAAATAATTGCTTAAGGCGCCGCTGCCGTCATGCCCCCCCTGATTGCTTCCCATAGCAATGCAGATGACCATAGGACGGCTCACAGTTAAAGCGTAGGTTTCCAGATAACGGAGAGCCAGTATAATATCGGATTCCTGATAACAGAGCCGGTCTTCAGGAACGAAGAATACCTCCTTTATGTTAGGCTTTGCGTCCTTAAGTTTTACAACCACCAGTTCTGCTTCCGGTACAACGCCGGAAAAGGCATTCACTTCATTGGGCCTGCCGGCAATGATACTTGCGATGGCAGTCCCGTGACCGTCTGTATCATTGGTGGGAACCATGGAAAAGGGATTTTCTGAACGTAAAGCAATGTTTATCATTTCCCTGCTGTATTCAGTGCCAAAGGTAAAGCCTGCGGGAGGGGGGCCTGTTTGAATGGACTGGTCCCAGATGGAAAGAATCTTTGTGGTGTTGTCATTATGCAGAAACGCCTGATGGGGATAGTCGATTCCGGTATCGATAATGCCGATAAGAATCCCTCTTCCAAGTAAATTTAAGAATGGGTTTCGTTGCACGCTGCCGATTCCGGAGGCCTCAATACTGATGGTTGAGGTAGGAGTATATAAGGAGGGAAAGTTGTGGTAAGGATATTGCCCCAGGATACAGGGATCAAACTCTGTTCTTGGTATGTTTAAAAGAGAATGCCTGAGATTGAGCAATGTAATATTATCCCCTGTATCATACAAAGGGACGGATACATTATTGATAATAAGATCATAATAATTATTATCCAGAATTTTTTCCAAACTTGCCTCCCGGACTTATTCAAAAGAAGCATTTGTTCTATATTATGCAGACAGAAATTTAATATGAGCGGCTGCAGGGATTGTTTATTCCTGGTTTTTTGTGGAGTTCTATCCAGCCTTTCTGCCCGGTACCGGTAATTACAGTGATTTTCATGGCATGCCTCCTGTATAGAAATGATCTTCGTGAACGATTGATTATAGTGTGCCCTGTCAGCCTGTGAAAATCAAGAAAAAATAAGCAGCCGCCGTCCCATGGAAAAACACGGAGCAGAGGCTGCTTTTTATTATGTTATTCTATGATACAATCGTTTAAGAATACGTTGGCGAATTTTCCACCGCAAACTCCTAATACTGTAATTGTATCTCCTTTTGTCAAGGATGAAAGCTTTTCGATTTGTGCAGAGTCACTGAAGTAACACTGAACAGTCGTAATGTTATATGTATCACTGCTCTCGAACGTGATATATGCTCTATTAGAGGAATCATTACCGATTTCTAATATGACTCCAGTTAAACGAAGGTTCTGGTCTTTATAGAGTTCATCTGCAGCAACCTGATTTGCTTCATAGGCATTTAATAAATCACCAGGAGTAATATCCTGATAATATCCTGTGGTCATATCCGTAATAGCAGCAGTGGTTTCTTCCAGGATTACTTCTGCAGTCTCAGCAGGAGTAGTTGCAGCAGGTGCCTGAGTTGTCTCAGCAAGAATATCTTCGGTGGTTTCATAGTCTGAATCCGCATATTTATCCTCAGAATACGCTGAACTATAAGCCGTAGATGCTTTTTTTGATGATCCAACGACATTAACAATTCCGCCAATGAATGAGATTAAGAACAACAGTATAAAAAAGCTGGTAAAAGCAATTCTTACACCGATATGAAACTTTTTGTACTTCCACATCAGAAACAGACCGACTGGGAAGCAGCAGCAGAACATCATTAATAAAATAAACCATGTGGTTTGATAAAATGGTGTTTTCTCAGGTGCCTGTGAAGGCTGAAATTGATTGGTAGCGTTTGGGTTATCCATACTCGGTTCCTCTTTTCCTTTGATTATATAAAAGGCCATAGGCCGTTTTATCCATACATTTCCACTCATGCCAAACAATACTATCATAGAAGTTCAGAAAAGACAATAAATACATTCAGAAAAAAGAATATAATGAAATAATATGAACAATTTCTTAATACACAATAAACAAAAACACCGGAAGTCCCTGCTTTTACAGGAATTTCCGGAGTCTTGGCTGTTTATTAAAAATGGAATTGTTCCATTTTCTGGAGATAGCGAGATTCGAACTCGTGACCTATGCGTTGCGAACGCATCGCTCTCCCAACTGAGCTATATCCCCTTGTCTAAATTATAACACTCAAACGGGGAATTACAAGTGTTTTTTGCATGACTGGAAAAAGGAGGTTTATTTGGCAGCTTTTTCCGAAAAAACCGTAGTCACAAGATCTTCATACGGAACCCGTTTCTTTAACTGACCGGATTCTTCCAGAATATTCTGGAGAAGATCAAAGCTTTCCTTCTCAAAAACAGTATCCTTTTTCCAGGTATCCTGCGCTTTATAGCGGTCTACGATTGCAGCAATCGTTTCCACATCGGTTTCCTTAAACTGTGGCTGGATCACTTTTGCAATTTCCTCAGAAGAATGGGAATCAACATATTCCAATCCTTTCTGAATCGCATTGGTGAACTTCTGAATGATTTCCGGATTCTTTTCCATATAGCTTTTCTTTGCGCTGTAAGCAGTGTAGGGTACATATCCCGAATCAACACCCAGAGATGCTACAACAAAGCCGCTGCCTTCCTTTTCAAGTCCTGTGGCAAACGGTTCAAATTCTACGGTATAGTCGGCATCATTGCTGGTAAAAGCTGCGGCAGTTAATCCAAAGTTAATACTCTGGTCAATGGATAGGTCCGTGGCCGGATCCATGCCGTTCTTTTTTAATATATACTCAAAGACCATCTGAGGCATTCCCCCGGCTCTTCCTCCAAGTACTTTTTTCCCTTTCAGATCCGTCCATTTAAAATCAGGCTGGCTGGTTCTTCCTACCAGAAAGTTACCTGCACGCTGGGTCAGTTGTGCGAAGTTTACGGCATAGTCCTCAGAACCGTTGGCATAAGTATAGATGCTGGCTTCAGAACCCATAAATCCAATATCGGCATCACCTGAAATCAGTGCAGTCATAACTTTATCCGCCCCTGCTCCATTGATAAGGGTTAAATGGATACCCTCCTCCTCAAAATAACCAAGCTCAATGGCTGCGTATTGAGGCGCATAAAAGATGGAATGGGCGACTTCGTTTAATGTGACCGGAGTTAAATTTGATGGTTTTGCTTGTGAACCGCAGGCTGTCAGGCTGAGTATGGCAGTCCCGGTAAGTATAACAGACAGAAAAAAGTGTAAAGCTTTTCTCATACAATCCTCCTTAGGGAAATCTTAATACTACATATTATTAATTACTCGGAGATTGGTACCTTGTCTCAAAAAAAATCATAGTCTCATGGTCTCGGTGGTAACATGGAAGAAAAGAGGCCGGATGTGCTTTCTGGCCGAATATCTGCAGCTTGTAAAAGAGGCGGCCACCATGAAAGCCGCCAGTAATAAAAATATTGTCCGATTCACACGGTTCCTCCTTCTTTGGTTGTTCTGGTAGCATTGTATGAGAAGGGACAGGCACCTGTTACGCCCATTGAGCCGATTATTTATTTTAGAATGGATTAAGAAGATAAACTGTGATATACTGCTATGGTAAATCAACAAAAGCGGGAGAAATAGAATGAACTATCGAATGATTGTGCTGGATCTGGATGGAACGCTGACCAACCGGAATAAGGAGATTACCCCCAAAACAAAAGAAGCACTGTTTGAATTAAAGCGTCAGGGCGGTATGATTGTTCTGGCTTCCGGACGTCCTACTTATGGGATCATGCCGCTTGCCAGGGAACTGGAACTTGACAGGACCGGAGGATATATCTTATCTTTTAACGGCGGCAGGATCATTGACTGCAGCACCGGACAAACTGTTTTTGCAAAAGAACTGCCGGTGGAATCCAATGAAACGATTATAAGACTTTCCAAAGAACATGGAGTGAACCTCCTTACCTACGAGGAGGATTTGATCATTACTCCGGATGCTTCGGATCAATACGTAAAGAAAGAAGCTGCCATCAATAAGCTTCAGGTAAAAGAAATCAAAGATATGGAAGCTTACGTAAAGTTTCCGGTCGTAAAATTCTTAATGCTGGGAGAAGGAGACCTTCTTCAGATGGTGGAGCCAAAGGTAAAAGCTTTTCTTGGCGATGAATACAGTGTTTACCGTTCAGAGCCGTTCTTTTTAGAGATTCTTCCAAAAGGAATCGATAAAGCGGCCAGTCTGGAACGTCTGCTTGCCCGCCTGGGCATGAGCCGGGAAGAGATGATTGCCTGCGGAGATGGGTATAATGATTTGTCTATGATTGAGTATGCCGGGCTCGGTGTTGCCATGGAGAATGCAGTTACTGCAGTAAAAGAAGCGGCAGATTACGTGACCCTGTCAAACAATGCGGATGGTATCGCCCATGTGGTGGAAAAATATATGCTTTCCTGATCGGCTGGGGTGGATTTTAAGACTTTAATATGTTAAAATGTACCTGGAGTAAAAGTTGAATAAAGGGGACTGAATAATATTATGAATAAAAAGATTAAGACAGACGCGGTAGACCATCTGTTTGAAGCAATTTTAACCATAAAGACACCGGAAGAATGTTACACTTTTTTTGAGGATGTCTGTACGGTGAATGAGCTGTTAAGCTTATCCCAAAGGTATGAAGTGGCTAAGATGCTGAGAGAGGGCCGTACTTATTTGGAAATCGCAGAAAAAACAGGTGCATCCACTGCGACCATCAGCCGTGTCAACCGTTCCTTAAATTATGGAAACGACGGCTATGATATGGTGTTTAAACGTCTGGAAGAGAAGAAAGAAGATTAAAAAAAGGGACAGGCCTCAAGGGCTGTTGTCCCATATTTTTTAGTTACTTTTTCTTTTTATTCCCTGAATCACTTTCTGCCAGACCGTCAATGAGCTGTTCAATGACCTGCTTTTTCATATAAACGTCAAAGGAAAGGCTGCAGATCCAGGAGAAGAGACGTAGATACTCCTGGTCCTCAGGCTCTAAGTCTTTGTCCGCAAAGGCTGACTGGGCGTGTTCATATTTATCTTTGATATCCGCTTTGATGCGGCTTAATTCAGATTCTTCCTGCGCAAAGATCTCTTTGTATATTTCTTCCAGAGGCATATCCTCCGGCCGGTTGAAGTGTTTTTCTGTTATGGGGCGGAACATCTGCTCGATATCATGGAAGGAAAGAAGATTCTTAAAATAGTAGATAAATATAAGTAATAGAATGTGTTCTCTGGTATATTTCTTTTTATTGGGAGCCGGGAGAAGATTATTCTTGGCATAATTATTGATCATGGTTTTTGTGAGAACCTTGTCTTCCGGATAGCGTTTCGTATTTTTCAGATGTTCATCCATAAAGGTTGTGACCTGGTCCATATAGAGATCTATGTTAGGGATGGTTTCCGGTTTAATGTGCTGAAATGATTCTAAGTGCTTTAATATATCCTGCATTCTCTCGTCGTTTGTTTTCATGTATTCCTCCGTTCTGTGCGTGAAGTGCCCCACACAAGAGATAAATCACTTTATCATATTATATAGTATTCAATACCAGATGACAAGAGGTAAACGATGATAAAATATCAAATGTTTCAAAAGCCTGCAGGAGATTCTTGACTTTTGAGGAATGTATGATAATCTAAAACTATTAGTCTTACGAATGAAAGGAGATACAACATGATAAAAAAAGCATTGGCTACAGAAAAAGCACCGGCAGCGATCGGTCCGTATTCCCAGGGGGTGCGCTGCGGAGATTACGTATATGTATCAGGCCAGCTTCCCATTGACCCGGCTACCGGTGCATTTGCAGGAGATGATATTGCGGTACAGACCAGACAGTCCCTGACAAACATTCAGTCGATTCTGGCAAGTGACGGTTTAACCATGGACAATGTGGTAAAGACAACCGTATTGTTGAAAAATATCAGTGACTTCGCTGCCATGAATGAAGTATATGCAACTTTTTTTGAAGGAACATGTCCTGCAAGAGCTGCCTTTGAGGTTGCTGCTTTGCCAAAAGATTCGCTGATTGAAATTGAAGCGGTTGCCTATTGCGGTAAATAAATTTTTGGACTATATTATTAAAATAACATCAGGGAGTAGGGCTCTTAAAAAGCAATGCTCTCTTTTTTATTCCCGTAGGAACGGTAATTCGGGAGTCATTGTAGAAATTAAGGGCTTTTTGCGAAAGAAATGGGTTGCATATTGACGGACTTATATTATAATAAATTGAGGAAGTTCGATTGCTTCTTTACGTATCTGATGATTGATTTTACCCATCAGGAATAAAATCAAGGTTTAATTTAACAATGGAAGTTGGTACTTTTACGATGAATCTAAAAGAGACGGCAGAAGAATACTTAGACAGGATTCCAATGTGGGCCAATAAGAAAAATTCTCTGGCAGATATCCGAATGTTTTTGGGTGAGATGGGAGAGCCGGAAGAGAATATGAAGATTTTTCATGTGGCCGGAACCAATGGGAAAGGGTCGGTATGCGCATTTCTCCAGTCTGCCTTATTAAGTTCCGGATTCCGTGTGGGGACATTTACCTCGCCCCATCTGATTGAGACAAGGGAACGTTTTTCCATAGACGGAAAGATGGTTTCTGAAAATGCATTTTCAGAAAGTTACGAAAGTGTTCGGAAACTTTCTGAGCATATGGTGGAGAAAGGGTTCTGCCATCCTTCCTATTTTGAATTTCTGTTTTATATGGCAATGGACATGTTCCGGAAGGAGAAAGTGGATTATGTCATTCTGGAAGCAGGACTTGGAGGAAGGCTTGATACTACCAACGCCATAAGACATCCGCTTGTTTCGGTAATTACCTCCATCAGTCTGGATCATACAGAATATTTGGGGGATACGATTGAAAAAATTGCAGCAGAAAAAGCTGGTATTATTAAGAAAGGTGTTCCATTGGTTTTTGACGGGAATGACAGTCAGGCGTCTTGCGTAATAACATGCAGGGCAAAAGAGCTTGGCGTTTCCTTTTATGAAGTGGACAGGCATGACTATAGGATAACCGGTTATGAGGATTTTGGTTTTAAGGCCGGATTTATAAATACAAAAGGAGCGTTTGTCGAAGTCTCCATACCCTCCCACGGAGAGTATCAGATCATGAACGGGCTTCTTTCCTATCGCGCATTGGAAGCGGCTGGATTGGGAGGAATGAAAGGCATAAGGGAAGGATTTGCACAGATGCGCTGGCCGGCAAGGATGGAAGAGGTTTTGCCAGGTGTCTTCCTCGATGGTGCCCACAATCCGGGAGGAATAGAAGCATTTATAAAAGCAGCGTCTGGTTTATGCAGGAAGAGACAAAAACAGGCGGACCTTTTGTTTTCGGCAGTTTCCGGTAAGGATCACAAAACGATGATAAAAAGGATAGCCGGGTCACTTCCTTTGAATCATGTGGCGGTGGCTCATATGGATTCAGAACGGGGACTGGACGCGGAAATTCTTCTTCAGGAATTCCAAAGTTACTGCAAAAAACAGGCAAAAGGATTTACCACAGTAGAAGAGGCTGTTTTATATATGCTGAAGGAAAGAAAGGAAGGCCACCTGCTTTTTTGTGTTGGCTCTCTTTACTTAATGGGCGAAATTAAAGCAGTTTTAAGGAGGAACGGTTATGATTGATTTTGAAGCTGAAATTAACGAATACAGGCCAAGCCTTGAGGTTGATGCTATTGAAGATGCCATTGTGAGAAGCGATTTGACGGATATGAAGGACTTAATGATGGATCTTATAAAAGAAGTCAGCAAGGAATAGGCGGTTAAGATATGGATTATGAAAGAAAAACCCGTTATATAGCAAACAGCTATTACAATATGGGACTGGATAAAGCCAGGCTCAGGGATTTATCCGGAGCAGCAGAATGTCTGAAGAAAAGCCTGCATTTTAATAAGTATATGACAGATGCAAGAAACCTTTTGGGACTTATATATTATGAGGTCGGAGAGGTGGGCGACGCTCTGGTCCAGTGGGTAATCAGTATGAACCTTCAGCCGGAGGAGAACCGGGCAGATTATTATCTGGGAGAAATACAGCGGAAAAAAGGCACTATGGATAATGAACGGCGTCTGGTGCGCAGATTCAATCAGGCGCTGGTATACGCGCAGAATGGAAGCGAGGATCTTGCAATCTTACAGCTGAACAAAGTGGTGGAAAGCAAGCCAAACTATGTAAAAGCCCAGCTTTTGTTTGCCATACTGTGCATTGCCAGAGGGGATTACCAAAAAGCGGGCAAGGCAGTTAATAAGGTGCTCCAGATTGACTGCAACCACCCCAAGGCCTTATACTATAAATCTCTGGTGAAGTCTTCCGGTGTGAATATAAAGTCTGAGAAGGAACCGGAAAAGAGAAAACTGAAAAACGCAGTTTCCCACAGACAGATGGAAGATGATGATGTGATCATACCTCCCAGTTACAGGGAAACCACAAGGGACCAGGCCGTTATGAATATTCTGGCGGGGCTTGTTTTGGGGGCAGCCGTTATCTTTTTCCTGGTCATGCCTGCCAATACAAAATCCATCAATGAAGCTCATAACAAGGAGATGTTAAAATACAGCGAACAGTTGAGCCAGGCCAATAAAAAGTCTGACAGCTTAAATGCCCAGCTGGAGACCTTAAAGGCGGAGAAAAAGGCAGCAGAGGATTCTCTGGCCTCCCTGACCAATAATGCTGACAGCATTTTAGCCCAGTATCAGGCAGTCATAGGCATTCTTGAGGCGTATAAAAAGAATGATTTTAATACAGCAGTCAAGATCTATGCCGGTTTGGACCCGACCCTCATCACTTCAGAGGATGTACAGGCAGTCATTGGAGAAATCAGAAAAGATATGGCTGAGAAGGGGACGTCCATTTTGGAAGACCTGGGAGATAAAGCGACGGCAGCCGGTGACAGCCAGACAGCACTTGTTTATTATTCAAAATGTATAGAGTTGAAACCAGCCAGCTGGCAGGCAAAATTTAAGTCTGCAGTCATTTATAAGGGAATGGATCAGAAGGATCAGGCCAATGGGCTGTTTTCCGATATTATCAATAACAGCAAAGATGCAGAATTAACAGCAAAAGCAAAAACAGAACGTGGTTTTTAAAAAACAGTTCTATGAAAAGACACTACAGAAGAGAAATCTTTTTTTGTGGTGTCTTTTTTCTATTACGGGAAGACAATAAGGAATGGAGGAGATTGCATATGAATCAACCGCACTTTACCTATGAGGCAGATGGTCATACACTGATCGTACATCTGCCGGAGGAGCTGGATCATCATAACTGCTCGGGACTGAAATACGAAACCGATTTGATCCTGTCAGAAAATTATATCAAACGGATTCTGTTTGATTTTACAAAAACAAGATTTATGGATTCCTCGGGATTAGGAATTTTGTTGAATCGATACAAACAGATGGCTTTAAGCGGGGGAACCGTTGCCATCTACGGTGCAGGCGCCCAGGCTCTCCGCATTCTTAAAATGGGAGGCATTTTAAAATTAATGAAATTATATGACTCTAAGGAAGCAGCAGTCACAGGTTGAGGAGGAACGTATGTCTGAACAGAACAAACCAGAAATTCTGAAAATGGAATTGGAAGCCTTGTCAAAGAATGAGGAGTTTGCCAGAGTGGCAGTGGCTGTTTTTATGGCAAGATTGAATCCTACTCTGGAAGAGGTGGATGATGTAAAAACAGCCGTGTCAGAGGCAGTTACCAATGCGGTCATCCATGGATATCAGGGGAAGGGAGGGATTATATACCTGGAAGTTGGGGTGGAAGGTCAGGAGATATCCATTACCATTCGGGATACAGGAATCGGGATACCGGATATTAAGCAGGCCATGGAGCCCATGTATACCACAGATCCTGACGGAGAGCGTACCGGCATGGGATTTTCCTTTATGGAGGCATTTATGGACCAGGTGGAAGTACAATCGGCGCCGAATGAAGGAACTGCCGTGACCATGAAAAAGAAGATTAACGGGTGAGCCCTATGGATGAGACCATGAGATTGATAGAAATGGCTCACGAAGGAGATAAAGCGGCAAGGGATCAGCTTGTAACGGATAATTTCGGGTTGATCTGGAGCATTGTGCGCAGGTTTACAGGGCGTGGTTATGAACCGGAGGATTTATTTCAGATTGGCAGCATTGGTTTAATGAAAGCCATCGATAAATTTGATTTATCCTACGATGTAAAATTTTCCACTTATGCGGTGCCCATGATTACAGGAGAAATCAAACGGTTCTTAAGAGATGACGGAATGATCAAAGTCAGCCGTTCCATTAAGGAGATGGCATTGAAAGTAAAACGGGTGCGGGAAGAGCTGGTGTTTCGTTTTGGCAGAGAGCCTACGGTGGAAGAAATCGCCGGAGAAATCGGGGCCAGCAAAGAAGAAGTGGCAGCCTCCATGGAAGCTGGTGCAGAGGTGGAATCCTTATATCGTTCCGTCAATAAAAATGATGAAAACAGCATTTTGCTGATTGATAAGATCGAAGAAGAAAGCTCTGCCCAGGAAGAACTTCTAAACCGTATGGTGCTTCGGGATCTGCTTACGGAACTTTCTGACAAAGACAGAGAGATTATAATCAGGCGCTATTATTACAATGAAACCCAAAGTCAGATTGCATTAAAACTGGGAATATCCCAGGTTCAGGTTTCCCGGCTGGAAAAAAAGATTTTAAAGCAAATGCGTGAAAAATTATAGAATAAAAAAATCTGTACGGCTCATACTAACTTTGAAAAACCAGAGAAAAGGATGTGAGCACGTATGGAATCCGTTAAACATAAGCTTGTCATGGCACTTCTTGTAGTGTGCCTGATTGCAGTTGCAGTTGCTATCTGGTATATGATTGCGGTTATGCCGGATGGTCTTGAAAAAGAAGGTACTCTTGTAGAAGCATTTCCCGGATTGGGGATGATGGTTTCATGAGCAAGACAGTATACTTAAACATCAATGAAATTACCGAAGTACGCCATAAGGAGATCCAGCTGAAAGATGTAGCTGACGTATATTGTGATGATTCTGCCACTATGAATAAGTGTAAGGCCATGAGAATCAAAACCATTCATCTGGATCAGAATAAAAGGTATGTGGAAAGCGCTCTCGATGTCATAAAGAAGCTGGTGGAGATGGACCCCACCATATCTGTCACGAATGTAGGAAAAGTGGAATATATCATCGATTACCACAAGCCTAAGCCTCCGTATTGGGCATGGCAATGGGCAAAAACTATTTTTGTATGTATCATATGTTTCTGCGGTGCTTCTTTTGCAATTATGACTTTTAATAACGATGTCAGTGTAACGGATGTATTTAAGGAGATTTATAAAATTGTGATGAGGAAGGAGTCAAGCGGATTCACAATTATGGAAGTCAGCTATTCTGTTGGCCTGTTTTTGGGAATTGTCGGTTTTTTTAATCATTTTGCAAAGTTCAAGATCAATACTGATCCGACGCCCATTGAGGTGGAAATGCGCCTTTATGAAGATAACGTCAGCAAAACTCTGATCCAGAATGATGGAAGAAAGGAGTCCGATATTGATGTTACTTAAAGAAGTATTCCTTTGTTTTATCGGGTTAAGCGCTGGCGGCATTATCGCAGCCGGCGTTTTTGCTTTTTTAGCAATGATAGGTATCTTCCCCCGGATCATCGGATATACCAAAACCAAAAAACACATCATTCTGTTTGAAACGTGCATTATCCTTGGTGGAGTACTGGGAAATATCTCAGATATTTATGAATTCCCCATAGGTTTTGGAGGGAATGTGGCTTTGGGGATTTACGGTTTAGCTGTAGGAATATTCGTAGGCTGCCTGGTGATGTCACTTGCAGAAACGTTAAAAGCACTGCCTGTCATCAGCCGCCGGATCCATATTGGGGTTGGTCTGCAGTATATCATTCTATCCCTTGGACTTGGCAAAATGGTGGGATCGCTGGTTTTTTTTGCAGAACGGTTCGGACAGTAACCGGATATATGGTACAGAATGGAGGAAAACAATGGAGATAAACAAAAAAGCTTATGAAGCATATGTAAAAGAAGTAACACCGGTAAATAAAAAAATACCGGGGCTTATAAAAGCATTTTTCGTAGGAGGAATCATATGCACCCTGGGACAGCTTTGTACAAATTATTTCATGAATCTGGGGATTGAAAAAGAATCTGCTGCTTCCTGGACCCTTCTGGTCCTGATTGCAGCCAGTGTGATTTTGACTGGACTTAATATCTATCCCAAAATCGTAAAATTCGGAGGTGCCGGTGCCCTGGTGCCGATTACTGGCTTTGCAAACTCAGTCGTGGCTCCGGCTGTGGAATTTAAGGCGGAAGGTCAGGTATTTGGTATTGGCTGTAAGATATTTACCATTGCCGGTCCCGTCATTTTATATGGAATATTAAGCTCCTGGATTCTTGGAGTTATCGCCTATGTATTAATGGCTTTTGGGATACTGTAGGTAGGAACAAGCAGAGAAATGGAGAGAGAACATGCAGTTAGGAAAAGCAAGCATAAAATTTGAGGAACCGCCGGTCATTGAAAGTATGGCATCAATTGTCGGTAAAAAAGAAGGGCAGGGCCCTTTGGGTAAACTATTTGATGTGGTAGAGCAGGATGATATGTTTGGAGCGGATACCTGGGAAAAGGCAGAGAGTGCTCTCCAGAAGCAGACCGCTGATCTTGCCATAGAAAAGAGGGATATACGGAGAAAAGATATTCGCTATTTGTTTGCCGGTGATTTGCTTGGACAGCTGATCGCCACTTCTTTTGGAACTGTGGATCTGGAAATACCGCTGTTTGGTTTATTCGGAGCATGCTCCACCATGGGAGAAGCATTGAACCTTGGAGCAATGACAGTAGCAGCCGGCTATGCCGATAAAGTAATGACTATGGCTTCCAGTCATTTTGCAACGGCAGAAAAGCAATTCCGTTTTCCGCTGGGATACGGAAACCAACGGCCGTTTTCCGCCTCATGGACCGTAACCGGATGCGGTGCCATTATTCTTGGAAAAAACAAAAAGGAAGGTATCGCTGCCATTTCCGGAATCACCACCGGCCGTATGGTGGATATGGGAATCAAGGATTCCATGAACATGGGGGCAGCCATGGCTCCGTCAGCCTTCCACACCATTCAGCAGAATTTTGACGATTTTTCAGTTGATGAGTCCTATTATGATAAAATCATTACAGGTGATTTGGGGCAGGTCGGCCGGACCATTTTACTGGATTTTATGAAAAACAAAGGTCATGATCTGGAAAAGATCCATACAGACTGCGGAATCGAAATTTTTGACAGTGAGTCTCAGGACACACATGCTGGAGGAAGCGGCTGCGGCTGTGCCGCTGCAACCCTGTGTGCTTATATTCTTCCCAAAGTGCAGAGCGGAGAGTGGAAAAGGGTTTTATTCGTTCCCACAGGCGCATTGCTTTCCACGGTCAGCTTCAATGAAGGAGAAACTATTCCCGGCATTGCCCATGGAGTCGTTATAGAGCATATTGAAAGCCACTCATAAGAGGAAAGGAGCAAGCGATGGACTACGTAAAAGCATTTTTAGTTGGAGGAGTAATCTGCGCACTGATACAGATATTAATGGACAATACAAAGCTGATGCCAGGCCGTATTATGGTACTTCTGGTGGTAAGCGGAAGCATTCTTGGTGCTGTTGGGCTTTATCAGCCGTTTGCTGATTGGGCAGGCGCAGGAGCCACAGTTCCGCTTCTGGGTTTTGGAAACACCCTATGGAAAGGTGTTTGGAAGAGCATGGGGGAAGATGGATTTCTGGGAATATTCAAAGGCGGGTTTACTGCCAGTGCAGTAGGTATTTCCGGGGCACTTATCTTTGGCTATCTGGGCTCTATTTTATTTAAGCCAAAGATGAAGAGTTAAGAACGGAACAAAATATTTGTTTTTTCTTTTTATTGACAGTGAAAAAAAATCGTGCTATTCTAAATAAAAATTAATAGTACAAGTTCTATGTTGACATTTGGTCGCATAAAGGGGTACACCACCTAGGGTGTAGCTTTTTGTGCGGCCTTTTTTATTGCAAAGGAGGTGAGCTTGTGATTCGTATTAATGGAATGGAGGTTCTGGCAGATAACCAGTTATTAAGTGATTGCCTTAAAAATAACGGCTATCGTTTGGAACGGGTTGCAGTTGCGGTAAATGGACAGATTGTTCCAAAAGTCCAGTACAGCGCGACTGTTTTAATGCCGGGCGACAGAGTTGAAGTCGTCTCACTTGTAGGAGGCGGCTGATGTTTCTTTTACTGGAACAAACCATATGAGGGTATAAAAATTGATTACATACGAATAGGAGCAAATTATATGAAACATCAGGATTTATTGGTTTTAGGCGGTAAGGAATTTTCTTCAAGATTTATTTTGGGTTCAGGAAAATATTCTCTGGATCTGATAAAGGCTGCAATAGAATGTGCAGAGGCACAAATGATTACACTGGCAGTACGCAGAACAAATACAAAAGAAAATGAAAATATTCTCGATTACATTCCGAAGGAAGTAACCTTGCTTCCCAACACGTCTGGAGCGAGAAATGCAGAAGAAGCAGTGAAAATAGCAAGGTTTGCAAGAGAACTTGGCTGCGGAAATTTCGTAAAAGTAGAGATTATGAGGGATACCAAATACCTGCTTCCAGATAATGCAGAAACGGTCAGGGCCACCGAACAGTTGGCAAAGGAAGGGTTTATTGTACTGGCTTACATGTATCCGGATCTATATGCGGCCAGGGATTTGGTCAATGCAGGAGCGGCTTCTGTCATGCCGCTGGCAGCTCCTATCGGCTCAAACAAGGGCCTTGCCACAAAAGAATTCATTCAGATACTAATTGATGAAATCGATGTTCCGATTATCGTGGATGCCGGAATCGGCAAACCATCAGAAGCTTGCCAGGCAATGGAAATGGGAGCAGCGGCTGTTATGGCAAACACCGCAATTGCAACAGCCGGAGACATTCCCTTGATGGCAGCAGCTTTTAAGCAGGCGGTATGCTCCGGGAGAAAGGCATATCTGTCCGGTCTTGGAAGAGTTTTGGAACGGGGAGCCGCTTCTTCTGACCCGATAACAGGATTTTTAAGGGATTCATGAAAGACTTTGAATCATAAGATGGTTTTCGTAAGTAAGATAAATCGGGAGTGAAACAGAATGAATGAAAATAGCTTTTTTATAGATTCCGGCCGGTTAAGTCCGGCCGCAAGTAAAAAGAAACACTTATTAGAGGAAGATCCGGCCAGCCGGACCAATCATATGGAATATCTGCCCGGTATGGACCAGATATCGTCTGACATTATGTCAAAGGTCACAGAAACCATGAATTCCTTTGATTACAGCCGCTATCATCAGGAGGATGTAAAGAGAGCATTGTTCCATAAAACTTGCAGCATCGAAGATTTTAAGGCTCTTTTATCCCCGGCTGCAATGCCTTTTCTGGAGGAAATGGCATTGCGGGCCAGGCAGGAGACGGGAAAGTTTTTTGGCAATACCGTCTATGTGTTTACGCCGCTCTACATTGCCAATTATTGTACCAACTACTGCGTTTACTGTGGATTTAACTGCTATAATAACATCAATCGTAAAAAGCTGGACATGCAGGAAATCGAGAAGGAGATGAAAGTGATTGCTGATTCTGGTATTGAAGAGATACTGATCCTTACGGGAGAAAGCCCGGAACAAAGCAATGTGGAATACATTGCCCAGGCATGCCGGTTGGGGAAAAAGTATTTCCGAAACATAGGACTTGAAATATATCCGGTCAATGTGGCTGAGTATGGGTATCTGCATCAGTGCGGCGTGGATTACATAACGGTTTTCCAGGAAACCTATGATTCAGACCGATACGAAAAGCTGCATTTACTGGGGCGCAAAAGGATTTATCCCTATCGTTTTGAAGCACAGGAGCGGGCGATTATGGGAGGAATGAGAGGGGTAGGTATGTCTGCCCTGCTTGGACTTGGGGACTTTCGTAAGGATGCGCTTGCAACTGCAATGCACGTATACTGTCTCCAAAAGAAGTACCCTCACGTGGAATTCTCCTTATCCTGCCCAAGGCTAAGACCGATTGTCAACAATACGGATATCCGGTCCTTGGATGTTCATGAAACACAGTTGTGTCAGATCTTGTGCGCTTACCGTATTTTTCTGCCCTATGTGGGAATCACGGTATCTTCAAGAGAAAGCAGTGATTTTCGCAATGGAATCGTTAAAATTGCTGCAACAAAGGTATCAGCCGGAGTATCAACAGGAATCGGGGACCACGAAAATAAATATGAAGGAAAGGATAAACAGGACGCAGGAGATGAGCAGTTTGAAATTGCTGATGAAAGAACGTTGGATGCGATGTACCGCGATATCAAATCAAAAGGTCTGCAGCCTGTTTTAAATGATTACATCTATGTCTAAAGTTCTATGTATTACAAACCGCAGCCTTGCCGGGACAGATTTTCTCCGGCAGATAGAAAAAATTGCAGCCGCAGGGCCGGAAGCCGTTATTTTAAGGGAAAAGGACTTATCTGAAAAGGAATATGAGGAATTGGCCTCTAAGGTGTCTGAAATCTGCAGAAAAAGGCAGGTTCCCTGCATTTATCATACCTACATAATGACAGCAGAGAAACAGAAAGCGGGCGGCATTCATTTACCCCTTGTGCAGCTGAGAGAGGTCTACCGTGAAGCAAAGGAACGGTTTCTTATCATCGGCTGTTCCACGCATTCTGTCGATGAAGCTCTGGAAGCGCAGTCGTTAGGTGCCACCTATATCACGGCCGGCCATGTGTTTCAAACGGATTGTAAAAAGGGGGTTCCACCCCGGGGTCTATCTTATTTAAAAGAAGTCTGCAGCACGGTTTCTATCCCTGTGTACGCATTAGGCGGCATAGACAGGATAAACGCTTCACAATGTCTGGAAGCGGGTGCAGCCGGAGTCTGTATGATGTCTCCGTTTATGAAAAGCAGCAATCCAGCGGAACTGGTAAACGGCGTGTAATCATAAATAAATGTAGGAAAAGAGGAATCAAATGCAGATCGGAATTAATAAAAGATTGTTCCCTGAGGAGGAAAACGGGAAAAATGTAAGCTGGACCCAGCTGAAACTGTTTGAAAGACAAGATTTTTTAATGATAGATATAAGAGACTCTGTAGTCTTCCAGAAAGGCAATATACCTGGCTCCGTCAACGTTCCGTTCCCGAAAGAAGCCGCAAAGCTTTACGAAATCCCCCGGGACAAGGCTTTAATTGTCTATTGTCAAAAAGGGGAGATAAGCAGTGAGATTGTACAATTACTTACAGATGCAGAATATGAGGCTTACAACTTAAAAGATGGTTTTTGCGGCTGGCTAAAAGCCCGGATGATAAGTGACAGATAATAAAATAAAGTTGCAAAATCTTTATGCAGAGCAAACGTCCGTCCGCTAAGACAGGAAAGATTATAGGGAGGTTAAGATTCAATGTTTTCACCACAGGAAGTTGAACGCTATTCCAGACATATGTTATTGAAAAATGTAGGTGTGAAAGGGCAAAAGGCTCTTTTAGAGAGCAAGGTTTTAATCATCGGTGCCGGCGGACTGGGAGCACCGGCAGCACTTTATTTAGCCGCTGCCGGTGTTGGAACCATAGGGCTCGCAGACAATGACAAGGTGGAATTATCCAATCTCCAAAGACAGATTATCCACAAAACAAAAGCAGTGGGAAGTTATAAGACAGAATCCGCCAGACAAACCATACAGGAAATCAATCCGGGGGTAAACGTAAAGACCCATCCGGTCCGAATTCAGCCGGATAATATTATGGATATCATTAAAGAATACGATTTCATCATTGACGGAACCGATAATTTCCCAACAAAGTTTTTGATAAACAATGCCTGTGTAATCGCAAAAAAACCATTTACCCACGGAGGAATTCTAAGGTTTGAAGGACAGCTCATGACGTATGTGCCGGAAAAAGGCCCCTGTTACCGCTGTGTATTTGAGGAAATCCCCCCAGAAGACGCAGTCCCCAGTTGTTCTCAGGCCGGAGTCATGGGTGCCATGGGAGGTATTATAGGAAGCCTGCAAGCTCTCGAAGCTCTAAAATATTTATTAAAGACCGGTGAACTACTCATAGGTCGAATGTTGGTATTTGATGGCTTAAAAATGGATTTCCGAACCATAACCTGCCATTCTCCCAACAAAACCTGCAAAGTCTGCGGCAATCCTCCCCGGATCACAGACGTAAAGAAGAATGCAGCCTTATACACCCGGTCATTCTGTAAATTGTAAGGACTGCAAACATAAACCCAGCCAAAACGAAAGACGGAGGGGAGAGCTTTCTGCCGAATGCCCTCTCCTCCGTCTTTTGTTTCTTCCCAATCTGGAATCAATCCATATTCTTTAGTATCCCCAAGGCCAGAATCCTCCGGGTGATTGTGGCGCCTGAGGCGCTGCCCCTGGTCCATATTGCTGAGGAATATCTTCTGATGCTCCCGGGTTATCTGGAACATTCCCCGGTGGGATAATAATGGAATTTGCCGTATGAATGGTGCAATACCCCGGCATCGCATATTTTGAATCATCCGTGGTTCCTTCTTCCCCGGCCGGCAATACCATGAAAACAGCAGTGGTCCTTTCCGGACAATAGGGGGTAGGAAGTTTGTGAGAAGTCGCACAAACCGTTGCCCGGACATGATTGTTGCAGACATCAGTGGGAACCGTTCCTTTTGCAAAATATTCTGTATATACCGGATTCCCTCTCGGATCCTCGGTACAGACTCCTTTGACGGCCAGTTTACCGGATTTCCGGCAGATCTGAGCAGTTTCAATGCTGTCTGGTACGGCAAAGCCCGGATCTGACATACCCTGATGAACCCGGGTCATGATTTTCCGCCAGATGGCCTTGTGGAAGGAGGTTCCTCCGTTTTGTTTGGTAAGTTTCTGGTTGTCATCACATCCACCCCATATTCCGGCAGTGTAGTAAGGCGTATACCCAACGAACCAGATATCATTGTTTGCTGTTGTGGTTCCGCTTTTTCCGGCAGCCGACATACCGGGTATGCTTGCCGCTGTACTGGTGGAAGACGGTCCGTTGCTTGAGAACTTTCTGCTGCTTTTCATGGAGTCGGCCATGGCATCCGTTAAAAGAAATGCAGTGGAATCTTTTAATACCCGGTGAGTATCCGGTTTGTTCTCAATCAGGACGTTGCCGTCATGATCCAGTATTTTAGTGAAGAATACAGGCTTTGTATACACTCCGCCGTTGGCTATGGTGGCAAAAGCACCTGTCAGTTCCAGATTGGATACTCCCTTAGTGATACCGCCCAGAGCCAGAGCCGGGTTGTAATCCGTATCTGTTAAGGAGCTGATTCCGAAATTCTTTGCATATTCCACGCCCAGCTGCGGAGTCACTGTTTCCATCAGACAGCGGACTGCCACGATGTTCATGGAATAGACGATCCCATCCCGGATGCTGGAGTAGCCCTGATAGCCTGAGCTGTACCAGTTGGAGAAGGTTTTTTTACCCACCCGGTAGACGGAATCGTAATAAACCGTTCCAAGGGTAGCTCCACTGGTATCAATGGCAGGAGCAAAGGCTGTCAACACCTTAAAGGTAGAGCCGGGCTGCCGGAACGTATTGGTCGCACGATTCAACGTCAGGCTGGCTGTCTTTTGCCCACGGCCGCCGCTGATGGCTTTCACTTCCCCGGTTCTTTGATCCATAATGACAAAGGAAGCCTGAGGCTCCAGCGTTTTATGAAGGCTTTCTCCCAAAATGGTATCTCCGTCTTTTATCAGTTCCGCCTTATATCCGTCAATGTCTGCCTGAATTTCCTGTTCCGTGTTGTATAATCCGTCAAATCCGGAATCCACATTTTCTCTGTGATAGTTATGGATATTCTTCTCGGAATAGTGCGTGGTAGTGCCATTCTTATGAGTGACGGAAAGCCGGTATTCTATGGAATAACGGGCGGCCGAGTAATTATCTGGATTGTTGATTTCTTCATCAACGATGGACTGAATGCCGGGATCCTGTGTCGTATAAATAGACAATCCGCCGCTGTAGAGCATGTTGTGGGCCTGAGTTTCCGTATAACCTAACTGAGTCTTCATGGCTGTTATGACCTGTTCCACCAGTTCATCCGTAAAATAGCTGTATGGAGTGGAAATCTCCTTGGCTGCCATGTCCACATTCTGGATTCTGGAATAAACATCATCAGAAAGAGCGAGTTCCTCCTCTTCCTTTGTAATATAGCCCTGGTCAAGCATGTACTGAAGAATTACTTTTTGCTTGGCAGCGTTCGATTTCTGACCGGTGATAGGATTGAATTTGGAAGGATTCTGTGTGATTCCTGCCAAAACCGTGCATTCGGACAACGTTAGATCCTTTACATCCTTATTAAAATACCTCTTGGCTGCCACCTTCACCCCAAGGGTGTTATTGCCAAGGTTAATGGTATTTAAGTAATTGGTAAGGATCTGTTCTTTGGACATGGCACCGTCCAGCTTGACAGCTAAGAACCATTCCTGAAGCTTACGCTCCAGCCGTTCGCCGAAGCTTTTTTCCATACCGCCGCCAAAGACACTGTTTTTGATCAGCTGCTGGGTGATGGTACTTCCTCCGCCAGCAGAGGAATCACCGGTCAAAACACCTCTTGCGGCACGTAAGATGGAACGCAGATCGATTCCGTTATGTTCCCAGTATCGGGAATCTTCATAGGAAACAAAAGCATTTATCAGATTTTTCGGTAGTTCTTCATAAGTAGCTTCTTCCCGGTTAGAACCTGCAGTCACCAGGGTTTCGGTGACGTTTCCTGCACTGTCGTAGACCGTGGATGCATATTCATTTGGGACGATGGTTGAAATATCTACATCAGGAGCATTGTCTATGATTCCTTTTACCATGCCGATTAAAACGCTGGCGGTTACGATACCGCCGAACAGGCACAGCACAAATAGACTTTTAATAAAAGCCAGAAAAACCTTGGTGGTGTATTTCCTTGCTTTTGAATTGGCAGATCGAATTTTCCTCTCTGTCGCTTGCTTGCCGTAATTCATAGGAAACCTCCTTTACCGGTTCATTATACCAAAAATTGTATAGCAATTCAACACTTACCATTTTCGGAGAAAAAATGGGGAAATATACATGAAAGCTTGATTGGATTGCCATTTTTGGATATAATGAGAGAAATTTTTATACCCCAGGAAATAACAGAGAGATTAGAAAGAGGCTGCTTATGAGAAAAGCTTACCGTATTTTATACGAAGGTGGAACCGGAGAGATTACGGAGAAGAAATCACGCTTTATCGCTAATTTTAAGCCCGTGCAATCGGAGGATGAAGCACAGGCTTTTATAGAAGAAATGAGAAAAAAATATTGGGATGCCAGACATAACTGCTATGCGTGGATTATTGGTAAAAAAGGAGAAGAAAAGCGCTGCAGCGATGACGGAGAACCAAGCCAGACCGCAGGAAAGCCCATGCTTGATGTTTTAGAAGGGGAACAGGTTGTAAATGTATGTGTGGTGGTGACCCGGTATTTCGGCGGGACTCTGCTTGGCACAGGAGGGCTTGTGCGGGCTTATTCAAAAGCTGTAAAGGAAGGGCTTACCGCATGCACGGTGCTGACCGTTGAACCGGCTAAAAAGATTGCCGTAGCCACCGATTATAATGGAATCGGCAAGATCCAGTATCTTTTAGGACAGCAGGAAATCACAACCTTAGACAGCCAGTATACGGACAAGGTAGAACTTATAATTCTTGTGCCCGATGAGAGAACAGGGAAGTTAAAAGCAGAAATAACGGAAGCAACAAGCGGAAAAGCGGAAATTCTTGAATTGGAAGAGGTTTATTACAGCATACTTGACAAAGAAGTACTTTTATTTCCAGAATAGGAATGCAGATGTAAAAAAAACAGGAAAAAAATCTTGCAATATCAAATACATGATGTTATACTAACTAATCGTGATAATGTTAATGGAACTAAGGACAGAACCGGTCCTTAGTTTTTTATGGTATGGACATGAGTTTGTCTGTATTATAAAAATGTTCTCTGGCTTTTTGCCTCTTGGGCGGCTGGAGTGCATTCTTTGTTGAAAGAAGAGAAAGAAGAGTACATTTTATGAAAATGAAAAGAGAAGACGTAAGAAATGTGGCAATTATTGCCCACGTCGATCACGGTAAAACAACACTGGTTGACGCTCTGTTAAAGCAAAGTGGAATTTTCCGTGATAATCAGGAAGTTATGGAGCGCGTTATGGACTCCAATGATATTGAAAGAGAGCGTGGAATCACGATCTTATCAAAGAATACAGCCGTACATTATAAAGGTACAAAAATCAACATCATCGATACCCCAGGACATGCGGATTTCGGTGGTGAGGTGGAACGTGTATTAAAGCTGGTAAACGGCGTAATCCTTGTTGTAGATGCCTATGAAGGCGTTATGCCGCAGACCAAGTTCGTTCTTCGTAAAGCCCTGGAACTGGGACTTTCCGTTGTTACCTGTATCAATAAAATCGACCGTCCGGAAGCAAGACCGGAAGAGGTGGAGGAAGAAGTATTAGAGCTTTTAATGGATCTTGATGCCAGTGAAGAGCAGCTTGACTGCCCATTCCTTTATGCATCGGCAAAGGCAGGATTTGCGAAAAAAGCCCTTGATGATGATGATGTGGACATGGCTCCTTTATTCCAGACAGTGATTGATCAGATTCCGGCTCCGGAAGGCGACCCGGATGCATCCACTCAGCTGTTAGTCAGTACCATTGATTTCAATGAATACGTTGGCCGTATCGGCGTAGGGAAAGTGGATAATGGCAAGATCAGGGTCAATCAGGAATGCGTGATTGTAAACCATCATGAACCTGACAAATTCCGCAAAGTAAAGGTAGGAAAACTTTACGAATACGAAGGTCTTAATAAGGTAGAGGTTCAGGAAGCTGCCATCGGTGCCATCGTTGCCATATCCGGCATTGCCGATATTCATATCGGTGATACCCTTTGTTCCACAGAAAATCCTGTAGCGATTCCGTTCCAGAAGATCTCTGAGCCCACCATTGCCATGAACTTTATGGTTAATGACAGTCCTCTTGCAGGACAGGAAGGTAAATTCATTACCTCCCGCCATCTCAGGGAGCGTTTGTTCCGTGAACTGAATACGGATGTCAGCCTTCGCGTAGAAGAGACAGAATCTCCGGACTGCTTTAAGGTTTCCGGACGTGGAGAGCTTCATTTATCCGTATTAATTGAAAATATGAGAAGAGAAGGTTTTGAGTTTGCTGTCAGCAAAGCAGAGGTTCTTTTCCGTTATGACGAAAGAAACCAAAAGCTGGAGCCAATGGAAATCGCCTATATTGACGTACCTGAGGAATTTACCGGAGCTGTTATTCAAAAGCTTACCAGCCGTAAAGGAGAGCTTCAGGGTATGAGTCCGGCAAACGGTGGCTATACAAGACTGGAGTTTTCCATTCCTTCCAGAGGTCTTATCGGATACCGTGGGGAGTTCATGACAGATACAAAGGGAAATGGTATTATGAACACGGCATTTGACGGTTATGCACCATATAAGGGAGAGATCTCCTATAGAAAATCCGGTTCTCTGATCGCTTATGAGTCAGGTGAATCCATCACTTACGGTCTTTACAATGCTCAGGAAAGAGGAATTTTATTTATCGGAGCAGGAGTTAAGGTATACTCCGGTATGATCATTGGACAGAATCCGAAAGCAGAAGACATTGAAATTAATGTCTGCAAGGCAAAAAAACTGACGAATACACGTTCTTCCGGTGCCGATGATGCGCTTAAGCTGACCACACCGAAGGAAATGAGCTTAGAACAGTGCCTTGATTTTATTGATGTGGATGAACTTTTGGAGATCACCCCTGTAAGTCTTCGTATCAGAAAAAAAGTTTTAGACCCTACCTTAAGAAAAAGGTCTGCTTCAAATAAAAAATCTCTGGGATAATATGTAATAAAATGGAGGATGCTGACTCAGGTCGCCGAATATTCGGCAATCTCGCGGCATTCTCCATTATTTTTGTTCATTATGCCTGGTCCTGTCGATATTTTTGGATTGTTTTTTATCATTTTAGAGCATTCTATCACATAAATTTAATAATAGCTGTGAAGCGTATTAGCAAATAAGTGAAAGAAGAGGAGAAATACAATGTCAGAAAAAATGATTGAAAACAACAAAGTAAGCGTTATCGGAGAAATTATCTCCGGCTTCACCTTCAGCCATGAGGTATTTGGAGAAGGATTCTATATGGTGGATATGGCAGTAAACCGTCTCAGTGATCAGGCCGATGTTATTCCGTTAATGGTCTCAGAACGTCTCATTGATGTGACTGGAGATTACAGCGGCTGTACGGTAGAAGCAGTGGGCCAGTTCCGCTCTTACAACCGCCATGAAGGAACCAAGAATCGACTGGTACTTTCCGTGTTTGTAAGAGAAGTTCATTTTATGGAAGAATTTACCGATTATACAAAAACCAATCAGATTTTTTTGGATGGATACATATGCAAAGCTCCTATTTACAGAAAGACTCCTCTTGGAAGGGAAATCGCCGATTTGCTGCTGGCCGTGAACCGGCCTTACGGAAAGTCTGATTACATACCCTGTATTGCCTGGGGAAGAAATGCCAGATACGCGTCTGGATTTTCGGTGGGAACCAGAGTGAAAGTATGGGGAAGAGTCCAAAGCAGAGAGTATACCAAAAAATTGAGTGAGACAGAATGCGAAAAGCGAATCGCATACGAAGTCTCTGTCAGCAAGCTGGAATGTGCAGAGTAAATTCTGTTGCAATTATATTAAGAAAATGGTAAGAAAACTTGCAAAATAGTTAATTTTGTGATACGATAAGCAGGTTCTAACGTAATATGTAAGTTATTGCATTTTAGCTGTTATGAGGTGCTGAAGGATGAATAGAGGTACGATACAGGTTATATGCGGCGAAGGAAAAGGAAAGACCACGGCTGCATTAGGTATGGGAATCGAAGCTCTGATGAAGAACAGGAGTGTTATTGTCATACAGTTCTTAAAAGGCTGTACAGGGCGTGGATCTTTTGAAATTATGAAACGTCTGGAACCGGAGATGAAGATATTCCGCTTTGAAAAGTGTGATGGTTTTTTTGAAAACCTGACAAAGGAAGAGCAGGATGAAGAGCGGATGAATATCCGCAATGGTCTGAATTTTGCCAGAAAAGTTGTATCCACCGGAGAATGTGATCTGCTGATCCTTGATGAAATTTTAGGGATACTGGATCAGAAAATTATTGAAGCAGAAGAACTGGTTAAGCTGCTTCAGACGAAAGTTGATGATATGGAGATCATATTGACCGGTAAGGTGTTTTCCAAAGAAATGGAGCCTTACGTAGACAGTATTCTGGAAATCAACCATGTTAAAGTTGACAACACAAAATAATAATGATAGTATGGAAACATACATAATAAAGTAGAGGTTGCGTTGCTTATAAGTACTTTGTCCGATGTATCAGGTGCAGGTGAGGACAGGGGAAAGGAAGAGACGCCGAAGAACGGTACGGCCTGAGCGTACTTGTTCTGGGCATATGGTTAAGAGCCATATGACTGTCATCCAAGTCGGATGGGGAGCTACTTAAAGAGAGATGATATTACCAAATTCTGGGCTTTAAGAGCTGACCCCGTTGTCAGCTCTGTTTTTTCGTGTACGGCCAGCCACAGGCTTCTTAGCGGCTGCTGCGATGACGGATGAAGGTTTACTATGTATGATAAAATGGATCAGGAGGATTAGATCATGGCAATTTTTGAAGGCGCCGGTGTTGCGCTTATTACACCACTGAAAGAGAATGGGGAAGTAAACTACGGGAAGCTGGAAGAGCTGGTAGAAGAGCAGATTGCAGGGGGAACGGATTCCATCATCGCTTGCGGAACTACCGGAGAAGCTTCTACGATGACTCACGAAGAGCATTTGGAGGTTATCAAATACGTTTGCGAAGTGACGAAAAAGCGGATACCGGTCATTGCTGGTACCGGTTCTAATTGTACGGATACTGCAATTTATTTGTCCAAAGAAGCGGAGAACTGCGGAGCGGATGGACTGCTTTTAGTGTCTCCATACTACAACAAAGCGACTCAGAACGGATTGAAGGCGCATTTTAAAGCGGTTGCTGATGCGGTTAAGATCCCAATCCTTTTATATAATGTACCTTCAAGAACCGGAGTGAATATTGCAGCAGAAACCATCGCAGACTTATGCCGGAATGTTTCCAATATCTTAGGTGTAAAGGAAGCCAGCGGCGATTTCTCTTCTATTGCCGATCTTATGTATCTTACCGATGGAAAAGCGGATGTTTATTCCGGTAATGACAACCAGATCGTCCCCATTCTGGCACTGGGCGGAAAAGGTGTTATATCCGTACTTTCAAACATTGCACCTTCCCAGACTCATGAGATCTGCCAGGCATATTTTGACGGCGATGTGACACGCAGTGCCAAATTACAGCTTGATGCGATCCCACTGATCAATGCCCTGTTCTGTGAAGTAAATCCTATTCCGGTAAAGGCTGCTTTAAATCTTATGGGCAAGAACGCAGGCCCGCTGCGTCTGCCGCTGACAGAGATGGAACCAAAGAATCAGGAACGCTTGAAAAATGCCATGAAAGCGTATGGAATTTTATAATTCGTGAAAGATATACCTATGGAGGAAAACATGATTAAGATGATAATGCACGGCTGCAACGGGGCAATGGGGCAGGTGATTACCGCAATGGCAGCAGAAGAAAAAAACATTACGATCGTAGCAGGAATCGATCCTTACGATACGAAAGCAAATCCGTATCCGGTCTTTCCATCTTTAAAGGAGTGTGATGTTCCGGCAGATGTGATCGTGGATTTCGCTTCCGCAAAGGCAGTGGATGGACTTCTTGATTACAGTATGGAAAAGAAGATTCCTGTGGTGGTTTGTACGACTGGACTTTCGGAAGACCAGATAAAAAGGATAGAAGAGATATCTGGTCATGTTGCAGTACTTCGTTCGGCCAACATGTCTTTGGGTGTGAATCTGCTTATGAAGCTTGTGAAGGATGCGGCTCAGATACTTGCCGTTGCCGGATTTGATATAGAAATTTTAGAGAAACACCATAATAAAAAATTAGATGCTCCCAGCGGAACTGCCTTGGCTTTGGCTGATTCCATTAATGAAGCTATGGATCAGGAATATCATTATGTTTATGACAGAAGCCAGGTTCGAAAAGCCAGGGATAAAAAAGAAATCGGAATTCAGGCGGTTCGCGGAGGCACCATAGTAGGGGAGCATGACGTGATTTTTGCAGGTAAAGATGAAGTGGTTACCTTTAACCATACGGCATATTCAAAGGCGATTTTTGCACAGGGGGCAGTATCGGCAGCAAAATTCCTGGCAGGAAAAGGGCCGGGATTGTATTCCATGAAAGATGTAATCGAATCCTAAATTTTCCAAAATCTTCCACCATAATTCATTTGTCCTTTACACATACTAATGATAGAAAATGAAAGGAGAATGTATTATGAAAAGAATAAAACCATTTGTTTTAACACTTCTTGTAATTATGGCAGTTATATCATTGACTGCCTGTGGAACGACTCAGAAAGATACCGGAAATTCCGGAGCCACAACAGGCGGTACAGCTCAGACATCTGCAGCAACGACAAAAGCAGCCACTACCGAAGCTGATACAACTTCTAAAGCCGGTGATTCCAGCACAGAAAGCACCGGAGTCATCAACGGAGTTGTGAATGATGTTGAAAAAGGTGTAGACAGTATTACAGGCGAAAGCAATGGTCAGCCAACCACTGAAAGCACAAGTGCGGCACAATAAGCTGAATCATAAGGAAAAAGCTTCAGGCAGTATTTTATGCTTGAAGCTTTTTTTATAATGAGTTATAATAGGTTGTAACATATCTTTTTGTATTTTTCATCCGTTCCTTTAACCCTTCATGAATCAATAGTTCGATTTCGTATCCAGTGAGCCAATCCATATGTCAGGAGGCCGGCGTTTCGTGACAGAGAAATTTGATTTATTTAAAATTCAACGGTATAATAACAAAAGAAAACCATGGAGACAGCTCCGGTGGTCCGTAAAAAAGAAAGGGAGGCACCCGCAAGGCTGTGTGGCCTGGCTTTTTTTGCTGGCCTGTCTGGAAGCGGCTGTTTTAATTCCGGATTATGGACAGGCGGTTCTTGATGAGGCACGGACGTTCCTTACTGTCAGCAGGGAGATGAAACTTGAGAAGGAAAAAGGTGATTTGTATCATGGAGATGCAGGAGAAACAAAAGAACGTGGATTTTCTCTGGATATTAAAGAAGGCAAGGTGGAATTATGGCAGAAAGTAGAACGCATAGTCTTTAAAGAAACTGATTGAGAAACAGAACCGCATAGTGGTCATTAGTATTTATAATAAGAAAATCAGTTGCATTCCTATTTTCAGTGTATTATAATTTCTACTGAAACACCAGAGTTTTATTTGAAAAACTTATAAATTAATTCAGAAAAGGACAGGTGGTTGCCATGGAGAAAAAAGAAATGCTGTATGAAGGAAAAGCAAAAAAAGTTTATACGACGGAAGACCCGGACGTATTGATTGTTTCATATAAAGATGATGCTACAGCGTTCAATGGCCTTAAAAAAGGTACCATTGTCGGAAAAGGTGCGATCAACAACCGAATGACCAATTTTATCTTCAAAAAGTTAGAGGCCAAAGGTGTTCCTACGCATCTGGTGGAAGAATTAAATGACCGTGAGACTGCGGTAAAGAAAGTGGAGATCGTTCCCCTTGAAGTCATCATCAGAAATTTCTCCGCCGGAAGCTTCGCCAAGAAGATGGGAATGGAAGAAGGCATAAAGTTTTCTTGTCCGACTCTTGAATTCAGCTATAAAAATGATGATCTGGGTGATCCGTTCATCAACGATTATTATGCACTTGCCTTAAATCTTGCAACTCAGGAGGAGATCGATGCCATTACAGAGTATGCATTTAAGGTGAATGAAGTATTACAGGAATATTTTGACGGTTTAAATATTGACCTCATTGATTTTAAAATCGAATTCGGCCGCTACCATGGAAAAGTGATACTTGCCGATGAGATTTCTCCGGATACATGCAGGCTTTGGGATAAAGATACTCATGAAAAGCTGGACAAGGACCGTTTCCGCAGAGATTTGGGAGACGTAGAAGGCGCTTACGAGGAAGTGTTCCGCCGTCTTGGTATTCAGTAAACCGCACAGAGAGGGAAAAACATTAGATGAGTAACGAATTAAACTTCAACATCGAGGAAGAGTTACATGAGGAATGCGGCGTCTTCGGTATGTATGATTTTGATGGCGCTGAAGTTGCATCTACCATTTATTACGGATTATTTGCTTTACAGCACAGAGGACAGGAAAGCTGCGGAATTGCCGTCAGCGATACGGAAGGTCCCAAGGGAAAAGTGAGTGCCTATAAGGGGATGGGGTTATGTAATGAAGTTTTTACTCCGGAGATTTTAGAAGGTCTTCACGGCAATATAGGAGTAGGTCATGTTCGTTATTCGACGGCTGGAAGCAGTACACGTGAGAATGCACAGCCCCTTGTTCTTAACTATGTGAAAGGAACCCTTGCAATGGCTCATAACGGCAATCTGGTCAATGCGCCGGAACTGCGCAAGGAACTGGAATATGACGGAGCTATTTTTCAGACGACCATAGATTCAGAAGTAATCGCCTACCACATCGCAAGAGAACGGGTAAAGACTTCGTCTGTTGAGTCAGCCGTAGCCAATGCCATGAAAAAGATTGTCGGTGCTTATTCTCTGGTTGTCATGAGCCCCCGGAAACTGATCGGGGCCAGAGATCCTTACGGTTTCAAACCTTTATGTATCGGCAAAAGGGATAATGCCTACATTATTGTATCTGAAAGCTGTGCTCTTGACACGATCGGGGCTGAATTTGTCAGGGATGTCCTGCCGGGAGAGATCGTAACCATTACAAAGGACGGAATTGTTTCCGATACAAGCCTTTGCCCGGCAGATAGATCAAAGGAAGCCAGATGTGTGTTTGAATATATTTATTTTGCAAGACCGGACAGTGTGTTTGATGGAGTCAGTGTTTACCATGCAAGACTTTCTGCGGGACGTGCCCTTGCGGTAGATTCTCCTGTGGATGCGGATATCGTCGTTGGCGTACCCGAATCCGGCAATGCAGCAGCACTTGGTTATTCCCTGCAGTCCGGTATTCCCTATGGAACGGCTTTTGTTAAGAATTCCTATGTGGGAAGGACGTTTATTAAGCCAAAGCAGAGCAACCGGGAATCTGCTGTAAGAATTAAACTGAATGTTTTAAAAGAAGCAGTTGCCGGCAAGCGTGTGATTATGATTGATGATTCCATTGTCCGAGGGACCACCAGTGCTTTGATTGTCAATATGCTTCGGGAAGCAGGGGCCAAAGAGGTACATGTCCGCATCAGTGCCCCTCCGTTTCTTCATCCCTGCTATTTTGGAACAGATATACCGGACGAGGATCAGCTGATTGCCCACAACCGGAGCATTGAAGAGATACGGAAGCTGCTGGAAGCGGATTCACTATCTTACTTAAATATAGAACGGTTACCGGAGATGGCGGCTGGTCTGCCCATCTGTACGGCCTGTTTCAGCGGCAATTATCCGATTGAACCGCCGAAAGAGGATATCCGCGGAGAATACAGCAGATAAAAAAATCTGTACTGGGTGAGAGGACCGCCTGGCTGGCTAAAAAAGGCCCGTCAGGCGGTTTTTTCTTTCCCTTTCCAAACCATGAAAAATATGATAACATAAAACTAATATGACCCCAAGGAGGAATATAGGAAACATGACAGATCGATACCAAAGCCCATTGTCTGAGCGATATGCCAGCAAAGAGATGCAATACATTTTTTCACCGGATAAGAAATTCAGAACATGGAGAAAACTCTGGATTGCACTTGCGGAAGCAGAAAGAGAACTGGGGCTTCCGATTTCGGAAGAACAGATAGAAGAGTTAAAGGCGCACCAGGAAGAGATTAATTATGATGTGGCCAGACAGAGGGAAAAAGAGGTCCGTCATGATGTGATGTCCCACGTATATGCATACGGTGTTCAGTGTCCAAAAGCCAAAGGCATTATTCATTTGGGCGCAACTTCCTGTTATGTTGGGGATAATACGGATCTCATTGTTATGACAGAGGCTTTAACGCTTGTTAGAAATAAATTGATAAATGTGATCGGGGAATTGGCAAAATTTGCCGATACCTATAAGGAACTTCCCACCCTTGCCTTTACCCATTTCCAGCCGGCCCAGCCTACGACGGTAGGAAAGCGTGCCACTTTGTGGATCCATGATCTTACCATGGATCTGGAGGATCTGGATTTTCTGCTTGGGTCAATCCGTCTTCTTGGTTCAAAAGGCACCACCGGAACTCAGGCAAGTTTTCTGGAGCTTTTTGACGGTGATATGGATAAGGTGAGAAAATTAGACCGCCTGATTGCAGAAAAGATGGGATTTACAGGATGTTATCCGGTTTCCGGACAGACTTATTCCAGAAAAGTGGACAGCCGTGTGGTAAATGTTCTGGCAGGGATTGCCCAGAGTGCACACAAATTCTCCAATGACATCCGTCTGTTACAGCACTTAAAAGAGGTTGAGGAGCCATTTGAAAAGAGCCAGATCGGTTCTTCTGCCATGGCCTATAAGCGTAATCCTATGAGAAGTGAACGGATTGCCTCTCTTTCCAACTATGTAATGGCAGATGTCATGAATCCTATGCTGGTTTCTTCCACTCAGTGGTTTGAGCGGACGCTTGATGATTCTGCAAACAAGAGATTAAGCGTTCCGGAAGGATTTCTGGCAATCGATGGTATTTTAGACCTTTATTTAAATGTGGTAGACGGACTTGTGGTATATCCCAAGGTAATTGAAAAGCATATGATGGCAGAGCTTCCGTTTATGGCGACAGAAAATATTATGATGGATGCAGTAAAGGCTGGCGGAGACCGGCAGGAGCTTCATGAAAGAATCCGGGAACTGTCCATGGAGGCCGGGCGGAATGTGAAGGAACGCGGCCTTGATAACAATCTGCTGGAGCTGATTGCAGCAGATCCCACCTTTAATCTGACGCTTGATGATCTGAAAAAGAGCATGGAACCGGGCAAGTATGTTGGCTGTGCTCCTGTTCAGGTTACGGATTATCTGGAGGAAGTAATTACCCCTCTGCTTGAAAAAAACAAAGAGGTACTTGGACTGACAGCAGAGATTAACGTATAGTTCTAAGCAGGCGGACTGAAAAAATTTGGTCTGCCTGCATTTTGTTTTTATCAGGAGGAATTCATGAGCATCAATTTGGAATACTATAAGGTGTTTTATTATGTGGCTCAGCTGGGCAGCATTACACTGGCAGCGGAACGGTTATGTATCTCCCAGCCTGCGGTGAGTCAGGCAGTGAGGCAGCTGGAACAATCCTTAGACAGCCAGCTTTTTTTACGTACCTCAAAGGGTGTCCGTATGACAAGGGAAGGCGCGTTTCTCTATGAATATGTGAAATCCGGTTTGGACAGTATCTGGCACGGGGAAAATATGCTTAAGCGGATGAAAGATCTGGATACCGGCGAGGTGCGGATCGGTGCCAGTGATATGACCCTGCAGTTTTATCTGCTGCCTTATCTGGAAAAGTTTCATGAACTTCACCCGGGAATAAAAGTTATGGTTTCCAACGGACCTACTCCGGAAACCCTGCGCTTCTTATATGAAGGAAAGATTGATTTCGGAGTGGTCAGCACTCCTTTTGAAGCAAAGGCGGAAGTGGTCAGCAGGCCGGTAAAAGAAGTTGAAAATGTATTTATTGCCGGGGATAAATTCCGTTATTTAGAAGGGAAAAAATTAAGCTATGATGCCTTAAAGGACCTTCCCTGCATTTTTCTGGAGAAAAATACCAGCACAAGGACCTTTATGGATCAGTATCTGGCAGAGAGAGGCGTGGAGGTGGAACCGGAATTTGAACTTTCCACCAGCGATATGATCGTACAGTTTGCCATGCGAAATCTTGGGGTCGGATGTGTGATGTCAGGATTTGCCAAAGTGGAACTGGAAAAAGGAAATCTACTGGAGCTGAAATTTCAGGAAGAAATGCCAAAGCGGCACTTTTCCATCATTACAGACAGCAGGACCCCTGTTTCACCGGCGGGAAAGCGTTTGCTGCAGCTAATGACAAGCAATATAAGCTGAAATTATGAGGAATATAAATAATATTGATTTTACTTATGGAATACTTTGCGCTATCATAGAATAGTAAAAGGTATTTTCACTCGAAGGAGGAACAATCAAATGGTAAGAGCAATCGTAGGCGCCAATTGGGGCGACGAAGGAAAAGGCAAGATCACAGATATGCTGGCAAAGGAATCTGATATCATTATTCGTTATCAGGGCGGCAGTAACGCCGGGCATACAATCATCAACAATTACGGTAAATTTGCACTTCACCTTCTGCCGTCAGGCGTATTCTACAATCATACGACAAGTATTATCGGCAATGGCGTGGCATTAAACATCCCTTTCCTGGTTAAGGAGGTGGGAGAACTTGTAAGCAAAGGTGTTCCGAAGCCTCAGATTCTGGTTTCTGACCGTGCGCAGATTCTGATGCCATACCACATTTTGTTTGACCAGTATGAGGAAGAGCGTTTGGGCAAACAGTCCTTTGGTTCCACCAAATCTGGGATTGCTCCGTTTTATTCAGATAAATATGCAAAGATCGGCTTTCAGGTAAGCGAGCTTTTTGATGAGGAAAGCTTAAAAGAAAAGGTTTTCCGTGTTTGTGAAACAAAGAATGTTTTATTAGAGCATCTTTATCATAAACCGGCAATTGATCCGGAAGAATTGTTTAAAACCCTCCTGGAATACAGGGAAATGGTGAAGCCGTTCGTATGTGATGTGTCCAAATATCTTCATGAAGCCATTAAAGAAGGAAAAAACATTCTTTTGGAAGGTCAGTTAGGATCTTTAAAGGATACGGATCACGGTATTTACCCGATGGTAACTTCCTCTTCAACTTTGGCTGCTTACGGAGCCATTGGTGCAGGGATTCCCCCCTATGAGATCAAAAATATTACGACTGTTGTAAAAGCTTATTCCAGCGCAGTTGGTGCAGGCGCATTTGTCAGTGAGATTTTCGGGGAAGAAGCAGATGAATTAAGACGCAGAGGCGGTGATGGCGGAGAGTTTGGTGCAACCACCGGCCGGCCGAGACGAATGGGCTGGTTTGATGCAGTCGCTTCCAGATATGGCTGCCGCATTCAGGGGGCAACAGAGGTAGCATTGACCGTTCTTGATGTTCTGGGATATCTTGATGAACTGCCCATTTGTATCGGATATGAGATCGATGGAAAGGTAACAAAGGATTTCCCTACCACGGCTCAGCTTAATAAGGCAAAGCCGGTATATACCACACTTCCCGGCTGGAAATGCGAAATCCGAGGAATTAAAAAATACGAAGACCTTCCGGAGAACTGCAGAAAATACATTGAATACATTGAGCAGGAGCTGGAGACGCCGATTACAATGGTATCTAACGGACCTGGAAGAGATGAAATCATTTACCGCAAATAAAATTATGGTCAGATAAGAAAACGGAGAATATGGAAAAAGTTCATTGGCTTATTCCTGTTCTCCGTTATTTATTATTTCTGATCTTTTTTTGCTTCCTGTGTTTTTCCGGGATCAGGCTTTAGTACCCGGTAGACCAGCTGAATGGCATAAATCAAAACAGGGACAATTACAGTAGAAAAAATTGCAGCCATCAGCCAGTTTTTCGCTTCCGGATGATGGGAAAAAGCTGATATAATGGCGATGATGTAGATGGATAAAAGGAAAATAATTCCGATCATGGCCAAAGGGCGTTTCCATTTCATGGGAGGTACCTCGCTTTCTGAATCCGATCATTTTTATTATTATATCCTATAAACGTTAAATTGTAAAAGAAAACCTTAGAGATTGTTTATAAAAACTTATTATTTGAAACCTGTACATTTCTATTAAAGTATAGTAAAATTTTAATAATTATAAGGTAAGTCTTGAAAGGAGTGAAAGTATCCTTGAAAAAAAGCTGGTTAATGGTGTCCGTATGTATCGGTTTGTGTCTGGGAATCTCCATGGCTTCAGCTGCAGAGGAAACCAACACTCAGACGCAGGACATAGATGGACAGGCTTTAAATCCTGTATGGCAGTGGCAGAAGGATTATGATGGCTGGAAGTATATTGATGACAAGGGAACTTACAAAAGGAATTCCTGGGAAAAAATAGATGGTTTCTGGTACTATTTTGACAATGATGGTTACATGGCTGTGGATTGGAAGAAGATAGGCGGCATGGAGTATTATTTTTCTGAAAGCGGCGAGCTGGAAGTGGGCTGGCTGTATAATGAGGAGGAGGAAAAGTGGCATTATTACAGGGAAGACGGTTATCCGCAGAAGGGGTGGTATCAGGAAAAGGACGGGAGCTGGTACTGGTTTAACAACAAGGGGGAGATGGCTTCCTCCGGTTATAAGAACATATCAGGAAAGAGATATTATTTTTTTGATAATGGGCAGATGGCGGCGAACCAGTATGTAGGATTGGCCTACATGGATGAAAACGGCATAAGAAACAGGGAACTGGATATAGCTATTGAAGGAAAGCAAGGCTCCTATACTCCTACGGAGGAAATTAAGGAGGCTTTTACGGAGGCATCAAAAAACATACCAAGACATTGGGTAAAGAAATTCGCAGATCAGGGCTGGCAGGTCCTTTATTATCCGAGGAAACAGTATTTTTCCGCACCGGTTACAGGAAACGGCGTTTATTATGTATGTCATAAACTGGATACCAATTATAAGAAGATTAAAATCTGTAATCCGTCAGATTTAACAGAAGCATTCGGTGAGTATATCGGATATGCTTCGGGAAGCTATGACCCGGACAGTACGGCAGCAACGGATTTGATTATGAACCGGGATTCAGTGGAGGAATTTGTGTATATACCGGATTATTTTACTGATGATTTTATTTTTTATTTTGGAAAGCTGGTAGGAGCTTATGTGGGTTCTCCATCGACCAGATCTGAGATGCAGAAAGAAGCGCCTGAGGTAACGGAGATATTAAAAAATATTTTATATGAGCAGGCGCAGAAAGAGTAAGCGGTTTTGGAGAAAGATCCAGGCCGCTTTTTTTATCGTATAGGAAAGTTCGTCCTATACGATAAAAAAACTTCGGGAAGATTCCACTGCGGACACCCGACGCAGGCGGATAATCCCGCAAGCGGGATTCTTTCTGATAGAAATATAGAAAATAAGTGTTGACAATTTACGGATAAACGTATAATATTATTATATAAGTTGCAAACAATTGAATTTTATAAAATAAAATTATAAAATAAAATATGAGACGGGAGGTATTTTGTTGAGTTTATTCACTGGTATTCTGGTTGCACTCATAGCGGCAGAGCATTTGTATATCTTATGGGTGGAAATGTTTGCATGGACAACAACAGGAAAGCGTATATTTACGTCCATAGACCCGGAGCTTTTTGGTAAGACAAAAGTGCTGGCTGCAAATCAGGGACTGTATAATGGCTTTTTAGCTGGTGGACTTATCTGGTCTTTGTTCATAGGAAATCCCCTATGGGCAGAAAATATAGCTTTATTTTTTCTGACTTGCGTGGTCTTAGCAGGGACATTCGGGGCTCTGACTTCTTCAAAGTCAATTTTTTTGAAACAGGCACTGCCTGCTTTGCTGGTACTGATCCTGGTGGCAGCGGTACGGTAAACAGTAATGAAAAATAAAATAACAGGAGAGATGAATCATGAATGATACAATAAAACTGATACAGGATCACAGATCCATAAGAAGCTTTCTTAATAAGGACATTGACGATGAAATTATCGATGAGATCCTAAAGGCAGCCCAGTCCATGCCCAGTTCTATCAATGGGCAGCAGAGCTCCGTAATCGTAATAAAAGATAAGGAAACAAAGGCAAAGATTGCCCAGCTTGCAGGCAATCAGAGATGGATTGAAGAAGCGCCGGTATTTCTTGTATTTCTTATGGACTTCTATAAAACCAACCTTGCAGCGGAGAAAAATGGTCTCAATCAGGTGATTCACGAAAGTGTGGAAGGAACTATGGTGGGAACTTTTGATGCAGGTCTTGCTATGGGGGCAGCAATCATATCTGCGGAATCTCTGGGACTTGGAATCGTACCGATCGGCGGTGTCCGCAGGAGCCCGGATGAGCTGATTAAATTGCTAAATCTGCCGCCCTATACCTATCCCGCGGTAGGTCTTGCGGTAGGATATCCAAAAGATCATTCCCGTAAGAAACCAAGATTGCCTTTTGAAACCTATAAGCATAAAGAAGTTTATCAGACAGAGGGATTAAAGGAGGCAATTGACCGGTATGACAAGGACATGGAAGTTTATTTAAATGAAATTGGACTGGAAAAAGAAGAAAACTGGAGCAAATACACTTCCAATATTTATCAGAGTGTTTATTATCCGAAAGTTTATCAAACTTTAAAGGATCAGAAATTTACAAATGATAAATAAATAAAACGGAAAGCCGCAAACAGCAGCTTTCCGTTTTTTATTCAGCCAATTCTTCCCACTGTTCATAAAGTGCTTCCAATTGTTTTGAAATGGCTTCCTTTTCCTGATTTAGCTCCATCAGTCTGGGAACATCGGTAAAGACATCTTCCTGTACAAGCAGTTCATCAATCTCTCCATCCCTTGTTTCCAGGCGGTGAATTTCTTCCTCGGTTTTCTTAAGATCGTTCTGCCGCTTTCTTAAACGGGCCTGTTCTTCTTTTTGGGCTTTCCAGTCAAGCTTTGTCTCTGAGACGTCTTCCCCGCAAGCAGGATCTGCGGAAGGGGCAGCTGTATACAGGCTGGTCATAAGATCCTTCTTTTCCAGGTAGTAATCATAATTACCGATATAATCGACCAGACTCTTATTGGTTAAGTCAAGGATTCTGGTGGCGGTCTTATTGATGAAATAACGGTCATGGGATACATATAGTACGGTTCCCGTATAGTTTATCAAGGCATCCTCCAAAATCTCCTTTGAGGTAATATCCAGATGGTTGGTAGGCTCATCCAAAATAAGGAAATTGGCTTCGGAGAGCATAAGCTTTGCAAGAGAGACTCTGCCCCGCTCGCCGCCGCTTAAATCTTTGACTCGTTTATATACATCATCTCCGGTAAAGAGAAAAGCTGCCAGAATATTGCGGATCTGGGTATTGTTCATGGAAGGGTAGGTATCCTGCAATTCATCAAAAAGAGTCTTATCCATGTGAAGTACCTGATGCTCCTGGTCATAATAGCCGATATGTACCTTGGAGCCTAACCGGATTTCCCCTGCATCTGCCTGAAGGATTCCGTTGAGTATCTTGAGGATTGTTGTCTTGCCGGTTCCGTTGCCGCCGATAATCGCCACCCGTTCCCCCCTCTTTATCTCAAAGTTTACCTGATCAAAAAGTAGATTTTGGTGAAAGGCCTTCTTTAATCCCCGTACCGTGAGAACATCGTTGCCGCTGATGATATTGGGTTCCAGACGAATCCGCATCTCATCATTGATTTCCGTTGGTTTATCCAGTAATTCTATTTTTTCAAGCATCTTTTCCCGGCTTTCTGCCCGGCGGATGGATTTTTCCCGGTTAAATGATTTTAACTTAGCGATAACTTCTTCCTGATGCTTGATTTCCTGCTGCTGATTGATATAGGCCTTTCTCTGCGCTTCCCGGATCATGGCCCGCTTTTGGCTGTAATCCGTATAGTTCCCCTGATAGACATTCATGATTCCATTGTCAAGTTCAATGACTTTTGTTACCACGCGGTCTAAAAAGTAACGGTCATGAGCCACGATGATCACGCTGCCGTCGTAATTGATCAAATAGCTTTCCAGCCAGGCGATGGATTCCATATCCAGATGGTTGGTAGGCTCATCCAAAAGGATGATATCCGGTTTTGTAAGGAGAAGGCGTCCTAAGGATACACGGGTTTTCTGCCCTCCGGACAAAGCAGAAACAGGTTTATGAAATTCTTCTTCCGTAAAACCCAGTCCTTTTAAGACTCCGGTTATTTCACTTTGATAGGCATAGCCGTTTTGCTGCTCAAACTCATGATTGAGCCGGCTGTAGGAGGTGAGCATACTGCTTAACTCGCTGCCTGTAAGATGCTTCATATCCAGTTCCATCTGCCGGATTCTGGCTTCCATCTCAATAATCGGGCGTTTCACTTCGAGGACTTCTTCATAGATGGTTTTATCCCCTGTAAGATCCTGGTGCTGTGCCAGATATCCCATGGATTTTCCCTTTGATAGAACAACCTCACCTTCATCAGAAGGCATTTCTCCGATGATGATTTTTAAAAGGGTGGATTTTCCCGCTCCGTTAATGCCCACAATCGCTGCTTTTTCATGGTCTTCTATATGAAAGGAAGCGTGTTTGATTACCTCGTTGCTTCCAAAAGCTTTGCTTATGTTGCTGCATGAAAGAATCATGGTTTTATTTCCTCCTGAATAAGTGTAAGACAACAGGACTAGTATAATATAGGTCATTTGTTTTTTCAAGGATTCAATAATAAATCTCGTTTGACATTATTTTGACGTGAAGTTATAATAATGTTAGTTTATTCTAAGTAAAAGAAGGTGAAGATGTGGCAGATAAAGAAATTTCAAAAGCAGTGATTGCCAGGCTTCCGAGATATTACCGGTATCTTGGAGAGTTGCTGGAAGATGGAGTGGAGCGGATATCCTCCAATGATTTAAGTGTTCGTATGAAAGTGACCGCTTCTCAGATCCGCCAGGATCTGAATAATTTCGGAGGATTCGGTCAGCAGGGATATGGCTATAATGTGAAATATTTATATACAGAGATAGCAAAGATACTGGGAATTGACAGGCAGCATAATCTGATTATTATTGGTGCCGGAAACCTGGGGCAGGCGATTGCCAATTATGCAAACTTTGAAAAGCGTGGTTTCCTGATTAAGGGAATGTTTGATATTAATCCGCGCCTGATCGGTCTTGTGGTCCGCGGGATAGAGATTCGCAGCGTAGATGATCTGGAACAGTTCGTGAAGGATAATGATGTCCAGATCGCAGCTTTGACGATTCCAAAGACCAAGGCACCGGAGATTGCAGACCGCCTTGTAAAGGCAGGAATCAAGGCTATCTGGAATTTCGCCCACACGGATTTGACAGTACCGGATGATGTAGTGGTTGAAAATGTCCATTTGTCAGAGAGCCTGATGCGGTTATCTTACCGGGTATGCAGCATGCAGGATCAAGAACAGGCCGGAGAATAAGACAACAGACAACTTTAAGAATAAAGGAGTATGCCTGCCGGCAGACGAAGAGGAAGGACTCTTTGCTGCCGGTTGTTTTTTATAGGAAGGGGAACGCATTATGAGGTATCTGGTTACAGAAAGTCAGATGAAAGAAGTGGACCAATATACCATAGAACGCATTGGGATACCTTCACTGGTCCTTATGGAGCGCGCTGCTTTGGCAGTTTTTGAGGAAGTAAAAAAACATGTGCAAAAGACAGACCCAATATGGATTCTGTGCGGCAATGGAAATAATGGGGCAGATGGAGTGGCGGCCGCCAGAATGCTTCATTTAAAAGGGTATCAGGTACTGGCAATCCTTGCCGGAAAAAAGGACGGAGGAAGCCGGGAGTACGGCATACAGATTGATATCGCAGAAAAAGTAGGCGTCCATTTCATCGACTATTCCGGTTTTAGTCCCGGCAGATGTGTGCTTTTTGTGGATGCACTCTTTGGCGTGGGCCTTAACAGAGAAATACTTGGCGCTTATGGTGAGATTATGGAAAAATTCATCGAATGCCGTCCGGGATTTACCATTGCTGTGGATATTGCTTCCGGAATCCATTCAGATACGGGGCAGGTCATGGGAACGGCTTTTCGGGCAGATGTAACGGTAACCTTTGGTTATGAAAAGCTGGGATCCATGCTTTATCCCGGAAAAGAATACTGCGGTCAGGTAATAGTGGCTGATATTGGTTTTCCGGAGAAAAGTCTCTTGGAAACCGGCACCGGATACTTCACCTATGAACCAGGGGATGAAAGACTGATCCCAAAGCGTCCGGCTTATTCAAACAAGGGAAGCTTTGGAAAAGTTCTTATAGCAGCAGGCGGACGGAATATGAGCGGTGCGGCATATTTAAGCGCTCTTGCCGCCTATCGGACAGGAGCCGGCTTGGTAAAGATATTTACCGTTGAAGATAACCGGACCATTTTGCAGACCGGACTTCCTGAAGCCATCATAGTAACTTATGATCCTAAAGAAGCGGAAGCAGGAACCGATGCTTTTCAGGAGTTAATGAGAACCCAGTGCGAATGGGCAAGCGTAATTGTCTTAGGACCAGGGCTGGGACGGGAAGCTTATGTGAAAAATCTGGTGGAAGGAGTGCTGACCAACGCCTATGTACCTATCATACTGGATGCAGATGGTCTGGGTACGATTGCAGCCAATCCGGAGCTGACTGGTTATTTTACAGAAAATATTATCGTGACTCCCCATCTTGGTGAGATGGCAAGACTGACGGGCAGTTCCATAGAAACCATAAGAAAAAATCTGATTGCAGCAGCCAGGGAGTATGCGGACCGGTTTGGAATCACCTGTGTCTTAAAGGATGCGGTGACCATCGGTGCATGTAAGGATCAGAGAACATTCGTCAATTCAAGCGGCAACAGCGCCATGGCAAAAGCCGGATCAGGGGATGTACTGACAGGAATCATCGCCGGTCTCCTGGCCCTGGGACTTGAAGAATCGGATGCGGCGGCCCTTGGAGTCTGGCTTCACGGCCGTGCTGGAGACGCAGTAAGAGAAAGATATGGAAGTTATAGTCTGCTAGCCACTCAGCTGACAGAGGAAATATATACAATAATGCAGGAGCAAACGAGGGAACAAAGAGATGAAATTATATGGCAGGGTTTTTGAATCAGTGAATTTGGACGCAATCAAGCACAATATGGAGGCAATGCAGGCAAATCTGGCAGAAGGAACTAAGATAATCGGTGTTGTAAAGTCTGATGGCTATGGGCATGGAGCGGTTCCTGTTGCTTTGGCCATTGATCCTTATGTGTGGGGATATGCGGTCGCGACGGCAGAAGAAGGCGTCATATTAAGAAAACACGGCATACAAAAGCCTGTTCTGGTGCTGGGAGTCGTTCCTTTGGAAGGATATGATCTTCTGGTGGAATATGGAATCAGCTCGTCCGTATTCCAGTATAAAAGGGCTTGTCTCCTTTCAAAGGCGGCTTGCAAGGCAGGAAAGAAAGCCATTGTTCATCTCGCTGTGGATACCGGTATGAGCCGGATCGGATTTCCGGTCACAAAAGAGGCTGCAGAAGAGGCTGTGAGAATATGCGGTCTTCCAGGTATTGAAGTGGAGGGGCTGTTCACTCACTTTGCAAAGGCAGATGAAACCGATAAGGCATCAACGGAAAGACAAATAAAGGAATACCGGAAATTTGTGGATATGCTGTCGGAAAGAGGAATCCGCATTCCGGTTCTCCATTGCTCCAACAGTGCGGGTATTCTGGATATTCCTGCAGCAAATTTCCATGCGGTGCGTGCGGGAATATCCATCTATGGGCTTTATCCATCGGATCAGGTTGATAAAGAAACCGTAAAACTGACCCCTGCCATGGAATTGAAGAGTGTGGTATCTTACATAAAAAAAATTGGCCCGGGTACGGCTGTAAGCTATGGGGGAACCTTTGTGGCGGAAAAAGACATGGTGGTGGCAACCATTCCGGTAGGATACGGAGACGGCTATCCAAGAAATCTTTCCGGAAAGGGAGAGGTCCTCATAAGAGGTCAGCGTGCCAGAATTCTGGGAAGAGTCTGCATGGACCAGTTCATGGCAGATGTTACAGAAATCCAGGAGGCAGACGAAGACGACGAAGTGGTTTTAATTGGCACCCAGGGTCAGGAACAGATCACGGTAGAGGAGGTAGCCAATACCTGCGGAGGATTTCATTACGAGATTATATGCGACATCGGCAAACGGGTTCCCAGGGTGTATTATGAAAATGGTCAGATCGTTGGTACGAAGGATTATTTTGACGATTGTTATAAAGGGTTTCAAAAGGTGTGATAACAAACTCCATGTCCAAATCATATCATAAGGTATGCGGCAGAAAAACTTGAGTGTATACACGAGTCAAAGAAGGTCAATAATAGACTTAAATAAATTGACGGAGTGTGAGAATGTGATAATCAGACGTGGAGACATTTATTATGCCGATCTTAGACCGGTAGTAGGCTCTGAACAAGGCGGTATCCGCCCGGTTCTTATTATACAGAACGACATAGGAAATAAGCACAGTCCAACCGTGATCTGTGCAGCGATAACTTCCAGAATGAACAAGGCAAAGCTTCCCACCCATGTGGAGCTTGATACAAAAAAGTGTGATATGATTAAAGATTCGGTGATTCTTCTGGAACAGCTTCGAACGATTGACAAGCAGAGGCTCAAAGAGAAGATCTGTCATATTGATGAAGAACTTCAGCAGGAAGTGGACTGTGCATTAAGGGTCAGCCTGGAACTGGATACATAGTTCATTATTGACGGAATGCTGATAAAATGCTATATTTTAAATAGTTTCATGAAATATTCAAATGCTGATGAACAAAAGAAAACTGTATGATTCTGCGCTTTTAAAGCATCCAGGACGTGAATATTGACGATCTGAAGAAAGTGATGGGAAAAGAAAGCGAAAAGAATCACGAAAGCCTTTCTATAAAATTGGCACAGTCTCCATAGATTCCTTGTGTGAAAGCAGTTGGAAGCGGTGGCTGTGCATTATTTATTCTTGCAAGATGAAAAAAATAGTGTTAAAATGGAAAAGATTTTGGTTTTTAGAAAAATAAGGACGTAATAGAGAAAGAAAAGGAGTGCTTTAAACGATGTCAGGACATTCAAAGTTCGCAAATATCAAACACAAAAAAGAGAAGAACGATTCCGCAAAAGGCAAGATTTTCACTGTCATCGGAAGAGAGATAGCAGTAGCAGTAAAAGAAGGCGGACCAGACCCTGCCAATAATAGCAGGCTCCGTGATATCATTGCAAAAGCAAAAGCAAATAACATGCCAAACGACACCATTGAGCGCGGCATTAAAAAAGCAGCCGGTGATGCGGCTTCCGTTAATTATGAAACAATTACATACGAAGGTTATGGCCCGAACGGAGTTGCAATCATCGTAGATACCTTGACAGATAATAAAAACCGTACGGCGGCAAATGTCAGAAGTGCATTTACAAAGGGCGGCGGCAATATAGGAACTCCTGGCTGTGTTTCTTTCCTTTTTGATAGAAAGGGACAGATCATTATTGACAAGGAAGAATGTGAGATGGATCCGGACGAACTGATGATGGTAGCTTTGGATGCAGGTGCAGAGGATTTTTCAGAGGAAGAGGACAGCTTTGAAGTCATCACCGGACCGGATGAGTTCAGTGCAGTAAGAGAAGCATTGGAAGCAGCAGGAATCACCATGGTTGAAGCAGATGTTACTATGATTCCTCAGACCTGGGTAGAACTTACTGATGACGAATCCATCAAAAAGATGAACCGGCTTCTGGATCTTCTCGATGCTGATGATGACGTGCAGGCAACTTATCATAACTGGGACGAATAATATAAAAAGAGTGAGAGAGGATTTATAATCCTTACTCACTCTTTTTGCCAATTAAGGTCAGCTGAAAAACATCAGTTAAAACGGATTGAAGTGAGCAAAAGAATGTGCTACAATCACCGTGTCAAAGATTGTAGAAAAACACAAAAAAGAGGCTCTGAATCATGGATAGTGACCGATTATACCGGGTGAAAAAAGAAGATGTGGAGAAATTAAAAAGACTGTTGACAGAATGCTTTGCATCAGATCCCCTTTACTGCAAACTAATTCCTGACGAGGCAACCAGAAGCCGGCTGCTTCCGGAACTGTTTGCCTGCGATATGGAAGAATTTTTTGAGACCTGTGAAATATTTGCGGACAGTGAAGAAATTCATGGAATCATGGTGGTAGAAGATGAATCAGAGTCCCATAATTTCATTCGATGTTATTTATCGGAAGCCGCTGCTTATTTGAAAACAGACGGTTATCTGATCAAAGAAGATCCATCCCTTCGGACTTTTTGGAATTTTATTCAGGGAAGGGATTATTTAAATTCAAGATGGACCGATAAACTTCATATGGAAGAAAGGCTTCACATCATCTATCTGGCAGTACGTCCCGGCATGCAGCATCATGGAATCTCCACCATTCTGTTAAGGGAAGCTGCGGAATACGCAGACAGAAACAGGCTCATGGTGTCTCTGGAGACTCATAATGAGAATAATGTAGCTTTTTACAGGCATTTTGGGTTTGAATTGTTTGAAGTTATTGAAAAGCATTTCCATTTAAAACAATATTGTATGATACGTGATAGAAAACAGGTTTAGTATACATAATAGGACAGGCTTTCAGTAATCTGGAATCCTGCTTTTTTGTACAGGGCGAGAGCCGGTTCGTTAAGGCCGGATACCTGTAAAAAAAGTTTTTTAAACCGTTTTGCATTGGGATGAGCAAAATAGGTATCTAAAAACAGCGAAAGACAGGCAGTTCCAAGCCCCTGATTGCGAAGAGGTTCTGCAATCTCAAAGCCATAAAAGTAAGCACCATTTGCCAAGGAGTCCAGAAAGCAGGATCCCACAGGGCTGCCGTCCAACAGAAATACACACTGAATGGGTGTCTCTTCCGGTGAAGTGGCAATGGATAAGGCTAATTTATCAGAGTAGCGGCCATCTTTTGAACGGCCGGTTTTAAACAGCTGGGAAAGAGGCAGTTCCATAATGTGCTCCTGGTACCAGAAGGAGGCTTCTATGGAATTGATAACGAAAAGAGTATCCGGGCAGTTCTCATCTACGGGAAAGATCAGATCAGCTTCCCCGGTTTCCTTTAAAAGTTCTTTAAGCAGACGGACGAAGTAACCCTTCCTGCGGTGACTGGGAAAGGTAAAGGCACTGCATTCGTAATCCCTGTTTTCGGTAAAAAATGCGCTGAGAGCGGATAAGAGGACATCTTCGTCGTATAATAAGTAATAGATACAATCCTCTTCCAGTGGAATTGTTAAAGATATGCTGTCATGATCTCTGCAGGCATCCTGCAGCATGGATAAATCATATTTTTGTCTTTGACTGAGGGAATTCGTACGGATCACATTCATAGCAGGACTCCTGATTTGTTTTCCTATAGTATAATACAAAAAAACATGAAAATTCAATAAAATATTTCCATATTTACGGTTGTTTCTTTGAAATATGGGTGATAGAATAAACACAAGTAAATCGGTTGGAGGGAAATCATTGAAAAAAAGAGATGAAATACCAGTTTGCGATACCTGGAACCTGGCAGATATTCTGCCGTCTGAGGCAGCCTGGGAGGATTTGTTCCATGAGACAGAGCAGGAACTTTCCGGTTATAAAAAATTTGAAGGACATCTGGCGGATTCCGCCAAGATGCTTTTTTCCTGTCTGAAGTTCGATGAAGAGGTGTCCTTAAAGATAGAAACGCTATTTGTTTACGGAAAACAGAAATCAGATGAAGACACAGGCAATGCAAGATACCAGGAATTTTCGGCAAGGGCAAGAGCCCTGTCCTATCAGGCAGCAGGACTTTCCGCATTTTTAGTACCGGAGATTCTTGCAATTCCGGAAGAAACCCTTCGTGAGTTCCAAAAGAATGAAGAGGGCCTGAAACGTTACGAAAGAACCTTTGAGATTATTTTAAAAAAGAAGGCCCATACGCTGTCTGCATCTATGGAAGCGCTCCTGGCAAAATCCATGGAAGCCACATCCGGATCTTCGGATATATTTAATATGTTTAACAACGCAGATGTGAAATTTCCTGAGATCCTGGATGAGAATCATGTTCCGGTCAGAATTACCCATGGGAATTATATCGCCCTAATGGAAAAGCAGAACAGAGAGGTGAGAAAATCTGCTTTTGAAGCTCTTTACAGCGTCTACAAACAGTTTGGGAATACACTGGCAGCTACCTTTGCTTCCAATGTGAAAAAGGCGGCTTTCTATGCTGCGGCAAGAAACTACCCTTCTGCAAGGGCTCACTCCCTGTCCGAGAACGAGATTCCTGAAGAGGTCTATGATCATTTGATAACAGCAGTCCATGAAGGGATTTCTTATCTCCACGAGTATGTTTCCATTCGCAAAGAAGCACTTGGGGTAGAAAAACTCCATATGTATGATCTGTATGTGCCCATGGTATCTGCAAAAGAAAAGAAAATTACCTTTGAAGAGGCCAAAGCCATGGTTTTGGAAGGGTTAAAACCTTTGGGGGAAGAATATCTTTCTTTGCTGAGGGAAGGCTTTGAAAACCGCTGGATCGATGTGTATGAGAACGAAGGAAAAAGGAGCGGGGCATATTCCTGGGGCGTTTATGGAGTTCACCCGTATGTATTGCTTAATTTCAATGGAACCCTTGACAGCGTCTTTACCCTTGCCCATGAGATGGGGCATGCACTTCACAGCTGGTTTTCCGATAAAAATCAGTCTTATGTGGATGCCGGATATAAAATCTTTGTAGCGGAGGTGGCTTCCACCTGCAATGAAGCCCTGCTCATCCGCCACCTGCTGAATACGACGGAAGACAGAAAGGAACGTGCTTACCTGGTCAATCATTTTATGGACAGTTTCAGAGGAACGCTCTACCGGCAGACAATGTTTGCAGAGTTTGAAGCGGAAACCCACCGTATGGTCAAGGAAGGCCAGATATTGACATCGGAACTCCTCTGTCAGACATACCGTCGTCTCAATGAATATTATTTTGGACCAGATATGGTAGTTGATCCGGAAATTGACTATGAGTGGTCCAGAATTCCGCATTTTTATACACCATTTTATGTGTACCAGTATGCAACAGGATTTTCAGCCGCAGTTGCTATAAGCAGCAAAATTCTTGCGGGAGATCAGGAAGCAATCAAGGGGTATTTTAAATTTTTAAGCGGCGGAAATTCCAAGACTCCCATAGATCTTTTAAAGCTTTGCGGTGTTGATATGTCAACGGCAGAACCGGTAAAAGATGCGCTTTTAGTCTTTTCCGGGCTTTTAAAAGAAATGAGAGGGCTTATTTAAGTTTGATTGCTGGTTAGAGAAGAGGGGAGCAGGTATGAATCTTTATCAGATGATATTTAAAAGAAGATCCATCAGGAAATTTAAAAGAGAACAGGTCCCGGAACAGCTTTTAAAGGATATTCTTTATTTCGGGAACTGTGTGTTAAAGCTTCATCCGGACATTTCTGTAAAAATGGAACTATATGAAAATCTGGACGGCCGCCTTCCGGTCAAAGGGTTGTGGAAAGTGGAGGCACCGTATTATCTGGCTTTTTATTCGGAGGAGAAGTCCGGGTATCTGGCTAATGCCGGATATATTTTGGAACCGGTACTGCTTTATATGACAGGAAAGGGTCTTGGAACCTGTTACCTTGGAAATGCAAAGATTCATGAGGAGGGTCCGGAGGGGTATAAGCAGGTGATTACCGTTGCTTTTGGTTATCCCAAAACCTTGCTTTATCGGGATCCTGCCACTGCAAAGCGGCTGCCGTTAAAAGAGTTGTGTGTATTTAAGGAGGAAGTAGGCGAACCCATTAAGAACATTCTAAAAGCAGCAAGGCTTGCCCCTTCTTCCATGAACACTCAGCCCTGGCGGTTTATCGTTTATCATGACAGGATTTATATTTTTGCGTGCAGAGATTTTTTGCCTTCCTCACCGCTTGTTTCCATGCGTGAGCTATGCATTGGGATTATGCTGTCCCATTTGACCATTGCGGCGGAAGAGATGTGGATGAACATAAAGCTGGAGGTCGATGAGGCCATGGCAAAAAAATCTTATAAAAGCGGTACCTATGTAACGACAGCATATATAAAGGAATTTAACTGCGGATAGTTTTAGACATAAAAGCAGAAGGCTCAAGTCACTTGAGCCTTCTGCTTTTAAAAATTATTCAATTGGAATATATTGAGCCTGCTCAATTTCTTTTGGTGTATCCTTTGGAATCGTAAGTCTTAGGATTCCGTTTTCAAAGGATGCTTTAATGTCTTCCTGTTTTACTCTGGATCCTACATAAAAGCTTCTTTTTAAAGAACTGTGGTAACGTTCTCTGCGGATATAATTTTTCTCCGTTTCAGAGCTGTTTTCAGAGTCATTTTCCGCAAAAATGGTCAGATATCCGTCTTTCAGCTCTGCTTTTACCATATCCTTTTTATATCCCGGCAATTCCAGATCAATGATGTAATTGGTACCATCATCTTCAATGTCGGTCTTCATCAAAGGTTGCCTGTTCAGGTATGCATCTGAAAAGAACGGATCATTAAAAAAGTCATCAAATAAATTGTTTCTTCTTGCCAGTAACATAATCATTCCTCCTTTTGCAATTCCTACAGCACCATTTGTTTGGTGTGAGTGCTATTTGTTATACATGTAATATAACACACGTTATCAGCACTGTCAATAGTTGAGTGCTAATTTTTTAAAAAATTTTTTATTGATAGTATCCGGGGAAAATGATAAAATAACCATGTTTTTAATATGGAAGAAGCGAGGTCAGCCAGGATATGAAGCGGGAAGTCGATTTCAATGAGATTTCGGATGGAAAATTATATGGATTAAATGATATGGTGAAGGCGGACTGCGGAGACTGCAAAGGTTGCTATGCATGTTGTCAGGGAATGGGGCAGTCGGTCATTCTGGATCCTCTTGACTGTTTCCGTTTGACAAAAAACCTTTCCTGCACCATAGAGACACTGCTTGCAGATAAGCTTGAATTAAATGTTGTGGACGGTATCGTGCTCCCTAATTTAAGGATGTCAGGTGAGGAAGAGCGGTGCGGCTTCTTAAATGGAGAGGGACGCTGCAGCATTCACCGCTTCCGGCCCGGGATATGCCGTTTATTCCCGTTAGGAAGAGTTTATGAAGAACAGGGGTTTCAATATTTCCTGCAGACACAGGAATGCCGAATGGAAACCAGAACAAAGGTAAAGGTGCGGAAATGGATCGATACTCCCGATATAAGACAGTATGAAAAGTTTGTACTGGACTGGCATTTCTTTTTAAAATATTTAGAGCAGCAGTTAGATCAGAATAAGGACCCGGCTTTTGCAAACAAGGTCAGTATGTATGTGTTAAAGAATTTTTATCTTGTTCCTTATAATTATGAAGAAGATTTTTACAGCCAGTTTGAAAAAAGGCTGGAGAACAAAAGGCTTGAAGCCAGTACCTTCTTATGATAGAATTGGAAAGAATAGAGAATAATATGGACAAAGATACCTAAGGAGGAGACAATGATCAGGCAGTTAATTGAGAAAATCCAGAAGACAAAGGCACCGGTCTGTGTAGGTTTGGACCCGATGCTTAATTATATACCGGAGCATGTGATAAAAAATGCATTTGAAGAATTCGGTGAGACACTGGAAGGCGCAGCCGAAGCCATCTGGCAGTATAACAAAGAAATTATTGATCATGTATACGATTTAGTCCCCTCCGTAAAACCCCAGATCGCAATGTATGAACAGTTTGGCATTGAAGGGTTGAAAGCCTACGTAAAGACCGTCAATTATTGCCAGGAAAAAGGACTTCTCGTCATTGGAGATGCAAAGAGAGGTGATATTGGTTCCACCTCTGCGGCCTATGCCACCGCTCATATCGGCAAGGTAAAGGTTGGAAGCAATCACTTTTCCGGTTTTGGCACAGATTTTCTTACGGTCAATCCGTACCTGGGTACCGATGGGATAAAGCCTTTTGTTGATGTGTGCAATGAAGAAGACAAGGGGCTTTTTGTACTGGTTAAGACCTCTAATCCCTCCAGTGGAGAATTTCAGGACCGCCTGATCGATGGCCGCCCATTGTATGAGTTGGTTGCGGAAAAAGTAGTTGAGTGGGGAAAAGAATCCATGGATGGAACTTACAGCAATATAGGCGCTGTTGTAGGTGCTACTTATCCTGAGATGAGCAGAATTCTTCGAAAACTTATGCCAAACACTTACTTTCTGGTTCCTGGATATGGTGCTCAGGGAGGAACTGCCGAGGATTTAAAACCGTGTTTCAATGAAGATGGATTAGGCGCAGTCGTAAACTCTTCCAGAGGGATCATTGCTGCGTATAAGCAGGATAAATACAAAAAATATGGAGCAGAACACTTTGGTGAAGCCTCCAGGCAGGCAGTGATCGATATGGTTGCTGATATCAACCGGGTATTATAGGGAGGAATCATGGCGAAAGTAATGGAATCAGCAAGGATTTTCCGTCAGACCAGGCTGGCGGATGGTGTATACAGCATGTGGCTGGAAACAAAAGACATTGCAGAAAAGGCAGTACCAGGACAATTTATTTCTCTGTATACAAAAGACAGTGCAAAGCTGCTGCCCCGGCCAATCAGTATCTGTGAAGTTGACCGGGAAAAGGGCCTCTTGAGAATCGTATACCGTGTCCTGGGAAGCGGAACAGAAGAATTTTCCCGGTATAAGGAAGGCGAAACTGTTGAACTTATGGGACCTCTTGGCAACGGGTTTCCTCTAAAGGCAGGAGCAGCCGGAAGAAAGGCTTTTTTGATCGGTGGTGGAATTGGAATCCCGCCAATGCTGGAACTTGCAAAGCAGCTGTCCTGTGAAAAGCAGATCATATTGGGCTACCGGGATTCTCTCTTTTTAAATGAAGAGTTTCAACCCTATGGGAATGTTTTTCTGGCAACAGAGGATGGAAGCGTGGGCACAAAAGGGAATGTCCTAGATGCGGTAAGGGAGCATGGATTAAAAGGAGACGTAATTTTTGCCTGCGGTCCAACCCCCATGTTAAAAGCAATAAAAGCATATGCATCGGAGAATCAGATAGAATGTTATCTTTCTTTGGAGGAGCGGATGGCATGTGGAATCGGAGCCTGTCTTGCCTGCGTATGCAAGAGCAGCGGAATCGACGAACATTCCATGGTCCACAACAAAAGGGTCTGCAAAGACGGCCCTGTATTTCAGGCAGAGGAGGTAGACTTTTAGATGAATACAAAAGTGAATCTGGCTGGAATAGAACTGAAAAATCCTGTAATGACAGCTTCCGGTACCTTTGGCTCCGGCGAAGAATACGGGGAAATGATTGACTTGAATTGTCTTGGTGCAGTGGTAACAAAAGGCGTTGCCAGTGTTCCCTGGCCCGGCAATCCCACTCCCAGAATTGCAGAGACTTACGGCGGAATGATCAATGCCATTGGCCTTCAGAATCCTGGAATGGAAGTGTTTGTTAAAAGAGATGTTCCTTTTTTAAAGAAATATGATACAAAGATCATTGTCAATGTCTGCGGAAAGACAACCGAGGATTATCTTAAAGTGGTGGAACGGCTGGCAGATGAGCCGGTGGACATGCTGGAGATCAATATTTCCTGTCCCAATGTAAAAGAGGGCGGAATTGCCTTCGGCCAGGACCCAAAAGCAGTGGAAGCAATTACCCGTGAAGTGAAAAAGTACGCAAAGCAGCCGGTGATCATGAAATTAAGCCCCAATGTAACGGACATTACAGTTATGGCAAAAGCGGCGGAGGCCGGAGGTGCTGATGTACTTTCTCTTATTAATACGCTGACCGGTATGAAAATCGATATTAACCGCCGGACATTTGCAGTAGCAAATAAAACCGGAGGGCTTTCCGGTCCGGCCATAAAGCCGATTGCAGTCCGCATGGTATATCAGACTGCCAATGCGGTGAAGATTCCGGTCATCGGTATGGGCGGAATCATGAATGCGGAAGATGCCATGGAATTTATTCTGGCAGGAGCTACTGCAGTTTCCGTCGGCACGGCGAATTTCAGGAATCCTTATGCGGCAAGTGAGGTAGTCAAGGGCATTGAGGAATATATGAAGAAGTATGGTGTGGATGACATTCAGGATTTAATCGGTGCTGTACGGTAAGCGAGAATTAATAGAACGGAGAGGAAAAAAGATGGAACAGTATAAGCAGGAATTTATAGAATTTATGGTGGACAGCAAAGTCCTTAAGTTTGGTGATTTTACACTGAAAAGCGGAAGGAAATCCCCCTTTTTTATGAATGCAGGTTCCTATGTAACGGGAGCACAATTAAAAAAGCTGGGAGAATATTACGCAAAGGCCATTCATGATAATTTTGGCGATGATTTTGATGTGCTGTTCGGACCTGCTTATAAGGGGATTCCCTTAAGCGTTGCTACGACCATTGCTTTTCATGATCTATACGGAAAGGAAATCAAATATTGTTCCAACCGAAAGGAAGCAAAGGATCACGGTGATACAGGAATTCTTCTGGGCAGCCCCATAAAAGACGGAGACAGGGTCGTAATTATTGAAGATGTGACGACCTCCGGAAAATCCATTGAAGAGACATTTCCTATTATAAAGGCCCAGGGCGATGTGGAAATTCTGGGACTTATGGTATCCTTAAACCGTATGGAAAAGGGCAAGGGAGATAAGAGCGCTCTTGATGAGATCCAGGAAAAATATGGATTTAAAGCTTCTGCAATTGTATCCATGGCAGAGGTCATTGACCACTTATATAACAAAGAATGTAATGGAAAGATCGTCATCGATGATACGTTAAAAGCTGCAATTGACACTTATTACGACGTCTATGGTGTAAGATAAGGAGAGACTGATATGGAAAGAGTATACAAGACTATGAGAAATGTAGGAGCATTAAGCCTGGCTGTAGGAATTGTTGTGACTGTTATCGGACTTGCTGCTGGAATCATATCAATTATAAATGGATCATTTCTTCTGAAAAGAAAATCAGAAATTACATTTTAAGGCGATTACTCATGGAGGAAGCTGTTAGGAAGGAATGGTTTTCAGACAGTTATTCTCTTTCTATGAAAAGATGGAGCTGTTATGATTAAAAATGCTACAAAACGGCAGAAAATGGGTTGGGTGATTTTTTTAATATATTTAATCTTTTTGGCCTACTTTCTATTCTTTTCCGATTTTTTTGGCAGAGGAAGCCATTTAAGACAGGATTATGCTTACAATCTGGTCCCATTGAAGGAGATACGGCGATTTATTGTTTACCGCAAGGTGGTTGGACTTGAGTCTTTTCTTCTTAATATCGTCGGGAATATTGCAGGATTTATGCCTTTTGGTTTCTTTTTGCCTGTCATCAGCCGCCGAAGCCGCCGTTTCTTTAATACCGTGCTGTTAAGCTTTCTGTTCAGCCTGACGATTGAAACGATCCAGTTGGTGTTTAAGGTTGGGAGCTTTGATGTAGATGATATGATTTTGAATACGGCAGGAGGAATTCTGGGTTATATTCTGTATAAAATTGTGCAGCACATAAGAGTTAGGAGGAAAAGGCGTGAAAAAACAGAAAAAAGTGTCCTACATTAGAAAACCTTTTGCCAGGAAAAGTTTTCTGTCTCTGGGGCTTTCTGTTGGGGCGCTGGTATTGGGAATCATTGGAATCGCCAGTTCGGTAATGGCGGCAGGGCAGGCGCAGCTGAATGTTGCGGCTGTCTGTTTTTGCAGCCTGATCATATCCTTTGTTTCCCTCGGTTATGGTGTCCTTTCCTTTTTTGAAAAGGAAAAAAAATATATACTGTCCAGAATTGGCATAGGAATCAGTGGAGTTCTTGTAATTCTCTGGATCGTTTTAATTATTATCGGAATAAGGGGGTAACATCATGGATTATAAAATGGAATTTAAGCAGGAAAATGAAATAATAATGGAACGCTTTGAATTGTCAATGGATCGAATCAGGCAGATGGCTACGGAAGAAACCGTACAGAAACCATTCCGTGATTATTTTGCAAAAACGGCTTCATTTATTCAAATGATAGGGGAATATTTATCGTTTATAGAACAGGGAAACCAAAAGACGGCTTCTATTGAGGAATTAAAAGAATGGAACCAGAGGCTTTATGAGGATATTTTACCAGGGAATTATGAAAGCAGCTATGCGAATCCCGCCTATGCAGTGGCACAGCTGGGGGAGGATTACGGGCGGCTTCTTTCTTATTTATATAAGGAAATAAGGGGAGATATTGTATTTGTGCATGAGTGGCGTCTTACAGATATTACGATCTTAAATGAAGTCCTTATAGAAATTTACAATATGTTTGAAGAAGAGGTTCCGGAAGCTTCTTCCATAAAAGAAGTGTTATACTGGTTTGTTAGTGATTATACAGATCATACAGTCACTTATCGCGTTCGGGAAGGTCTTGATCCTTCTCTTTCTTTTGCAGCAGATATTATTAAGGAAAACGATTTATCGGATCTTCGCTATCTGTATTATTTTGGTGAATATATTTCGGATTCAGAGCGTAAGGTGGCAAAATTTTTGAATTCTCTTCCCGAGGAAAAAGTCCGTCTGATGGCAGATACCTATACGGAAGGCTACCGGAAAGGCTTTGAAGTCATGGGCAGAGATCTGTCCAAAAAAGGAGCGGTACAGATCCGGTATGAAATTGGCTTTGAACGAATGGTGAAATATGCCATGGAGAATTTTGAAAAGATGGGGCTTAAAATCATTCTCTGCCGGGCTGCTGTATGGGCCGTCAATACAAATGCAGGGAGAAAAGCCGGATATTACAGTACATCTCCGAACCGCCAGTATGATTATGACCACCGTTATGACGATGCCATCTATTTGAATAAGGCATTCAAGGACAGAAAGGCTGCTGTTATGAAAGTGGCATACGAAACGTACAAGGATCTGGCACTTCAGTATGCGGGACCGGCAGTGATAGAAACCTTTGGAAAAGAAGGATTTCATCCGGTCAATAAACCAGAGGCCAATAGCCTTGATGGCAGACAGGAGAAGCTGGCGGCAGAAATGTCCAATGAAACTTCAAGAATTTTAAACCAGTTCATTCCCGGAGATGAGACCAGCTTTACCATCATTGCTTTTCCTGTACCGGCTATTGGGGAAAAGTTTGAAGAGATATTTGAAGAGACAATCGCCATCAATACGCTTGATTATGAAAAATATAAAGGGTTACAGCAGATTATCATTGATGCTCTTGATGAAGCGCAATATGTGGAGGTTACTGGAAAAGGCAATAATAAAACACACATCAAAGTAGCCCTGCATGCTTTGCGTGACAGGGAAAAAGAGACGAATTTTGAAAACTGTGTAGCGGATGTAAATATTCCTCTGGGGGAAGTATTCACTTCTCCGGTGCTTACCGGAACAGAAGGTACTCTTTTTGTAAGTACTGTCTATATTATGGACTTCCAGTTTAAAGATCTGAGGATGACTTTTGAAAACGGTATGATTACCGATTATTCCTGCAGCAATTTTGAAGATCCGGCGGAGGGAAAAGCTTTGATCAAACAGGTCATATTAAAGAATCATGACACACTTCCAATGGGAGAGTTTGCAATCGGCACGAATACCACAGCATATGCCATGGCAAGAAAGTTTGGAATTCTTGATAAGCTTCCTATCTTAATTGTGGAGAAAATGGGGCCTCATTTTGCCGTAGGAGATACCTGCTATAGCTGGGCGGAGGATAGTCCTGTTTATAATCCCAATGGAAAAGAAGTGATTGCCAGAGACAATGAAGTGTCCCGGCTTAGAAAAGAAGACCTTTCAAAAGCTTATTTCAGCTGTCACACAGATATAACCATACCGTATGCGGAACTGGACCGGATTGAAACGGTTACTGCAGAAGGAAAAAGGGTGCGTATTATAGAAGATGGCAGGTTTGTATTAGATGGCATTGAAGAATTAAATATTCCTTTGTCAGGTGTCTGATTTTAGGGAAGGGTAGCCTTTAATCATGCTGGTAATTTAAGAATTTTGTAGAATTACTTAAGAATTGCCGTAAAATGTCGATATTGGGGGTAGACGAAACAAAAGAAGAATAGATATCAGATGGAGGGTACCAAATGAAAAATTTAAAAATCGGTAAAAGAATAACAATTGCTTTTGGAATTGTATTTGCTTTGTTTTTAATCGTTTCCTGTAGTTCCTTGTATGGATTGATTACAAATAATAGTAAGTTTGTTGAATTTTATAACAACGGCCATCAAATTTCCCTGCTGACTGTGGAAATGAGACGGGACATCCAGTCCTCTGCGAAGAACGTGAGCTATGCCACGATGAGCCTTGATGTGAATACGACGGCCTCTTATATTGATGCCGCAGAAGCTGATTTCGACAAGTTGGAAGAAGGAATCAAGTATCTGAAAGAAAATTTCAGAGGGGATCAGACACTTGTAGATGATATCGCAAAAACATTACAGGAGGCAGAACCTTTTAAGGAACAGGTCTTTGTTCTTGCGAAGGAGAATAAGAGCCGTCAGGCATCCAATCTCTTCTTTGATTCTCTGGAACCGTATTACTTAAAGGCACAGGATGACTTGATGAAAATCAGTGATTCTGCAAAAGTAAGTGCAGATAGTGATTTTAAAGAGTCACAGTCTGTTATGACACTTATCGAGGTTGTTATTGTTATATTCCAGATTCTTGGAGCTGTAGCTACCATTGTATTGGCTTCCATGATTACAAAAAGTATTGTTAAGCCGGTAAAAGAGATCGAAAAGGCAGCCGGAGAGATGTCAAAGGGCAGTCTTCATGTTGATTTAAGCTACCAGTCCCGCGATGAACTGGGAAGTCTTGCAAATGGCATGAGAACTACGATAACCAATATCAGCACTATTATCGATGATATTACTTACCTTTTAGGCGCTATGGCATCAGGAGATTTTCAAATCGTATCCAAATGCCGGGAGAAGTATGTTTATGATTATCAGCCGATTATGGAGGCAATGCGCAATATCCGTAATAATCTAAGCGATGCACTTTTCCGTATCAACGAAGCAGCCGACCAGGTCGCCAATGGTTCCGAACAGGTTTCTTCCGGTGCTCAGGCACTTTCTCAGGGAGCTACCGAGCAGGCATCCTCCATTCAGGAGCTTGCTGCCACCATTAACGATATTTCCAATCAGATCAACAACAACGCTCAGAATGCAAAAGAGGCCCGTCTTGAAGCAGAAGAAGCGTCAAGGAATGTTGCTTTAAGCAATGAGAAGATGACTGAGATGAATCAGGCTATGCTTCAAATCAGTGACAAATCCAATGAGATCGGTAAAATCATTAAGACGATTGAAGATATTGCTTTCCAGACCAATATTCTGGCATTGAACGCAGCTGTAGAGGCAGCCCGTGCCGGAGAGGCAGGAAAGGGCTTTGCAGTGGTTGCTGATGAAGTCCGCAACCTTGCCAGCAAATCCGGTGAGGCGGCAAAAAATACAACTCTTCTGATTGAAGAAAGCATGCATGCCGTGGAAAATGGAACGAAGATTACGGCAGAAACCGCCAAATCCATGCAGGCAGTCGTAGAAGGTACCAAGCGTATCAATATGATTATTGAAGAGGTGGCAGATTCTTCCGATAAGCAGGCGGTTGCAGTAAGCCAGGTAACTCAGGGAATTGACCAGATATCAAGTGTGGTTCAGACCAACTCTGCGACTGCAGAACAGAGTGCGGCAGCCAGCGAAGAATTATCGGGTCAGGCTCAGATCATGAAAGGACTTGTTCAGCGGTTTAAGTTATACGACGGTGCGGCAGCTGATGAATATCAGAGTGAAGCCATACAGCCGGAGATTCCCCAATATGAGGAAGAACCGGAAGCACCTGCTGTAAATATAGATCCAGTTTATTTTGAAGATACTACTTCTTACGATAACGGTAAATATTAATCCCAGATAATCAGGCGCAGAAATTGGAGAGCAAAAATCTTTCCGGTTTCTGCGTTTTTGTTTTATCGGTCTCTGGTTATACTTAAATTAATGCAGAAAACCATTGACGCAGCAGAAAAAAACTAGTATTATAATTAATAAGCAGTAGTTGATTAATGAATGCAATATATTAATCAAACTAATTAATAATATTACCGTTAATAATGAGTTACCATATTATAGAGAATGAAAAGGAGAATTTACTATGGCAAAAGTGTCAATTGTTATGGGAAGTGATTCAGATATGCCTGTTATGGCTCAGGCAGCAGAGATTTTAGAGAAGCTGGGTGTGGAGTTTGAGATGACTGTTATCTCTGCCCACAGAGAGCCGGATATATTTTTTGAATATGCAAAAACAGCAGAAGCAAGGGGCATTAAGGTAATCATCGCAGGCGCAGGTAAAGCCGCTCACCTTCCGGGGATGTGTGCCGCCCTGTTCCCTATGCCGGTTATCGGAATCCCAATGAAGACTTCTGACCTTGGCGGAGTGGATTCCCTTTATTCGATCGTTCAGATGCCATCCGGCATTCCGGTAGCAACCGTTGCGATCAACGGAGGAACCAATGCAGGAATATTGGCAGCTAAAATCCTGGCAGCAAGTGATGAAGAGCTTTTGAAGAGATTAAAGGAATATTCCGAGAATTTAAAAAATGAAGTGGTAAAAAAGGCAGAAAGACTGGATGAGATCGGTTATAAGGAATATACAGCCCAAATGAAGAAATAAAATACCGGAAGCGAGGAGAAAGCTATGGATTATAAGAATGCTGGAGTAGATATTGAAGCCGGATACCGGTCAGTTGAATTAATGAAAAAGCATGTACAGGAGACAATGAGACCAGAGGTTCTTGGCGGCCTGGGGGGATTTTCAGGAGCTTTTTCCATTTCCGCATTTAAAGATATGGAGAAACCTACCCTGGTTTCCGGTACAGATGGAGTAGGAACGAAGCTGAAGCTGGCTTTTTTGCTGGACAAGCATGATACGGTAGGAATTGATTGTGTGGCCATGTGCGTGAATGACATCGCCTGTGCAGGGGGAGAGCCGTTGTTTTTCCTTGATTATATTGCATGCGGCAAGAACTTTCCGGAAAAAATTGCAGAAATAGTCAGCGGTGTTGCAAATGGCTGCAAACAGGCCGGGGCCGCATTGATCGGAGGAGAAACCGCAGAGATGCCTGGTTTTTATCCGGAGGATGAATATGATCTGGCCGGTTTTTCCGTGGGTGTGGTCGATGAAAAGGATCTTATTACGGGAGCAGAATTAAAAGCAGGAGATATCCTGATTGGAATGGCATCTTCCGGTGTTCACAGCAATGGTTTTTCACTTGTCCGTAAGGTATTTGATGTTTCAAAGGAAAGCCTTTCTGTCTATTATGAAGAGTTAGGAAAAAACTTGGGAGAAGCGCTGATTGTTCCGACAAAAATCTATGTAAAAGCGTTAAAGCATGTCAAAGAGAGCGGAGTGAAGATCAAAGCCTGCAGTCACATTACCGGCGGCGGCTTTTATGAAAATATTCCGCGGATGCTTCCTGAGGGCATTTGTGCCCTTGTGGATAAAAAAAGCTATGAAGTGCCTGCCATCTTTAAGCTTCTGTCTAAAAAAGGAAACATTGAAGAAGAAATTATGTATAACACCTTTAATATGGGAATCGGGATGGTTCTTGCAGTAGATGAAAAAGATGTGGATACGGCGATGGAGGCAATCCGCAATGCCGGAGAGACTCCTTATGTGATCGGGCGTACAACGGATGGGGAAAAGGGCGTGACTTTATGCTGAGAATCGGCGTGTTTGTTTCCGGAGGAGGAACCAATCTTCAGGCCATCTTAGATGCCATAGACAATGGTACCATAACCAATGCTTCCGTAGAAGTTGTCATCAGCAACAACAGCAGTGCTTATGCCCTTCAAAGGGCAGAAGATCACGGGATTGATGCGGTTTGCATCTCTCCCCGTGAGTTTGAAGACAGAGAGCAGTTTTATCAGGCACTGATGAATAAGACAGATGAATACCGGCTGGACCTGATCGTTCTTGCCGGATTTCTTGTTGCCATACCGGAAGCCATGATTAAAAAGTACCGGAACCGCATCATCAATGTACATCCTTCCCTGATTCCTTCGTTCTGCGGTGTAGGTTATTATGGACTGAAGGTTCATGAGGCAGCTTTGGAGAGAGGCGTAAAGATTACGGGAGCAACGGTTCACTATGTAGATGAGGGCACAGATACCGGGCCCATCATCTTGCAGAAAGCGGTTGAAGTCCGTAAAGGGGATACGCCTAAAGATCTGCAAAGAAGGGTCATGGAAGAGGCAGAATGGATCATTTTGCCAAAAGCTATTCAAATGATTGCAAACGGACAGGAGGAGATAGTGTGAAGGTTCTGATCATAGGAGGCGGCGGAAGAGAACATGCAATCGCGTGGAAGACTTCCAGAAGTCCAAAAGTCCAAAAAATTTACTGTGCCCCTGGGAATGCCGGAATCGCACAGCTGGCAGAATGTGTGGATATCGGAGTCATGGATTTTGAAAAGCAGGTTGCATTTGCCAGAGAACATAAAATCGACCTGACCATTGTGGGACCGGATGACCCGCTGGTGGCTGGAGCGGTCGATGCATTTGAAGCTGCAGGTCTTAAGGTGTTCGGCCCCCGTAAAAATGCCGCCTGCCTGGAAGGATCCAAGTCTTTTTCCAAGGATTTAATGAAAAAGTATAACATACCGACAGCAGGATATGAAACCTTTGATTCCCCGGAGGAGGCACTGAAATATCTTGAAACAGCCTCTATGCCCATTGTGTTAAAAGCGGACGGTCTGGCTCTTGGAAAAGGAGTTCTGATCTGCAATACACGGGAGGAAGCGAGAGCCGGAGTAAAGACCTTGATGCTGGATAAGCAGTTCGGTTCTTCCGGAGACCGGATTGTTATTGAAGAATTCATGACCGGCAGGGAAGTATCTGTCCTTTCTTTTGTTGATGGGAACACAGTGAAGATCATGACATCTGCCCAGGACCATAAGCGGGCAAAGGATAACGATCAGGGGCTTAATACAGGAGGTATGGGAACCTTTTCTCCAAGCCCGTTTTATACGGAGGAAGTAGATTTATTCTGCAGGGAGCATATCTATGAAGCCACTGTTCAGGCGATGAAAAAAGAAGGCAGAGAATTTAAGGGAATTATCTTTTTTGGATTAATGCTGACGGAGCAAGGCCCTAAAGTTCTGGAGTATAATGCCAGATTCGGAGATCCTGAAACCCAGGTTGTGCTTCCGCGCATGAAGAATGATATCGTGGACGTATTTGAAGCCTGTATTGACGGTACTTTGGACCAGATAGATCTTCAGTTCGAGGATAATGCGGCGGTATGTGTGGTTCTTGCATCCGAGGGATATCCGGAACATTATGAAAAAGGCTTTCCAATATCCGGTCTTACTGCTTTTCAGGGAAAAGAAGGATATTATGCGTTCCATGCGGGCAGTAAGTTTAACGATAAGGGAGAGATTGTGACCAACGGAGGAAGGGTTTTAGGAATAACCGCTTTGGGAACAGACTTAAAAGATGCCAGATCCAATGCATATGAAGCAGTAAAATGGGTATCTTTTGAGAATAAGTATATGAGAAATGACATTGGCAAGGCCATTGATGACCTCTGAAATTTGTTTTTTTCACCTTATAAATATGAGTAAATTGTGTCTGGTTTATAAAAAAATCGTTGACATGGCTTACGTTTCATGGTATGTTATGACTAATGTATGGTGCGTATTGAATGTGAAGTCGGGCAATTGCTGTTAAAGCCGGAGTGCATGTGTGTTCATCGGTGTTATAGCTGTTGGCTGCTCTGATATTTCATGCGGCCTGCGTGATGAATGATGGGATAGCAGTCAGTCTTTGAGGGCATATTACGATGCGAAAGGATTTGGCGGCAGAGCCTTAGCTGGCGGTTAATTATACAGGATTCTTATGATTTTGAGAGAAAAACATTTGAAAATATTTAACGGATATCATGGATGTTGTCATCACAAGTACCCACTCTGACAGGAAACCAGATCAGGTGAAAGGCTATTCTTATAACTGTGGCTGGAACTTAAGGAAATGCTTTATACAGTTAAATAGTAACGGAAGACATCACAAAGTAGGGATTGTTCTAAGTCGTAATCAAGCCGATATCCAAGTTTTGGATATCGGCTTTTCATATAGATGATAAAGGAGGCTGATCGATGGGTCATAGACGTTAGATGTTACACAATTTTAGGAAAAATGGATTCTAATGAAAGAAGAAAAGGATTTTGGGAGAATAATACGTCAGCATTATTTTCAATGTCAAAAGGGGATTAGTATTACATTAGAAAATTGGGAGAATTAACTACGTCGTTTGTATCTGAATTATATTCGGATCGAACGAAAGATGTGCATAAATATGCACAGGAATGGAGGAAAAAATGCTTGAATGTTTGCGTAAATTAAATTTGCCGGAGTATGTACTGGATATATTGAATCATTCCAAAGGGGTCATCATTCCAAAAACAAGAGCCGAACTTCTGGAGCTTGCTATGGGAAATGCAGAAAATAAAGAATACCACATTGAATATGATGTCAAAGGCAAGGGCATGGTATTGGAAGCAATTGCTACCCGCTGTACCAACGGAATCGTAGTCAACTACATGGAAGATTACATGAGAAGGCGTGATCCTAACTGTACTATCATTGCAGATGATAAGCCAACAGATAAACCGAGATATGAGGATGTTTATAAAAGTGATTTTAAGTCCTTAAGAACGGAGACGTTTGACTGGCTAAAGGATCAGGAGCTTATTTTCTTCCCATTTAAGTCAGGTGGTGTTGAATACGGATATGATTCTGTTCTGATCGCTCCCGCCAACGCAGGCTTTTTTGCCGCAGCAATGGCAGACTTACAGGGATTTGAGAATATTGATGATATCAGTGAATTTGATTTGAAAGCCATTGTATATCTGGCTCCCCCATTCCGTCATACCCATTTTAACGGAAAACAGGTTGTAATCCACAATCGTCTGGATGATATTCATGAGGTATATTCTTATAATTTATATCCAGGTCCAAGTGCCAAAAAGGGTATTTACGGCGTGCTTTTAAATATCGGCGAGTCTGAGGGCTGGGTTACCGCACATGCTTCTACGGTAAAGGTTATCACACCATATGATAATGAGATCGTCATCATGCATGAAGGTGCCTCCGGCGGCGGAAAAAGTGAGATGATCGAGGACATTCACAGAGAGATGGATGGAAGAGCTCTGCTTGGTACCAACACTTTGACCGGAGAGAAGAGTTATCTGGTATTCAATGATTCCTGTGATCTGATTCCTGTAACGGATGATATGGCTTTATGCCATCCGGCGATCCAGAATGAAAGCAAAAAGCTGGTTGTAACCGATGCAGAATCATCCTGGTTCCTTCGTCTTGATAACATTAAGCACTACGGTTCTTCTCCGCAGTATGAAAAGCTGCTGATTCAGCCAAAAGAGCCGCTTGTTTACTTAAATATGAAAGCTGTTCCTGGCGCTACAAGCCTTCCATGGGAGCACATTATGGATTCCAACGGAAAGCCTTGCCCGAACCCGAGAGTTATCCTGCCGAGATGGATGATCGAAAAAGCCATTAACGGTGCCGTTGAAGTCGATGTAAGAAGTTTTGGTGTACGTACACCAGCCTGTACCAAAGAAAACCCATCTTATGGAATTATGGGAATCTTTCAGGTGCTTCCTCCGGCGCTTGCCTGGTTATGGCGTCTGGTTGCTCCCAGAGGATATAACAATCCAAGCATCATTGATTCCCTGGAGATGACCAGTGAAGGGGTTGGTTCCTACTGGCCATTTGCAACCGGAAAAAAGGTTACTCAGGCAAATCTTCTTCTGGAACAGATCGTGAATTCCAGCAATACCCGTTATGTTCTGATTCCAAACCAGCATATCGGAGTCTATGAAGTAGGCTTTATGCCGCAGTGGGTTTCCAGAGAGTATATCGCACGCCGCGGAAGTGCTAAATTCAAACCAGAGCATCTGATAGAATCCCGCTGTCCTTTATTGGGCTTTGGTCTGGAATCCTTAAAGATTGACGGACAGTATATCAGCAGAGCATTCTTAAGACCGGAAACACAGCAGGAGGTCGGTCTGGAAGGATATGATGCAGGAGCAAAGATTCTTACAGATTTCTTTAAGCAGGAGCTTGAACAGTATAATACAGACGAATTAAATCCATTGGGAAAACAGATCATCGATATGTTCTATAAGGGAGCTACGGTGGAAGAATACATGAATATTATTCCAATGAGATATTAATTTAAGTGAAATGGAAGAACCTTCCTCTGCTAGGGAAGGTTCTTCTTAAATTAGTCGTTTTGCTGTTGACTTTCCCCTTTGGGGCAAGGGTTATAATTATGACAGCAATTTATATTTTTAGTAAAGACCGAGGTGTTTATGATGGAAAAAGAAAATGGGGAGCAGATCCGTATTGTTCAGGAAACTGTTGCCGGAAGAGAAATTACACTGGCACATATTATTGGCGGGCCTTTGCCCATTGTTTACCGTAAGTTAGGATTGAACCCGGAAATTGATTATAATTCTTCTGCAATCGGCATTATGAATATGACTCCGCCGGAGTCAGCCGTAATCGCTTCTGATATTGCAGTTAAAAGCGGAAATATTTATCTGGGCTTTGCCGACCGGTTCAGCGGGACACTCATTATAACCGGAGAGATTGCGGAGGTAAATGCTGCAATCACAGAGATTGTGGAATATTTTCATAATGCACTGGGATATGTGACCTGCCCGATTACAAAGCGGTGATCATATGAAAAAGTTATTTTTATGCGGCAGAAGTGAAGCCGGAAAAACCTCTCTTACCCAGGCATTAAAGGGAGAGCCGGTTGTCTATCATAAGACCCAGTATGTCAATCACTGGGATATTACCATTGACACACCTGGGGAATATATGGAAAACAAAAATCTTTCCTTACAGGGACTTTGCTGCTTTTCTTATGAGTCAGATGTCATTGGACTGCTCTGCAGCGCGAATGAGCCCTTTAATTTGTTTTCCCCTGGGGTTTCCACTGCATGCAACCGGCCTGTGATCGGAATTATTACAAAGATCGACTGCCCGGACGCCAATACAGCCATGGTCCGTCAATGGCTGGAAGAAGCCGGCTGCGAAAAAATTTTTCCAGTCAGCAGTATGACCGGCGAAGGCATAGAGGCTCTCATTGAATATTTGAATGAAGAAAAAGAAGAAATGACATGGGATAAAATTATGGAGGCACAGGAAAAGGGTTTAAGAGAGTGGGATTTATAAGAGAAATAAACGTAAGCGATGAGAGTGTGGGAGTATGACAGATAATAAGGGAAATAAAGAAAGTGTGGAAAGCCTTTTTGCAAGGATTCTTGAGCCTTCAAAAGGCGGGAAAAGGCGGATGGTCAATGTTACGGTTGCCGGACGGGAAATCACGCTGGCACATGTAATTGGTGTCTCGGAAGCCTCTGTTTATAAGAACCTGGGTCTGGATATTGGAGCCAATGCAGGAATGGATTTTACCGGAATGTCCATCGGCACCATTCACATGACGCCTCCGGAATCAACCATCATTGCGGCAGATATTGCGGTAAAGAACGGAGATGTAATTATCGGTTTTTTGGACCGGTTCAGCGGCACCTTAATCCTCACGGGTCCCCGGATTGAAGTTAAAACGGCTGTTGAAGAGATCGTAAAATATTTTAGAGAGGGTCTGAATTATAAGACCTGCCCGGTGACAGAGCGGTAATAGAAAAGACAGTATCACGAATGGAAGGATTCTGGGATGCTGTCTTTTTTGTCCTTTATTTTATGCTTCCGTGCAAAGGGGCAGTCCGTCATTGCGGATAAGATTTTTTAACTCTGCCAGATAATTTTCTGCAAAGATACTTAAATGGACCTTCGGATTTGTGATCCAGCCGATTTTCATATATTCGGAAGTGCTAAGAGGGACAGCGATGATGTTATCACCGTTTAGATTGCTGTTTAAGATCCCGCTGCATATGGTGTAGCCGTTTAATCCAATCAGCAGATTAAAAAGAGTGGCACGGTCGCTGACATAGATGATCTTTTTTCTGGGCACAGTGCTTAAAATCTCTTCGGAAAAGTAAAAGGAATTATTTTCTCCCTGTTCAAAGGCCAGAAATGGAAATGGTTTTAAATCCTCCATAGTCACTGATTCTCTGGAAGAAAGGGGATGGGAGGAGCTTATAAATACATGGGGAGAGGCTTCAAACAGGGGGTGAAAGATCAGGCCGCTTTCCTTAAACAGTTTTTTCATCACCTTTTCATTGAAATCATTTAAGTAAAGAATCCCCAGTTCACTTCTGAAATTCTTCACATCCTCGATAATCTCATGGGTTCTTGTTTCCCGTAGTGTAAATTCGTACTCGTCATTTTCCTGCCTAGAAACAAGATTCACGAAAGCATTGACTGCAAAGGCATAATGCTGGGTGGAAATGGAACAGATCCGCTTTAACGGCTTTTTGTCCAGATAATGCTGTTCCATAAGGTCGGTCTGTTCCAGGATCTGTCTGGCGTAAGAAAGGAATTCTGATCCATCAGGGGAAAGAGAGATTCCTTTGGAAGTTCTGTTAAAAATGGATATGTTATATTCCTGCTCCAGTTCCTTAACTGCATTGGAAAGACTGGGCTGTGTAATGTAAAGCTGTTTTGCGGCCTCAGAGATGGAACCGCAATTGACGATGGTAATAATGTAACGAAGCTGCTGTAGGGTCATAATGATTTCCTTTCGCATATGTTTTTTTGTATTCTAACACAGAATGTTATAGTTTTAAACTATATCAGGTCATAATTTAATAGAATTATACATTTTCTCCTTTTTGCGTTAGAATTTAGGAAAGTCAGAAAAACAATTCATATCAATCATAAAAATGTAAGGAGATCAAACGATGAGCCAGAAGAAAAAAAGAGCACCTTTTAAATTTGACATAGTAGGAAGTTTTTTAAGGCCGGAGTACTTGAAAGAGGCAAGAGAAGGCTTTAAAAATGGTACGGTGACAGAAGAAGAATTAAGAAAGACGGAAGATAGAGCCATAACAGAGCTGATTGAGAAGCAAAAAGAGGTAGGGCTTCCTGTAATTACAGACGGAGAGTTCCGCAGAAGCTGGTGGCATCTGGATTTTATGTGGGGGCTTAAGGGCGTAGAAAAGCTGGAAGTTTCCCAGGGCTATGCTTTTCACAACGAAGTGACAAGAGGAGAATCTGCCGGACTCACCGGTAAGATCTCAGGAGAAAACCATCCTTTTGTGGAACATTTTAAATTCGTAAAGCTGTTTGAAGATGAGAATGTGACTGCCAGGCAGACCATACCGGCTCCTGCTCAGTTCCTGGCAGAGCTGGAAAGAGGGGATAACTTAGAGCGGACCAGGACCTTTTACAAAGATGAGGAAAGCCTGATACAGGATATTGCAGCCGCATACCGCACGGTGCTTGCAGATTTATATGCAGCAGGCTGCAGAAATGTACAGTTTGATGACTGCACCTGGGGAATGTTTTGCGATACCAAATACTGGGAAGCAAGACAGAACGGTAAGAAATCGGTGGAAGAGGAAGCGAAAAAATACGTCAGAGTCAACAATCTGGCGATTGAGGGCCAGCCTGAGGATCTTGTGATCAATACTCATGTATGCAGAGGAAATTACCATTCCACATGGGCTTCCTCCGGCGGTTATGCACCGATCGCACCTCATTTATTTTCAGAAGAGCATGTATCTGCTTATTATCTGGAATATGATGACGAACGTTCCGGCGATTTTGAACCGCTGAAATATGTGGACGGAGATAAACAGGTAGTGCTTGGCATTGTTACCACAAAATCACCAAAGCTGGAGGATAAGGAGCATATTATTGCAAAAATCCGTAAAGCCTCAAAATACATTCCTCTGGAACGCCTGGCTTTAAGCCCTCAGTGCGGGTTTGCTTCCACGGAAGAAGGAAATCTTCTGACGGAAGAAGAACAGTGGGAGAAATTAAGACTTGTAAAAGAGATTTCAGAAGAAGTCTGGTAAATCAAATAGAAAAAGCGCCGTATAAGAGCCTGGCTCCTGCGGCGCTTTTTCTTTTTTGGATTGACTTGTATACCAGTGCTTGACAGCAGGAATGGTTTCGCTTATTCTAAAAATATGAAAGGGGATCATGGCATGAGGCTTACAGAACGGAATTTAAAGGAAACGGGACGGGAATATGCGCTCCGGATGCTAAAGGATAATATTATTAACCTTGATCTGATTCCCGGAAGCATGTTAAGTGAAAATGAATTATCTGCTGAAATGAATCTGTCAAGGACTCCAGTCAGGGAAGCTCTGATTGAACTCTCAAGAGTAAAGATCGTTGAAGTTTATCCCCAGAAAGGCAGTGCGGTTGCCTTTGTGGATTATGAGCTGGTAGAAGAAGCAAGGTTTATGCGTGATGTGCTTGAGGGTGCGGTGGTGGAACTGGCCTGTAAGATGGCATCGGACAAAGATATTGAGAATTTAAAAGAGAATGTAAGGCTTCAGGAATTTTATATGGAAAACCGGTCCCCTAAAAAGCTTTTGGAGCTGGATAATGAATTCCACCGGATGCTGTTTCACATTACCAGCAAGGATCAGGTATATCACCTGATGGACAGCATCACCATACATTTTGACCGGATACGCAGCATGTCCCTTACGGTCGTCAAGGATTTAAAAACCATTTCCGATCATAAGGAAATTGTAGAAGCCATTGCGTTAAAGGACCCAGACACAGCAAAAAAACTGATGGAAAAACATTTATCCAGATATAAATTTGATGAAGAGGCTTTACGCAGAGAGTATCCGGGATATTTTAAATGATTTTCTCCATACTAGAAATGGATACGGTAATAAAAGGAATGATCCTTCTATTACCGTATTTTGTATACAGGAAATTTGCTTTTTCTTTGGAAGCCTTTTTTAAGGTTGTGCAGTTTTCCTGTAAACGGTTTTATTATTTATTAAAAAATATGATTGAAATACTAGTATACAAGTTTTATACTGATTGTAAGATACAAAATAAAAATTGGAGGAATAAGATAATGAAAATGATTATGCGCTGGTTCCCCTTTGGAGATGACAGCGTGACATTGAATCAGGTCCGCCAGATTCCCGGTATTACAGGAGTAGCCACCTGTCTGCCCAAGGTTCCCGTTGGAGAAGTCTGGCCTTTGGAAACCATAAAGGCGCTGAGAGACGAGATCCATCAGGCAGGGCTTCAGATGGAAGTCATAGAAAGCGTAAATATCCATGAGGATATTAAAAAGGGGCTTCCGTCCAGGGACAAATACATCGAAGCATATCAGCAGACCTTGAAGCATCTGGCAGAGGCAGGGATCAAATGTCTTTGCTATAATTTCATGCCGGTCATGGATTGGGCCAGAAGTGATCTCGCTTATGCAGCAGAAGATGGAAGCAGTGTGATGGCTTACCGTCACGAAGAGGTTCTCCAGATGAATCCGGAAAAGATGGCAAAGTCTATGGAGGGAAAGGCAAGAGGTTACTCGCTTCCGGGCTGGGAACCGGAGCGGCTTCATGCCATGGCTCAGGACATTGAATTTTACCAGAGCATGACCAGAGAACAATACTGGGGAAATATGAAATATTTTCTGGATGCCATTATTCCATATGCAGAAAAGTATGATATCAAAATGGCCATTCATCCGGATGATCCGCCCTGGCCGCTTTACGGACTTCCAAAGGTCATAACAAACGCTGAGAATATCCGTACCTTCCTGTCATTAAACGACAGTCCTTACAACGGGCTCACCTTATGCTCCGGAAGCCTGGGAAGCGATTTAAGCAATGACATACCGGCAATGATGCGTGAGTTCGGAGGAATGAAGCGGATCCATTTTGCCCACCTGAGAAATGTTCGCCATGTATCAGAAAAAGATTTTGACGAGGCGGCTCATCTTTCCTCCTGCGGAGATCTTGATATGTATGAGATTGTAAACGCTCTTTATGAATCTGGATTTGAAGGCTATATCCGCCCGGATCACGGCCGTATGATATGGGGAGAACAGGCGCGTCCCGGCTATGGTCTGTATGACCGGGCCATTGGGGCCAATTATCTTCTCGGTTTATGGGAAGCGGTTGATAAATCCCATAAAAGTAAAGAATAGGAGGAAAATCATATGAAACTGAATCGGTCCTGTTTTGCAAACCGGAAGGCTTTTGAGGATATTTCTGTAAAGCTGCCTTGCTTTGACTGGGAGAAAATGGTACAGGCTACGGAAAAAGCACCAAGATGGATTCATTTTGGTGCAGGAAATATATTCAGAGGTTTTATTGCAGAATTGCAGCAGCAGCTTTTAGAAAAAGGGCTGGAAGAAAGCGGCATCATAGCAGCAGATACCTTTGATTTCGATATTATTGACAAAATCTACCGCCCTTACGACAACATGACCATGATGGTCCGTTTAAAGCCCGATGGAACCATGGAGCGGGAAGTCATTGCAAGTGTTGCAAAAGGGGTGAAGGCTGATGTGGGAAATGAGCAGGATTTTGCATATCTTGTAAAAGCATTTACCAACCCTTCTCTTCAGATGGTGAGCTTTACCATAACAGAAAAAGGATATGCGCTGGCAGATTTCCGGGGGGAATTATTCCCTGTCGTCAAAAAGGATATGGAAAAAGGCCCCCAAAAGGCAGTTCATGCCATGAGCGTGGTGACAGCCCTTCTGCTTCAAAGGTTTCTTGCCGGAGGCTTTCCTCTTGCCCTTGTCAGCATGGACAATTGCAGTCATAACGGCGAAAAGCTGAAAGCCGGCGTGGCTGCAATTGCAAAGGCATGGGAAAAGGCAGGATTTGCCCCGGAAGAATTTATATCCTGGCTGGAGGATGAATCAAAGGTTTCCTTTCCCTGGACCATGATCGATAAAATCACTCCAAGGCCTGCTGCGGTGGTACAACAAGCGCTGGAAGAAGACGGGCTTGAAGATATGGCTCCTGTAGTTACCAGTAAAAATACTTACATTGCGCCTTTTGTCAATGCAGAGGTTCCTCAGTATCTTGTAGTGGAAGACTGTTTTCCGGCAGGCCGTCCGGCGCTTGAGAAGGCAGGCGTCTATATGACTGACCGGGATACGGTCAACAGGACGGAACGCATGAAGGTAACGACTTGTTTGAATCCGCTGCATACCGCATTGGCTGTTTACGGCTGTCTGTTAGGCTATAACAGCATTGCTGCGGAAATGAAGGACAAGGAGCTGAAAGCACTTGTAGAGAGGATCGGTTATACCGAAGGACTGCCTGTGGTAACAGATCCGGGAATATTGAGCCCCAGGGATTTCATAAAGGAAGTCATTGAATACCGCCTTCCGAATCCATTTATTCCTGATACGCCTCAGAGAATTGCCACGGATACCAGCCAGAAGATATCCATTCGTTTCGGTGAGACCATCAAAGCCTATTTAGAGGATGACAAGCTGGAAGCAGAACATCTGACTGCCATTCCTCTTGCCATTGCCGGCTGGCTCAGGTATCTTTTGGGTGTGGACGATAAAGGTCAGCCTATGGAAATCAGCAGTGATCCTATGCTGTTAGAACTGAAAGAGCAGTTAAAGGATATAAAATTTGGAGAGGCGTTATCCGACAGGACTGCACTTGACGGCGTTTTATCAAATCCGGTCATATTTGGCACTGATCTGGTAAAAGCAGGACTTTCTACAAAGATCACAGAAATGTTAAGCCGGATGCTGACAGGACCGGGAGCAGTTCGTCATACTTTGCAGGGATATTTACAGGCTTTCGATTGAATTTGACTCTTTTCTGTGATAAAATAGGCATACGTAAGGATTCATTTGAAAGGCAGATAATACATGAATATACAGATCTTTGGAACCAGAAAATGTTTTGATACAAAAAAGGCAGAGCGCTATTTTAAGGAACGGGGCATTAAGTACCAGTTCATTGATTTGAAAGAAAAAGGCATGAGCAAAGGAGAGTATCAAAGCGTGAAACTGGCAGTAGGCGGAAGAGATTTTTTGCTGTCTGAGAATTGCAGGGATCAGGATGCCCTGGCTTTGATTCAGTATATTGCTGATGAGGAAAAAGATGAAAAGATTCTGGAAAACCAGCAGGTATTAAAGACTCCTATTGTCAGAAACGGAAAGCTGGCAACGGTAGGATTTGAACCAGATATATGGAAAGACTGGAAATAATATTCCTCTTAAGATCATGGATCTGCTGTCATCCTTATTTGAAACAGGCTTATTGTCATGATGATTACGAATGTGGGAGGTTGCAATGAGAAAACCGGAGAAGGATCAAAAATGGGTATTCAACAAAGAAATTGAAGGCGAGCAGGCTTCAGAGGGAGTTGTTAGAAAGATACTGGCGTATTGTGATGGCATGATGTGCGTGGAAAACCATTTTGAAAAAGGGGCAGTAGGTAAACTTCACCACCATCCGCATACGCAGATCACTTATGTGGCAAGCGGAAAATTTGAGTTTACCATAGGGGATGAAACCAAAATTGTGGGAACAGGTGATACCCTGTTAAAGCAGGATGGGATTGTCCATGGCTGTGTATGTTTGGAAAAAGGAATTCTTGTGGATATTTTCACACCCATGAGAGAAGACTTTTTATAAGTTTAAATGCTGTAAGAAAATGAATAAACTTATTGATATTAATGGTATTATATGCTATAAATGAAGCACATTGTATTAAAGGAGGTGATTGGAATGACAAAATATGTTTGTGAGCCATGCGGCTATGTATATGATCCTGAGGTCGGTGATCCGGATTCCGGTATTGAGCCAGGTACAGCATTTGAAGATCTGCCAGAAGATTGGGTTTGTCCAGTTTGCGGTGTAGGTAAAGATATGTTTGTAGTAGAGGAATAAACGGTAAAACCTTCAAGTGGCTGATGAGAATTCGGCCAGCCTGAAGGTTTTATTTTTTTTGATTTGAAATCAAAGGTTTGTAAAACGTTCAAACAACTGATTGATATCCACCTGGCCGTAGCCCCAGATGTTATTGGGAAAAGAGTATGCACTGCTTCTGAAGGCTCCGCTTATCATAAGCCGGTTTATATCATTTCCGGTCATTCTTAAATAATTGCCCCGTACAATCGCCCATTCAAAGACCATGGCGATAATGCCGGCTGCATGGGCAGCCGCAGCTCCGGTTCCTGTTGCTGTCCCGTATTGATTTCCCGGCACTGCGCATGTGATCTGAAATCCCGGTGCGGATATATCGGGCTTGATCTGCCCGGATCTTGTATAACCTCTTCCGGATTCCGGCAGAATGCTGTCATTGTTCTGATTGTAAGCGGCCACAGTCAGCGGATGCCTTGCATTTCCCGGAGAAGTTATGGTGGTATCCGGATTGGAATTTAAAAAAAAAGTTTCGTTTGAAAGCATGGATCCAGCCGGAAGCCAGGAATGAAACGAGAACGGTTCGTTCTCCGGATTCTGGGTGCGCAGATACCAGATTCCAGGCAAGGGATTGCTGAATCGAAGAAGAATCAGCTGGTCCCCGGTTTCTTCTTCAAATATAATGTTATTTACATATATGGTAGTCTGGTTGAAAATAAAGCTGAATCTCCTGCACTGGTTCAGGGTTGGAAAGACAGGCTGTGTGGATTCCCTGTTTGGCGAAGAGATATCAATGGTAAGTCTGGCAGGAGAGTAGGACCAGATTTCCATGGAGAACATGGTGTCACTGCTTCCCACCCGAAGTTCCATATCATTATAATAAGGAGGGGCAGCAGTTGAATTAAAATAGTGTCTCTGGGCGTTTCCTTCATTGCCTGCAGACACGGAAGTTCCAATACCCGGCAGTAAGGTAAGGTGGTCTAAATAAGCACTGGTGGCGCCTCTTCCGTCATGCCCGCCCTGACTGCTTCCCATGGCAATGCAGATAACCAGAGGACGATTAAAGCGGGCAGCTGTATTGACCGCATAACGGGCACCAAGAATAATGTCCGATTCCTGATAACAGAGGGCTGATTCCGGCACGAAGTAGATTGCTTTCAGACTTTGCTTTGCTTCTTTCAATTTTACTATTATAAATTCCGCCTGGGGAACTACGCCGCTGAAGGATTGTTCCTGATTGGGACTCCCTGCCAGAATGCTTGCTATAGCCGTACCGTGGCCGTTGGGATCTGTTGTGGGAACAATGGAGAGGGGATCGTCGGAATTCAGCGCTTCATTGATCTGTTCTTTGCTGTATTCCGATCCGAAGTTAAAATCAACCGGAATTGTGCCTGTCTGTACGGTCTGATCCCAAATGGAGAGAATTCTGGATGTTCCGTCACTGTTTAAAAATGCAGGATGCCGGTAATCAATACCAGTGTCGATAATGGCCACCAGTACCCCGCTTCCAAAAAGAGCAAGGCTGGGATTTTGCTGTACTGTATTAACGCCGGACTTCTCCAGACTGATGGTAGATGTCAGAGCATAGAGTGTAGGGAAACTGCTGTAAGGATGCCGTCCTAAGTCACAGGGATTAGCATTGCCGGTAGGAATATGAAGCAGAGAATTTACCCGATTCAAGTATGTAATATTATCACCGGTGTCGTAGGTAGGAGCTAAGGCAGTACTGATTATGAGATCATAGTAATCGTTATCTAATATTTTTGACAAAATCAACCCCCCTGCCAGTTTTAGCAAAGCATATGCTATATTTTATGCAGGAGGGTTTTGATTATGAGTTTTAGCTGGTGCTTTGCAAAGAAACAGCCGGTCCGGCCGGTATCTTGGACTCGCTGCTGGCCCCTTGGGGAGCCTGGGATGTATCAACCGTCTGCGCAAACGTATTTTTTCCAGCTTTTTGTAAATATTCAATGATTCCCTTTGCGTCAGCTTCGCCCAGGGCTTTGTAGTTTTCCTCTGTGGAAAGGAATAAAGTCAGATCACTGGTGTGGTTTATAAAACCGTGTTCAATGATAAACCCCCGGATACCATACATCTGGGAATAACGTGGAATGGCATAATAGTCTGCCAGACTTCCATCTGCAAAGTGAGTTCCGTTCTGAGAATCCCTGAGGATCAGTCCCCGGTTATGAAGGCCCAATGCACTTAACTGGTTTAAAATGGTTTTTGCAGCCTCCTGTGACTGAAGGGCCAGTTCGTTGTTGTAGCGGCCCGCCTTTGGAGCCATAGAGCTGACGCCATATGCATTGCAGGTGGTTCCGTTGCCGGGAGCCGCATCCACATGCTGGCTGACAAAAAGATCGGCATGAACCGAGGCTGCAAAGGCGGCCCGCTGTTCCAGTGGAACGGTCTTTTCGGCACTGTCTTTGGTTAAATAGACCGTATAATCTGAGTTCTGTTCCAGATACTGTTTGGTATAAGCTGCGATCTTCATGGTGATTTCATCTTCGTAATATTTAACTCCGTTATATTCAAAGCTGCATCCGGAGTAGTGGCCCTGTGTTTTTCCGTGGCCGGGGTCCAGAACCACTACCAATTTTGAAGAATTGGATACGCCGGGCCCGATTTGAGGAGCCGTTGTTTTCGTAACAGGAGGAGCAAAAGCAGGTCCGGTTTCTTCTTCCGCCCGGGCAGGAGCGGAAACGGTGGTGGAAATCAGTGCAGCCAGTAAAAAGACCCTGACAGAGGCCGTAAAAACATTCTTTAATTTGATCATGACAGATCCTCCCGAATAATCGCATTTTGTCTCATATTATAGCACTCCTTAGAAGGTTTTGTAAACGGCCTTCTATGCATTCACCCAATGTTATGATAAAATAATTTCACAGAGCAAAAGCAGGAAAGAGAGGCTTTACTAATGAAGTATTATTTTGCACCCATGGAAGGAATCACAGGGTATGTTTACCGGAACGCCCATCGCAAATTTTTTAAAGATGTGGATGTGTATTACACTCCGTTTCTCGTACCGACTCAGAACCGGGTGTTTTCTTCCAGAGAAAAAAATGACATTCTGCCGGAGCACAATGAGGGATTATATCTGGTTCCCCAGATTCTGACCAATAAAGAGGAAGATTTCCTATGGGCGGCACAGGAACTAAAGATGTATGGTTATAAAGAAGTCAATTTAAATCTGGGCTGTCCGTCTGCCACAGTCGTTTCCAAAGGAAAAGGTTCTGGTTTTCTGAGCGATCCGGACAAGCTGGATCATTTTCTTGAAAAAGTATTTTCTGACATTGATATAGGGATTTCCATTAAGACCAGAATCGGGAAGGAGCATCCCGATGAATTTCCCCGGCTTCTGGAAATCTTTAATAAATATCCATTACAGGAGCTGATCATTCATCCCCGTGTTCAGAAGGACTTTTATAAAAATGAACCTGACCTTTCTGTATTTAAAGCAGCGGTTACAGAAAGCAGAAATTCTCTTTGCTATAATGGAAATATATTTTCCCCGGAGGATTATAAGCGATTTACAGATGCATTTCCGACCGTTGACCGTGTTATGATGGGCAGGGGGCTGGTGACAAACCCTGGCCTGGCAGGAGAAATTAATAAAGATGAAGTTATGAATAAACGGTTGCTGAAAGAGTTTCATGATGAGGTGCTTGCCGGATATGAAAGGGTGATTTCCGGTGACCGGAATGTGCTGTTTAAGATGAAGGAATTATGGGCCTATATGATACAATGCTTTAAAGACGGAGAAAAGCATGCAAAAAAAATCAGAAAGTCCCAGAACCTTGCGGATTATCGTTCTGCTATCGCTGCATTGTTTGAGGAATTGGATTTAAAATAGAATATTTTGTACTTGAGAGGTTGAAATAAACTATATCTTGTGGTATATTCTTCCTACGACATATAATAACAGTTATTGGTATTGATATTAAACAATAGATTGGCAGGAATAATCGATGGATATGAAACATGGAGAACAGGTACTTTTGGAGTATTTTAAAGACATACCGGAGTTTTCGGCAGTGCTTTTTGGCATTCAGTCCACATGGACCGGTCCCGCCTATGGCATTGAACTTCTTTCTGATAAGTTTTGCTCATTTTATAAGAGCGAAGAAAGTATCTCCCAAAGGCTTAAGATTCTTACGCAGGCAGCGGTAGAGCTGACCACTCAGGAAGCACCGGACTGGGAATATATAGGAGCAAGATTTTTGATGCTTCAATTTGAATTATCTTTAAAGGAGGAACTTCTGCGGCAGAACATCAGAAGCTTTTACGATAAGATATGCTATTTGACAAAAGAAGGGCTTTATGGAGACTATATTCTAAAGCATTACCGGAAAGAAGAGATTGACCGCTATGAAGGGTATCTGGATCCGGAAAGAAACCATCTTCTCAACTACTCCGGTCTTGAGCTGCTTTTAAGCCGTTATGTTATCCGCAGTCATCAAAATATTCCGTTAGAGACGCCTCAGGAGATGTTCCTTGGGATTGCCATGCATCTTGCAATGGAAGAAAAAACAGACCGGGAGGGCTGGGTGAAGCGGTTCTATGACATGTTAAGCACTTTAAAGGTCACAATGGCTACGCCTACGCTTTCCAATGCCAGAAAGCCTTATCATCAGCTTTCATCCTGTTTTATAGATACGGTTCCGGACAGTCTTAACGGGATTTACCGGAGCATTGACAGCTTTGCCAAGGTCAGCAAGTTCGGAGGCGGCATGGGGCTTTATTTTGGCAAGGTACGTGCGGCAGGCAGTAGCATTCGCGGCTTTCAGGGGGCAGCGGGAGGTGTGATCCGCTGGATCAAACTGGCCAATGATACGGCGGTTGCGGTGGATCAGCTGGGGGTACGCCAGGGAGCCGTAGCCGTATATCTGGATGTCTGGCATAAGGATTTGCCAGAGTTTCTTAACATAAGGACCAATAACGGAGATGACCGGATGAAGGCTCACGATGTTTTCCCTGCGGTCTGTTACCCCAACCTGTTTTGGAAAATGGCAAAGGAAAATATAGAGGGAGACTGGTATCTTATGTGCCCTCATGAGATTCTTACTGTAAAGGGCTGGGCCTTAGAGGATTTTTATGGAACCCAGTGGGAGGAACGGTATCGTGAGTGCGTGAGTGACAGCCGGATACAGAAGAGAATCATTCCGGTTAAAGATATTATCCGTCTGGTGTTAAAGAGTGCGGTGGAAACCGGCACCCCCTTTGCGTTTAACAGAGACATTGTAAATGAAGCGAATCCAAACAGTCACAGCGGCATTATTTACTGCAGCAATCTATGTACGGAAATCGCCCAGAATATGAGTGCTGTGGAAGAAGTGGAACAGCGTTATGAGACGGTAGACGGAGAGACTGTGGTGGTTACTGTTACGAAACCGGGAGACTTTGTGGTCTGCAATCTGGCAAGCCTGTCTCTTGGAAATATTAATTTAGATGATAAAGACGAATTGACTCAGTTGACAAGAAGTGCTGTCAGGGCACTTGATAATGTGATTGATTTGAATTTCTTTCCTGTACCATATGCAAAGCTGAATAATCTTCGCTATCGGCCCATAGGACTGGGCGTAAGCGGTTATCATCATATGCTGGCAAAAAATCAGATTTCCTGGGAGTCAGAGGAACACCTTGCATTTGCCGATCGGATTTTTGAAGCAATTAATTTTGCTGCGATTGAGGCAAGCTGTGATTATGCGGCAGAAAAAGGCTGCTATGAAAAATTCCCAGGCAGTGACTGGCAGACCGGTGCCTATTTCACAAAACGGGAATATAGCTCCCCGGAATGGGAACGGCTTCGGAAAAAGGTTGCCTCCCAGGGCATGAGAAACGGCTGGCTCATTGCCATTGCACCTACAAGCAGTACCAGTATGATTGCCGGTACGACCGCAGGACTTGACCCGGTCATGAGCAGATATTATATGGAGGAAAAGAAGAATGGACTGGTTGTGCGTGTAGCTCCGGATCTGTCTCCGGAAACTTTCTGGAGATATAAAAATGCTCACCTGATTGATCAGAAGTGGTCCGTTCGGGCAGCAGGTATTCGTCAGAGGCATGTGGACCAGGCGCAGAGCATGAACCTTTATATCACGAATGATTATACCCTGCGTCAGGTGCTGCAGCTTTACATTCTGGCATGGGAATGCAAGGTAAAGACTATCTATTATATACGTTCCAAAAGTCTGGAAGTAGAGGAGTGTGAGGTATGCTCCAGCTGATCGTTCAGCCATTGTAAGAAAGCTTATAGAAGAAACAAAAAACAGGAGGGAGCGAGGCGAAAGTATGGAACAATTGAAAAAAAGACCTCTTTTTAATCCGGATGGAGATATTGATGTAAGAGAGCGCCGGATGATAAACGGCAATACCACCAATCTGAATGATTTTAACAATATGAAATATTCCTGGGTAAGTGACTGGTACCGTCAGGCCATGAATAATTTCTGGATTCCGGAAGAAATCAATCTGGGCAGAGATACGAAAGACTATCCTCTGCTCAGCCCCTCAGAGCGGCGGGCCTATGATAAAATACTGTCGTTTCTGGTGTTTTTAGACAGCATACAAACTGCCAATCTTCCGGCAATCGGTGAATATGTGACTGCCAACGAGATCAATCTGTGTTTATCCATACAGACCTTCCAGGAAGCGGTCCACAGCCAGAGTTACAGCTATATGCTGGATACCATCTGCGAACCGCAGACAAGGAATGAAGTGCTTTATCAGTGGAAAAGCGATCCTCATCTTCTCCAGCGGAATACATTTATCGGAAATCTGTACAATGAATTTCAAAAGGATAAAAGTGCATTTGCTTTTATGAAAGTGGTAATTGCCAACTTTATACTGGAGGGAATATATTTTTATAGCGGATTTATGTTTTTTTACAATTTGGGCCGGAATCATAAGATGACCGGTTCTTCCCAGGAAATCCGGTACATTAACCGGGATGAAAACACTCATTTATGGCTTTTCCGCAACATGATTCTGGAGCTTACAAAAGAAGAACCTCAGTTATTTACCCCGGAATGTGTGGAAATCTACCGCGGCATGATAAGAGAAGGCTGTGAACAGGAGATTGCCTGGGGCTGCTATGCCATCGGTGACGAAGTCCCCGGATTAACGAAACAGATGATTACGGACTATATCAAATATTTAGGAAATCTGCGATGTACAAGTCTTGGCTGGGAACCCCTGTATGAAGGACATGAAAAGGAACCGGAAAGCATGTCATGGGTCAGCCAGTACAGCAATGCAAACCTTATTAAAACAGATTTTTTTGAGGCAAAAAGTACGGCTTATGCAAAAAGCAGTGCATTGATTGATGACCTGTAACTGGAAATGGACTGGCCTTGACAAACTATTTTTTTCATGTTAGTATAAATTTACTCTGAAGAAAGAGTACCAGTCAGGGGCAGTACTGGTTTCGACAGGGACTATGCAGCTGGTGAAGCTATCCGCATGCGATGCGTTAAATGGCAAACAAAATATAAACGCTAACAATAATAAATTAGCTTTAGCTGCTTAATGCAGCTTGTCGGCCTTAAGGCACTCACACTTTAAGATCCCGGCATCGACGATGTGAGAAACGACGTATACAAAGCTTTGAGTATGCGGACGTATTATGAAGCTACTGAAGTTGTCAGGGTGTCAGTTCCCGGACAGCGGAGGGAATGTCAATAAACTGACTATGATAGTAGAAGAACAGGGAATTAGTTTTTGGACACGGGTTCAACTCCCGTCTGCTCCACTCTAAAAGTCTAGTAGATGCTAGGCTTTTTTATTTTCGTGTTGCATATTATATGAAGAAATATGATTTTACTTTCTGTTTGAAAAATCTATCTTTCTATATCCAAGTTTTGATATTGTTGGATTCGTATTCTCATAATTATTTCCAATAGCATAAATCCATTTGCTAAAAATTAAATGCTCCAAAGCATGGTTCTGTGGTATAGTAATAGAAGCATTTTTTAAATGTGGAAGAAAGGTTTTTGTTAAGGAGAAAAATATGGCAAAGTTGTATTTTAAATATGGTGCAATGGGAAGTTCCAAGACCGCCAATGCGCTGATGACCAGGTATAGTTATATGGAAAAGGGAAAGAAAGTACTGCTTGTAAAGCCTGATGTTGAAACCAGAGATGACATTAAGAAAATCAAATCACGAATTGGTTTAGAAGCAGAATGCATTTTGTGGTCCGAATTGGAAACCTATCATCCGGATACAATCAAACAGTATGATGTGATTATTGTAGATGAGGCACAATTTCTTTCAGAGAGTAATATTGATCTGCTTGCCGAATTTGTGGATTACTATCAGATTCCGGTCCTGTGCTACGGACTCCGAACAGATTTTACTTCCCATCTCTTTCCCGGTTCCAAAAGGCTTATGGAACTTGCAGATGAAATTGAGGAATTAAGAACCGTCTGTTGGTGCGGTAATTCTGCAGCTATGAACGCCAGGATCAATAAAGACGGTAAAATTTTAAGAAGCGGTAAACAGATTTTATTGGGCGCAAATGATAAATATGTACCGCTGTGCCGGAAACACTATAAGGAAGGAAAGATTAAAGAGGAGCTCTGAGCGGCTTTTCACCATGCAATAATCAGTGATTCAATACGGCATGGGTCAAGGTTACTGCAAAATCGATAGGTTTTGTTGAAAAATCAATCAATCATTACTCACAATGAATGGATGGAAAAATTTACCAGTACTTATTTCCCCTTTTTTTCTTGATTTATAAATATATAATTGTTAATATATGGGAATAATTATTGATATTATAAGGAGATATTTGTATATGCCAAGAGGAGTAAGAAAGTCATCAATTGAAAGGCTTCAAAAAGAATTAAACGATGTACAGGAATCCATTCTGCAGTATAAAAATTCCATTACTGCATTGAAAGAGAAGGAAAAAGCAATTCAGGAGAAAATTGAAATGGAACATTTTAAGGAAGTTTCCTCCATTCTGGATGAACATAATATGTCTCTTACAGATTTAAAAGAATTGCTTATTTCCAGAGAAAAATAGAATTATTGATTTTCAGGCCGAAGACTCTTTTGTTTTCGGCTTATTTTGTCTGTGTTTGGTTATTTTGGTCAAGTTCTTTTCACGTTTTCGGCAAACCCGGCATATCTTGAATCATATGATAATATGTCAAAGGAATTACAAGACAATGCGCAGGGAGAAAAGGTTGCGGAAATGTTCGCTGGATAGAACGATGTATAACCATTACAGAGAGCTATTTAAAGATAAAGGGTTCATAATATTCCGGGTGAGAGGAATGCTTTATTATAACCGGACCGTAAAGATGGAGCCCCAAATTACAGCACGGGTCATGGAAACTGCCAGACAGGCAGGAATGGGAGTGGCAGGAGCAAAATACCGTGTGAAATCCAGAAAATCCTATTTTAAGAAAATAGGAAGAAAATGTAATCCCAGAGAAAAGGGGTATGAGGTAAAAGACATACTGAGATATACGTATACCGCTTCCGGGGAAGAACTTGTGGAAAAAATTTTAAAAGTTATTGAGATGTATTCAAATTCAGGTTATAATACGGTTGAAATCAAGAATTACTGGCTTGACGGACAAAATCCATACAATGGGATCAACACGACTGTGCGTTCTCCGGAAGGGCTGACTTTTGAGCTGCAGTACCATACGCCGGAAAGCTTTGAAGTGAAGAATGGAAAGATGCATGAACTATACGAAAGGCAAAGGCCAATCAAAGACGTAAGCAGTAGAGCGTACATAGAACTGGGTGATCAGATGTTTGAATTATCAGATTCTATGGAAATTCCGAAGGGCATAGAAAAGGTGAGATCGCATGAATGAAATAAGATTTTTGAAATTGACCGATTATGACAATCAGGGAACTGTGATAAAGCAGGAAGGAAGACAGTTCTTTGGGTATGAACATGGAGTGTGGGTAAGGCGGGGATTATCGCTTGGGTATTTTTATCCGGATGCTCCCGAATTTGAATGCTACGAAGTAATAACAGAAAAAGAAGCAAAAAAACTTCTGAATGCGGAATAATGCCACCGGTTATAGACGGTTGGTATGATTCCGCGTTCTTTTTCTTTTTATTCCCATAACAGGCAAACAATACATAGCATGGCTTGCGTCCGGTTTTATTTTTCGTCATTGTATTTGTATTTTAAAAATTTATACCTATTTATTACATGTAAGCTTGTAAATGGGTTATCATATTACCGCTATAGATATTATGAAACCGTTATTTTGTTAAAATAACGAGTGGTTGTGTTGCGTTTTTTGTAGAAATACACAAAAGTTTAGATAATTTTTATCAAAAAACCATAATTTGTTTCGTTGCATTTAAATTCATACAGTGTTATACTCTCATATAGTTAATTAGCTAATTATTAATATGCTAACCGAAAGGGGGGTATTCTATAAATGAAATCAATGTGTGGAATGGATGACGAAGGCACGGAGAGTCCTCTTTCCTTGCGTAAAAATGTAATGAGGGGATATCTGAGGATCATGAAGCTGCACCGTTCGATTTTGGAGTCGCGCTTCAAGCAGACGAAGGTTTTCCGCAGTCAGCACCAGATTTTAATGATGCTTTCAGATCATAATAATGCATCCCAAAAAGAACTGGCAGAACGCCTTTATGTTTCCACAGCTACCATAGCAGTTACTGTGAAAAAGTTAGAAAAAGGCGGATTTATCACCCGGATCACAGATCAGGAAGATAACCGGATAAACAAGCTTTGTCTTACAGAAAAAGGAAAGCATATGGTGAAAATCAGCCGGGAATATTTTTCAAATGTGGAAGCACAGATGTTTCATGACTTTTCAAAAGAAGAATTGATTGTCATGGAACAATTTTTAAAACGTATATATGATAATTTATCTCAAATACCTATGGATAAGGACATGGCAGAAAGAGAGGATTTATAACTTGAAACGATACTTTAAATATATAAGGCCGTATCTGAGTGCATTTATTCTTGCACCGCTGCTGATGCTGACGGAAGTTTTTGGAGAAATACTGCTTCCAAAGCTGACTTCCATGATTATCAACAACGGAGTTGCGGGAAGAGATGTGGGATACATTATGCGTGTTGGCGGAGTCATGATAGTCATTGCCGCGATTATGGCAGCAGGGGGAATTGGAGGCGCTTATTTTTCGTCAAAGGCATCTATTTGCTTCAGCACGGATTTAAGAAAGGATATTTTCCATAAAGTCCAGCAGTTTTCTTTCAAAAACATTGATGAGTTCAGTACCGGATCTCTTGTCACAAGACTTACCAATGATATCCAGCAGATTCAAAATGTTATCATGATGAGTCTCCGTCTGATGTTCCGTGCACCTGGAATGCTGGTTGGCGGTCTGATTATGGCCTTTCTGATGAACCGGCAGCTGGTGCTAATTCTGCTTGTGGTAATTCCATTGCTGCTTTTGGCTATTTTCATTATATTAAAGATAGCATTTCCGCGGTTTGAGGCGATGCAGAAGAAGATTGACCGCCTGAATTCAGGGGTGCAGGAAGCGTTGACGAATGTGCGGCTAGTCAAGTCTTTTGTAAGGGAAGGCCATGAAGCGGAAAAGTTCAAGGAAACGAACAGAGATTTAAAGGAAGGCAGCCTTGCAGCTATGAAAATCGTCATAGCGACAATGCCTGTCATGATGCTTGCAATGAACATCACGACTGTTGCCGTCGTCTGGTACGGAGGGAATTTAATCATCGCAGGGAAAATGCCGGTAGGAGATTTAACGGCATTTACTATCTATATAGTTCAAATACTGATGTCCTTGATGATGCTTTCCCTGGTTTTTTTACAGTCCTCCCGTGCGTTGGCATCCTTAAAACGAGTGAATGAGGTTCTGGATACAGAAATTGATCTAACGGACGAACATGCGGCACAAAAGTCAGCGGTGGTGACCAAAGGAAAGGTAGAGTTTCGTAATGTCAGCTTCCAGTATGCAAAAGGCACAGAGGAGATGGTCCTGAAATCAATTAATTTTACGGCGGAACAGGGCGAAACCATAGGCATCATTGGTTCTACAGGAAGCGGAAAAACATCTCTGGTACAATTGATCCCCCGCCTTTACGATACGGACGAAGGACAGGTGCTGGTCGATGATATTGATGTGAAGGATTATTCCATCAGAAATTTAAGAGAAAGTGTTGCTATGGTATTACAGCAAAATGTTCTGTTTTCCGGAACCATTGAAGAAAATCTCCGCTGGGGAGATGAAAATGCAACCATGGAAGATATTATTCAGATGGCAGAAAGTGCGCAGGCCAACGGGTTTGTATCCGGTTTTACCGATGGATATCAGACAGATTTAGGCCAGGGAGGTTCCAATGTATCCGGAGGTCAGAAGCAAAGATTGTGCATTGCCAGAGCCTTGTTAAAGAAACCTAAAATACTGATTTTAGATGACAGTACTTCGGCTGTTGATACGGCAACAGAAGCGAAAATCCGTGAGTGTTTTCAGACGACCTTAAAAGATACCACCAAATTCATAATCGCACAAAGAATCGGTTCTGTGGAACATGCAGATAAAATTATTGTACTGGACGAGGGTGAGATCGTGGGCATGGGATCACATGAAGCGCTTTTGGAGTCCTGTGAGGCTTATCAGGAAATCTATTATTCCCAGCGGGACCGGGAAGAAAAGGAGGGTGCATAAATGGAGAATCAGCAAAGGATTGAAAGCTTAAAGAAGCGTTACGGACGATCTGTACCACCCCCAAAAAGTAACGGTGCCATGGGAAGAAAAGAGATAAAAACAGGAGCTCCGAAAAATACAAAGGCAACAGTAAGGCGTCTCCTTTCCTATTTAAACGAATACAGGCTTTTTATGGGAATTGCGCTTATCTGTGTCGTTGCAGGAACGTTATCGCAATTGGCAGGTTCCTATATGCTCCGGCCACTCATCAACGAATACATTGCCCCCATAGACGGCACCAGAGGGAATGTTTCCGGCCTGTTCAGAGGAATTGCAGTCATGGCATCGGTGTTAGCTCTTGGTGTGGCTGCAAACTATATACAGTCCAGAATCATGCTGACAGTGGCCCAGAATGCACTTCAGAAAATAAGAGATGATCTTTTTGAAAAAATGCAGACCCTTCCTGTGCGGTTTTACGATACAAACAATAACGGTGATCTGATGAGCCGCTTCAGCAATGACGTGGATACCATCGGTCAGATGCTAAGCAATACGCTGGTTCAGCTTTTTTCAGGTGCGCTCAGTATTGTTGGAACGCTTGCTTTGATGATTTATACAAATATATGGCTGACCCTGGTGACCATCATCATCGTTCCTATCATGGTAAAGGCCGGTAAATCCATAGCGATGAGAAGCCAGAAGTATTTCACGGCTCAGCAGGCTTCCCTTGGGGCGGTCAACGGTTATATAGAAGAAACGATCAGCGGCCAAAAGGTAGTTAAGGTATTCTGCCATGAAGATGTGGCAGAAGAAGAGTTTGAAATTTTAAATGAAGATTTGAGAAACAATATGATCCACGCCCAGTTCTTTGGAGGAGTCATGATGCCCATTATGGGCAATCTAAGCCAGTTAAATTACACATTGACTGCCTGTGTGGGAGGACTTTTGTGTGTACTTCGTGGATTCGATGTCGGAGGACTTACGGTATTTTTATCTTTCTCCAGACAGTTCAGCCGTCCCATCAATGAGATCTCCATGCAGGTAAGTAATGTATTTTCCGCACTGGCAGGTGCTGAACGGGTATTTGCTATTATGGATGAGGAACCGGAACCTGCAGACGATAAAGATGCAGTGGTTTTAGAACCAATGAAGGGATATGTGGAACTGAGCCATGTGACCTTTGGGTATAATCCTGACAAGATGATCTTAAAGGATATCAGTCTTTATGCCAAGCCAGGGCAGAAGATTGCCTTTGTAGGTTCAACCGGAGCCGGAAAAACCACGATCACAAACCTTCTTAACCGTTTTTATGATATTCAAGGCGGTGAAATCACCATTGACGGGCAGAATATCCGCCACTTAAAGAAGGAAAATCTTCGTAAAAATATTGCAATGGTACTTCAGGATACACATCTGTTTACAGGAACCGTCATGGAAAATATCCGTTACGGACGGCTGGAAGCAACAGATGAAGAGGTCATAGAAGCAGCAAAAACAGCGTCGGCATACTCCTTTATCATGAGACTTCCAGCCGGATTTGACACGGTTTTAGAAGGAGACGGCTCCAATTTAAGCCAGGGACAGAGGCAGCTTTTAAACATTGCAAGGGCAGCCATTTCAAAAGCTCCTATCCTGATTCTTGATGAAGCTACAAGTTCCGTAGATACCAGAACGGAAAAGCATATCGAACGAGGCATGGACCAGCTGATGAAGAACCGCACCACCTTTGTCATCGCACACCGTTTGTCTACTGTCCGCAATGCCGATGCAATCATGGTACTGGAAAACGGAGAGATCATCGAGCGTGGAGACCATGATGATTTGTTAAAGCAGAAAGGAAGATATTATCAGCTTTATACAGGAGCTGTGGAATTAGATTAATGAATAATTTATATATGTGATAGGACAGGAGCATGGAAGCGTTTTATCCATGCTCCGATTTTTATTGAAAGATAACGCAATGGTTTTCAGAAAAAAGGAATAGAAAAAAATGTATTAAATAAAATATGATGGGAAATAAATTTTAAAGACAGTCATTGGTTGGTTAAAGGATTCACATTGTTTCGTGTAATAAAATATGGTATACTGATTAGAACGAAAGCGTTTATAGAGAAAGGGGGAATTAGATGGGCTTACCTACATTTAAGGGAGGCGTTTATCCTTATGAGGGAAAAGAATTGTCAGAGAATAAACCGGTAAAAGTGCTCCAGTCAAAAGGTGAGATGGTTTTTCCTCTGGCCCAGCATATTGGTGCGCCGTCAAAGCCTTTGGTGGCAGCAGGAGACCGGGTTTTGGTCGGTCAGAAGATCGGTGAGATGGACGGTTTTATTTCTGCCTGTGTGATCAGCTCTGTTTCAGGAACCGTGAAAGCTATTGAACCAAGAAGGGTAGCCAGTGGTTCTATGATACTGTCAGTCATTATAGACAATGACGAAGAGTACCAGGCGGTTGAATCTTTTGGATCAAAGCGTGACACCAAAAACTTATCAAAAGATGAGATACGAAATATTATCAAAGAGGCAGGCATCGTAGGATTAGGCGGAGCAGGATTTCCAACTCATGTAAAGCTGTCTCCAAAAGATGAATCAAAGATAGATACGATTATTGTAAATGGCGCGGAATGTGAGCCATATCTGACATCGGATTACCGAATGATGATAGAGGAGCCGGAAAAGCTTATTGAAGGACTTCAGATTATTCTAAAGCTTTTTGACAATGCAAGAGGCGTGATCAGCGTGGAGAATAACAAGCCCAAAGCAATTAAAAAATTACAGGAACTTGTAAAAGACAGACCACGGATCTCGGTTCTTCCTGTTAAGACAAAATACCCCCAGGGTTGGGAAAGAACCCTTATATATAGTGTGACAGGAAGAAAAATAAACTCGGATATGCTTCCGGCAGAAGCTGGCTGTATTGTGGATAACGTGGATACAGTGATTTCCATATATAATGCGGTTGCAGAAAATATTCCGCTGATCCGCCGTATTATTACGGTATCAGGAGATGCCATACAAAATCCTCAGAATTACAACGTAAGGATTGGAACCAGTTACCAGCAGCTGGTCGAAGCTGCCGGCGGATATAAGGCGGAACCGAAAAAATTGATTTCCGGGGGGCCTATGATGGGACAGGCCTTGCCTGATACCAATATTCCTGTTACTAAAGTTTCCTCTGCACTCATCGCCATGGCGGAAGATGAGGCTTTAAAAGCCCCTGCCACCCCATGCATCCGCTGCGGAAGATGCGTTCGTGTATGTCCGAGCCGTGTGGTTCCTCAGAAGATGGTGATAGCAGCAGCTAATTCTGATATGGAACGGTTTATAAAGCTGAATGGAATGGAGTGCTGCGAGTGCGGTTCCTGTTCGTACATCTGTCCTGCAAGAATTCCGCTCACGGAAACATTTATAAAAACGCACCAGATGATTACAGCGGGTGAAGATAACAAAAGGGGGGAGAAAAAATGACAAATATATTAAGCACTTCTTCATCACCTCATATCAGAAATCAGGTAGCCACACCGAATATTATGTATGATGTTGCCATTGCCATGATTCCTGCTTCTGCATATGGCATCTACCAGTTTGGGATAAAGGCGGCACTTGTTTTGCTTGTCAGCGTTCTTTCCTGTATTTTGAGTGAATATGTTTTTGAAGCCCTTATGGGGAAAACGGTTACTGTAAGTGATGGAAGTGCACTTGTTACCGGAATGATCTTAGGGCTCAATATGCCGCCTGCCATTCCTTTATGGATTCCGTTTTTAGGCGGTTTGTTTGCCATCATTATTGTTAAGCAGCTGTACGGCGGTATTGGTCAGAACTTTATGAATCCTGCTTTGGCAGCCAGATGTTTTCTTCTCATTTCTTTTGCAGGGCAGATGACCACGTTTACATACCATGACGCGGTTGTAAGCCCTACCCCGCTTGCTTCTTTAAAAGCAGGACAGTCCGTGGACCTGACTGCTATGTTTATCGGGAAGATTCCAGGATCGATAGGAGAAGTATCGGTGATTGCTCTGCTGATCGGAGCTGCCTACATGCTGATCCGAAAGGTAATTTCTATCCGGATTCCGGCTGCGTATTTAATTACCTTTGCTCTGTTTGTATTTATCTTTGGACGTCAGGATCTTTCTTATGTGCTGGCACATTTGTGCGGCGGCGGGATTATCTTCGGTGCATTTTTTATGGCTACAGATTATTCGTCCAGCCCGATTACAAAAAAGGGACAGATTCTCTTTGGAATTCTTTTAGGAATATTGACCGGCTTGTTCCGTTTGTTCGGAGGTTCTGCAGAAGGTGTTTCCTATGCCATCATTATCAGCAATATTCTGGTGCCTCTGATTGAGGAGATTTCTCTTCCGGTAGCGTTTGGAAAGGAGAAAAGATAAGATGAAGAATCGCCGAATTATAAAAGATGCATTGATTTTATTTACGATCACCGTTGTTTCCGGACTGATGCTTGGAGGTGTCCATGAAATTACAAAGGATATTATTGAACGGGCAGCCATAGCTGCAAATGCCGAGGCGAACCAGGCAGTCTTTCCGGAAGCCGCAGATTTTAAGCCTGACGACAAACTGACAGAGGCCGTGGGAAGCAGCAATGCAGAACTTCCGTCTGAGGATTATGGCAATGTGGGCATTGACCAGGCATTTGCAGCCGTTGATGAAAGCGGTGGCCTTCTTGGATATACAATTATCTGCTATTCTAACGACAGCTACAGCGGAACGGTAAAGCTGCTGGTGGGGATCAATGCAGATAAAAGTTTAAAAGCCATTGAAGTCCTGGAAATCAATGATACTCCGGGACTTGGACAGCTGGCAAAAGAACCCGCATTTACGGAGCAATTTGCAGGTAAATCCGCAGAAGCCCTTACTGTGACAAAGTCAGGCAATGGAGGTGATGCAGAGATCAATGCCATCAGCGGAGCCACCATTACCTCCCGGGCAGTCACGAATGCAGTCAATGCAGCACTGTATCTGGTGTATCATCATATGGAACAATAGGAGGGGAAAGATGAAAAATCAATATTCGGAACGATTATGGAATGGTATTATAAAAGAAAATCCTACCTTTGTATTGATGCTTGGAATGTGTCCGACCCTGGCTGTCACCACATCCGCAATCAACGGACTGGGAATGGGACTTTCCACAGCGGCGGTATTACTGTTCTCCAATATTATTATTTCCGCAATGCGTAAAATCATATCGGATACCATCCGGATTCCGGCTTATATTGTTATTGTTGCCACGCTGGTAACTGCGGTCCAGCTGCTTTTGCAGGCGTATGTGCCTTCTCTTTATACGTCTCTTGGAATCTATATCCCGCTCATTGTGGTAAATTGTATTATTTTAGGCAGGGCAGAAGCCTTTGCTTCTAAGAATGGGGTGGCGGCATCTGCCTTTGACGGTCTTGGAATGGGAATCGGATTTGCCATAGCACTTACCTGCATTGGATTTGTGCGGGAACTTTTAGGTTCCGGTTCTGTATTTGGATATACGGTTATTCCGGAAGAGTATCATATCTCTGTTTTTGTCCTGGCACCGGGGGCGTTTTTCGTCCTGGCCGGTCTGACAGCTTTACAGAACAAATGGAAAGCTCCATCTGCAACCAACGGGGACCCCGCTTCCTGTGAAAACTGTGGGCACTGTATGGGCACTTCCATTGCTTCCGGGCAAAAGAGTGATGAAAACGGTGCTGTCAAAAATGGGAAACGGAAGAAATAGGAGGGAACGATGAAAGAATTGTTGTTAATTGCTGTTGGCGCAGCCTTGGTAAATAACGTAGTGCTCAGCCAGTTTCTTGGCCTGTGCCCCTTCCTTGGGGTTTCTAAAAACGTAAAAACCTCAGCCGGTATGGGGGTGGCAGTTATCTTTGTCATCACCATCTCCTCTCTGGTCACAAGCCTGCTCTATCAGGGGATTTTAGTGAGGCTTCACCTGGAATATCTGCAGACCATGGTGTTTATTCTGGTTATCGCGGCTCTGGTACAGTTTGTGGAAATGTTTTTAAAGAAGACCATGCCCCCTCTTCATAAGGCGCTGGGAGTGTACCTTCCGCTGATTACAACCAACTGTGCAGTGCTTGGTGCAGCTCTGACCAATGTATCAAAGAACTACGGAGTCCTTCAAAGCGTGGTAAACGGCATAGGGATTTCCATCGGATTTACCATTGCCATCGTTATGCTGGCTGGAATCCGGGAGAAGATCAAATACAATGATATACCCGAGTCATTGAAGGGTTCACCGATTGTCCTTATCACTGCCGGATTAATGGCCATGGCATTTTTCGGATTTGCCGGATTGATTTAAAGGGGAGAAGAGAAAATATGATAACAGGAATGATTTATGCGGCCGCTGTACTGGGCGGAATCGGTCTGTTGACCGGTCTGTTCCTGGGCATTGCCAGTGAAAGACTGAAAGCAGACACGGACGAAAAACAATTAAAGATCCGGCAGGCGCTGCCGGGAATCAATTGCGGCCGTTGCGGTTATGCTGGCTGTGATGCACTTGCCAGTGCCATTGCTGAGGGCAATGCACCAGTCACAGGATGTCCCGTGGGGAGAGAAAAAACAGCAGAAAAGATTCGGGAGATTATGAAAGTTTAAAATAACTCCTCTGTCCAACAGAAGCAGGGCAGAGGAGTTATTCGTGTTTCTATCACCTTTATTTTAGAATTTAAAATAATTCATTGCGTTATTATAGGAAATACCTTCAATAATTTCTTTCAATGCCTTCTGGTCATTTGGATATTCTCCGTTTTCGACCCATCCGCCAATCATCTCACAGAGAATTCTGCGGAAGTATTCATGTCTTGTGTAAGATAAAAAGCTTCTGGAGTCAGTAAGCATTCCGATGAAGTTTCCAAGGCAGCCTAAGTTTGCAAGAGAAGTCATCTGCTCTGTCATTCCGACCTTGTGATCATTGAACCACCATGCAGAGCCCTGCTGGATCTTGCCGGGGAAATCGCTCTGGAAGCAGCCGATAATGGTTCCGATGGAAGCATTGTCGTTTGGATTTAAGGAGTAAATGATGGTTTTCGGAATCTCGTTGGTTGCACTTAAGGCATTTAAGAAATCTGCCATCTGTGCAGACGGTGCGTAGTTGTTGATACAGTCATAACCGGTATCGGGACCCAGTTTCTCAAACATCATGGCATTGTTATCACGCTTGCAGCCATAATGGAGCTGCATCACCCAACCCATGCGGTTGTATTCTTTTGCGACAAACAGCATGAATGCAGTTTTATATTTCAGCTCGTCTTCCTTGGTAACGGTTTTTCCGGAAAGGCCTTTTGCAAAAATTGCTTCAAGCTCTGCTTCATCAGCAGGAACATACATAACGTATTCAAGGGCGTGGTCAGATACAGAACATCCCTGGCTGTTAAAGAATTCCATACGGTTTTTCAGTGCGGTCTTTAAGGATGCAAAATCCTTGATTTCAACGCCGCTTGCAGCGGATAATTTTGCAATGTATGCGGCGAAGTCAGGTTTTTCTACATTCATCGCCTTGTCCGGCCTCCAGGCAGGAAGTACTTTCACATCAAAAGAAGAATCAGCAGCGATCTTCTGATGCCATTCCAGTGTGTCGGCAGGATCGTCTGTGGTGCAGATTACGGTAACATTTGACTTCTTGATGATGTTGCGGACACTCATAGAATCCTCATGGAGCTTTTCGTTGCATAAATTCCAAACTTCCTCAGCAGTATCACCGTTTAAATATCCGGTGTAGCCGAAATATCTCTGAAGTTCCAAATGGCTCCAGTGATAAAGAGGGTTGCCAATAAGTTTTGACAGGGTTTCCGCCCATTTCTGGAATTTCTCACGGTCTGTAGCATCGCCGGTAATGTATTTTTCATCAACACCATTGGAACGCATCTGGCGCCATTTGTAATGGTCACCGCCTAACCATACCTGGGTAATATTATCGAACTTGCGGTCTTCGTAGATTTCCTGCGGGTTGATGTGGCAGTGATAATCTACTACGGGCATCTTTTCCGCATATGTGTGATAAAGTGACTTTGCTGATTCGGTTGACAGTAAGAAATCCTGATCCATAAACTGTTTCATGTTAGAGAGTCCTCCTTGTATATAAAATAATTAAAAATTAGTAGTACCTCGTTTGATTAATTCCGGTGTGATCGTAGTTTTTGCCGGTACGTTTCCGTTGTTTAGCACTTTCATCAAAGTGTTGACGGTTGTGGTACACAGTGCTTCGACTTTATTGTCTACGGAAGTGATCTCAGGAGTGGTACATCTTGAAAGAATGGAATTATTATATCCAATGATGTTTAAATCTTCCGGAATCCTAAGTCCGGCCTGATCCGCATATTTGACCGCACCTACCGCCAGAATATCCTCGGCAGCCAGGACAGCATCAAAATGAATTCCGTCGGAGGAGAGAAGCTTAAGCCGTTCCATTGCAGCAGTCAAATCCTTTTTGCAAAGCACCATAAGTTCTTCCCTGACGGTAAAACCTGCATCACTTACAGCTTTGCGGTAGCCGGAAAGCTTTAATAAGTTGCTGTAGGAGTTACCGGAATAAAGATAAAGTATGGTTTTGCGTCCGGCTTTAAACAGGCTTGTCACCGCACTGTAAACTGCGGCATGATCGTCGCATACGGTGCTGTAAATCTGTTCTCCTTCCAGACTGCCGTTGACCAGCATCAAAGGCATCTCCTTTGCCGCTTCCAAAAGATAAGCATTGTCCCTGGGCCTGGTTTCTATATAATGGGAACCGGTCAGAATGATTGCATCCACGCGTTTGGAACAAAGCAGCTCCAAATACTTCTTCTTTGTCTCAGGGAGGTATCCGCTGCAGCAGAGGATGGAATCATAGCCGTTGCTCCGAAGTTCCTTTTCCAGATAGTAGATGGCTTCAGCCAGCCAGGGATCCGAGGAATCGGAACACATAATTCCAATGGTCTTCATCGTATTAAGTCCAAGGCTTCTGGCGAATACATTAGGGGTATAGCCCAGTTCTTCCATGACAGCAAGTACCCGTTTCCTGGTTTTTTCACTGACATTGGGATTCCCGTTAATCACGCGGGAAACGGTGGCAATTGAAACGTGAGCATGTTCGGAAACATCGTATATATTCAAAAGCAGCACCTCCGTAATTGTAAGCATTTACATACCTCACTTATTATAACTAATTATGATAAATAATACAATCCCTGATTTGTCGTTTTCCTAAAATATTGAAGTATAAAGCAGCCTTTTTGTAAATGCTTACATAAATTTCGTATATGCGAAAATAAACTTGCATTTTTTTGAAATTCAGGAGTATACTATGACTTAGAAATGGAGGCAAGTCATGAAACTGAATAGAACCACACAAAGAACAGTGGAAATCTTAAAGATGATATCCAGGACACCGGAAGGTGCCACATTAGATGATCTCTGTGAGAAGCTGAACCTGCCGAAAACCAGTGCCTATGATATTGTCACAACTCTTGCAGAGATGGGAATGGTTAATATAAAGAGGGGGCAGAAGCAGAATTATACCATAGGTTTAATGTCTTACCGCATTGGGATCAATTACACCAATAATCTGGATTTTATAGGAATCATTGAGCCGGTTCTAAAGGCATTTTCAAAAGAAGTGGGAAAAACAGTCTTTTTCGGAATTCCTTCGGATCATCATGTTGTATACATATGTAAATTTGAACCGGAGAATCCTATTATAACGACAGCAACCGTAGGATCTAAGAATCCGTTATACTGTACTTCGCTTGGCAAGGTGATTCTTGCGTACAGCGAAGAGGAGAAAAGAGAGCAGATGATCAGCCGGATCAAATTTACCCGTTTTACTGAACGGACGATCAAGGACAGAGAGCAGCTGATTCATGAGCTTGACATGGTCCGGGAGACGGGCTATGCTTTTGACGCAAGAGAGATGGAAGAGCATATGCAGTGCGTAGGAGCCCCTGTTTTTGACCGGGATGGCAATGTTCTTGGAGCCATCAGCGTGTCCACTCTTTATAAGCCTTCGGAGGATTATGAAGCTCTCGGAAAACTGATTTTTGAAAAGGGAATGGAGGTATCCCGATTATTAGGGTTTCTTGGGAAAATATGAGGATTACCTGTTGACAAAATGAATAGAAACGATTAATATTCAAGTATAAGAATCGTAAATATGAAGATGATTCGTATATACGAATTTATAGAAGGAGAGAAGAACAATCATGAAAAAAGAACAAGTTTTATCAAAGATGAAAAAAGACTGTCTGGTTGCTGTTGTTCGTGCAAAAAGCTTAGAGCAGGGCGAGAAAGTAGTTGATGCGATTATTGCCGGCGGTATCAACTTTATTGAAATCACAATGACTATGGATGAAGGAAATCCAATTGAATTCATCGCAAAAATGTCTGAAAAATATAGCAAGAATGAAGATGTTGTTATCGGTGCAGGTACTGTACTTGATCCGGAGACAGCAAGAGCAGCAATCCTTGCAGGTGCAAACTACGTAGTAAGCCCAGGCTTAAACGTTGAGACCATCAAGCTTTGCAACCGTTACAGAGTTCCTATGCTTCCAGGCGTTATGACACCTACCGAAGCAATCACTGCATTAGAAGCAGGCTGTGACGTCATCAAGATCTTCCCAGGCAACATTATGGGACCATCCGCAATCAGCTCTTTCAAAGGACCTCTTCCACAGGGTAACTTCATGCCCTCCGGCGGTGTTGACGTTGATAATGTTGACAAATGGATCAAAGCCGGCGCATATGCAGTGGGTACAGGAAGCAGCTTGACAAAGGGCGCGAATACAGGCGATTTCGCAGCAGTTACTGCAAAAGCAAAAGAGTTCGTAGAAGCAGTAGCAGCAGCACGCAAATAATTAAAAATCAACAGCAGAATTAAGGAGAGTACAAAATGGCAAAGATCGTAACCATGGGCGAGATCATGTTAAGATTATCTACCCCGAACAACGAAAAATTTATTCAGGCAGATGAATTTGATGTAAACTACGGCGGCGGCGAGGCAAACGTAGCAGTTTCTTTAGCTAACTACGGCCATGACGCTGAGTTTGTAACAGCAGTACCAAAGAACCCCATTGGTGAATGTGCAGTTGCAGCTTTAAGAAAATATAATGTAGGAACAAAGCACATCGCAAGAGGCGGAGAGAGACTTGGCATCTATTTCTTAGAGACAGGATCTGCTATGAGAGCTTCTTCCGTTGTTTATGACAGAGCACATTCCTCTATCTCTACAGCCACAGCCGCTGATTTTAACTTTGATGAGATTTTTAAAGATGCTGACTGGTTCCACTTTACAGGAATTACCCCAGCAGTAAGTGATGGCGCTGCAGAACTGACGGAAGCTGCATTAAAGGCAGCAAAAGCTCACGGAGTGACTGTTTCCGTTGACTTAAACTTCCGTAAGAAATTATGGTCCTCTGAAAAGGCTCAGAAAGTAATGACAAACTTAATGCAGTATGTTGATGTATGTATCGGCAATGAAGAGGATGCAGAAAAGGTTCTTGGATTTAAGCCAGGCAATACTGATGTAACAAGCGGCGAACTGGAATTACAGGGCTATGTAGATATCTTTAATCAGATGATCGACAAGTTTAATTTCAAATATGTAATCAGCTCCTTGCGTGAGAGCCATTCTGCATCTGATAACGGCTGGTCTGCTTGTATCATGGATGGAAAAACCCGTGAATTCTATCACTCCAGAAAATATCATATTACACCGATTGTAGACCGTGTAGGCGGCGGAGATTCCTTCGCAGCTGGTGTTATTTGTGGAATGGTTGACGGAAAAGACTTTAAGGGTGCATTGGAGTTTGCAGTAGCAGCTTCCGCATTAAAGCACACAATTCCTGGAGACTTTAACCTGGTAACCAGAGAAGATGTTGAGAATCTGGCAGGCGGAGATGGATCCGGACGTGTTCAGAGATAATTACTGACCGACTGTTTGCAGACAGGATATGGATTCCTGCCATTTACAAATAATATAAGACATCGGGGGTCATTTTGCAATGACCCCCCTTTTTTAAGACTTATGGAGGGAATATCAAAATGAGCGACAGACCATTTGATTTATTAAGTCTGGGCGAATTGCTTTTACGTCTGTCTCCGGCAGGCGTAGAAAGACTTGTCCGAGGCGATTCCTTTATGAAACAGGTTGGCGGTGCGGAGTTAAACGTTGCAGTGGGTGCAGCTCTTTTAGGACTTCACACTGGTTTAGTGACCCAGCTTCCTGCTCATGATATGGGAAAATTTGCAAAGAATAAAGTCCGTTCCTATGGAATCAGTGATGACTATTTTGTATATGATCAAAGCTCAAATGCCAGACTGGGGCTATATTATTATGAGTACGGAGCGTATCCAAGAAAGCCAAAGGTGGTTTACGACAGAAAGAACAGTTCCTTTGTTAATATCAGTGAAGACTCCTTCCCTGATGAGATGTATAAAGCGACGACCTGTTTCCATACCACTGGGATCACTCTTGCTCTTTGCGACAATACCAGGAAGACGGCCATAGATATGATTAAGAAATTTAAGGAAAGCGGTACCATTATATCCTTTGATGTGAACTTCCGTGGGAATTTGTGGACGGGGGAAGAGGCAAGAGCATGCATTGAACAGATTCTTCCTTACGTGGATATATTCTTCTGTTCCGAAGATACTGCAAGACTGACCTTTAAAAAACAGGGAACTGTCAAAGAGATGATGAAAAGCTTTACGGAAGAATATCCGATTTCTATTGTGGCTTCTACTCAGAGAATCGTACATAGCCCCAAAAGTCATACGTTTGGATCGGTTATATACGATGCAGCCAGAGGGGAATATTACGAAGAAGAACCTTATCACAACATCGATGTAGTGGATAGGATCGGAAGCGGAGACGCTTACATTGCCGGGGCTCTTTACGGCCTTTTAAGCAGCGGCGGAGACTGTATGAAAGCAGTTCAGTACGGTAATGCAACCGCAGCGTTAAAGAATACCATTCCTGGTGATTTGCCGACTTCTGATTTAAGTGAAGTTGATACGGTTATCCGTGAACACAATGAGAAGGGTCCTCAGAGTGAAATGAGCAGATAAAAGTTGGGTGAATAAAATTATAGATAAGAACCGGTCAGAAACTCCTGGTCGGTTTTTATTTATATAAAATCTATCGTGGCATACAAATAAAGGCTGAAATTTTAACCAGATTCATGGCAGGGGGAATCGAGTGAAACTTCAATTAGTAAAATTAGATGAAATATATAAAAACCATTTGAATGATATGATGGATGAATGGTATGGGTCTGGAGAGGTTATTGTACCATATGCTATAAAAAGATTTGATTATCATGATTTTCATAATTATATCAATCATATGGATAATAAAGAAGAAGAAAACGGATTTGTACCTTATACGACTTATTTTTGTTTGGATGCAGATCGGAATATCTTCGTTGGAGCTGTGAATATCAGGCATTATTTAAATGATTCCCTGTTACTGAATGGCGGACATATTGGAGATGGTGTGCGGCCTTCCGAAAGAAGAAAAGGAATTGCGACCAAGATGATTGGTCTTGCGCTTAAAGAGTGTAAAAAAATTGGATTGGATAGAGTTTTAATGGTCTGCGACAAAAAGAATGTAGGCTCGGCAAAAAGCATAATTAAGAATGGCGGCATTCTGGAAAATGAAATTACAGTGGATGGAATTGTGGAGCAGAGGTTTTGGATTAAAATTCAATAAAGTTATAAAAAGAACTGGTCAGGGATTTCTGATCAGTTCTTTTGGTAATAATAAACATTTTTTAATTAGTTGCCGCACTCAATGCTGATTTCATTGAATTTTTCAAGAATATATTCGGTATCCAGACCATTTTTATCCTCTTCCGATTTGTCAACTACGGCAGAACCCTGATGCATCATCAGCAGACGGTTTCCGTATTCCACCGCATACCGCAGGTTATGGGTTACCATAATGGTGGTCAGATGTTTTTCCTTCACGATTTTATCTGTCAGCTCCATGATGATCTCGGCGGTCTTGGGGTCCAGAGCAGCGGTGTGTTCGTCTAAGATCAAAAATTCAATGGGAGTCATGGTGGACATGAGCAGTGCCATTGCCTGTCTTTGACCGCCGGATAAAACGCCAACCTTTACGTGGAGTTTATCTTCAAGGCCAAGGCCCAGCGAGCGAAGCTGTTCTTTATAAAAGTTAATCCTCTGTTTGTTGGTTCCGGGAAGAAGATTAAAAGGCTTTCCTTTGGTATCTGCAATAGCCATATTCTCAAGGATTGTCATGTTTGGGCAGGTTCCCATGGAAGGATTCTGATAGACCCTTCCAATGCGGCGCTGGCGCTTATATTCCGGCATATTGGTGATGTCAGTTCCGTTGATACGAATGGAGCCGCTGTCTAAGGGAATGCTGCCGCAGATGATGTTAAGGAGAGAGGTTTTACCGGAACCGTTGCTTCCCACAACCGATACAAACTGCTGATCCTCTATGGTCAGTGAAAAGTTCCGGAACAGGCACATCTCGTTTACCGTTCCCTGATTGTAATATTTGTTGATGTTATGGAGCTCAAGCATGATTTTTCACCTTCCTCTCTCTGCCGTTGCTGAGTATCAGGATTCCCAAAAAGAGCGCAGAAGTAATAAGCTTTAAGTCTGATGCCTCCATGCCTAAATAGATTGCAATGGATACGCAGGCTTTATAAATGATGGAACCAATGACAACTGCAGTCGTTGCCTTTACCGCTCCAAACCGTTTGAATAATTTTGTACCGATAATAACATTGGCAAGACCGATAACAATGGTACCGGTACCCATACTGATCTCAAAGAAGCCTTTTTGCTGACAGTAGACGGAACCAGCTAAAGCGGCAAGGCCGTTGGCAATGGCAAGGCCCAGAATCTTCACAGAGCCTTTATCCTTGGCCAGAGAGGTAACAAGGGTTTCGTTGTCCCCTACAGCCCGTAGTAAGTAGCCGGATCTGGTTTTTAAATACAGATCAAGAAGCAGCTTTACGATAAGTACTATGAGAGCCAGTATAATAATAACGCTGATGTCAGAAAGCGCTGCAGGAACCAGACGGTTCACCAGAGGGTTCTCAAAGATGGAATCATTGTTAAAAAATGCCACGTTGGACTTTCCTGCCAGCCTCAAATTAACAGAGTATAGTGCAGTCATGACAATGATGCCTGACAGAAGATCCCTTACCTTTAATTTTACGTGAATAAAACCGGTAACACATCCAGCCAGGACGCCGGCAGCAAAGGCGATAAACAGTGTTGCTAACGGATTGAATCCTGCCAGGACAAGAGTTGCGGTGATAGCACCTCCCAAAGGAAAGGTTCCATCCACGGACAGATCCGGAAAATCAAGAATTTTATAGGTAATGTATACGCCCAATGCCATGATGGCATAAACCAGGCCTTCTTCTAAAACGCCAAGTATGATTGACATGCTCTAACTTCCTCCAATATGGTTCGATGATAAGTATTACTGCTTTATATCCTCAAAGATTTCAGCGGCAGAACCGGTAAGTTCTTCCGGTATAGTAATTCCAAGATTTTCTGCTGCTTTAGAATTGCCGTAGAATGCAGCTTCCTTAATTACTTCAAAATGCAGCTCGCTTGCCTTTGCTTCCCCCTTTAAGACCTTTGCAGCCATTTTCCCTGTCTGTTTTCCTAAATCAACGTAATCAAGTCCCATAGCTGCCAGGCAACCGATCTTAACCTGTTCCACTTCACTTCCAAAGACCGGAATGTTTTTCTTTGCGGCTTTGTCTAAAATGAGGGGAAGAGAGCTGACTACAGTATTATCTGTTAAGTTATTTAAACAGTCCACCTTCTGTAAAAGGTTATCTGTTGCCAGAGGGATGTCGGCAGAAGCAGAGACCGGTCCTTCTACGATTTCAAAGCCAAAGCCTGCTGCAGCTGCCTTATACTCAGCAATTGCGGCTTCTGAGTTTACTTCACTGGTGCTGTAAAGAATTCCAATGGTTTTTGCATCAGGTAGAATCTTACGAATCATCTCCAGCTGTTTTTCTACCGGAAGCTTATCACTGGTTCCGGTTACTTCACCGACAGAAGTGCCGTCTTCATTAGCCAGAGAAGCAGCGGCTGGATCTGTAACAGCCGTATAGATGACTGGAATTTCTGATTTTTTCGCTCCGCTGTAAGCCGCCTGTGCCATTGGAGTAGCGATGGCGCAGATAAGGTCTGCTTTTTTGGAAAGGAAATTGTTTACGATCTGGCTTGCAGTACCGCCGTCAGCCTGAGCATTTTCGTACATAACGGTCAGGTTTTTGCCTTCTTCGATTCCTTCCTCTTTTAAGCCTTCTAAAAATCCTTCCCTGCAATTGTCAAGAGAGCCGTGTTCTGCAAACTGACCGATGCCGATGGTGTAAGAACTGCCTTCTGCAGAACCTTCTGATGCTTTTTCGGGAGCCTTTGAACAGGCGGAGAGTGCAGCAGCAGCAATTGCTGCGCTTAATAACAGTTTAACAGATTTTTTCATAAATATGTCCTCCTTAAATGGTTTGTCGTTGATAGAAGCTGTTTCAATTAATTAAAAAAAGTCCCAAGCATGTTCTAAGACATACTTGAGACGAATCATACAATCCGCGGTGCCACTCAAATTGACTTTATAAAAGTCCACTTTTCATATACAAACATATATGCCACAAAAATAACGGTTGTGGAATCCGTCAGCCCCTACTGGAACTCCTTGTTCAGGGCCGCCCTCAAAAGTCCATTCGGCTATCCGCTTTATACCGCACTCGCACCAACGGCGGCTCTCTGAAATATTGCCTGGAAAGCTTACTCTTCTTTTTCAACGGTTTGTTTTATTTAGTCACTATCTTAATGCGATAAAGCGCTTTTGTCAACCGATATTTGAAAAATCTTTGATAAGACTTTTTCCATTCCTGGCAACTCTTTGAATACTTGCAGGGAGTAGGGCCGATTTGCTATAATATAAGCACAATTATACTAGACTACAGATAAGATCTGTACATGGAGGGGTTGCTTATGAAACGATTACTGATTGTAGTGGATATGCAAAACGATTTTATTGACGGTTCTCTGGGGACCAAAGAGGCATTGGCCATTATTCCCAATGTAAAAAAGAAGATCGAAGAGTATGAGGCAAAAGGATATGATATCTTCTTTACCCTGGATACCCATGAAGAAAATTACCTGGAAACCCAGGAGGGGAAGAATCTTCCTGTGGTTCATTGCATTCGCGGCACCGATGGCTGGGAACTTACCGGTGCCCTAAAAAAATTTAAGGGGAAGAGGTTTGAAAAGACCACTTTTGGCAGTGCGGATCTGGCAGAATATATAAAAGACAAAGAATACGATTCCATTGAACTGATTGGGTTGTGTACCGACATCTGTGTAATTTCCAATGCGCTGCTGATCAAGGCATTTTTGCCTGAGACGCCTGTTCGTGTGGATGGGTCCTGCTGCGCCGGCGTAACCCCGGAAAGTCATGAGAATGCGCTCAAAGCCATGAAGGTATGTCAGATCGAGGTTATCTGACTAAGGCATTGGAAAAATAAAAAAGCGGATAAAAAATGCCGGGGAAAAGTTTTATTTTCTCCGGCATTTTTCATTATACAGGATAGTTCTGCGAACTCTCCTGTATAATGAAAAGCACGACCTGCAGGATGCACATGACGCTTAAAAGGAAGATGTCACTAAAGTGACGGCGTGTCAATGAAAGGGTCTGACAAATCAGACTCTTATTTATTCAATGATTGCAGATCATGGTAAAAGCCAGGATAAGAAATATTAACACATTCTGCGCCTGATATTTCTGTTTCCCCTTCTGCACATAATCCGGTGACTGCAAAGGTCATAGCGATCCGATGATCCAGCTTGCTGTCAATAAGGGCTCCGTGAAGCGGTTTTCCTCCCCTGATGATCATGCCGTCGTCTGTTTCCTGAACATCAGCCCCCATGGCTGAAAGGTTACGGACCATGACTTCAATGCGGTTGGATTCTTTTACTTTTAATTCTGCAGCATCCTTTATAATGGTTTCGCCCTCTGCAAAGCATGCCATGGCAGCGATCATAGGAAGTTCGTCAATCAGTCTTGGAACAATGGCTCCTTCAATGGTTACGCCGTGAAGGTTACTGGATTTGACTAAAACATCTGCGGTAGGCTCTCCGGAATCCGTATTTTCATTAAGAAGAGTAAGATTGGCACCCATATTCCTGCATACGGAAAGGATGCCGTCACGGGTGGGGTTGATGCCTACATGTTTAATCAAGATCTCAGATCCTGGAACCATGAGTCCTGCCGCAATAAAGAATGCTGCTGAGGAAATATCCCCGGGAACTTCAATCTTATTGCCGTAAAGCTCTTTTGCCGGGGAAATACAGGCGGTAGTACCTTCTGTTTTCACATCAGCACCAAAGTATTTTAGCATGATTTCTGAATGATTCCTGGAGATATAAGGCTCAGTCACTTTTGTCTCCCCCTCGGCATACAGACCTGCCAGAAGAATAGAAGATTTAACCTGGGCAGAAGCAACCTTACTGGTATAGTGGATGCCGTGAAGGGGTCTTCCGGTAATGGCAAGAGGCGCACAGCCATTGTCAGAAATGCTTCGGATATCAGCGCCCATTAAGGATAAAGGTTCCATAATCCTTTTCATAGGACGCTTTTTTATGGACTCGTCACCCGTTAAGGTCACGTCAAAATCCTGGGCGGCCAGTATGCCCGAAATCAGGCGGGTAGTTGTTCCGCTGTTTCCGCAGTCAAGGATGGTCTCCGGTTTTTTCAGTCCGTGCAGTCCGTTCCCTTTCACAGTAACGGTGTCTCCGTTTATTTCAATGGAAATTCCCATTTTCTGAAAGCAGGAGATGGTGGAAAGACAGTCGGCGCCCTGAAGGAAATGTCTGATTTCAGTCGTTCCTTTTGCGATGGAGCCGAACATCACACTGCGGTGGGATACGGATTTGTCACCCGGTATGGTTATTTCTCCCTTTAAAGGGGAGGCTTTTGTGAATTTCATAGAATACCTCTCTTTAATTCGATATTAAATCATAATGATATCGTTCCAGTTGCTTCCATGCCTGTTCCATGGTTTCCTTATCATAAAATGCGATTCTTAAAGTCCCTTCTCCGTGTTCACGGTTATGGTTAATGCCGATATTTTTTATGCTGATGCCTTTTGCGGCCAGAATTACTGACAAGGTGGAGATAGCACCCACTTCATCAGCCATATTGACTGTAAAGAAATGGTCCGGTGCAATGGGACCATTGGATTTTTCTGAAAATGTGTTCCGGTAATCCCGGGAGGTTTCAAACAATTGGTAAATATACGGACCGTTTTTTTTCTCTAATTCTTCAAGAATCTGGTTTAATGACGCAATGTATCGTTTTAGTATCAGGGAAAGATTTTCATGGTTTGTCATGCAGATCTGTTCCCAAACTACAGGAGAAGAGGAAGCAATCCTGGTAATGTCTTTAAATCCGCCTGCGGAAAGCCGTTTCATCAGTTCCTGCTGGTTATCGGAATCTTTCACCAGATTCACCAGGCTTGATGCCACAATATGAGGCAGATGACTGATAACAGCAGCCACAAAATCATGCTCTTTGTAATCCAGAACCAGAGGAATGGAACCGATGGATTCGGCAATCTGTGTCAACCGGTTTACCTGCTCCTTTGAGGAGCAGGTAGTAGGGGTGATAATATAATAGGCATTTTCAAGCAGATGATCAGTGGAATTTTCATATCCGGTTTTTTCGGAGCCTGCCATGGGATGACCGCCCACAAAACAATGCTCCATGCCAAGGCGTCTGACTGCTTCGTGGATATCTGTCTTGGTACTGCCTACATCCGTGATAATGGCACCTGGCTTCAAATAGGGGCGGATCTTTTCTAAATATTCTGCATTATATTCCACCGGTGTGCAAAGGAAAATCATGTCACATTCCTTAAGTTCCTCTCCGATGCCATCTAAAATAACATCTACGATTCCCTCTTCTTTTGCTTTTTGCAGCTTTGATCTTGAGCGCATGTAAGCCATAATCCTGGTATCTGATTTTTCACGCTTGATCCCTTTGGCAATAGAACCTCCAATCAGACCAAGCCCGATAAAGGCAATGGTGGCTTCACTCATGAAGAAATCCTCCCGGAAAGTTTTGCATAAGGTTCTAATTCTTTCATCATGTGATGGAACTGGTCAAAAGTCAGGGATTGCGGACCATCGGATAAAGCACAGGAAGGGCATGGATGGACTTCCACGATAAGACCGTCGGCACCAACTGCAAGAGCAGCCTTTGAAATGGGCTCAATGTATTCACGCACTCCCGTAGCATGGCTTGGATCAATAATCACAGGCAGATGGCTCTTGGAACGGATTACAGGAACTGCGCTGATATCCAGGGTGTTTCTGGTGGCAGTTTCATAGGTGCGGATGCCGCGTTCGCAAAGGACAATGTTAGGATTTCCCTCGGATGCAATGTATTCAGCCGCATTCAGCCATTCATCAATGGTAGCACATAAGCCTCTTTTTAACAAGACAGGAACTCCGGCCTTGCCAGCTTCCTTCAGCAGTTCAAAGTTCTGCATATTACGGGCTCCGATCTGAATCATATCCACATATTTAACTGCTGTTTCAAGCGCACGCAGGCTGGTGGCTTCACAGATAATATTAAGTCCGGTGGCTTCTCTGGCTTCCTTCATGTATCTTAAGCCTTCTTCCTCCAGCCCCTGAAATGCGTAAGGGGAGGTTCTTGGCTTGTATGCACCACCTCTTAAAAACTGTGCACCGGCTTTTTTTACGGCAACCGCTGTTTCCAAAAGCATGTCTCTGTTCTCGACGGCACATGGTCCTGCCATCATGGTGAAATGACCTGCGCCGATCTTTGCGGTACCTACTGTTATAACAGAATCGTCCGGATGGAATTTTTTATTGACCAGCTTATAGGATTCTGTAACATTCATGATTTTATCAACACCGTCAATCAGTTCAAGGTTAGCACCCTGAAGCTTTGACTTATCGCCAATAACTCCTACGATTGTAACTACGGCTCCTTTGGATAAGTGCGCCTGAAGGCCATTGGTTTCAATAATTTGTTTGACTCTGGTTATAGCTTCCTCGGAAGCGTTGGGCTTCATAATAATTATCATAATGCATTTCCTCTCTTTTTACAAATGTTTAATCCCAATTGTATAAGATTCCCCCTCTCTTGTCAACGCTTTTATGCTTTAAAGTTTAAAACTTTAAAGTGAATGATTGCTTTTGGGCTTTTCCCTTGAAATTAGTGGTATAAATCTCATCCTTATGGTAGAATATCTGTTATGACAGCAGAAGCAATAGTATTGTCGGTTTTACAGCCGCAGGACAGCGAGTCGCTGTCTGGATATTTAACGTATAGGAAAAGACCGCAATCTGCTGCGAGGTACTTCTGCACATTGCATGTGCGTGACGCATGCTGCTGGTACATCTTCGCATCTTACGGTATCATTATTGTATTGCTTCTGCTGTTTCTTTGACGGATTTCAGATAGAGTGAGGGGGTATGCCGATGTATCAGCCAGATCTTTGGAAATACTGTATGCCTGTACACTGCCGGGACATGCTGTTGTCTTTTCGCCTGTTCGGGGAGGAATGGCCGGATGAGAAGGTGATTGCATGTCTCTATGCAGTCAGCAATCATACGGAGCGTCATTATAATGTCATTCGGATTCCGAAGAAAAACGGGGACCGGAGAATATTAATGGTTCCTGATGATCTGCTTAAACATATACAAAAGAATATTCTGCATCATATTCTATCCGGGTTTGAGGTTTCAACCTGTGCCCAGGCCTATCAAAAAGGAGCTTCTGTGTTAAAGAACGCTTCGGTCCATACTGGAAAACGGCTGGTTTTAAAGCTGGATATAAAAGACTTTTTCGGGACTATTTCTTTTCCCATGGTTTTAAAAAGTGCATTTCCTCTTAAATATTTCCCTCTGCCGGTGGGAACTATGCTGACCGCCTTGTGCTGCTGTCAGGAATTTCTGCCTCAGGGAGCACCGACTTCACCTGCCATTTCCAATCTGGTCATGAAGCCTTTTGATGAGTATATGAAACGATGGTGTGCCAAACGGGGCATATCATACAGCAGATATTGCGACGATATGACCTTTTCCGGTGATTTCCTTCCGGGACCTGTCATACGCAAGGCCGAAGGCTTTTTAAATGCAATGGGATTTTTCCTGAATGAAGAGAAAACAAGGGTGCTTTCCTGCCACAGGAGGCAATCAGTCACAGGAATCGTGGTAAATGAAAAGGTGCAGGCATCTGCTGATTACCGCAGAAAGGTGCGGCAGGAAGTCTATTACTGCCTGAAATTCGGGGTGAAATCCCATTTAAAAATGACAGGGAGAGCAGGAAAAGACTCGGAAGAAGAACAGCGTTATCTTTTTTCCCTTCTTGGAAAGATCCGGTATCTTCTCTATATCAAACCAGAGGATGCATGGTTTCAGGAGGCAAGGGAAAAGGTTTCTGATTTGATTATAAAACACATGGAGGGTAAGTGATGAGAAAAATATGGAAAAGACTGGCTGTCTATAGTGCCTGCAGCCTGCTTGGGGCTGCTGCCCCGGCATTTATGCCCGGAACTTCTGTGCATATGGAAGCAATGGCTCAGACAAAACCAGGGATCAATACGTTTGGCTGGCAGCAGGAGCTGGACGGCTGGAGATACAGAAACAGTGACGGTTCTTATGCAAAAGGCTGCTTTGGAGCGGTGGAAGATGTATGGTATTATTTTGATTCGGAAGGCTACATGGTGACCGGCTGGCAGCAGGTAGGGGATGACTGGTATTATTTTGAAAAAGACGGACATATGGTCACGGGCCCGGCTTATATTGCACAGACATATTACTATTTTGAAGCAAGCGGGAAGCTGGATGAAAGTTTTTATGAAACGGATTAAGTATGCAAAGAGGGCCTTGCCCTCTTTTTTTTGGAGAAAAAGAAAAATGTCGAAATATATTTGTACAAATTGTATGATATACTTGCAATTATACGACATTTTTAGTAAAATATTATCATAGACTTTAATACGGAACAGGAGGAATGCTTATGAACGTGTATGGAACCAAACAGATCCGCAACGTTGCCTTACTCGGGCACGGGAGCGCCGGCAAAACTACCCTTGCAGAAGCAATGGCGTTTGTGACCGGAGCCATTGGCAGAATGGGAAAAGTGACCGATGGCAATACCATCAGCGATTATGACAAAGAAGAGATAAAGAGACAGTTTTCTATCTCCACTTCTTTGATTCCTTTGGAGTATGAAGGAGAAGAGGGGCCGATTAAGGTCAATTTGCTTGATACTCCCGGGTATTTTGATTTTGTAGGAGAAGTCGAAGAGGCCATCAGCGTGGCGGACGCAGCTATCATTGTGGTAAATTGCAAGGCCGGCATTGAAGTTGGGACTTATAAGGCATGGGAACTGTGTGAAAAGTACAAGCTTCCCAGACTTTTCTTTGTAACCAACATGGATGACGACCAGGCAAGCTTTCGTGAACTTTTGCTTAAGCTGGAAAAAGAGTTTGGAAGAAAAATTGCACCGTTCCATCTTCCTATTCGTGAAAATGAAACGTTTGTGGGATTTGTCAATGTGGTCAAGATGGCAGGACGGCGTTTTACCGTCAACAGCGATTACGAAGAATGTGAGATCCCTGAATACAGTCAGAAAAATCTGGGAATTGCCCGTGAGGCTTTAATGGAAGCGGTGGCAGAGACCAGCGAAGAATATATGGAACGGTATTTTTCAGGAGAAACGTTTACTTTGGACGAGATATCCTCTGCGCTCAGAGAGCATGTCATTGAAGGCAACATCGTTCCGGTCATGCTGGGGTCCGGACTGAATGCCCAGGGGGCAAAGATGGTGCTTCAGGCCATCGATAAGTATTTTCCGTCCCCGGACCATTACGAATGCATCGGGGTGGATATCTCCACAGGAGAACGGTTCACTGCCAAATATAACGATAATGTCTCTTTGTCGGCCCGTGTGTTCAAGACCATTGTAGACCCTTTCATCGGCAAATATTCTTTGCTGAAAATCTGTACCGGAACATTAAAACCTGATTCTGTGATTTTTAACGTGAACAAAGATGCAGAAGAAAAGGTGGGCAGGCTTTACCTGTTAAGAGGCAAGGAAGCCATTGAAGTGCCGGAATTAAGAGCCGGAGATATCGGAGCTGTTTCAAAGCTCAATGTGACTCAGACCGGTGATACCATAGCCCTTCGTTCTGCCCCCATCGTTTACCATAAGCCGGAGATTTCCACCCCCTATACTTATATGAGATACAAAACAAAATCAAAAGGAGATGACGACAAGGTTTCCAATGCCATTGCAAAGCTGATGGAAGAGGACTGGACCTTAAAGGCGGTGAATGATACGGAAAACCGCCAGTCACTTTTATATGCCATTGGGGACCAGCAGCTGGAGGTGGTGGTCAGCAAGCTTTTAAACCGCTATAAAGTAGAAATCGAGCTGAGCAAGCCCAAGATCGCTTTCCGTGAGACCATTCGGAAAAAGGTGGAGGTTCAGGGGAAATATAAAAAGCAGTCAGGAGGACACGGACAGTACGGGGATGTAAAGATGGTCTTTGAGCCTTCCGGTGATTTGGAGACCTCCTATATTTTTGAAGAAAATGTCTTTGGGGGAGCGGTGCCAAGAAACTATTTTCCGGCAGTTGAAAAAGGAATTGCCGAATGTGTCTTAAAAGGTCCTCTGGCGGCCTATCCGGTTGTTGGAATAAAGGCAACATTAATCGATGGGTCTTATCATCCGGTAGATTCTTCGGAACTGGCATTTAAGATGGCAGCTACCCTGGCATTTAAAAAGGGATTTATGGAAGCCAGTCCGGTCCTTCTTGAGCCGATCGCTTCCCTTAAAGTACGGGTTCCGGATAAATTTACGGGCGATATCATGGGAGATTTAAACCGGCGGAGAGGCCGCGTGCTTGGAATGAATTCCGACCATCACGGAAAACAGGTAATTGAAGCGGATATCCCCATGTCGGAGCTTTATGGCTACAATACGGATCTCCGTTCCATGACAGGAGGAATGGGAACATATGAATATGAGTTCAGCCGTTATGAACTGGCTCCTGGAGATATCCAGAAAAAAGAAGTGGAAGAACGGGCCTCTAAGATTGATAAGATCGTGGGATAAAATTATATATAATTGTAAATAATATTCTTTGATAAAGCTCCGGCCAGGCATAATCCGATGTCTGGCCGGAGCTTTATTGAATTGGGATGCAGCAGGAGAAGAATTGCGCTTTTATCCAATCTGTGATAAACTGGTACAAATTGGCAGGAGGTAAGACCATGGTGGAAGACAAAAGAATGATAAGGAGGGCATTTACCAGAGTGGGGATCGGTTACGGTGCATTTCTGGCTGTGACTCTTGTTTTACAGCTTGGGATCGGAACTTTAATTGCAGCACTGTCTTTTATTGATGTTACTGTATCCATAGGAGACTGGTATGTATTGTTCACATCACTGGCTAACTACGTGGTGGGTGGTATTGTTACGTATCTGATTGTCCGGGATATGCCTGTTATATGCAAACCCGTTGCAAGAAGAACCAGTGGTAAATTGCTGTTTGCCGGTTTTCTTGTCTGCATCAGTGGGTTATACCTTGGGAATGTTATCGGTCAGATGCTGATGAGGCTGGTATCCGCTCTGCAGGGGAAGCCTATGATAAATCCGGTGGAACAGATTTTAAACGGACTGAGCGGCTGGGCAATTTTTCTCACAATGGTGGTGATGGCTCCAATTTGTGAGGAGATTATTTTCCGGAAGGTGATCATTGACAGAATCAGGCTTTATGGTGATAAAGCAGCCATCGTTGTTTCCGGTTTTATTTTCGGCCTTTGCCACGGGAATTTTTATCAGTTTTTTTATGCTTTTATTATTGGTGCTGTATTTGCATATATTTACATACAGACGGGCAGACTTCGTTATACCATAGTATTTCACATGATTATCAATTTCCTTGGTTCTATGGTGGGATTAAAGGTTCAGAATGTGCCCTGGCTGCTTGGTGTATACGGAATCCTTATGCTCAGCGCGGTGATTGCCGGAATTGTTTTGTTTCTGCAGAACAGAAAGAATCTGGTGTTTCAGCCGGGAGATTATGAAGCATGGGGAAGGGGCGCATTTAAAGTACTGTTTTTAAATTTCGGAATGATCTTCTTTTTCCTGGTATCTGCCGCAACCTTTGTTATTTCGGAGATTTCGTAAAATGCAGTTGACACATTTCTCCAGTTATGTTACATTAACAGTTAGCAAAAATACTGTGATTAGGAGTAGTAAGCAGTCTGAGACATGCAGAGAGCCGGCGGTTGGTGAAAGCCGGTTGGGGAAGGCGGCTGAACTGGCCTATGAGTAGCGTACCGAAGGAAGTCTATGACTTTTGTGTAGGTATTGCCGGAGACCTGACCGTTACAGCGGGCGGATATGAATTTGATATCCGATTGAGAGCATACGAGCAATGTATGAAATAGAGTGGTACCACGCGGTAGATCCTGCGTCTCTATAGCTGTCCTTTGATGGCTTGAGGCGCTTTTTTTATCGTATAGGATAGAGTTCATCCTATACGGTAAAAACCCTCCGGGAGGATCGCACTGCGGCGGTAAGGTTTCATGTCGCCAAGGCGACCCGCCGCAGGCGGAGAAATTCCGCTTGCGGGATTCTTTCTTGTTTTAACCGTGTGCATCTGAATTAAGGGAAATCCCTTTCTAAAGGAGGAAATTTTTATGGCAGCATCTTATAACCACAGTGCCATTGAGAAGAAATGGCGTGAGAACTGGGCAAAGAATCCCATCAATGTGAATGATGGAAAGAAACCAAAATATTACTGTCTGGATATGTTTCCATATCCGTCAGGAAGCGGTCTTCATGTAGGACACTGGAGAGGCTATGTGATCTCTGATGTATGGAGCCGGTATCAGATATTAAAAGGCCATTATGTGATTCATCCCATGGGTTGGGATGCCTTTGGCCTTCCGGCTGAGAATTATGCCATCAAGATGGGAGTTCATCCTGCAAAATCCACAGCAGAAAACGTATCCAACATCAAACGCCAGATCAATGAGATATCCGCTGTTTATGACTGGGATATGGAAGTCAATACCACAGACCCTGAATTTTACAAATGGACGCAATGGATCTTTGTACAGATGTTTAAAAAGGGTCTTGCTTATGAAAAGGAATTTCCTATTAACTGGTGCCCTTCCTGTAAGACCGGTTTAGCCAACGAAGAAGTGGTAAACGGGTGCTGTGAGCGCTGCGGCACTGCAGTAACAAAGAAGAATTTAAGACAGTGGATGTTAAAAATCACTGCATATGCGGACAGACTGTTAAACGATCTTGATAAGCTTGACTGGCCGGAAAAGGTGAAGAAGATGCAGACGGACTGGATCGGAAAATCCTATGGTGCTGAGGTAAACTTTAAAGTAGACGGCAAAGACGATGTAATTACAGTTTATACAACCAGACCGGATACCCTGCATGGTGCCACCTTTATGGTCCTTGCGCCGGAGCACAGCCTTGCGGCCTCCCTTGCAACCCCGGAGAATAAGGAAGCGGTTGATAAATATATTTATGATTCTTCCATGAAATCCAACGTAGACCGCCTTCAGGATAAAGAAAAGACCGGTGTTTTTACCGGAAGCTATGCAATAAACCCTTTAAACGGAGCAAAAGTACCGATCTGGCTTTCTGATTATGTTCTGGCCGATTACGGTACCGGAGCTATTATGTGTGTACCTGCTCATGATGACAGAGACTTTGAATTTGCAACCAAGTTCCACATTCCGATTATCCAGGTCATCGCAAAGGATGGGAAAGAAATTGAACACCTGACAGAGGCTTATACCGATGCAAGCGGTATCATGATTAATTCCGGTGAGTGGAATGGCATGGAATCCTCTGTTCTTAAAAAAGAAGCACCTGCCATGATTGAAAAAATGGGGATGGGCAAAAAGACGGAAAACTATAAGCTTCGTGACTGGGTGTTTTCCAGACAGCGTTACTGGGGCGAACCCATTCCGATCATTCATTGTCCTCACTGCGGCAATGTTCCGGTTCCGGAAGATCAGCTTCCCTTGACGCTGCCGGAGGTGGAAAGCTATCAGCCCACCGGAACGGGAGAATCCCCTCTTGCGGACATCAGTGACTGGGTAAATACTACCTGCCCCCAGTGCGGTGCACCTGCAAAGAGAGAGACCAATACCATGCCCCAGTGGGCTGGCTCTTCCTGGTATTTTCTGCGCTATGTAGACAGCCATAATGAAAAGGAACTGGTATCCAGAGAAAAAGCAGACAAATATCTTCCGGTAGATATGTATATCGGCGGCGTGGAGCATGCAGTGCTTCACCTTCTGTATTCCCGTTTCTATACCAAGTTTTTAAATGATATCGGAGTTGTGGATTTTGACGAACCGTTTGTTAAGCTGTTCAACCAGGGAATGATTACCGGAAAGAACGGAATCAAAATGAGCAAGTCTAAGGGAAATGTGGTTTCCCCTGACGATCTCGTCCGTGATTACGGCTGTGATTCCCTTCGTATGTATGAGCTTTTCGTAGGGCCGCCGGAACTTGATGCAGAATGGGATGACAGAGGAATCGAAGGCGTCAGCCGGTTCTTAAACCGTTTCTGGAACCTGGTATCAGAAAGCTGCGGCAAGGATGTAGAAGCGACCAAAGAGATGATCCGTCTGCGCAATAAGCTGATATTTGATATTGACCAGCGTTTTAATCAGTTCAATTTGAATACGGTAATTTCCGGCTTTATGGAATACAACAATAAATTTATTGAGCTTGCAAAGAAGACAGGAGGTATTGATAAGGAAACGCTTAAGACCTTTGTGATTCTTCTTGCTCCATTTGCGCCTCATGTTGGAGAAGAATTATGGCACCAGCTTGGGGAAGAAGATTCCGTCTTCCATGCCCAGTGGCCGGAATGTGACCAGGAAGCCATGAAGGATGATGAGATTGAAATTGCAGTCCAGGTCAATGGAAAAACAAGAGCAGTTGTCACCCTCCCGGCAGATGTATCAAAAGAAGATGCCATTCGTGCAGGAAAAGAACTGATTCCTGATAAAATAACAGGAACGATTGTGAAGGAAATTTATGTTCCTGGAAGAATCGTAAATATCGTCTGCAAATAATCATCAAGTTTTACGTTTGAAATAGGCAAGTAAGGACATTATGGCCTGTCACTATGGCTGCTAATGTCCTTATTTGCGGGTATGAAGAAATGTATGTATTCTGCTGGTGATATTACATAAATTCAGAAAGGCATTAAAAATGGATCAATTCATAATACAGGCAATGAATCAGTATGGTTATCTTGCAATCATGTTTTTTGTAATACTTGAGAATGTTTTCCCTTTTATTCCCTCAGAACTGGTGCTTACCTTTGCAGGATTAATGACCGCCCAGTCTGCTATGACCATAACCGGGGTAGTTATTGGCGCGACTGTTTTATCTGTGATCGGCTCTCTTTTGCTTTATGGAGTCGGCAGGTTTCTGTCGGAGGACAGGCTTGCGGCTCTTGTTGATACAAAGCTCGGAAGGCTTCTTGGTTTTAAAAAAGAAGACATCTATAAATCTGCAGACTGGTTTCAAAAGAAAGGGAAATATTCCGTTTTGTTCTGCAGATGTGTTCCTGTTTTAAGATGTCTGATTTCATTGCCGGCCGGTACAGCCAGGATGAACTTATTTGCTTTTATTATTTTCACGGCCATTGGTTCCTTTTTCTGGAACCTTCTGCTTGTAAATCTGGGGGCTGCAGCCGGGAATAACTGGGAAGCTATTGTGCATAAAGTTGGGTTTGCCACCTCCATGATCGGAGTTTTCATTCTTGCAGCCGGGGGTATCGCCTTGCTGATGTTTTTAAAGAAACGCATCCGCAAGGCAAGTTCTGAAAAATAATACAGCAATTGCATTATTTTTTATTGCGTCTCATCATATTCTTTGAAAGCATTCGAATGGTATCTAGACGGCTTTTTTCGGCAGGGCTCATATTGGCGCTCATGATGGAGATAAGCAGGTCTGTTTCTTCGTCGTTAAACTGGATGCCTTTCTGGCTGGCCTCCGCATTTAAGGATAAAAGGGTGGTCATAAGCTGGTCCTTTGGAGTAGATTCTACTTTGGCGGCAAATTCAGTCAGCATGGAGATTTTTTTTGGATTCATTTTTTTGAGCCTTGGATCTTGTTTCCAGTTGGAATTCATAGATTTGTTTCCTTCCTTTCTTCTGGTTAATTCATCTGCTGCATGGCAGACATCATAAGCTGCATGGTTTCAAGCCTGGATTGCTGTTCCGGAGGCATGAAATTTTTCAGTTGTTCAAAAGGCATCCGTCCCAGCGGATTATTTTGACGGCGGGTATTCTGGGATTTATTCTGCCCTTCGGTTTTGTTTTGTCCATCAGATTGCGCCTGCGCCTGCACCGGGACAGTAGAACTGGGAACCGGTTCCTGATAGGCTCCGGCCAGCTTAAATCCCTGGAAGAAGTTGATGAAAAGATCTATGAGGTCCTGCTCCGCCTGATTGGCATAGGGCTTGATGGTATTCAGCATTTCAAGAGGGGAGTCGGGCGATTGTCTGTTGCCGGCCGAACAGATTCCCATGGCAGCTACCTCTCCCTCTTCAAATAGGTTTATGGTACGCTGCAGCTCGTTGAATTTAACGAAGGTAGATATAAAACGCTGCTGGGTAACGTTCATATAAGGCAGGGCAGCCTTCATCATTTGAAGGTGGTTATCACCGATGAGGGAGTCCAGATCATTTGCGCGGATGTTTTCTTCATTATTATTCATGGTTTAAGATCCTTACTTTTCTTGTTGACAATATATGCAGCTGCATATATTAGTATTACAGGAGAGTGATATAGATATGAGAAGCCGATTAATTATAGATGGAAATGCTGTATATGAAATTGATGATGAATGCATGAATCGGAAACAGAACCGGAATACCGGTAAAGGAGGCAACAGCCAGGGCCCTTTTCAGAGGCCAGGGAAAGAAAACGGTCAAAGCCGCTGATGGATAAAAATGAGGCCCGGTCCTGAAAAAGGACCGGGCCTCATTTTATGTTCGTGTTTAGCAGCAGAAGTTATTTCCGCCACCAAAACCGTTACCGCCGCAGCAGCAAAGAAGAAGGATGATCCAAATCCAACTACCGCATCCATCATTGCCACCACATCCGCCACAACTGTTACCGCCGAAACCGTTACCGCCGCAGCAGCAAAGGATCAGGATAAGCCAAATAATATTGCCACATCCACTATTTCCTCCGTCACATCCGCATCCACAGTTAGTTGCTGCCAGATCACTCATATTGGTTCCTCCAAATAATTTGTTTACAATGTAAGTGTATGAATATCAGCTTGCCACTGTTTCCACATTTTTTCGTAAAATTTTAGATTTGTTATGATTGAACTTATCCAATTGTTGTGTATAATTAGTAACAACAGGAAAATGAGGAGTAAATGATGGAAAAATTATATTATGAAAAGCCGTATGTGAAAACATTTGAAGCTAAGGTATTGGACTGCAGACCGGGAAAGGACGGGCTTTATGAAGTTGTGCTGGACCGGACGGCCTTTTATCCGGAGGGCGGCGGACAGCCGTCAGATATGGGACGGCTGGGAGAAGCGGCAGTCCTTGATGTTCGGGAAAAGGCGGAAGAAATTGTTCATATAACGGACAGGCAGGTTTTCGCCGGCAGTACGGTAACTGGAATCATTGACTGGGAGAGAAGGTTCTCCCATATGCAGAACCATTCGGGAGAACATCTTCTGTCAGGAATCGTACATAAGCATTATGGCTTTGATAACGTAGGATTTCATATGGGAAAAGATGAGATAACCGTTGATTTTAACGGAGTTCTTTCATGGGACCAGATAGAAGCCGTAGAAACAGAGGTCAACAAAATCATATGGGAGAATGTCCCCATACGGGAATCCTGCCCTTCCAAAGAAGAATTATCTGTATTGGATTACAGGAGCAAAAAAGAATTAAGCGGCCAGGTCCGCATTATTGAGATTCCGGGAGGAGATGTATGCGCCTGCTGCGGAACTCATGTAACAAATACGGGAGAGATCGGGATCGTAAAGGTGACAGGCCTGACGAAATATAAAGGCGGAGTGAGAATTTCCATGCTGTGCGGAAAGATGGCCCTGCTTGATTATCAAAAAAAGCAAAATTCCGTATCTGGGATTTCTGTTCTTCTGTCAGCAAAATCCGATGAAATTCTGGGAGCGGTTGAAAAGCTGAAAGAAGAAGGCTTGAAAAAGGAGAGCAGGCTCAACCAGCTGTCTAAAGAGCTTTTTGAAAAAAAGGTAATGGAATACCCGGTGTCAGAGGAACCTCTCCTGGTTTTTGAAAGTGGGCTGGCTCCCGCTGAATTAAGGCAGTTTTGTACCATGCTTTATGAAGAGAACAAAGGGAGCATCGTTCTTGTCTGCTCTGGAGAAGAGGATATGTATCAGTATGCCATAGGGAGCAGGTCCGTGGATATGCGCCAGCTCAGTAAGACGGTTAACAGCCGGTTAAACGGCCGGGGCGGCGGAAGTGCAAAGATGGCGCAGGGGACCTTTCATGCCTTTATGCAGGATATTAAAAAGGTCTTTCAGGAAGAATTAAAAGGAGAATAGAATGGAGTTAAATGACAGTACTATTAAAAAGCTTCGCTGGCTGATTGTATTTGCAGTCGTAGCAGTTGTGGCCGGTTTTAATTACCGCAGCCTGTTTGGATTTGCCGTAAAATTATTTGGATTCCTGACCCCTCTTTTGTTTGGAGGAGTAATGGCTTTTATCTTTCATGTGCCGATGCAGAGAATTGAAAAGCTCTTGCCCTTAAAGAAAGAGAGCAGGCTTTTAAGGCCCATAAGTCTGTGCCTGTCAATCATATTTGTAGTAGGAATCGTAGTTCTTGTAATATTTGTAGTTATGCCTCAGGTGTTTGATACCCTGTTAAGCCTGCAAAACAGTTTTCCGGCTTTTCTTACAAGTATACAGAAAGAAGCAGAGCTTTTGTTCGCTCAATTTCCTGAGGTGGCAGATTATATCAACGGCATTCAGATTGACTGGAAATCCTTTCTGGACCGGGTGGTTGAATTTTTAACAACTGGTGCGGGAACAGTGCTTTCTTCTACGGTATCAGCGGCGATGTCCATAATCAGCGGTGTTACTACATTTTTCATTGGTTTTGTATTTGCCATTTACATCCTGCTTCAAAAGGAAACGCTGTCACGACAGTTTAAGAAGCTGATGAGGGCCTATCTTCCGGAAGCGGTTACTGACCGGACGCTGGAAATACTACATCTCATTTATGAGACATTTTCAAGCTTCTTTGCGGGCCAATGTCTGGAAGCTGTTATACTTGGAACTATGTTCTTTATTGTACTTTCAATCTTTCAGCTGCCATACGCACTGCTCATAGGCGTATTAATTGCATTTACCGCCCTGATTCCCCTGTTTGGGGCGTTCATAGGCTGTGCCATAGGAGCATTCCTCATGTTGATGGTGGAACCCCTCAATGCCTTTGTTTTTTTAATCATATTTTTTGTACTTCAGCAGCTGGAGGGAAATCTGATTTATCCCCATGTGGTAGGTAATTCCGTAGGTCTTCCTTCCATATGGGTGCTGGTGGCGGTTACCATCGGCGGCAGTACCATGGGAATCGTGGGAATGCTGGTCTTCATTCCTGTTTGCTCCGTATTGTATACTCTTCTTCGGGAAGCCGTGAACAAAAGGCTGAATAAAAAGAACCCTCCCCCAAAAAGGAAGACAGTCAAGCCATAAAAAAATCCCCCAAAAATCGGACACATAAATCTGTGTTCGCCTTTTGGGGGATTTTACTATCCTTTTTAATCAAAATCTGCGTGATAGACATTGCTTGGCGTATGAATATCGACAGCACTTAAGTTGAACTGGTCTTCAAAAATCTGGATTTTGTATTCGAAAAAGGTATCGTCCGTCTTTTTTGACATAAAAATGTAAGCACCCGGTTCTTTGTCATCGATCTCATCACAGATATCGTTGTAAATGTCTTCCCCGCTTACAGGGCCTTCATAGCCTGTCATGCGGATTCTCTCTTCAATTGCCTGATAGAATTCTTCCATAAAGCAGTCCCTCATTTCTAATTGGTATGAAACAAGTACTATTATAAGCAATCTTTCGGGTTGCTGCAAGAACTACTTGAATCTTCTTAAAGAGGGTGTATAATAGGACAGGAATAAAATGGAGGTAAAGACAAATGGACTTATTATACAGACCCAGAAGGCTGCGGACATCGGATACCCTGAGAAAGATGGTAAGGGAAACCAGGGTGTCAAAGGAGTCTCTTATCTATCCGTTATTTACAGTAGATGGAGAAGGGATTGTTGAAGAGATTTCTTCTATGGAAGGACAGTACCGTTACAGCGTGGATCAGCTTTCCGTTATTATGGACAGACTGGTTGATGCAGGAGTGGAAAAGGTTCTGCTGTTTGGTATTCCGGCACATAAAGATGACTGTGGAAGCCAGGCATATGAGGAGAATGGAATTGTTCAGAGAACCATCCGCTATATCAGAGAGAATTATCCTTCTGTATATATCATAACGGATGTCTGTATGTGTGAATATACTTCTCATGGCCACTGCGGAATTCTTTGCGGAGAAAGCGTAGATAATGACAAGACCCTTGAATACTTAAACCGTATAGCCGTATCTCATGCCAGAGCAGGAGCCCATATGGTAGCACCGTCAGATATGATGGATGGCCGGATCGGTTCTATGAGAGAAGCGCTTGATGAAGCTGGCTTTTTTGAGGTATCGATCATGGCATATTCTGCGAAATACGCTTCTGCATTCTATGGCCCTTTTCGTGAGGCAGCAGGCTCTGCACCGGCCTTCGGGGACCGCAAAAGCTATCAGATGGATTATCATAACCGAAAAGAGGCATTGAAGGAAGCAGAACTTGATGCAGCAGAAGGGGCAGATATCATTATGGTCAAACCGGCCCTGTCTTACCTGGATATCATAAGAGAAGTGGCGGACCGGCATGAGATTCCGGTAGCAGCCTACAGCGTAAGCGGAGAGTATTCCATGATAAAAGCAGCGTCCAGGGCGGGATTTATTGATGAAGAAAAAATCATATGCGAATCTGCTGTCAGCATTTACCGTGCCGGAGCCAATATCCTTATTACTTATTTTGCCATTGAGCTGGCCGGTTTTATGGATGAGGGGAAAATCGGCTGATTGTTACGGTGTGGTTTGCTGTCGAAATTTTTTAATGTCATCAAGCAGCAGGCTTGAGATGCGAAGTCCGCCTCTGCCGGTTCCCAATTCAATATCAGGTTTGTTGCTTCCATGGAAATCGGAACCGCCTGTGGGGAAAAGACCGTATTTTCTGGCAAGTTTTCTTAGTTTTGAACTTTCATATTGATTGTTCGAGGAGTGATAGACTTCCAGACCTAAAAGTCCAAGCGCTTTTAAGGAGCAGACCAGTTCATCCGTCTTTTTATCACCCAGGTGGTACTGGAAGGGATGAGCCAGAACCGGGAACGCATTGTTGTCCGTCAGAATCTTCATGGCGTGCTCCGGAGTGATTTTTTCTTTCCGTGGACAATAGGGACCGCCATAATTTAAATATTTTTTAAATGCCTGGTCCATGCTTTTTACGTAGCCCTTTTCAAAAAGCACGCGTGCAAAATGTGCACGGGTTATGACGGTATCCGGATTACCGGCCATGACCTCTTCCAGGGAGATGGAAATATCGGCTTCATTGAAGCGGCGGATTATTTCGACATTTCTTTTATCCCGAAGTTTTTTAAGCTCTTTGATTTCAGAAGAAAAACAGGGATCAGAAGAATCGACATAAAGTCCCAGAATGTGAATCTCTTCTTCAAGATAGACACAGGAAAGCTCGATTCCGGGAATGATCTTAAGAGGAAGTCCGAACGTAGCCTCCTGCGCTTCTTTAATGCCGTCAATAGTATCGTGGTCGGTCAGAGCAATGGCGGTCAGCTTTTTTTCTACAGCAAGCGACACCACTTCGGAGGGAGATAAGGTGCCATCCGAAGCATTGGAATGAACATGTAAATCGACAAAATTCATAAAAACCTCCAAAATGAAATAGATTGGTAACACTATAGTAACATGTTTTTTACGTTATGTAAAATGCGTAAAAAAACGCTTGAATTAATTAAGAAAATTCATAAAATCGTAATAGCATTTCCCACAAAGTATGGTATACTACTCAATGTAATACCACATAATCATGTAAAAAGGTGAAATAAATGAGTCAGGTTGATAACAGACAAAGAGGCGGAGGAAGAACCCGTTCCGCTCAGAATGAAAGTAAAAGGGCCACGTCGTCATCAGGCCGCAGGACAAGCCAGTCTTACAGCCGTGGAAGTTCTTATCAAAGACGTGGAAAGAAAAGAAAAAGAGGACCTCAATACGATATAACAAAAGTACTTTTGGGTATTATTCTGGCTGTTGTCGCGGTGATCAGTATTGTGGCGGTTGTTAAATTGATTGGAAGCCATAAAGCAAAGGCGGCTGAAGTGAATTCATCAACGGTCTCAGAGACGGAATTAAAAAAGGACGTGAAGATAGACGATATTTCGATTACCGGAATGTCGAGAGAAGAAGCCAGAGAAGCCATTGATAAAAAGTACCCATGGGGGATGAAGGTCACCTATAAGGATGATGAATACCAGGTAAAGAATCTTCTGGACGGCAAGATAGAAGCATTGCTGGAAGAGATATATAAAGGGGAACCGAAAGAAAGCTACACTTTAGATACGGATGGAATGGAAGAGGACATCAGATCAGAAGTAAAAGCGGTTGCAGAAAAATGGAATGTTCCTGCAAAAAACGGTTCCATTTCAGGATTTGACAAAAATACCGGAGAATTTGTTTATTCCGGAGAGCAAAACGGTGTAGTGATCGATGAGGATAAACTGTCTGCGGATATAACTGCTCAGCTTAAGGCGAAGAATTTTCAGGCATCTGTCCCGGCCACAGGCAGGGAAGTTGCACCAGAGATCACAGAAGCTCAGGCGAAAAAGATGTACAAGGTGATTGGGACTTATACCACCACCACCACATCGAACAGCGCAAGGAATAAGAACATCGAACTTGCCTCTGCTGCTTTGAACGGATTGATTCTTAAGCCTGGGGAAGAGTTCTCATTTAATAAGGCCACAGGGGAACGTTCTCCTGCCAAGGGCTATCGGCCTGCAGGGGCATATTTGAACGGAGAATTGATCGAGGAGCCTGGCGGAGGTGTGTGTCAGGTATCATCTACCTTATATAATGCTGTGGTATTTGCCGGTCTTACGACAACAGAGCGCCATGCACATAGTTATGAGCCTTCCTATGTTACGCCGGGGGAAGATGCCATGGTAAGCTATGGGGGGCCGGATATGAAGTTTGTAAATAATTCTTCCAGTGCCATAGCAATCAGAACCAGTTTTGCGAAACAGAAGTTAAAGATATCCATCGTCGGTATTCCTATATTGGAAGAAGGCGTGACTTTGTCCATGACTTCCAAAAAGACAGCGGAGCTTGATGCTCCTGCGCCTGTATATGAAGAAGATCAGACGCTTCAGGCAGGAGAAGAAAAGATCGTAAAGGCGGAAACCAAAGGCAGCCGCTGGGTGACGAATCTGGTGACTAAGAAGGATGGGGTTGTGGTAAGTGATGAGTTTTTCCATAACAGCACCTATCGTGGAAAGCCTGCTACGATCAAGAGAAATACATCAGGAGTCGTGATTCCGGCAGCGGATCCTTCCGGTACGGGGAGCCAGGAAAGTTCCCAGAGCAATGCAGAGACAACAGTATCTCATATCGGTGACCCATCAGGGAATACGGCTGGGTCTGAAAGCCAGCAGGATAAACCGACCGCACAGGAGACACAGCCTTCAAAACCACAGGGACCTTCTCCTTCTATGGAAGAAACCCCGGCCCCTGTAGAAAACATTGTTCCGCCGAATCCGATGAACTGATAAACGGACAAAAATAGACAGGACTGGACAGATAATTCTATCCAGTCCTCTGCTTTGTCGATTGTTTCAAAAATAATACTTAATTTTCCAGTTTTAATATTTGCTTTTTGTTGAATAATTGTTATAATAATGTCAGGTCACTTTCCCTTTAAGGGAACTATTTATTAATATTCACATTTGCAGGAGGAAATCAAAAATGGCAAGAAAAATGAAAACCATGGATGGTAACCATGCAGCAGCACATGCGTCATATGCGTATACTGATGTAGCGGCTATTTATCCAATTACCCCATCTACACCTATGGCAGAAGCCACAGATGAGTGGGCCACAGACGGAAGAACAAACATCTTTGGTCAGACAGTACAGATTACAGAAATGCAGTCTGAGGCAGGAGCAGCAGGTGCAGTTCATGGTTCCTTAGCAGCAGGTGCGCTGACCACCACCTATACCGCTTCCCAGGGTCTGTTACTTATGATCCCGAACCTTTATAAAATCGCAGGTGAGCAGCTGCCGGCAGTATTTGACGTATCCGCTCGTGCAGTAGCAAGCCATGCTTTATCTATTTTTGGTGACCACTCTGACGTATATGCATGCCGCCAGACAGGCTGTGCAATGTTATGCGAATCAAGCGTACAGGAAGTTATGGACTTGACTCCGGTAGCTCATATGGCTGCTCTTGAAGGCAAAGTTCCGTTTATCAACTTTTTTGATGGTTTCCGTACTTCTCATGAGATCCAGAAGATCGAAACATGGGATTATGAAGATTTAAAAGAAATGTTAAACATGGATGCTGTCGATGAATTCCGTCGCAATGCATTAAATCCTAACAAGCCGAACTTAAGAGGTTCCGCTCAGAACCCTGATATCTTTTTCCAGGCAAGAGAGGCTTGCAATCCATATTACGATGCGCTGCCGGCAATTGTTCAGAAATATATGGACAAGGTCAATGCTAAGATCGGTACAGATTATAAGTTATTTAACTATTACGGAGCAGCAGATGCAGATCATGTAATCATTTCTATGGGTTCTGTGAATGAGACGATCGAAGAGACAATTGATTATTTATCAAAGGCCGGCCATAAGGTTGGTGTTGTAAAGGTTCGTCTTTACAGACCTTTCAGCGCACAGGCTTTGATTGATGCAATTCCTGACTCTGTTAAGACCATCTCTGTTTTAGACAGAACAAAAGAACCAGGTTCTTTAGGCGAGCCATTATACTTAGATGTTGTTGCAGCTCTGAAAGGAACAAAGTTCGATCAGGTTAAGATTTTATCCGGACGTTACGGCTTAGGCTCCAAGGATACAACTCCGGCACAGATCGTTGCTGTTTACAATAATGAGACAAAAACTCCATTTACTATCGGAATTGTGGATGATGTTACTCATCTTTCTCTTGAAACAGGTGCTCCGATTGTTACCACTCCAGAGGGAACAACCAACTGTAAGTTCTGGGGTCTTGGTGCAGACGGTACGGTAGGTGCGAATAAGAACTCCATCAAGATCATCGGTGACAATACCGACATGTATGCTCAGGCTTACTTTGATTATGACTCCAAAAAATCCGGCGGTGTTACCATGTCCCATTTACGTTTTGGACATAAGCCGATCAAATCCACTTATCTGATCCGTAAGGCAAACTTTGTAGCTTGCCACAATCCTTCCTATGTACGCAAGTACAATATGGTTCAGGAACTTGTAGACGGCGGTATCTTCTTATTGAACTGTCCTTGGGACAAAGAAGGTCTTGATAAGCACTTACCAGGTCAGGTGAAGAAATATATTGCTGATCACAATATCCAGTTATACACCATCGACGGTGTGAAAATCGGTATTGAGACCGGTATGGGACCAACACGTATTAATACAATTCTTCAGTCTGCATTCTTTGAACTGACAGGAATTATTCCTGCTGAAAAAGCAAACGAACTGATGAAGGCAGCAGCTAAAGCAACTTATGGACGTAAAGGCGAAGAAGTTGTAAAGAAGAACTGGGCTGCAATCGACGCCGGTGCAAAAGGCGTTGTTAAAGTAGAAGTGCCGGAAAGCTGGAAAAACTGCACAGATGAAGGTCTTGATTATAAGACAATCTCTGGCGATAACCAGGATGTTGTAAACTTTGTCAATAATATTCAGATCAAGGTAAGCGCGCAGGAAGGTGATTCCTTACCGGTATCAGCATTTACCGATTATGCAAACGGTTCCACTCCATCTGGCACATCAGCATTTGAGAAACGTGGTATTGCTGTAAATATTCCAAGCTGGAACCCGGATAATTGTATCCAGTGTAATTTCTGTTCCTATGTTTGCCCTCATGCAGTTATTCGTCCGGTTGCTATGACAGAAGAAGAGGCAGCTAAGAGACCGGAAGTTATGAAGACACTTCCTATGACAGGAATGGCTGGATATCAGTTTGCTATTACTGTATCCGCATTTGACTGTACCGGTTGTGGATCCTGTGCTAATGTTTGTCCTGGAAAGAAGGGCGAAAAAGCTCTTACTATGGTGAACATGGAAGCAAACTGTGATACCACCCAGATCGGCTTTGACTATGGTCAGACACTTCCTATTAAGCAGGAAGTTATTACAAAATTCAAAGAGACCACGGTTAAGGGAAGCCAGTTCAAAAAGCCGCTTCTTGAGTATTCAGGAGCATGTGCTGGATGTGGCGAGACACCTTACGCAAAATTAGTTACTCAGTTATTCGGTGACAGAATGTATATTGCCAATGCAACCGGATGTTCTTCTATCTGGGGTAACTCTTCACCGTCTACACCATATACCGTGAACGAAAAGGGACAGGGTCCTGCATGGTCTAACTCCTTATTTGAAGACAATGCAGAGTTTGGTTATGGTATGCTTTTAGCTCAGACTGCACTTAGAAACGGTTTAAAGGCTAAAGTAGAAGAACTTTTAAATTCTGAGAAGTCTTCCGATGAAGTAAAAGCAGCATGTAAAGAGTACCTTGACACATTCACAGTTGGCGCAACCAATGGTACTGCTACAGAAAAGCTTGTTGCAGCTTTAGAGGGCTGTGACTGTGAATTAGGCAAGGCAATCTTAAAAGACAAAAACTTCCTGGCTAAGAAATCCCAGTGGATCTTTGGTGGAGACGGCTGGGCTTATGATATCGGCTTCGGTGGTGTTGACCATGTTCTTGCAAGCGGCAGGGATATCAATATCATGGTATTCGATACAGAAATCTACTCCAATACAGGCGGACAGTCTTCCAAGGCTACTAAGACCGGTGCTGTAGCACAGTTCGCTGCTGGCGGTAAAGATACAAAGAAGAAAGACTTGGCAAGCATTGCCATGAGCTATGGTTATGTATATGTAGCACAGATCGCTATGGGTGCTGACTATGCTCAGACTGTGAAAGCAATTGCAGAGGCAGAGGCTTATCCAGGACCATCTTTGATCATCGCTTATGCTCCATGTATCAGCCATGGTATCAAGAAAGGTATGTCCAAAGCTCAGACAGAAGAGAAGCTGGCTGTAGAATGCGGATACTGGAATAACTTCCGTTTCAACCCAGCTGCTGAGAAGAAGTTTGTCTTAGACAGCAAGGCTCCTGCTTTAGAGGGATATCAGGAATTCTTAAAGGGTGAGGTTCGTTACGCTTCCTTAGTAATGAAGAACCCGGAGAGAGCCGCTGACTTATTCGAGAAGAATGAAGCAGATGCAAAAGCAAGATTTGAATATCTGCAGAAATTGGTTACCTTATACGGTAATGATTAATTGATTTAAAAATACGCCCGGGTAATTTATCCGGGCGTATTTTTGCAGTATATATGAATGCATATGAAATCCCCATGGCAAGAGGAGTCTCTGGCCATGGGGATTTTTTGTTAATTATGTAACTTTAGAACCGGTATTAAAAATTATACCTGAGATGTTCCAAAACGATTTCCTTCATCCACGCTGGGTTTGCATACCCAAATCAGATAGAGAATCGCTCCGATAAATGGAACACAGGTAATAAAGACCCAAAATCCGGATTTGTTAATATCATGTAACCGGCGAACCGATAAGGAAAGAGATGGAATTAGGATTGCAAGGATATAAATAAGGTATAGAATAAAAAAGACTTCAGATATTGATATCAGCACTCCTAAAATTAAGATAGCAATAATATTAAATAAAATTGCCATCCAATATCCTCTTACCGAGGTACGGTCCTTGAAATTGAAAAAATTCTTCCACATTAAAAGGTACTCATTCATAATATTTTGTAACCTTCCTTTCTTTTGTAATATACATATTCATTATATAGTAAATAATTGTTAATTTAAAGTTAAAAAAAGAAAAAATTAAAAAATGATGAATTTGTACCTATTTTTGGTTGTTTTTTAAATAAAAATTTAAGATAATTACTATTAAGTAAAAAATATATTCAAAAAATTCAACAGAATTCCTTTGTCACAAAATTTCAGGAGGCTGAATGCAGAGATTATTAAGACTTATTGATGTGAATGCATTGCCAAATATGCAGGGACAGGCACTGAGTATTATCGTAAGAATAACTTATTATATAACTATCATAAAAGAGGGTTTTTATGGGCGATTTAATTTATATTCTTGATGATACAAATTCTAACATAAATACAGAACCAAATCCCCAGCAGTCTCAGAAAGATGGTGAAGAGTCCGCATATTCAGACGGGGATCAGTCAAATATAGTTGTTCCCGACCAGGAAGAAAAATGGCCTGCGTTTGATATTCCATCTTCGGAAGACGGACATGAAAGTGCCTGGAGTTCCATCATTACAATGTTTCCAAAACCAATTATTCCGTGTTATTACTGTGATTCTCCGCAGGTGGGGCTGGTGCGCTTTCTAAATGCAGCTGCGGACTATCCGGCATTTTATATATTTATCAACGGCGAGATCGCTGTAAACGGATTAAATAATGGTGAAATGACCCGGTATGGGCGGGTATCTGCTGAGGAACAAAGGATCACGGTAACGGGTGATAATCACTATGTATATGTTGAAAAACAAATTCAGATTCCTGCAAAAGAGGCAATTACAATTGCAATTATCAATACGGATTCAGGGCTTGATTTAATGGTCATTGAAGACATTTTCTGCAATGGGGGAATCAATACCGGATGTTTTCGGGTGTGCAACCTTTCCATAACAAACCGTAAGATCAATGTCATGTTAAATGGCGGCAGTGTTACCTTTCAGGATGTTAATTACAGGCAGGTAACTAATTTTCAGTACACAACTACAGGATATTACATGGTCTCTGTTCTTGGCAGCAATCCTTTAAGCGGAAGTATTTTATTAAGCTCTAATATTTACATCAGAGGAAATGTATCTTACACCCTATATGTGTTTAACTGGAGTCTTATCCAGAATGCCATACGTATTTTGATCGTCGAGGACCGCAGAAATTAAATAATATGAGTACCTCTGGTTGACAGACCGGAGGTATTTTGCTATATTTAGTGTATTAGATGTATTAATACAGATATAGGAGGTGAAATATGATATTGCTTGATTACAAAGACCGAAGGCCCATCTATGAGCAGATCGTTGAAAAATTAAAGGATCTTATGATTTGCGGTGTGTTGGAACAGGATAGCCAGCTGCCTTCTGTCCGGAATCTTGCTACCGATTTATCCATTAATCCTAATACAATTCAAAGAGCCTATGCAGAGTTGGAGCGGAGGGGATTTATTTATTCGGTTAAGGGAAAAGGCAGCTTTGTGGCTGATACCAGTTCGATCCGTGCGTTAAAAAACAGTGAGCTGAAGATAAAACTTGGAAGTTGGATTGATGAAGCGAAAAGAGCGGGCCTGACGGAAGATAAAGTTCATACCTGGATCGCAGAGGGCTGGACGAAACCGGAATATATGGAAGGGGAGGATAGAACTTATGATTAAAGCCGAAAATTTAACCAAAAGATTTGATGATATTGTAGCTGTAGACCATGTAAGCGCTGAAATACGGGATGGGAACGTGTTTGGACTTATCGGAACCAATGGAGCGGGAAAGAGTACGTTTTTAAGAATGCTCAGCGGAATATTAAGGCCGGATGAAGGCAGTGTTGCTATAGACGGAGAACCGGTTTATGAAAACGAAAAGGTAAAGAGACGCTTCTTTTATATATCCGATGACCAATATTATTTTAACAATGCAGCGCCTGTTGATATGATGGAATTTTACAGCAGAGTTTATCCGGAATTTGACCGGGCACGTTTTCAGACGCTGATGGATAATTTTGGTCTGGAAACCAGAAGAAAGATTCAGACTTTTTCAAAGGGAATGAAGAAACAGCTTTCTGTTATTTGCGGAATATGTGCGAATACAGATTATCTGTTCTGTGACGAAACCTTTGACGGGCTTGACCCTGTCATGCGTCAGGCAGTAAAGAGTATTTTCGCCAATGATATGGCGGAACGGAATTTAACCCCCATTATTGCTTCCCATAATTTAAGGGAACTTGAAGATATCTGTGATCATGTGGGGCTTCTGCACAGAGGAGGAATTTTGCTTTCCAGAGATCTGGATGACATGAAGCTTAACATTCACAAGATTCAATGTGTGTTAAAGGATGGGATGACAGAGCATGACCTGGTGGATTTAAAGCGCATAAAGACAGTATCCAGAGGAAAGCTCTATACCATAACAGTACGTGGAAGAAAAGAAGAAATAGAGGGACTGATGGAGTCGTACCAGCCGGTATTTTATGAGATGATTCCACTGTCTCTGGAAGAAATATTTATCAGTGAAACGGAGGTGGCCGGTTATGACATCAAGAAACTTATTTTTTAATCTTTCTAAGGAGGACGGAAAACAGCGCCTCTGGTCCATGGCCGTTGCTTTTTTGATGTTTTTCTTTATTCTTCCGGTAGGAACAGCGCTTGTGCTTGACGAGAACATAAAGCAGGAAATGAATCATCAGTATATTATTTCAGAGCTTCAAGAATGGCTTGGAATTCAAAATGGATTTATGGTTGCCTTGATCATCTTTCTGTCTCTGATTATGGGAGTGACCAGTTTTTCTTATCTTCACTCCAGGCAGAAGGTGGATTTTTACCATGGAATACCGGTAAACAGAAAGCATTTATTCTGGGCGAATTATATGAATGGTATTCTAATAGCAGCGGCAGCCTTTGGAATCAATCTTTTGCTTGCGCTGGGGGTGATTGGTGCAAACAGGATATCTCCTGTAGAAGTTGCGGGGGCTTCTTTTACCGGATTTCTGTTTTTTCTGATACATTATACCATGCTGTATACAGTAACAGTACTTGCAATGATTTTAACAGGAAACATATTAATAGGAATTTTTGGTACACTTGTATTCAATTTCTATTCCCTCTGTCTTTTATTTGTTTTGGAATTGTCTTATAATCAGTTCTTTTATACCAGCTACGAGGAGGGCAAAACGGTATTCCACAGGCTAATGGATAAGTTTTCTCCAATAGCACTGTTTTTTGCCAATATTGAGAAGGTGAAATCGGGCGAATATTCAGGGGAGGTCCTGCTTCGGATCACAGCGGTCATAATTGTAACTGCAATGATAGCATTTCTGTCTTTCTGGCTTTATAAGAAGAGAGGGTCAGAGGCTGCCGGGAAAGCGATGGCATTTAAGATCAGTATGCCAATCATACGGATTCCGATTGTTATTCTTATTTCACTATGCGGAAGTCTGTTTTTCTGGTTTATTCATTCCAGTTTGGGCTGGGCGGTATTCGGATTGGTCTGTGGGGCATTGCTATCTCATTGTTTCATAGAAATTATTTATCATTTTGAGTTCCGAAAGCTGTTTTCCCACTGGAAGCAGATGATCGTTTCTGCTGTTTTCGCTGGGGCCTTATTTTGCAGCTTCCGCTACGATTTCTTTGGCTTTGACAGCTATATACCGGAAGAAAGTTCTATAAAGTCAGTGGCAGTATCCTTTGATGACACTGCCGACTGGATATCCTATGGAGATATCTGGCAGGATGCAGAAGGTGATTATAACTGGCGGTATATATCCTCCAATGAATATATTTTAAATCATATGGAACTGAAAGATACTGTTCCCGTTCTGGCCTTGGTCCGTGAGGCAGTGGAAAGAAATCAACGTCTGGACCGAAGCAGCACGACCAAAAGAGATACGGGTGACAATGAGAGAACTTATCGTTTTTTAGTCAAATATACGATGAAGAATGGGAAAAGTATTTACCGGTCTTACGAATTGTCCGGAGAGAAAATACGTCCGGAAATCGTCCGGATCTATGAAAATCCAAATTTCTTAAACGCCGTTTATCCTGTGCTGACTCAGACTCCGGAAGATACTGCATGGGTGAGAGTCGGCAGAGGTGCACTGCGAAATGTCGTGAGCCTTGACCGGAACGGGACCGATAAAGCTATGACGGAAAAGATACTTATGACATACCAGGAAGATTTGAAAAATCTGAAGGTGGAGACTATGCAGAAGGAAAATCCTGTCGGGTCAATACAGTTTGTCACCAGAAAACAGGCGGATGCAGAAACTAAGCGGACGGAGAGTCAGAACTACTGGCAGTATGGTGATGTTACGGAAAGAGGATATTATCCCATCTATCCTTCCTTTAGGAATACATTGGAACTGCTTAAAGAGTGTCAGGTTGATGTGGACAGCTGGAATAATCCGGAGCAGATCAAAGAAATCAACATTGATTTGACTCAGTTTGCTGAATACATGTATTCTTTTGAGAAACAGGATATGCAGTATCTGACAATTACAGATCCAAAGATGCTGATGGAGATAATGGAAAAGGCTTCCGTCGAGGAGTATTCCAATATGAATCCATTTATCACCGACAGGTCTGAAAGAATTAGCTTTTCGGCAGTATCAGAATCAGCCGGCAGTAAAAGTGAGATGAAATATACGATTCCCTTAAATCAGCTTCCGCAGTCTGTGACAGAGAATATCGAGAAGATAAAAAGAGGTGTGTAAGCACTCTTTCATTGACTTTTTCTCCCAATAAAGTTAAAATGGTAGAAGTATAAGTCAAAGGAGGAATCACGGATGGCATTTTTTGAAGAGCTGGGGAAAACACTCAGCGATACCGGCAAAGAGGTCGCAACCAAGGCGAAAGCGCTGACTGAGACGATACAATTAAAGACACAGATAAGTGCTGAGAGAACAAAGCTTGAGGAGGCTTATGCTGCCATCGGGAAACAGTTCTATGAAACGAACAATGCGCCAGAGGAAGCGTATGCTAAGGCATATGAAGCTGTAAGAGCCAGCCGGGAAAGAATTGCCGCTCTGGAGATTGAACTGAGCCAAAGCGAGGGAACCCGTATCTGTGCAGAATGCGGAGCGAAAGTTCCAAAGAATTCCTTTTATTGCGGAAAGTGTGGTGCTCCTGTAAAGGAAGCCTCCGCAGAACAGGAAACGAATGAAGAATATGCTGAAGAGCCGGAAGATACCGCTGTGACAGAAGAATTGAATTTAACAGCTGGTATCAATGCGGTGAATGAAGATGCATTTGAACCTACGAAAGAGCAGGAATAATTAATGAAGGGACCGGTCCGGGGGCCGGTCCTTATTTGTGTCAATTTCTGCTTTTATAAAAAAGGTATGTAAATTTTCCGTAAAGTGTGGTAGACTAGAGCCGACTCAAAAAGAATTATGATGCAAAGAGGTATATTATGAATATATATGTCAAATGGCTGGGGAAGCTTTTTGCTCTTTCTGCCGTACTAAATATCATGATTGAGCTGGCAGCCAGAAAATCCCTGACAAGCCTTGGCTCCTATATGCTGGGCGGGTTCTTAATCTTTTTATTGAATACTCTGATTATAACCCTTCCTTTTACCATTCTGTTCGTAACCAGGAGAAAGGCATTTGTCTGTATTGCAATGTCTGTAATATGGCTTTTTTTAGGGGTAGTCAACGGGATTCTTCTGATTTTTCGAACCACACCATTTACGGCAGCAGATTTCCGTCTGGTGAAGTATGCCATTGGTCTGGCTACTGTTTACTTTACCTGGCAGCAGATCATTCTGATCGTACTGGGGATCGTGTTTGCAATCCTTTGCCTGATCTTTGTGTGGAAAAAAGCACCTGTCTCAGAAGAAAAGGTGAGATACGGATTTGGTACAGCGGTAATAGCCGTATGTGCCGTATTGGTTCTGGGGGCTACAAGTTTATCCATGAGGACTGGTTTGGTAGCCGTACATTTTGGTAATATCGGAGATGCATTTCGCAGTTTTGGCTTCCCATACTGTTTTTCCAATTCCATATTTAATACGGGAATATCAAAGCCGGAAGACTATGGGAACGAAACCATGGAAGCAATTAAAGCGGAAGAACTGGTACCGGAAAACTTATATGATCTGTCAGAAGATACGAAACCCAATATCATTATGATTCAGCTGGAATCTTTTTTTGACCCTTCTTTATGGAAAAACAATCCGGTAAAATATGATCCCATTCCATTTTTCCGTCAATTGCAGAAAAATTATCCGGGAGGTTATCTGAATGTGCCTGTGGTCGGAGCCGGAACTGCCAATACGGAGTTTGAATCGATCACCGGTATGAATCTGGACTTTTTCGGACCTGGTGAGTATCCGTATAAAACGGTGTTAAAGAAGACTTCTTCGGAAAGTTTGGCCTTTGACTTGAAAAATATTGGTTATAGCGCTCATGCGATTCATAATAATGAAGCCACCTTTTATGACCGGAACCGTGTGTTTTCCCAGCTCGGCTTTGATACATTTACGCCGATTGAGTATATGAATAACATTGAACGAAATCCCACGGGCTGGTGCAAGGACAAAATATTGACCGGAGAGATCATTAAAACCCTGGATTCCACACCGAATCCTGATTTCATTTATACGATTTCTGTTCAGGGACATGGGAAATATTCAAGTTTTGAATACTATTGCCAGCAGATCAATGAAATGGACGAATTTATACGTTCTCTGGTCAATACCCTGCGGATCCGGAAGGAACCTACTGTTTTAGTGATGTATGGGGACCACCTGCCCGGATTTGAGTGGTCAGAGAGCGAGATGAAGAACGGGTCGCTGTTCCAGACCGAATATGTGGTCTGGAACAATATGAATCTTCCGCCTGTGAAAAAGGACGTGGAGGCTTATCAGCTTGGAGCCCATATCTTAAACATGCTGAATATTCATGAAGGGACCATGATGCGGTTTCATCAAAAATATTTTAATGATAACCAGGTGGATAAGGAAAGCTACTTAAAAGACATGAAAACACTGGAATATGATATCCTTTACGGAAGTCATGAGGTATATGGCGGAAAAAGTCCTTATAATTCCACGGATCTTAAAATGGGCATCGATGATATAACGATTGATGATGTGGTTTATAATGATTCCAACGTATTAGTTTACGGTAATAACTTTACGCCATACTCCAAGATATGCCTGGATGGAAAAGCAGTGGAAACCACGTTTATCTGGCCGGAACTGATCATTGCGAAAAATGTACCTGAGAATAAAGTAAAAGATTCAGAAATATCTGTGTGGCAGATTGGACGGGATAAAGTTCCTTTGAGCGAGGCCGGAACTTTTCGATTTGAATTAGAAGATTAGCAAAAAAAGAGAGCACAGGTCTTGAGCTCTCTTTTCTGCTATATCAGATCGTGATTAATTCATATTCTGAATTGCCAAGTCCGATTTTTACTCCGTGTGCAATGGAAGATTTCCAGTTGGTATTCGGGTGAGTATCTTTAAAATGATCGTGATGGTGACTACCGTGCTTTTCAAGGAGGCTGCCTGCCATCACTGGCTGGCGGTTTACTGCGTCAACGCATGCCATATCAAGGGCAACCGGGTCAAAGGAAGCGAACATTCCTACATCCGGGATAATGGGGATATCGTTTTCAGAATGGCAGTCGCAGTAGGGGGATACATCCATGACCAGGCTGATATGAAAGCTTGGCCGGTCTTTTATCACGGCTTTGGTGTATTCTGCAATTTTATAATTCAAGATATCATTGGATTCATCAAAGTCAGATTGGACTGCATCCACTGGGCAGACACCAATACAGCGGCCGCATCCGACACAGCGGTCATGATCGATAAAAGCTTTCTTTTCCTGAAAGGAAATGGCACTATGAGCACAGTTTTTTTCACATGCATGACAGCTTACACAGTTTTCTGCCTCCACATGAGGTTTTCCGGCGTTATGCATCTCCATCTTTCCGGCTCTTGAACCACAGCCCATTCCAATATTTTTTAAAGTACCTCCAAATCCAGTGCTTTCATGTCCTTTAAAATGAGTAAGGGAGATAAAAATATCGGCATCCATCACTGCTCGGCCGATCTTAGCTTCTTTTATGTATTCTCCGTTTACTGGAACCAGGCTTTCATCGGTTCCTTTTAAACCGTCGGCAATCAGTACATGACAGCCGGTGGAAAAGGGGGAAAAACCATTTTCATAAGCGGTGTCCAGGTGGTCCAGCGCATTCTTTCTGCTTCCTACGTATAAGGTGTTACAGTCCGTTAAAAATGGCTTACCGCCCTGTGAATATACAAGATCGACCACTGCTTTTGCATAATTGGGACGCAGAAAGGATAAGTTTCCCAGTTCACCGAAGTGGATTTTTATTGCCGTATATTTATTCTGGAAATCAATTTGATTGAGCATACCGGCTGCTTTTATCAGTCTTTTTAATTTCTGGGGAAGATTCTCCTGAAACGTGGTATGAAAGTTTGTATAATAAACCTTTGATTTTTCCATAGACGGTCTCCTTTTGATAATTTTTATTATTTTCCATTATACTGTAAATGATATGGGAATTCAAGAAGTCATTTGGTACTTTATTTCCAATTCTTTTTGTGTTAAACTAGGAGAATCATATCAAAGCTGCATGTACTTGCATATGGAGGTTACAAGTATGAAGCAATTCAGGGGAATGCTGCGGGTTGTATTTGGAAGGACTACATTTGGAGCAATAGCTCTTATTGCCCAGGTGGTCATACTTATTGCGGCGTATCGCTTTTTAAGCCGGTATCTGGCTTATTTTTACGGTGGTTTTACTCTCCTTAGCGCACTGATTATCATTTATATATTGAATAAAGAGGAAAATCCAGTTTTTAAGCTGACCTGGATGATTCCAATTGCAGCGGTGCCTGTATTTGGAATTCTCTTTTATTTGTTTGCGGAATTTCAGATTATTGGCAAATTGATGGATAAAAAGTTAAGAGTCAATATGGAAAAAACGGATGAATACTTAATACAGTCTCCCAGAGTTATGGAAAATCTGTCCAGAATGAGCAAACAGAATGCAAATCTTGCCAGATATATTAAAAATTCCAGTCATTATCCAGTATACGGGAATACCAATGTACAATATTTTTCATTGGGGGAAACCATGTTCGCAGCTATGAAAAAAGAACTGGAAGAAGCCAAAAGGTTTATTTTTATGGAGTTTTTTATTGTGGAGCAGGGGGAAATGTGGAATGAAATTCTTGAAATTCTGGAACGAAAGGCAAAAGAGGGAGTAGAAGTCCGTTTTATGTATGATGGAATGTGCTCCCTTACACTCCTTCCGTATGGTTATACAAAGGACTTGCAGGAAAAAGGAATAAAAGCCAAAATATTTTCTCCCATCAAGCCGGTATTGACTACCTATCAGAACAACCGGGATCATCGTAAGATACTGGTGGTGGACGGGCATACTGCTTTTACCGGGGGTATGAATCTGGCGGATGAATATATCAACCGGCGGGTCCGGTTTGGACACTGGAAGGATGCCGGGATCATGCTTAAGGGTGAGGCAGTTACAAGCTTTACCATGATGTTTCTGGAGATGTGGAACATCTCTGAAGCGGAACCGGAGGATTACAGCCGATATTTAAGAGATCCCGAATACTTTTACCCGCTGGAACTTCCCATGGAGGGATTTGTTATTCCATATGCAGACAGCCCTCTGGACCGGGAAAGCGTAGGGGAGCAGGTATATCTGGATATTATCAATTCAGCAAGACAGTATGTACATATCATGACACCATATCTGATTCTTGATTATGGAATGATGAAAGCACTTACCTTTGCAGCGAAACGGGGCGTGGAAACAGTCATTATTATGCCGGGAATACCGGATAAGAAATATGCGTTCCTGCTTGCCAGATCCCATTATGGTGAATTGATTCGGGCAGGAGTCCGGATCTATGAATATATGCCTGGATTTATACATGCAAAAGTATTTACCAGTGACAGTACAAAGGCAGTGGTGGGGACCATCAACATGGATTTCCGAAGCCTGTATCTGCACTTTGAATGTGCTGCATATCTGTACTGCAATGAAGCAGTCAGAGATATTGAACGGGATTTCCAGCAAACATTGGCTCAAAGCAGAAGAGTTGCATTTGAAGACTTGTCTCAATACCCATGGTATGAGAGATTTGCAGGACGTGCTTTGAGACTGTTTGCTCCCCTTATGTAGTTTGGTTTGGAATCAGTTAAAATTTTTGCAAAGAATATGCGCCGGAAGTATTGGTCCCGACGCATATTTTATTGGAGTTTTCCACTTAGGAATGTTTCTGGATGGGTGTATTATGGTTCTGCAACTTCTAAAATAACAATGTTTGCAATAACCGGAGTTGCACCATAGAAAACGGTTTGACCAGTTGTATTAACAAGCTGGATAGTTGCAGGAATCGCACCAACTGTAACGAGTGCTGATCCGTTTAACTGTCCTGTTACTACTGGTGAACTAGCAGAAGCGCCACCACCGCCATTAACCTGAAGTGTAAATTCTACATAAGTGGATGTTTCTGCTCCGTCTGTAGATACCCACCAAGCTACATAATAATTTCCTTCAGCGACTATTGTAGCAGTACCTGTAGCTGGGTTGTAAGAAATATTAGGACTCTGGCTGCTTAAAATGGTATTAAATAAAACAGGGCTTCCGGTTGCAACTTCTGTACCAGCTGTTAACTGAGCCTGTAATCCTCTGAATAGTGCTGACGGTCCGGCAGGTCCGGTAGGTCCGGTAGGTCCAGCGGGTCCGGCAGGTCCTTGGGCACCAGTTGCGCCGGTTGGCCCGGTAGGTCCGGTAGGTCCAGCAGGTCCGGCAGGTCCTTGAGCACCAGTTGCACCAGTCGGTCCAGTTGGTCCGACAGGTCCTTGAGCACCGGTAGCACCAGTCGGTCCGGTAGGTCCGGCAGGTCCAGCGGGTCCGGCAGGTCCTTGGGCACCGGTAGCACCAGTCGGTCCAGTCGGTCCGGTAGGCCCAGCAGGTCCGGCAGGTCCTTGGGCACCAGTTGCACCGGTAGCGCCAGTCGGTCCGGTCGGTCCAGCAGGTCCGGCAGGTCCTTGGGCACCAGTTGCACCGGTAGCGCCAGTCGGTCCGGTCGGTCCGGTAGGTCCAGCAGGTCCGGCGGGTCCAGCAGGTCCTTGAGCACCGGTAGCACCAGTCGCACCGGTAGCACCGGTTGGCCCAGTCGGTCCGGTCGGTCCCTGAATACCCTGTGGTCCCTGAGGTCCTACAGGTCCCTGAGGTCCTATAGGTCCTACGGGCCCGTCAGGTCCAGGAATACCCTGAGGTCCAGTTGGTCCAGTTGGGCCCTGGAATCCTCTTGGCCCTTGTGGTCCGGGAGGTCCCTGAAAACCTCTTGGCCCTTGCGGTCCGGTAGGTCCTGGACATCCTCTTGGCCCTTGTGGTCCAACGCAGCAACCGCCGCCGCCACAACCGCCGCCGCAACCGCCGCGATTTCCGTCCCAATCTCTACAATTATTCATTATAACTCCCTCCTGTCAAGGTGTAATATTTTCTTGTAAAATATTTTGTAGATGCGTATATTTTTATAAAGGGCTTTATATTCCTTTATAACATATGATATGTATAATGTCTCAAGTTTGTTAGAGACAAAATCAGCCTGACATAATTGCTTTCTATCATGCATAGAAGGGATTGGCCTGATTTTTAATTTTTTTTCCTGTAAAGTCCTGTAAACCAGGGCTTTATACAATAAAAATGCGTCTGTATGCAGAGTGTTGTTTGCTCCATTGCCATTGGCTTATAAAAAAAGCACTCCCCGGCAAAGGGGAGTACTCCAGATGATTAATTATAAATAATTTTTATATCTAGTGAATGGTTAAAACCAAATCCTGATCTTTCATGGAGACCAGCAATCGGTAAATATCATGCTTCCAGGCAGTTTGCAGGCGTTTGTCGGTGATTGGGATGATTTCTTTTCTTATAGAAGCGGCACCTTCTGCCGTAAGTTTACCCAGACTTCCTATGGTTACAGAATTCTCTGATACCATTGGTTCTTCATAGAACATTAAGGAAAGGACTGGATTCAACAGTTCTCCTTCATAGTGGTCCGTAATAACAATTCCGTTCCCTTTTTTAAGCACTGCGCTGCGGATATAAGAATGAATCCGCTGATCTGGATAAGCTGAGGCCAGATTCATGGATATACCGCTTTCTTTCGCTCCAAAATAGCAGGATACCTGTTCGGCACCATATTCGGCACCGTCTTTTTGCATGATTTCTGTTTCGCCGTCAAAGAACGTAGGAATATTGTGGAAACGTGACTGCATGGTCCATATATCATACCGTTCCGGAGAAAAGGTTTTTTTACTGTAAGTTTCCACCCCCACATCAATCAAAAGAGGCTTGCCGTTTTTGTAAATAGTAAAACTTCCTGTATCATTGTGATTGTGACTGTCGTTATTGTCACCTGCCTTAACAGCCAGGGAATAATGTTCATCCCTGGAGATAAAAATACCAACGCTTTCATACCAGACGTCTTTATGGACAATGGCAGGGTTTTTCTTATAAGAAAGCATCTCCTCATGGGTGAATATGGTCTGCAGCCGGTAAAACAGATTGTGTTCATCAACCGTCAGCGGGTCCTCACTGTTCTGGTAATCAGAGGCAGCAAATTCCATCAGTTCTTTATTCCGGGTCCTTTTGCCGAATAAAAACTCTCTGGCACCGCATCGTCCGGCAACCGGAGAGCAGTCAGCAAAATTCACATAGTAGATTCCGTCAATGTGAACATTTAAGATGTAGGAAGCAATATTTTTGATTTTTTCATTTTCATAAGCAGGAAGGAATGCCTGGTCTGCAATTCCGTTTAAAACTTCCAGGGAATTGAACAGGCACAGCCCTGCATGACGATAATATTGGGCGCCTTCGTCACAGCAGCCGTCTTCCCCGTATTCATCAAGAAAATAATCCATGCTTTTTACCGCTTTTTGAAGAATCTGCCGCTTTTTTTCTTGTGGAAGATCTCTGGTAAATGCAGAGAGAAGTATGTTCTGGGTGCACCAGATCGTCCAGTTGTTCATCTGGCTGACCCCATCCCCCATCCACCAGAAATGTTCCTGGAGGTATGGAGTGAAAATACGCTCCTCCAGGTTCTTGTTGATCATTTTGGAAAGGAAAGGGCTGACCTCACTCAGTTCCTTTCTTAAAAGATATTCTGCAATGGAAAGAACGGAAGCAGTTTCAGCAGCAAACAGATCGATGACCGGACGTGTGACATCCGGAAGTATAAACTGAGGCGTATCACGAATATAGGAATTATGGGCCGGAAGCTGCCAGGCATTTTCTTCACATATGACATAAAGCCCGTTAATGATATCATCAAGAAAACGCCCCTTATGTTCTACACATTCCGCGAGCACAAGATGGTCAAGGGCGATTCTTCTGGAAAATTGCTTGTCTTCATAATCACTTCGGTTTCCTGTTCTTGTAAATGCCATAAAATCCACTGCAGTGATGGGAGGATAGTTAAAATGCAAATAGTTTTCTCCGTTTTTTACCAGACGTTCCCTTAAGTCTTCCGGAACGGCTTCCCATTCTTTTCGGTCGCAGGCAGGGGGGTACGGATAAAAGCAGGATAACGGTTTTTTAATGCTTTTTGCCAATTCTGTAATCATAAAGCATTCTCCTTAATTTTCATCATAAGTTTTAATGGTATTTTGCTGTATATATTCCCGGGGGGATAATCCGGTAACCTTTTTAAATACTTTACTGAAATAAAAAGCACTTTCAAATCCCAGCTGGTCGGCTGCTTCGTAGATTTTCATGTCCTGTTCCAGAAGCAGTGATTTGGCTTTGTTTATCTTTGCCTGGGCGATGTATTCAGAAAAACCAAGCCGGCAGTTTTTTTTGAACAATATGCTTAAATAATTAGGACTTAAGCCGAAGATTCCTGCAACTTCATTTAAACTGAGTTTTTCCGTAATATGATTGTTGATATATTTTTGAACATTTGTAATAACATGAGCCTTGTAGGTCTTTCGTTTGGATTTCAGTACTTTGCACAGGCCGTCCCGGAAGATGACCATCCATTCGGAAATCTGTTCCACATTGGTAAAGCGGTAAATAGAACGGTAACCGTCGCTGTAAGAGGAGAAGATATCCATCATGTTCTTTTCTCCATCGGGCAAAAGGGACAGGGCTAGATAAAGTATGTTGCAGGCTCCATCTGCTGCCTGGGAAAAACGCATGGGATGGGATTCAAACAATTCTATGATCTCTGTCATGGTTTTGTATAACACATCAGTATCAAACTCGTTAAAGGCTTTGGTGATCTCATTTTTAAATACGGTGATGTTAAAGGCATTGCGCATAAAAGCCGTATCAGAAGCTGTAAAGATGACAACAGCTGCTTCCTCAGTGGCTTTTGAAAATGCCTGCCGCGCTTCCTGGTAGGATTCGCTGATTTTTAGAGGGTGGCTGACAGGGGTTCCCACTCCGGTAAATAAAGTTACATTAAAATAATTGTGAACCATTTCTGCTGCATTGGAAAAGCAGCGGGAGATGATCCCTTCGTTAAAATCTTCTTCTTCGGGCAGGTGGAAAACTACTGCAAAATGTTTCATATCCAGAGATATGATATAGGAAGGAAGGTGTTTTCCGATAATCTCTTTTGCCATCTGCAGCGTGCTGTTATACAGATTCATAAGCTTGGTATAATCCATGTCCTTATGCCCGTCTTCCCTGATTTCGCAAAATGCCGCAAAATAGCAGTTTTCTATAAAGTCCAGCTTTACATCTTTGGCTTGCAGGGAAAACTGTTCTTCACTGTCAAACAGGTTATGCAAAAGCCGCATAAAAAATTTCTCATAATAGCTTTGCAGAAGAGGGCGTCCGGAGCTTTTGTATTCCATTGATACCTGCAGGCTATCTAAGCGAGAGAGGGCCTTTTTTACTGCTTCAGACAGAGAATCTGCGTTCAGTTCCAGTTTGATAAGGTAATCTACGGCTTCGTAAGACATCGCTTCTTTTATGAGCTGGAATTCTTCATAGCTGGTCAGAAATATAAAAAGAGGAATTCTTCCATAGGTGTCCCGGCTGGCTTTTGCCAGTTCCAGGCCGTTCATAATGGGCATACGAATATCAGAAATAACGATTTCCGGTGAATACTCTGCAATCATTTCAAGCGCATTTTTCCCATTGACGGCGGTTCCGCAGATTTCAATGTCATAGTCTGCCCAGTTTAACATGGATTTAATTCCGATTTGAACCAGGGGTTCATCGTCTGCAATCAATAATTTCTTCATAACTCACCTTTCTGTTGATTGGTTTTCTGAATGAAGTACATATGGGATTCGAATGGTCATGGTGGTGAATTTTCCCGGCTCGCTTGTTATGGTGATGCCATATTCCGGGCCGAAATCGTACTGGATGCGTTTATTGACGTTATTAATACCAACATGACGGAAAAACTCCGTGTTGCTGCCGCTGTCAATGTCGCTGCTTAGTACCTGCATAATCATCTTCTGACTCATACCAATCCCGTTATCCGTAATATCTATCCTAAGTATTTTTTTGCCTGATAATTCTTCTGTCTGTGCAAATACAGTGATCCTGCCTGCGGTTTTTGCAGGTTCAATCCCGTGAAACAGTGCATTCTCTATCATGGGCTGCAGGGAAAAGCGGTGGATCATACATTCATACAATTTTTCGGATTCTATGTTATATTCAATGGAGACACTGCCTCCATACCGGTATTGCTGGATTAAAAAATAATCTTTTACAAGATCCAGTTCTTCTTTCAGCGTAATAAGCGAAGCAGTTCCCTTTGATACATTTTTAAGCAGCCTGGCTAATGCGGTGGTCATATCGGCAATGCCTGTTGCGTTCTGTATGGTGGCCATCCATTTGATGGAATTAAGGGTATTATATAAAAAATGCGGATTGATCTGGCTTTGAAGAATCTGATATTCTAAATCCTTTTTTTGTTTTTCATCAGAAACCCGCTTATTCAATAAGGTAAGGATGTTTTCTGACATACTGTTGATGCCCCGTCCCACCTGGCCCAGCTCATGGTTCCACTCGATGGCTGAATCTCTTGAAAAGTCTCCGTCAGAGATTTTTGATATCTTGCCGGTCAGTTTATGAATGGGCTCCATAATGATCCGGTTTAACAAAAATATCAGCAGGATCCCCATAGAAACGATAAAAAGGCAGATGCCCAGAATTAATAAAGTATATAGATTCTTTTGCTGATCAAACTGCTGTTCGGATAAGACCTGAGACAGCAGGAAGCCTTCCATTCCGTCTACGGGACGCTCAACGATGATACGCTTTTCCCCCTGGTCTGTTGTTACGGAGAGTACTTGTGTCCCCTTAGATAAGGTATCATTTTCCGGCAGCCGGACCGGATCTTTATAAGGAAACTCCGTCTCCTGCCAGTCGTTGGACTGAAAGCGGTAAGTCTTTTCTCCGATGGTCAAAAAGAGCATGCTGTCATCGGGAAGAGGGTAGGAGGACAGATAATTTGTAAAAAGCTGGGATGAAACTTCCACATAGGTCCAGCCGATGATCTGAGAACTGAACTCATTGTATACCGGCCGTACAATGGGAATGTACATGTTCCCGCTGGTATCTGAAAAGGGGTCTTTGACCAGACCGATCCATAGAAAGTCCCTGGAGTCATGAAGTGTTTCAAAGAAGCTTTGCTCCCGGATGATTTTAGCTGCATAGGCTGAGGTATAGCTTGCGGATGATGCCATCTGCAGAAAGTTACTTCCATTGAGCGTTGAAACAATTACCCTGGAGATATATTCATTGGAACGGGTATTATAGTATTCTTCTTTTAAACGGTTGTGAGAGGAGAGCGCTAAGGGGCGCAGATTTTCCATATCCTTATTGACTGTAGGAAATTTGGTATGACTGTTAAAGGCTTTCAGATAATCCAGCATGGCTCCATTGGAACAGCACCATTTGCTGAAATATATGATATCCTTCATATCAGCTGCAATATTATTATTTACAACCTGTAAACTGAATTCAGCGGACTGAATCTGGTTTTTTCTTAAAAATGACTGGAAGACCGAGAAGCAGACCGATGTGGTAAGAATCGTGATGACCAGCGTGACAGAAGCGGTTAAAGCCATCAGTTTGCCTCGGATTGTTTTTGGGATAAGCCTTTTCCACATGATAAAAACATGTCCCTTCTTTCCTTAATACAGTATTGTTTTATGTTATCATTTACAAAGTTAGCCTATTTCTTGTAAAATGTCAATGAAAAAGCAGGCGTATTTTTTTGCAAAACAGGTTAAAATGTATGCAAGAGAGAAATTTTACTGTTTATCATAGAAAATTACATGTTTAGAAAATTAGAAAAAAGTCTATGAATAAATAGTGAAGCTTTTCTAATAGAAATTCCATTCTTAATGGAAGGAATCTCATTTATAATTTTAGTATGGTAAATTGCCAGGGTAGCATATGGCATTTACTTTTTAATCAATTCAAATCAGGAGGGAATACAATGAAAAAAAGAACGCTCAGTCTTGCACTGGCCTGTGCGATGGTAGTAACCAGTCTTGCTGGTTGTGCCGGAAGCGCAAAGGAATCCACGGCAGGTTCCTCAGAAGGTGCCAAAGAAGAGACAAAACAGGCAGAAACTACGCAATCTGCAGATGGAAAGACCGTATTAAAATGGTCGGTATGGGACATTAATCTAACTACTTATTACCAACCGCTGATTGATGCATTTGAGAAAGAGCATCCGGATGTAAAAATCGAAATGGTTGATCTGGGTTCCACAGATTACCAGACTGTTCTTGCAACAGAATTAACAGGAAGCGGGTCTGATTTTGATGTTGTTATGGTAAAGGATGTACCTGGATATATGACTCTTGTAAACAAAGGCGTATTAGAGCCTCTGGACAGCTATATTGAGGCATCCAATGTTGATCTGACCCAGTATAAGGGTCTTACCGATCAGATAACGATAAATGATAAGCTGTATGAACTCCCCTTCCGTAATGATTTTTGGGTATTATTCTATAACAAGGATATATTTGATAAAGCAGGAGTTGCCTACCCAACCAATGATATGACATTTGAACAGTATGATGCGTTAGCAAGAAGTCTTGCTGTTGAAACACCAGGACAGGAAGTTTACGGTGCTCATTACCACACATGGAGATCTGCGGTACAGCTCTTCGGTGTTCTGGACGGAAAGCATACGATCCTTGACGGAAAGTACGAATTCTTAAAACCATATTATGAAATGGTTCTTAAACAGCAGGAAGACGGCATCTGCCAGGATTATGCAACTTTAAAGACCAGCGGATTACATTATTCCGGTGCATTCGCACAGGGGAACGTAGCGATGATGAACATGGGAACATGGTTTATCTCTACATTAATGGAGAAGATCCGTACCGGTGAATATACCGATGTTTCCAACTGGGGCATTGCAAAGTACCCTCATGCAGAGGGCGTTGAGCCAGGTTCCACTCTTGCAACCATTACTTCTTTGGCAATACCTTCCAATGCACCGCATAAAGATCTTGCCTGGGAATTTATTAAATTTGCAAGCGGCAAAGAAGGTGCTGAAATCCTTGCATCTACAGGAACCATTCCGGCGGTTATGAACAGTACAGTTGCTGATCTGGTTTCCAGTGCAGACGGATTCCCTAAGGATGACTCAACCAGCACAGAAGCTCTTAATACTTCAAAGCTCTACCTTGAGATGCCAGTAAATGAAAAGAATTCTGAAATTGAAACCGTTTTAAATGAAGCGCATGATGCAATCATGACAGGCAGTATGTCCGTAGATGACGGTATTGCTGAGATGAATGAAAAGGTCAGTGCAATTTTAGGCCAGTAAAAGTCTGAGAGACCAAACAGAGGCGGGCAGCGAAAAGCCCGCCTCATTTAAAGAAACTTCTGATTTGAAAATAGATAAAGAAAAAAGGAGGATAAGCAAAATGGCGAAGACATTAACAGAGTCGCAAAAACAGGAAAAAATCACAGCCTTGCAAAAAGAGCGGGATGCTTTAAGCCTTATGCTCAGGGATGCTGCAGGTACAAGAAAACGTGACAGGCTGATTGCGAAAATCGAAAAAATAGATGAATCCATAAAAAAAGTCCGGACAGGTGAGCGTTTTACAAGGCAGGAAAAGAGAAATTTGATTGCCTATTCCTTTATTGCTCCCAATTTCATTGGATTTGCAGTTTTTACACTGGGACCTATTATTTTTGCATTCGTCCTGGCATTTATGAAATGGGATGGCAACAGCCCGATGCAGTTTGCAGGACTTACTAATTTCGTGGATATGTTTGCAAATGCGAGATTCAGATCGTCCTTTATAAATACGATTGTTTACTGTTTGGCTACGGTTCCTTTGACCCTGGTGTGTGCTCTTGGATTAGCGGTTGTGCTGAACCAGAAGGTCAAAGGCAGGAATTTTTTTCGGACCGTTAGCTTTTTCCCTTACGTAGCTTCCCTTGTGGCAGTGGCAGCCGTATGGAATATGCTGTTCAGTCCCATGAAGAGCGGACCTATCAATATGATCCTTTATAATCTTGGTGTTCACGCAAAGAGTCTGCCCAAATGGTCCGCAGATCCCCACTGGGTCATGTTTACCATCGTATTGTTCAGCGTATGGAAAAACATGGGCTATTACATGGTGATTTACCTTGCAGGCTTACAGGGGATTAACGGAGAACTATATGAAGCGGCAGGCCTTGACGGCTGTAACACCTGGCAGAAATTCCGCTATATTACCTGGCCCCAGCTGCAGCCCACGACCTTTTTCGTGACGATTATCTTAACGATCAACTGCTTTAAGGTTTATGATATTGTTTATATGCTTGCAGGAGGCTCCAATGGAATTGTAAGCTCCCAGGCCATGGTACTTGTTTATCATATTTATGAAGAAGCATTCCGTAACTGGAATTTAGGTTATGCAAGTGCGGTAGCTATGGTGTTGTTCTTAATGGTTCTTGTCATCACGCTGGTTCAGTTCCGTGGTGAGAAGAAGTATGCAAACTAAAAAAAGGAGGATACGTTATGAAATCAAAAAACAAAAATTCTAAAATCAGCAAATGCCTCCTTTATGTGGTTTTGATCATTCTGACATTTGCTATGCTGATTCCCTTTGCATGGATGTTTTCCGCTTCCCTGAAACTGGATAAAGACGTATTTATTTTCCCGATACAGTGGATTCCGGAAAATCCGAGATGGCGAAATTATCTGGATATCTGGACAAAGATCCCGCTTATGACCTTTGTATTAAATACGGTCAAAATTACGCTGATCGTAACTGCTTTGCAGCTTTTGACCAGCAGCTTTGCAGCTTATGCCTTTGCTAAATTAAAGTTCCGTTACAAAGATACCCTTTTTATGGCTTATATCGCAACAATTGCGGTTCCGTGGCAGGTATACATGGTTCCCCAGTTTATGATGATGAGAAACTTCGGGTTAAACGATTCTCATCTGGCGATTATCTTTCTCCAGGCGTTCTCTGCCTTCGGTGTGTTCATGATGCGCCAGTTCTACCAGGGAATCCCGGATGAACTGTGTGAGGCGGCAAGAATCGATGGTATGAGTGAGTATCAGATCTATGCAAGGATCATGCTGCCATTATCTAAGCCTGCTCTTTCTACCCTGACCATATTCACTTTTGTAAATACCTGGAACGATTTTTTGGGCCCTTTGATCTATTTAAAGACAGAAGCCAAGAAAACACTGCAGTTAGGACTTAAAATGTTCATCAGTCAGTATAGCTCAGAATATGGATTGATTATGGCGGCGTCCGTACTCTCTCTGATTCCTGTTCTTATTGTGTTCCTGTCTCTGCAGAAACACTTTGTAGAAGGCGTTGCTGCAACTGGTGTGAAAGGTTAATGAGATGAAGCTGATAAAAAATTTCGTGGACAATATCCATAATGATGCATATAAGGACAATTATATGTCCCCTTTGTTTAAAGCAGAATCATATGTGTTTCCCGGAGGAAGAAAAGAAATCTCCTTAGACGGTAATTGGAATTTTTCTGTAGATATGTATGATAACTGTCTCAGAGCCAAATGGTTTCTGGAGGAGGAAATAAATGAAGAGGGACGAAGAGTTCCTTTGGACTATGGGTTTGATGAGTGGGAGGAGATCCCGGTGCCGGCCGTATGGAACCTTGTGAAACCGGAATATTTTTATTATGAGGGACCGGCGGTATATAGCCGCCGGTTCCTTTTTAAAGAGGAACCAAAAGGGCATGTGTTTCTTCGATTCGGTGCCGTATCCTATGAAGCCAGGGTTTTCTTAAACGGCGCATTTCTGGGACTTCATAAAGGCGGCTCCACCCCTTTTAACGTGGAGATAACGGAGCATTTAAAGGAAGAAAACCGTCTCATCGTTATTGCAGATAATAAAAGACGTCACGACCAGGTTCCCAGTGAGAATACGGACTGGTTCTTGTACGGGGGAATCTACCGGAGTGTATCCATTTTTTCTGTGCCGGATATTTATATTAAAGATATGAAGGTTCATTTAAAAGACCGGGATAATAAAGAGATAAAGGTTTCTGTAACTTTAGGCGGCAGCGAAAGCTTCTTAGAGAAAGAAGCTGTTCTTTCCATTCCTGAGTTACATTTAGAAAAGGTGATTCCAATTTCAAGGGACGGAAAGGGACAGGCGTCATTTGAATCGGAGGAGCTGACCCTCTGGAGTCTTGAAGAACCGAAATTATACGAGGTTCTGGTAAAACTCCGCAATCAGGGACAGATCATTGATGAAGTAAAAGACCGGATCGGTTTCCGTACGGTGGAGACGGACGGAAGAAAGATCCTTTTGAATGGAAAACCGGTTTTCCTTCGGGGTGCCTGTCTCCATGAGGAAACGGAGGAGCATGGAAAGGCGGTTACAAAGGAAGATATCCGTCAGGCATATAAAAAAGCCAAAGAAATGAACTGTAATTTTCTGCGTCTGGCTCATTATCCTCATACGGAGTGGGCTTCACAGCTGGCAGATGAAGAAGGAATTCTTTTATGGGAGGAGATTCCTGTTTACTGGTGGATTGATTTTGCCAATCCTCTTACCCTGAAAGATGCAAAAAACCAGCTTGCAGAGTTGATGACCAGAGATTTCAACCGGGCCAGCGTTGTGATCTGGTCTGTGGGAAACGAAAATCCGGATACAGATGAACGCTATCACTTTATGCGAACGCTGGCAGAAGCTGCTAAAGCGTATGATCCCAGCCGCCTGGTGTCGGCTGCTTGTCTGGTGGATGCAGTAAATTTAAAAATATCCGACCGGCTGGAAGGGCATCTGGATGTGATCGGATTCAATGAATACTATGGCTGGTATGATCCGGATTACGAAAAGCTGAATGCGATTTTAGAAGGTTCAAAGCCGGATAAACCAGTGGTAATAAGCGAATTCGGAGCAGACGGCTATCTTGCAGACGGTAAGACTGTATGTAATGTGCGGGGGTCTGAGGAGGAACAAAAGGAGATTTATCAAAATCAGGTTGCATTATTCCGGAAAACCGATTATATTCAGGGAACAGCACCATGGATATTATTTGATTACCGGACTCCCAAGCGCCTGGGTGCGTATCAGAAGGGATATAACATCAAAGGGCTTGTGACTGCGGACCGGAAACGGGAAAAGCCTGCATTTTTTGTGATGAAGGACTTTTATGAGGAGGTAATAAAACATGAGCAAAACGATGGAAGCCCTGCTTAAAGACAAAACAGAGCTTACGGAGGCAAGGTGCCGGGAAGCTATGGAGTTTGCAGTGGTACAGGTAAAAGATAATTTAAAGGATTTCACACATTCCTTTAAAAAAGCATTCAGTGAAAATGGCTTTTATAAACCGACCCCTAATGTGAACTGGACCACAGGCTTCTGGACGGGGCAGATCTGGCTGGCTTATGAATGGGATGGAGCAGAGGAGTTAAAAAAAGCCGGACAGATTCAGATTAAAAGCTTTTTGGACCGGATCAACCGTAAGATAGAAGTGGACCATCATGATATGGGATTTTTATATTCTCCTTCCTGCGTAGCAGGCTATAAACTGGCGGGGGATGAGCTGGGAAAAGAAGCAGCCATAAAGGCGGCAGACCAGCTGATCAGCCGGTTCCAGCCGGTAGGCGGCTTTATTCAGGCATGGGGCCCAATGAACCAGCCGGAAAATTACCGCTTCATCATTGACTGTCTGTTAAACCTTCCGCTGTTATATTGGGCAACGGAAGAAACAGGAGATGAAAAGTATCGGGAAATCGCAGAAAAGCATATCCATACAGCCATTGCCAATGTAATCAGGGAAGATAATTCTACCTGGCATACCTTTTTCATGAATATGGAGACTGGAGAACCGGATCATGGAGCTACCTGCCAGGGATACAGAGACGGGTCCGCCTGGGCCAGAGGGCAGGCCTGGGGCGTCTACGGCTGTGCCCTGGCTTACCGCTATACCGGCCGGTCCGAATATATTAAAGATTTTAAGCGCGTGACAGCATACTTTCTGGACCATCTTCCATCCGATCTGGTTCCGTACTGGGATCTGGAATTTGGTGAAGGCTCAACGGAACCAAGAGATTCTTCGTCTGCGTCCATTGCCGCCTGCGGGATGCTTGAGATGGCAAAGTATCTGGAAGCGGAAGATGCCGCTTATTATACCTCAATCGCTAAGAAAATCATGGCATCTGTCGTGGAGAATTACGCAGTAAAGGATTTAAAGGAGTCCAATGGTCTGGTTCTTCACAGCACTTATTCAAAGAAGTCTCCTTACAATACCTGTACGCCGGAAGGTGTGGACGAATGCAACATCTGGGGGGACTATTTTTACATGGAGGCTCTTACCAGATTATCCAAGGATTGGAATCCTTATTGGTAATATTTGAAATCATTTGAAATGAGGCGAAATTATATGAAACTAGAATCCAAACAGGATTTCCGTCAATGGATGTTTCAGGTTCTCAATCCCTTAAAACCCTTGTACAGCCAGGGCTGTGCAAGGCTTCATCTGGGTGACAGTGGTGTCACATATCCAGAAACCAGCATTGAGATGGAAGCCTTTTCCCGTCCTTTATGGGCCCTGGTACCATTCTGGCTTGGAGGAGGAAGGGGATTTGAAGATATTTACCTGAAAGGCCTGCAAAACGGAACGGACCCGGCCCATCCGGAATATTGGGGCGGCTTTGGAGATTATGACCAAAAGTTTGTGGAAATGGCAGCCATTGCCTGTAGCCTGATTTTCACTCCGGAAAAAACCTGGGAGCCATTAGGTGAAAAAGGAAAAGAAAACCTGTCAAACTGGCTTTACGGAATCAATGAGCACATCATTCCTGACTGTAACTGGCAGTTCTTTATGATTCTTGTTAATGTTGCGTTAAAGAAGCTGGGGTGCCGTTACAGCGAAGAACGGCTGGCTTCTGGACTTGGTAAAATCGATAGCTATTATACCGGAGAAGGCTGGTACCGGGATGGCGGATCAAACCAGAAGGATTATTACATTTCTTTTGCTCTCCATTACTATGGACTGTTTTATGCAGCGGCGATGGAAGAGGAAGACCGGGAACGGTGTCAGCGTTTCAGAGAACGTGCCACAATATTTGCCAGAGAATTTATTTACTGGTTTGACGAAAATGGTGCAGCACTACCATATGGCAGAAGTCTTTCCTACCGTTTTGGAGAGGCGGCATTTTGGTCGGCTTATTTATTTGCCGGTCTTGACGACATTCCGGTGGGTGTGGTAAAGGGAATAATCTGCCGTCATTTAAATTGGTGGATGGAGCAGAAGATGTTTGACCGGGATGGAATCCTGACCATTGGTTACAGTTATCCAAACCTGATTATGGCAGAACGTTACAATGCACCTGGTTCTCCCTACTGGGCCATGAAGACGCTTTTATGCCTTGGACTTGCTGATGAGCATCCGTTTTGGACCGCAAAGTCAGAAGAGCTGCCAAAACTTTCTGAGGTAAAGATGTTAAAGCAGGCAGATATGCTGATGCACCGCCGCGGAGGGGATGTGACAGCTTATCCGGCCGGTGTATGTGAGAAGTATGGACACGGTCATGTGCCGGAGAAATATTCAAAGTTTGCATATTCCACCAGATTTGGTTTTTCAGTTGCCAGAAGCCAGATCGTTCTTCATGAGAACGCGCCTGATTCGACCCTGGCATTTGTTATTGACGGGGATGATTATGTATTTGTTAGAAAATACAGTGATTCCTATGAGGTGTTTGAAGACCGGGTGGTCAGCAGCTGGCACCCATTCCCCGGGATTAAAGTGAACACTACCATTATTCCCCAGGAATATGGTCATTTGAGAGTTCATGTGATTGAGAGCCAGTTTGACTGTGTGGCTTACGACTGCGGTTTTTCTGTTGAAAAGTTTACAGAAGAATATGAACAAAAGGCAGAGGGTGAGGAATCTTATGTCTTTCAGAAAAAACAGGGCTGCAAAGTATCGGGAAAAGGTCCGGGAGCAAAAGGCGTGATCATAGAGTCAGATCCTAACACGAATGTACTTTATCCAAATGCTTCTATTCCGGCAGTGTGGTATCGCATCAAAAAGGGGGAGGCCGTCTGCCTGGAGACCAGGGTGGCAAGCTTTGTCCGGTAAATAAAGTCATAGTATAATTTAAAGGAGGGGTTCTTTATGGAACTGAAATCAGCAAAACCGGAGTGGCTGGAAGATCCGCAGGTATTTGCAGTCAACCGCATTCCGGCACATTCCGATCATTGTTATTATGAATCAGAGGAGGAAGCCTCGAAAGGGGAAATGGGGCTTTGTCAGCTTTTAAACGGTACATGGAAGTTTTCTTATGCCTCTTGTCCGTCAGACCGAGAGGCGGACTTTTATAAAGAAGATTACGATGACAGCGGCTTTGGTAATATTGAAGTTCCGGGACATATAGAACTGAACGGATACGGCAGATGCCAGTACATCAATACCATGTATCCATGGGACGGATTGGCAGATATCCGGCCTCCTTTTACGGACAAAGAGAACAACCCGGTGGGAAGTTATATCCGGGAATTTGAACTGAAAGATTCCCTGAAAGGAAAGCGTCAGTTTCTATCCTTTCAGGGTGTGGAAACTGCTTTCTATGTATGGCTCAACGGAACGTTCATCGGGTATGCGGAAGATTCCTTTACGCCGTCTGAATTTGAAATCACCCATGCGGTGAAAGCCGGTGTCAACCGGCTGGCAGTAGAAGTGTATAAAAGAAGCAGTGCCAGCTGGATTGAGGATCAGGATTTCTTCCGCTTTTCCGGCATTTTCCGTGATGTCTATGTATATGCAGTTCCCAAATGCCATGTGGAGGATGTGTTTGTCCATGGTGATGTTTCCGATGATTATAAGGATGGTCTGTTCCGGGCGGAACTGACACTGTCGGAGGAGACGAAAGGAAGCGTATCTGCTGTCTTAAGAGATAAGGAAGGCAGGGAAGTGGCTGTATGGGAAAAAGGACCGGCAGATAGAACCGTGGAAATTTACGGCCGTGTTCCATCTGCCCGTTTATGGAGCGGGGAGGACCCCTATCGGTATGAATTGACTATAAGTCTGCTGGATGAACAGGGGAATGTAAAAGAGATCGTTCCTCAGAAGTTTGGATTCCGGCGTTTTGAATTAAAAAACCGTATCATGCACTTAAATGGAAAAAGAATCGTATTCCGCGGGATCAACCGTCATGAATTTAATGTGAGGAGAGGGCGGAGCATCACAAAAGAAGATATGATGTGGGATATCCGGTTCTTAAAACGTCACAACATCAATGCAGTGCGCACCTGCCATTATCCGGATCAGAGCTTATGGTATGAGCTTTGTGATGAGTACGGAATCTATTTGATTGATGAAGCCAACTTAGAGAGTCATGGCTCCTGGCAGAAGATGGGGGCGGTGGAGCCTTCCTGGAATGTTCCCGGGAATCTTCCGGAATGGAAGGATTGCGTGGTCGACCGTGCAAAATCGATGCTGGAGCGGGATAAGAACCATCCCAGCGTGCTTATATGGTCCTGCGGTAACGAGTCCTACGCAGGTGAGGATATTCTTGCAATGGCGGAATTCTTCCGTGAGCGGGATCCCTCCAGACTTGTTCATTATGAAGGTGTATTTCATAACCGGGACTATGATCAGATCAGTGATATGGAAAGCCGGATGTATGCCAAAGCCCGGGAGATTGAAGAATATTTAACAAACTGCCCCCAAAAACCGTTTATTCTTTGTGAATATATGCATGCTATGGGAAATTCCCTTGGCGGTATGAATAAATATACGGATTTGGAAGACCGCTATGACATGTATCAGGGCGGGTTCATCTGGGATTATATGGACCAATCCCTGATGAAAAAGGATCTATACGGGCAGGAGCATATGACTTACGGCGGTGATTTTGGCGACCGTCCGACCGATTACAGCTTCTGTGGAAATGGGATCATATATGCAGACCGGACGGTCTCACCAAAAGCACAGGAAGTGAAGTTCCTGTACCAGGATATTCGTCTGGTTCCGGATTCCAAAGGTGTTACCGTGGAAAACAGAAGAATGTTTACGGATACATCTGATTTGGAGTTTGTATATGCGGTTTTAAAAGATGGAGAGACGGTTTTTCAGAAATGCTTTGATGCAGTGGTGATGCCTTTCTCTTCCTGCCACATTGACGTTAATGTCCCGGAATTTACGGAAGCTGGTGAATATGTAAGGCAGGTGTCCGCTCTGTTAAAACATGATACCCTATGGGCTGATTCCGGGTTTGAGATTGCCTTTGGAGAGAGTGTTACAGCCGTAGAAGGCGAGACAGAAGAACTTTGTAAAAAACCTCTTACGGTGATCTATGGAGATGTAAACATCGGTGTCATGGGGGAAGGCTTCCGGGTTCTGTTCTCCAGACAGGAAGGCAGCATTGTTTCCATCGTTTATGATGGAACGGAGTGGGTTAAAAGACCGGTTATGCCGGTGTACTGGCGGGCGACCACAGACAATGACAAGGGTAATAAATTCTCTGTAGACAGCGCTGTATGGTATGGTGCGGGACAGTTTCCTCGGTATGACAATAAAAACTGCCTGGTGGAGGAAAAAGAAGGGCTGGTTAAGGTTTCCTATACCTATGAACTGACCACTACTCCCAAAACGGTTACTCAGGTCACCTATGAAGTGACCGGAGACGGGAGGATTAAAGTGAAGGCGGTATATTACGGGAAACAAGGACTTCCGGAGCTGCCTGCTTTTGGCATGAGGCTCATCACACCGGAAGCAGCTCATAACTTCACCTGGTACGGACGGGGACCGGAAGAAAATTACAGTGACAGAAGACAAGGTGCAAAGCTTGGAATCTATCAGGATACGCCGGAAAACAACTTATCCCGTTATCTGGTTCCCCAGGAGTGCGGAAACAGAACCGGGGTACGCTGGATAAAGGTTTCTGACAAGGAAGGCCATTCCATCGGATTCCGGGCAGTGCGTGAGCCTTTTGATGCCTCTGTACTCCCGTATACGGCAGAGGAACTGGAATCTGCGACTCACAGAGAAGAGTTACCAGCCGTTCGTTATACGGTTGTGAACATTCTCGGTGCTACAAGAGGCGTAGGCGGTGATGACAGCTGGGGAGCACCTGTTTATCCGGAATATTGCATCAGCGGAGAAAAGGAACTTGTGACAGAATTTATAATTGAAAACGGATAAATCAGGAGAGACAGGGAAAGGAGCCGGAAGGATTACCTTTGTTTGTCTCTCTTTTTTTTATAAAAATAACGAAACTTACTTAAAATGGTTGTTTTTCTTCTTTGTGCGTGGTAATTTGAATAAAGAAGAAAAACTGAATGTTTATTCAGACAAAGTACAATAATGAAAGCGAGGAAATGAAATGATTATCAATTTTGAAGAAATTGAGGAAGCAATACTGCCTCAGTTTCACGGAGGGGAAAAGAAATTCAGGACAAGAATGATTACGGACCAGTACAATAAAATACAGCGGGGCAGATTAGAACCGGGAGCTTCTATCGGAATGCATACCCATCATGCCGACAGTGAGATACTCTATGTCCTTGAGGGGACTGGAACCGTGCTTTATGATGGAGGGGAAGAAGCCGTAGAGGCAGGTGTCTGTCATTATTGTCCCAAAGGGCATGCCCACAGCCTGATCAATAGCGGGGATAAGGATTTGATATTTTTTGCGGTGATCCCACAGCAATAGTCAGTAGAAAATGAAAGGAGCATCCCTATGCTGGAGCATATTCCTTCCCAGGAAGAAATGGTTTCACTAATCGGAAAACCGTCCTACCAGGCGTGGCTGGAACTTTGCAAGAAAATTGAGGAAACATACGATATGGAGACCCAATGGAACAAAGGCGGCAAGGCATGGAAGTACGAGTATAAATACCGCAGAGGCGGTAAGACGCTCTGCGCTTTGTATGCCAGAGAAGATTGCTTTGGGTTTATGGTGATTTTTGGAAAAGCAGAACGCGGGAAGTTTGAAGAAGAAAGACAGGCTTACTCTCCCCAAGTGCAGAAGGTATACGATGATGCTACAACGTATCATGACGGAAAGTGGATGATGTTTATAATAAAGGATGAGACTCTTTTTGAGGACATGATGCGTCTTTTAATGATAAAACGAAGACCTAATAGAAAGTGATGGGGGCAATGTATGGGGTATCCGTGGATTGATGAGTATTTAAAAGCAATGAAGGGTGTGTCCAGTGATTTTAAAGAGGAATGGAACTGGACCAGATATTTTATAGGAAACAAAATGTTTGTTGCTGTCTGTAAGGATGAGCAGGGAGCCGACCGTTTGATCACTTTAAAGCTGGAGCCGGCAGAAGGTGAGTTTTTAAGGAATCGGTATAAAGATATTATTCCTGGATATTACATGAATAAGGTTCATTGGAATTCAGTAAAAACGGAGGGAAATGTGCCTGAGAATCTGTTAAAGGACCTGCTTGAGAAGTCCTATTATCTGGTATTTTCAAAGCTTTCCAAAAAGCAGCAGAAGGAATTGACTGAAATATAAGAAAAGTGTCAGGGGGGAATTGGAAGGCGGAGTAACGGAATCAGAGGAATAAAGCCCTCTGCTTGACTTTTGGGGCAAAAAAGACATTGCCGGCTTACTGCTCATGCCGCCGACCCTTCATGTCATGCTCCACTTGAATGATTGCTGTAAATGGAAAGAGTTTATACGGACAAAGAAAAAGTATTTTCGGATTTAATTACAAAAATTTTGAAAATATTCATAAATTACTTGACAAATGAAATTATTGGCAGTATTCTAATTGTTGAAAATAATAAATAAATTTTAAGAAAAGGAGGCAGAAATCATGATGAACATCAATAACATAATCGGAATCAATAGAGTTTATAGAGTTAGAGATAACGTTACATTCATTCAGCCTGCCTCATGGAATATATTCTCCCTCAGTATTTATTAAAGGGATAGGTCCTGCTCTTAACAGGAGTATTTTATGAGTATAAACCGCAGTCTGAATGGACTGCGGCTATTTTTTTCTGAATTTACCGGAAAAGGCCGCACAATGCTGTCTTTTTCGGTTTTTTTTATTATAGATGAGTGAGAATCCGCTCATGTTTCTAAAGAGTTAAGGAGGAAAGTATGAAAAATCTATGGAAGTATGTAAAAAAGTATTGTTTCCTGTACGTCCTTGCAATCGGGGCAATGGTCGTCAGCATTCTTCTTGATGCGGCGGCGCCTCAGATCACCAGGCGCATCATTGATGATGTGATTGTAGGCGGAGAGATGCAGATTCTGATGAAGCTGCTCTTTGGACTTGTAGGAATCGGATTGGGAAGAGCGGTGTTCCAGTACACCAAAGAATTTATCTTTGATTATGCGGCATCCGGAATTGGCTGCAACTTAAGAAAAGACTTATTTGACCATATTCAGACCCTATCCATGGGTTACTTTGATAATCACAACACCGGAGAGCTGATGGCCAGAATTAAGGATGATGCGGAACGAATCTGGAATGCCTTTGGCTTTGTGGGAATGCTGGTTCTGGAATGTACCATCCATACCGTTGTGGTTATTATTTGTATGTATCGGATCAGTCCGGTATTAACGCTGATCCCTCTGGCCATTCTCCCTGTGATCGCCTGGTATGCCATTAAAATGGAAAATGGGCTGGGAGAGGTTTACGATAAGATCAGTGAGCAGACTGCAGAATTAAATACGGTTGCACAGGAAAATCTGGCAGGTGTCCGCACGGTCAAGGCCTTTGCAAGAGAAGATTATGAGATGGAAAAATTCAAAAAGCATAACAAAAAGTATTATGACTTGAATATGAGGCAGGCAAAGCTTATTGTCCGTTATCAGCCAAACATTTCTTTTTTATCCAAGATACTGCTTATGGCTGTTATTGTAGTCGGAGGCATTCTCGTAATTCATGACAAGATGACATTGGGGGACTTAGGCGCATTTGCAGAATATACGAACAATATTATCTGGCCAATGGAAATGGTTGGCTGGCTCAGCAATGATCTTGCAGCTGGTATGGCTTCCAATAAAAAAATCAAAGCGATCATGGAAGAACAGCCGGTAATCAAAAATATTGAAAATCCTGTTTTACCAGACAGTATAAAGGGGGAGCTGGTATTTGATCATGTAAGCTTTGAAATGGACGGAAAACGTATTTTGGAAGATATTAACTTCACTTTAAAGAAAGGAAAAACTCTGGGTATTATGGGTGTGACCGGTTCCGGAAAAAGTTCCATCGTCAATCTGATCCAGCGGTTCTATGATGTTACGGACGGTAAGGTTCTGCTTGATGGCATCAATGTAAAGGACCTTCCCCTGTCTCTTTTAAGGGAGCAGGTCTCTGTGGTCATGCAGGATGTATTTCTCTTTTCTGACAGCATAACGGAGAACATTAAAACCGGCAATAAGGCTGCCACTGAGTGGGAAAGTGTGCAGCAGGCATCCGTTTTTGCGGAGGCGCACAGCTTTATTACAAAGCTGTCAGACCAGTATGATACGGTAATCGGAGAGCGGGGCGTGGGACTTTCCGGCGGTCAGAAGCAGCGGATCAGTATAGCCAGAGCCATTGCAAAAGAAAGCCCTATCCTGATTTTAGATGATTCCACATCGGCGCTTGATATGGAAACTGAAAAGGAAATTGAAGCTAATCTGTCAGAGTTAAAAGAAAGCTCTAAGATCATCATTGCCCACCGGATTTCTGCAGTACGAAGTGCAGATGAAATACTGATCCTTTCCGAAGGAAGGATCGTTGAACGGGGGACCCATAAGGAGCTTATGGAAAAACGGGGGCAGTATTACAAAACCTATCAGGTACAGTATGGAGAGGAGGAAGCAAAATGGCAGTCAATTCCAGCAGAATAGATGAAGAACAAAAGGAAGTCTTAAAAAAGGATACCGTGCTCCGAATGTTTAAATATCTTCTGGATTATAAAAAGCAGATCGTGATCGTTCTGGTGATCGTGGCAGGAACCATAGCCATCAGTATGCTTGGGCCACTGATCATGGAGTACGCCATCAATGTATGCGTGGCCCAAAAGGATATGAAGGGCCTGCTGCAGCTGGGGGCAGTGGCAGTGGCTTTATTCCTGCTGTTTTTAATCGGAACCAAGGTCCGGATGTATTTGATGGCAGAAGTATCCAATAAGGTGCTGTTAAATATACGGGAAGAGTTGTACCATCATATACAGACCCTGGGCTTTGACTTTTTTGACAGCCGCCCTACAGGGAAAGTTCTTGCCAGAATCATCGGGGATGTGAATTCCTTAAAAGATGTATTATCAGACAGTGTGACCAAGCTGGTACCTGATCTGCTGACGGTAATCTGCGTAGCCATTATTATGCTGGTGAAAAATTACCGGCTGGCTATGGCGGCTTTGCTGACCCTTCCCCTATTAGCGGTGGGTATGATTTTCATTGAAACTACCGCTCATAAAAGGTGGAGGGTCTATCGGAAGAAAACCTCTAATCTAAATGCTTATGTCCATGAGGATTTATCCGGTATCAGAATCATACAAAGCTTTGCTGCAGAACCGGAAACGAAAAATGTGTTTCATGATCTGGTGAACCAGCATTACAAATCCTTTATTGATGCAGTCATTGTAGCAGATGCATTCGGCCCTTTGGTAGAAATCACCTGGGGGTTAGGCGGATTTTTGCTGTATTTTATTGGAATCCGCATCGTAGGTGTGGAACATATTGGCGTCGGAACGTTCCTGGCGTTTTCCACCTACATTGCCATGTTCTGGAGTCCGATCCGCAATCTGGCTAACTTTTATAATAAGCTGACTACCAATATTTCAGCAGCAGAGCGCATCTTTGATATTATTGATACGGAGCCGGAAATCACGGATCAGGCCGGGGCTGTCGATTTGCCGGAATTAAAAGGAGAAGTGGAATTTGAGCATGTTTCCTTTGCTTACAGCGATGAACCGGACCGTCTGATTTTAAATGACGTGAATTTCTTGGTGAAACCAGGGGAGACCATTGCGCTGGTGGGGCCTACGGGGGCTGGAAAGACAACGATCGTCAATCTGATCAGCCGTTTTTATGAAGCCACTGCGGGTAATATAAGAATTGATGGTCATGAGGTGAAACATGCCACATTAAAAAGTTTAAGAAGTCAGATGGGGATTATGACTCAGGATAATTTTCTTTTTTCCGGTACCATCAGGGATAATATCCGCTATGGGCGGCTGGATGCTTCGGAAGAAGAAGTGGTGGAAGCAGCCAAGGCGGTCAGTGCCCATGATTTCATTATGAAACTGGAACAGGGATACGATACGGTGATCAGCGAAAGGGGAGCCGGGTTATCCATTGGCCAGAGGCAGCTTCTGGCATTTGCAAGAACCATGGTATCAAGGCCCGGAATCCTGATTCTTGATGAAGCGACCTCCAGCATCGATACTCACACAGAATTACTGGTTCAAAAGGGAATTGATGCACTTTTAAAAGGGCGGACTTCATTTATTATTGCTCATCGTCTGTCGACGATTCGGAAAGCGGACCGGATTTTTGTTATTGATCAGGGGAATATTATGGAGGCAGGAAGCCATGAAGAGCTTTTAAGTCTTAAGGGAGCTTACTATAAATTATATCAGAGCCAGTTCTCCTAGTTTGAAAAAGGATTGACCAGACAGGGGAAATGCAATAAAATAGAAGGCGAGGTGAGAAAATGACAGAAGGAGCATTAGTATTAGAAGGAGGTTCCCTCCGGGGCGTTTTTACAGCCGGAGTCCTTGATGTATTTATGGAACAGGGGATTGAATTATCCTATGTAAATGGCGTATCTGCCGGTTCTATGGCAGGCATGAGCTATATCAGCAAACAGGTTGGCCGGACGATCCGGGTCAATTTGGATTATGTCAGAGACAAACGGTTCTTGAGTTTTCGAAATATGGTAAAAAATCGTTCTATTTTTAATTTTGAATTTTTATTTGGGGAATTGAGCGACACCCTGGTTCCTTTTGATTATGATACATTTTATAATTCCGGGCAGACCTTTGAAGTGGTAGCCACCCGCTGTAAGACAGGTAAGCCGGAATACTTTGAAAAAAGTACCTGTGATGATTTTATCAATGCGGTAAAGGCATCAAGCAGTATTCCGGTGCTCTCCAGCATGATCACTGTCAGCGGGAAAAAATATCTGGATGGGGGCTGTTCCATGCCGATCGCTTATCAGAGAGCCATGGATCTTGGATATGAAAAGATTGTTCTGGTTCTTACGAGAGAGCGCGGTTACCGGAAGCCTCCTCTGGATAAATGGACAAAAAAGGGGTATGAGCGTTATTTTGCTCCCCTGCCTCATTTTTTGAAAGCGCTTGAAGATGTTCCTGACCGTTATAACCGAATGCAGGAGGAAATCGACCGGTTGGAAGAGGCCGGAAGAATCTATGTAATACGGCCTGATAAACACGTAACCGTTCAAAGAACAGAACAGGATAAACGGAAATTGGAAGCACTTTATGAAGACGGCCGGCGGCTGGCGCAATCCCACTTAGAGGAGCTGAAAGGTTATTTGGGAATGGAAGCGGAAGGAAAGGAAGAAACGGTATAATCTATGAGTATTTACGATACATTGAATCCCATGCAAAAGGAAGCGGTTCTCCATACGGAGGGACCGCTTCTTGTGCTGGCCGGAGCCGGATCAGGCAAGACCAGGGTACTTACACACCGGATCGCCTATTTAATAGAAGAAAAAGGGGTTAATCCATGGAATATCCTTGCGATTACATTTACCAATAAGGCGGCAGGTGAGATGAGGGAGCGTGTGGACCGTCTGGTGGGATTTGGAGCTGACAGCATCTGGGTCTCCACCTTTCATTCCACCTGTGTCCGTATTTTAAGACGGCACATAGAAAGCCTTGGTTATACTACGAATTTCACCATCTATGATTCGGATGACCAAAAGACGCTGATGCGCCAGGTTTTAAAAAGTCTTGACCTGGACCCAAAGGTTTATAAAGACCGGGCAATGCTGGGAATCATTTCCACGTCGAAAAATGAGCTGATTTCAGCAGCGGAATTTGAAGCCGGTTCTAATGGGGATTTCCGCCAGAAAAAGGTGGCTTCTGTCTATAAGGAATATCAAAGCCGGTTAAAGAAAAACAATGCCCTGGATTTTGATGATCTGATCATGAAGACGGTCCAGCTTTTTGAGAGCAATGCGGAAGTCCTTAATTATTATCAGGAACGTTTTAAGTACATATTAGTGGACGAGTATCAGGACACGAATACGGCCCAGTTTAAGCTGGTGAGCCTTCTGGCGGGAAAATACAGAAATCTCTGCGTGGTTGGTGACGATGACCAGTCCATTTATAAATTCCGCGGGGCAAATATAGAAAATATTTTAAACTTTGAAAAGGCTTATCCAGGAGCAAGGGTCATAAAGCTTGAGCAGAATTACCGTTCCAGCCAAAACATTTTAAATGCAGCCAATGAGGTCATACGCCATAACAGAGGCCGGAAGGATAAGACCCTTTGGACGGCCAATGAGGAGGGGCCTCTGGTTTTGTTTAAGCAGTTCGACAATGCCAGTGAAGAGGCGGAGGCCATTGTCCGGGATATTTTAAACAGCCCTGCTGACTATCAGGACTGTGCCGTGCTGTACCGGACCAATGCCCAGTCTCGTCTGATTGAGGAAAAGTGCCTTAAACATAACGTTCCTTACCGCATGGTGGGAGGGGTCAACTTTTATCAGAGAAAAGAAATCAAGGATGTGCTTGCTTATTTAAAGACCATTGCTAATGGAAGGGATGATCTTTCTGCTTTGAGAGTCATTAACGTTCCAAAGCGCGGCATCGGAGCTACCAGCCTGTCAAGGATTCAGGCATTCGCATCGGAGCACGGGTTTGGCATATATGATGCCTTTTGCCGGGCAAAGGCAGTTCCTGGCCTGGGAAAAGCAGCAGAAAAGGTGCTTGGATTTACAGCACAGATCGAGGATTTCAGAGACAGGATTCAGGAGGAAGCCTACTCCATCCATGATCTGATTGAAGATGTGCTTGATGAAACCGGATATTTAAAGGAGCTGGAAGCGGAAGGGGAAATTGAGTATCAGACCCGTCTGGAGAATATTGAAGAGCTGATTAATAAAGCGGTCAGCTTTGAAGGGGAACATGAGCATTCGGACCTTAGTGAGTTTTTGGAAGAAGTGGCCCTTGTGGCAGATGTGGACCGGATGGATGATTCGGAAAACCGGGTAACGCTTATGACACTGCACAGTGCCAAGGGGCTGGAGTTTCCCAGGGTATATTTAAGCGGAATGGAAGACGGATTATTCCCAAGCATGATGTCGATTTCCTCAGATGACAAAGAAGATGTGGAAGAGGAGCGCCGTCTTTGCTATGTGGGAATCACCAGAGCCCAGAAGTTCTTGATGATGACAGCTGCCAGACAGCGTATGGTCAATGGAGAGACCCGGTATTCCAAGGTCAGCCGGTTTGTGGATGAAATTCCTGGCCATCTTTTGGATTCTGAGAAACTGGAACCAAGATTGTCATCAGGGCGCAGCAGCTCTGATTTTGATGACAGCGCACTTCCCTGGGGAAAGCCATCGATGCGATCTGCCGGAATCAGCTCTTTTGGACCTGGAAACAATGCTTATGCTTCAAAAACTGCACAGCCTGCGACTAAACCTGGATTCGGAAAGGCATTTACCGTTGAGAAAACAGATTCCTTAAACTATAAAGAAGGTGACAGAGTCAGTCATATCAAGTTCGGAGAAGGCCAGGTAATGGAAATAAAGGATGGCGGAAGAGATTACGAAGTCACCGTTAATTTTGACAAGGCCGGTGTTAAAAAAATGTTTGCTTCTTTTGCAAAATTGAAACTTTTATAAATTTAATTATAAATACATAAAATTTAAAAAAATTGTGAAAATGATAGTAAAAGAACCGATATAATGGTATAATAACTCCGATAGGCATAGATGAATTCTTTGTCGTGATTAAGGAAAGCAAGGCTCTCAGAAAGGACGTGGAGACATGAACAGATTTGATGCAATGAGCAAAGAGGCTATGAGCAGACTGGAAGATCTTATGAACTCAAGCAGAGTGAATGAATTGCTTCATAAAAGAGAACAGGAAGAAAAGAAGAAAAATTGTATCCTCTGGATATTGGCAATTGTAGGTGCAGTAGCAGCGGTGGCAGGAATTGCTTATACCGTGTATCGTTTCTTCACACCGGATTATCTGGAAGATTTCGAAGATGATTTTGATGACGATTTTGATGATGATTTCTTTGAAGACGACCAGCCCGCCGAAAGTTCTGAAAATTAGGAATGGCATTATAATAGAGAGAGCGTGCCTCAATGATTGAGACACGCTTTTTGCTAGGTTAATAGGATAAAAGGATAGGAGTCAGTATAGTGAAAAAGGGTGAGATATACGAAGGAACCATCGGACAGTTCGATTTTCCGGATAAAGGATTCATTGAACTGCCGGAAGGAAAGATTGGAGTAAAGCATGCACTTCCGGGACAGAAGCTGCGGGTTATGATCAATAAAAAGCGTGGTGGAAAGGCAGAAGGCCGTATTCTTGAAGTGCTGGAACCTTCCAGTCTGGAGACGGCCACAGATCCATGTCCTCATTTTGGAAGCTGCGGAGGCTGTACGTATCAGACGATTCCATATGAAGAGCAGTTAAAGATCAAGGAGAAACAGGTAAAGGATTTAATTGACGGTGTCTGTAAATCCTATGAGTTTGAAGGGATTAAGGCAAGTCCCATTGAAAATGGGTACCGGAATAAGATGGAATTTTCCTTTGGAGACGAATACAAAGACGGTCCTCTGGCTCTTGGAATGCATAAGAGAGGCAGCTTTTATGATGTGGTGACCACCACGGATTGCAGGATTGTAAATTCTGATTTTTGTGACATATTAAAGGCGGTCAAGGAATATTTTGAAGTCCGTGGAACCAGATTTTATAAGAAAATGCAGCATACCGGGTATCTGCGGCATCTTTTGGTTCGCCGTGCCATTAAGACTGGTGAGATTTTAATTGATCTCGTTACCACGACTCAGGAGGATATGGATCTGACTCCCCTGACCGGGCAGCTGCTGAAACTTAAGTTGAACGGTAAGATCGTTGGAATTCTTCATACGTTCAATGACAGTCTTGCAGATGTGGTGAAAAGTGACCGGACTGACATTTTATACGGGCAGGATTTTTTCTATGAGGAGCTTTTGGGCCTGAGATTTAAAATCTCTCCCTTTTCCTTCTTCCAGACCAATTCTCTGGGGGCAGAAGTGCTTTATGAAACCACAAGAAGGTATGTTGGCGAAACAAAGGATAAGGTGGTATTTGACTTATATAGCGGTACAGGAACCATTGCACAGATCATTGCACCGGTTGCAAAAAAAGTCGTGGGGGTGGAGATTGTGTCGGAGGCAGTAGACGCTGCCAGGGAGAATGCAAAGCTGAATGGACTGGACAACTGCGAATTCATTGCCGGAGATGTGTTGAAGGTGATTGATGAATTAAAGGACAAACCGGATCTCATAATTCTGGATCCTCCCAGAGACGGAATCCATCCAAAAGCGCTGTTAAAGATTATCGATTTCGGCGTGGACAGGCTGGTGTATGTGTCCTGTAAACCAACAAGCCTTACCAGGGATTTGGTGGTGCTGCAGGAGAATGGGTACCGGGTGGAGAAGGTGTGTTGTGTGGATATGTTTCCTTCTACGGCGAACGTTGAGACGTGCGTACTTTTATCCCACAAAAACCCACAAACATCTCCACCGTCTTTATAAACTGGAAAATTGAATAAAATAGACTTTAAAGGCAATTCAGCCTCGTCACATGGGAAAATCTCTATTTCTTTGATTAACGAAGAAATCAGAGATTTTTTCTCTTCGTCGCTGATTTTATCATACACCTTGTCAAAGTTTTCCAGTAGCGTGTAGATGTTTTCCAAGGTGATGGCATCTTGCTCCACGGCTTTGCGGCGCAGCTTTACATCTTCAATTTTTTCTTCCAGCTCTACGATAGTGTCATACAGTCCATCAAGGCGAAGGGTCATATCGTGGAGCTTGCGTTCTCTAAAACGGGTATCTTCTGGCAGACCGTCAATTTCATTTTCAAGACGAGTTTTATTGAGTTCCACTTCTCTAAGCTTATTTTCATAGTTTTTGAGTTCTCTGTTTAAAGTGGAAGTATCAATTTCCTTACCTATTCTTGATTTGATTTCTGCCGCAAAATCCTGATTTTTAATCAGCTCTCTGATTGCCTCAATGACAAGCGGTTCAATGTCGGTTTTTTTGAGCATAGCTTTATAGTCACAGCTTTTTCCCCGTGCTGTGCGAGCCTTGCTGCATACATAATAGTAAATTTCTTTATATGTACCGTCTTTGTTTGTCCAAGCGTGTTTATTGGTGTACATTGGGCCACCGCATTTCGGGCATTTTAAGATACCGCTTAACAAATGTGCTCTGTCCCGACCAATTTTGGACGGGGATTTAATACCTGTTAATTCTCGTTTTTCATGTGCTTCATTCCATAGTTCCTCATCTATAATAGCATCGTGCTGACCGTCTGCAATAATGTATTCATCTTGGTGTACTTGGCGGTATTCGTTTTTTGTACCTTTGACCTTTTCTCTTGTCCGCCTACCAAAAGCAATTTTTCCAGTGTACACAGGATTGTCGATTATCATTCTGACAAAATGCGTACTCCATTGTGAAAGAGTACCGTTGGCACGTTTGATTTTTGGGATACCCTGCAAATTTAGATAGTTTGCAATTTTATAAAATCCCATATTGCCATTTACGTATTTATCAAAGATAATTCGTATCGCTTCTGCTTCATTTTCTTGGATATAGAGCTGCTTATCTTTGAGGTAGTAGCCATAAGGAGCAAAACCACCATTCCAACCGCCTTGACGAGCTTTTTCCTTTCGCCCATTCATAGTCTGCTCAATGATGTTTTCACGCTCTATTTCAGCAACAGCAGACAACACAGAGATTAGAAGTTTTCCGCTTGTCTGCGAGGAATCAATTCCTTCCTCAATGCAAATTAAGTTTACGCCAAAGGATTGAACGTGTTCCAAAGAATTTAAAATATCGGCTGCATTTCTGCCAAAGCGGGAGAGCTTATAGACTAAGATATATTCAATTTCCAAGCCATTTTCAATATCATACAGCATTTGTTTAAAAGCGGGTCTGCCTTCTATGGATTTGCCGGATTTACCAGCATCTTCGTAAATGTCTACGATCTCCATTTCTTCTCTGTCTGCAAAACGCCTTAAGCTGTTTTTCTGCCCATCTAAGCTGAACCCATCGACCTGCATTTCGGTACTTACACGAGGGTAAAGTACACATTTTTTTCCACTCCGATTCATAATAGTTGACCTCCAATCAATGATTGGAAAACATCAATCCATAAGCACTGCTCGTTTAGACAACACGATTGATTTCATCTAAGACCTCTGCACCATGTTTTTCTATAATCTGAGAAAGTACATTGATAAAATCCTGATATGCTTTGGTTTTCTCATAAGAATTAGGTGGTGTAGCAGCAGTAGCAGTGGGATTAGGTGCATTTTTGATATTTTCCATTCGCAATCACCTCCAAGTGTCTTGCTTATATAAAGTATAAGCGTATCGACGATTTATGAAAAGTTTGTCGCTGTATCATTTATAGTAAAACCAAGCACACCGCAAATTTGCTTAAAACAAAAGTGCGGTGCGGTTAGTTTTATAAGTTTGCCGTATTTGCCACGCACCCCGGCAAGGGGATATTTTGAGCTGCCATTAGCTTGGCATCATAGTCCCAAGGTACCGTATATGCTTGTCCCAAAAGCTACGTATACCTCAGGAACTCCCCCTCAAGTCTGTGGGAGGTCGTGAGAAAGTATCATTATCCCTTATGTGTGTTATTGCGGCGAACGTGCCACCGTTCGGTCTAATGGCTGCATTTATCGCTCCAACTGCTGTAATATCCATGCACATAAAGGCTCTCATCAATTATTTGGTTTCCTTTTTTGGCAAGGGTGTTACATCGGTCATCATGGCGCTGCCCATTAGGTCGCTTTGCTTTTCAGCCACATAAGTTTCGTACTCAAAATACCGTATATTCAATTGTCAAGGAACTGGGGAAGATTTTACCTCCCTCTATATACCCTGACTTTTTTCCTTAGGAAACGGAACATGATTTAGAAGAAACTTTTTAAATATTTTTCTATGGTATGTAAACCTCTTTCGATACCAATGCGGACAGCTTTTTCGCTTACGCCTTCTGCTTTGGCAATGGCCGTTTTACTCATACCCATAAAATAATGAGCATAGATACGCTTTGCCTGCTTGTCCGGCAGAGAAGCAATGGCAGCGTGGAGCTGATGGCTTGTGAGCTTACGTTCGTAAATCTCATCGGGTGAGAGAGAAACAAACAAAATGTCATGCTCAATTCCATCCCCACGGTCAAGAGAGTAGTGAGCGTTGTAGCGGTATTTCTTTCTCTCGTATGTTGCTTCCGCTCTTGCATATTCCTCAAAGATAGCGAATAACTCATCAGGCACTTCCACAAAAGAGTCTTGTGTGTAGTAAGGGTAATAATCTTTCAGATTAATTGTTTTCATGGTTTTACCATCCTTTCGATTTTTTATTTGCTGAAATCGAAAGGACAGCGGTGGTGAACGGCAGTGAGGCTGTATGAATATAAAAAAGCCCGGCTGCATTGCGCAACCGGACATAAGGGAATTATTAGCGATTATATGATGATGTGTGTATTCATATTGATAACCGAAATAATCCGTAGATGGGTATAGACTTTTTTTGACAAGCCATATAAATTAGGGGGAGTGTGATAATGAAAAAAGAACATAGCAATATCCTCCTTGATACCGCCATGTCCTCAAAATGAGCGACTTTAATATACCCTCCGAATATCCATTTTTAAAGGCAAACGGCGGTTCTGATTATTTATTTCAAAACCGCTATTTAACCGATATGTACTGCATTACCTTTAACAACGGTTTTATATTTACTGTAATATAACTGAAAGTTACCACAATAAAAGAGAGAGCCGACAACTGTGATTTTACTCACGGTTATCGGCTCTGCGTCTTAGCGTCTGGCTCTTTAATAATTGACATGTTCAGTTCTCGCACATTAATTAGGGTTTCCTGCTTGCACTTTGGACAGAATAGAGGGAATTTTTTCAATTCCGTATCCTTATAAATTTTTAATCGTGTTTTATTATTGCAAACAGGGCATAATATCCACTTTATTTCTTTCATTGAATACCCCTTTTTATTAAAATTAAATTTCTTAAAAATTGATTTGTTATAACGACTTAAATAATAGCTATGTTATCGTTCCCATACCATCAAAAATTCTTGTTCACCTGTATTCTCATCAATATTTTCGGATTGTATTATAAAATTTTCTCTTTTATAAAATTTTATAGCGCCCTCATTCTTCTGATATACGCTCAAAGACAGCTTAGTTTTAATGTCCTTCACATAATTTAATAAGTGCTTTCCAATTCCCATAGATTGTGAAGTAATTGAAACAAAAATACCTGCAATGTAATTATCTGAAAGACCCACGAACCCAAGTATTTCTCCATTTTTTTCATAAACATATACCTCTGATTGAGGAATTATTTCTTTCGTATCATTAAAATGTTCTACCCAATATCTTTCAGGGATAAAATTATGAGCTTTGGTATTAACTTCGAGCCAAATTTGTGTAACCTTATCAATATCATCTTTATAAAGTTTTCTTATCATGTTGTATTAACCTCCAATATTTACTTAAATTAACCTAAATTTTTTTCAGTTTCATTATTTTACGGAACGAATTACAATAAATTTCCATTCCTTCTAAAAAAGCTTTCTGCTGTGCAGGTGTTAACTTTTCCATGCTACTACGCTCTGCTTCTCTTATTTGAGGAATAATAGAATTAACAAATTCTTCTCCTTGTTTTGTTAAGTGAATTGTTTTAGATCTTCGATTATTTGGTATTTCCTTTAATTCAATCATGCCATTTTTATAAAAGTTAGTAATGATTGTATTCACAGTTTGTTTTGGCAAAAAAGTATGTTCACAAAGGACTCTTTGTGTGCAGTTTTCTATCTGCGTAAGAAGATTAAGTATTTGTAAACTGGTATATGGCAGATTAACTGATTTTGCATAATCCTCATAAATCATATTCATTTCGTACAAAGCAATAGCAAATTTCTTTATTTGTGTTTCTGTTATTTTGCATTCCATAGCAAATAATCCTTTCATAGTACAGTACGATTATAGGACTATATTAATATAAGAAGACTTAATTGTCAATATCTTTAAGGTAAACAAACCTATTATGCTCTATATTTGTCAATAATATGATATGTGTAATCATATCTCGCCAAGAATATGAACAGTAAAATGTAGTAGGGTGAAATAACATGAAGCGAAAAATCGACAAATATGATTTTAAGGCTTTCGGTCAAGCCATAAAAGAAGCACGAAAAACAAAGGGAATATCGAGAAATCAGTTAGCAGACCAAATGAATATTGCCCCTCGATATATTGCGTCCATAGAAAACAGCGGACAGCACCCAAGCCTGCAAATTTTTTATGAGCTTGTCACTCTCTTAGACGTATCGGTAGACCAATTCTTTTTTCCAAACAAAGAAACGGACAAGTCTACGCAGCGCAGACAGCTTGAAAGCCTGCTTGACGATATAAGCGATAAGGGATTGCGTATAGTTACCGCCACAGCAAAAGAGATTAAGGAAGCCGAAGCAGAGGACAAATGAATGTCCCGAACACAACAAAATATGGAATGAGAAGCGTTGCAAACTTTTGAGGATTGCAGCGTTTTTTCTTTTATGCTTATCTGGCAAAACTATTTTTTATTGTTGTTGATACTAACGATTAAGTAACGTGGCAAGCAGGGCAAGGTGGTACACACCTTGCGATTTTGCTCAAAATTCCCTGACGGGATTTTTGGCAAATCTGCTTGTTGGGGAGTATCCCCAATCCCCATTTGAACACTACCTTGTGGTAGTGGCTACGCCTCCTACGGAGGCTATAAAACACAGGTCAGCTCATCGCTGTTCCTGTGTTTTTTCTTTCTCATTCAAGAGGACATCATATCCTAAAAGATGATCAACATTCGCCTTTGCGGTCTGGACTTCCTGCATGGATTTTTTAACAGTCACATACTCGGCATACGCTTTTTTCTTAGCGGAAAGCAGCTCTGCATATTCTGCTTGGATGGTCTTAACGGTGGGAAGTTTTTTCATCTGCAATTCATCAAAAGCTGACTTTGCCGCCTTGTGTAAAAGCAACTCTGCGGTGTGTTCATCATAAAATTTTTTTGAGTATCCTGCCTTGCGGTAGGCGGCATAAGTATCACGAGTTTTTGCGTAATTAATGATGTGGGTTTTCAGTACGGCAATCTCGCCCATACGCTTTTCAGCGGCTTTGATTTTGGCAGAAAGCTCATTAAATGTAGAGGTTGTGGTTTGAGCTTTTTGCTCCAAATCCTTATAGGCAAGGAGATTGTTTTCTGATAAAAAATTGATGGTCTGTGCCATTTGCTTGAGGTTAAAAACCTTTGCCCATCGCTCGTAGCTTGCCCCTTTTCCTGCCTGTAATTTTGTCTGTATATCCACGAGCAGATTAACACGCTGCACAGGTTTTTGTGTGTGGTTTCTTTTGGAGATAAGCGGTTTAATTCCTTTGATGGCAGCTCTGATTTCGTCCTCAGAATACCCCTCGCCAAGAGAGCGAAAACGGATAGGTTTTTTCTGGTCTTTACCTAAAAAAGATATGTGTTTGCCCTGCATTATTTCATATCCTGCGGCTTGCATTTCAAGCAGAAAAGTATTGAAGTCAGCAGGCTTTTTCGTAAGAACCGCATCAATAGCTTCTCTAATTTTATCGGAGAAAGAGGGAGCTTTTTTATTGCCAAGCCACTTGCCATAATTGTTTTTTCCACGCTTTGGATTTTCGATAATGGAAAGTCCATATGCAAGGCAAAGGCGGTCACTAATTTTTCCGACAGCTCTGCCAGAGCCTAAAAAATCTCTGAACTTTTTAGTGCAGTCCAGAGAGGTGGAATTATAAATAATGTGGTTGTGAATGTGAGCCTTGTCAACATGGGTTGCAACGATAAAAGCGTACTTTCCCTTTGTCCATTTCAATCCAAGCTCATAGCCGATTTGATTAGCAAGCTCTGGTGTAATTTCCCCCGGCTTAAAGGACTGGCGTATCTGATAGGTAATCACATCATTGGTTTGCTCTCGACCAGTTATTTGGTGGTACTGCCGCTTAGAAAGCATAAATTCTCCCTGCACTGTGCGAGGGTCACATTCATAGGAGCTGATGAGTTCGCCATCATTGGTTTTATCGGGATTTTGAGCGTAATCAGTACGGTCAGAGAGACATTGTGCAATACTCTTGCCTTTGTTTTGGTGCATGGGAATTAAACGAGTGGTAGCCATTGAAACACCTCCTTGTGTTGAATTTCATTTCTGAATTTGGTATAATTAATATGGGTAAGTATAAGTTAGGAGGTGCATTCAATGAGTAGAAATGCCACCCCTTCATCTTTTGGTTGGGATTTTCAAGTCAATGCTGCAATTGTTTTGATGCTTGAAAATATTAAAGCTATAAAGAGTGTTCGAGTTGAGGGCAGAAAAGAAGATATTGAACTTCTTTTGGAAAATAAAGAGAATATATATGCACAAGCAAAATCTGTAATGCGAATTGATGATTACAGCAATGTACGAAGCAAATTAAAAGCAGGATTAGAGACTTTAAATGATGATGCAGAACATCAAGATTATCATAAGCTTATTTATGTTACAAACTCGCCTAATCCTTTTAATCTTGATAATACAATGAGTGCCTTTTATGGACATTCACGCTTATCTTATGCTGATTTGCCACAGTCTTGCAAGGATATAATTGACCTTGAAATTGCAAAAAAACCTTTACAGCACATTGATACATCCAATTTAGAAATTCACGTTATTCCATTTTTTACAGATGATTTTCAGCAAAGATACCGAGTGATTAAAGATAGTGTTGATAAATTTCTTTTTGAGCTTAACAACAATACTCGGGGAATGGCAGATGAATTGTTGGAAATATGGCAGCATGAATTTTTTCATAATTGTACTCAAGGTGATTTGGACTTAGTTATAAAGAAGAAAGACCTTATGTGGTCAATAATAGTTTTACAATCGCAACTTCATCCAGAGCATACGCTCTTAGAAGATTATGATGATGGTGCAGTGGAAGAAATTATTCGCTCTTACCGTTATTTAATCAATAATCGCTGCGAAAAATTTGAGTTCATTTCTCAAGTTTTGTTTGACTTTCAAGACTTTAAGTCTGATGAAAAGGGCAACAAGAAAATCGCTGAATTCATTGCCGCAAAATGTGATGATTACAAATGTGTTTTTGAGCTAAATGTAATCTGCGAAGAAGTTCAGGATATAGTGGTTAAAATTATACTGCAAAAAATTATAACAAACAGGTTTTTAGCAAATGACATCGCAAAGAAGGTGAATTTATGATATTTCATTCTCTTAAAATAACTGAAGGTCTGTTTGAGAGATGTATTGACCTTTCAGATAAATCCAACTTGATATATAGCAAGAAAAATAGCACGGGAAAAACCACACTGATTCGTTTTTTTCTGTTCTCTTTGGGCTATCCCATACCAAGCACTAAAAATATACGCTTTGAAAAATGCATAACGGAAGCTACAATAACTTGTTCTATGGGAAAAATTACAATTTTACGGAATAGTGAGTACTTGGAAGTTAGTTTTGAAAACGGTAGCAAAGAACACTTTGTTCTTCCGACTGACCAAAATGCTTTTCATTCAAAAGTATATGGCACTGAAAACAATGACCTGCTTAATAATATTTTGGGCGTATTTTATGTTGACCAAGAAAAAGGTTGGACATTACTGAACCGAGGAATAATTATCGGGAAAATACGCTTCAATATTGAGCAGTTGGTTCGGGGACTGTCTGACAGAAATTGTGATGATCTAACTAAAGAGCTGCGTTCTGTTGAGCAACAATTAAGTAAATACAAGCAAATGTTTAGTGTCTCTGAATATCAGCAAGAATTAAACGAAGCTGAAAGCAATATTGTCTTTGAAACTAAAGATGAAGAAGAGCAGAAACTTCTCGAAATGCTAAACTCTGAAATCTCATCATTGGAAACAGAGCTAAAACGAGTGAACGCTGTCATTGCTGAAAATAATTCATTCAAAAATTTTATTGAAAAAATGAAGATTGCAGTTAAGGGATCGGACGGAAATCCAATTCCGGTCAATCGAGATACCATTATTGGTTTCGATTTTTCGGTTGAGTTTTTGTTGGCAAAGAGAAAAATGATTTCATCTAAGATTTCGTCCTTGAAAAGCAAAGCTGAAAAATATGAACGCAGTCAGACCGAGCAGTTACAATTGCTTAAAACAGAAACTCTTATTGAAAGCTTTGACAGAAATATTTCAAAAATTGAAGTTAATCAAATGGCAGTATCAAATGTTATTTCGAGTTTGGAAAAAGAAAGAAGCAAACTGAAAAAGCAAATTACTCTTTTAACGAAATATAACAACGATGTTGTTACAAGCATTCATAATACTATCATGAAATACGCTAAAGAATTGGACTTTGAACAATATATTGTTCCTTCATCAGATTATATTTTTACAGATGATTTGAAATCTTTGTCTGGAACTATATTGCACAAGATTGTCTTTTCTTTTAAACTTGCTTATATAGTTGAAGTTCAAAAAAAGTTAAATACCACACTGCCGATTATTCTTGACTCACCTAGTGGGAGAGAGGTCACGAAAGAAAATGTTAAGTCTATGATTGATATTTTAAATCGTGATTTTTCTAATAACCAAATTATAATTGCATCAATTTTCCAATATGATATTGATAATATAAATGTTATTGAGATAGAAGACCGACTAATCAATGAATTACGTCAACAATAATAAATATCGTATGCTAAGGCAAGAGTGACATCACCTAATGTCACTCTTGCTATTTTGTACTCCAATTTTGATAATTATTTTATAAATGTAAGGTAACCTCTTGATAAAAATGAAAACAGCACCTAGATGTTTCCAATCTAAGTGCCTAATTTTTAAGATGATAAATATTCATCTATAATATGATATATAAAATCAAACACTTCATATAAAAATGAAATACTTTCTCTCAACGCAAGATAGTCTATTGAATGACCACTTGTAAAATACAAATCGTTATCAGTGCTTATTAAATATCTCCATACTTCTGCATTTTGGTCTGTTTGCTTTTCAGAAGGATTAATTCTTTCAGAATCTCTTTGGTTGGCTTCTTGAAATTCTTTAAGCAAAAGCCTCACTTTCGATAAGCTTATCCCTTCTAATGAGTATGATACAAAGTTTTCTTTATATGATTTGACATTCTCAACGGCAGACTTATTATTAATAAAGTCATCAATAACTTTACGCTTTACTTCATCCCAAAGCGTGAGAAGATTATGCCCTCCTTTTGGCAATTTTCCAAAGCAACGTAGATAAATGTGCTTTAATGAAATTTCTAGGCAATGGCGATAAGAAAACAATATTGGGAATATGTATGTATCTAAAGTTTTGGGAGTTCCATTTTCTATTGCTATTTCAACTAAATCATCAGCACTATTTTTATATCCTTCTCGCAAACCATATAATGCCAGGTCTTTGTTCTGCCATCCAAAATGTGCTGATTGCTCCATTTTTCCACTTTCCAAAAATATTTTCATAAGTCACCTCATATTATTTCTCTTCATAATTGAACGAATCCATAATATCGTTTTCAATTTGGTCTAATATATCCTTAATGTACTGAGAAACGACACTATAGTCTTCAATAACTCTTTTAATTTGAAATACTGGATGGCATTTCAAATTCATATCAAAGTCGCTCATAACAGCAACATTTGGTGAATTCCTGTGTGTCATTTTGTTTCTAAGGGCATTGGCAAATGAATGATTTCCTTTCCATTCATCTTCACAATCCGTGTTATCATCTTGTTCAATGTACCCGTAAATTTCAGTTGCTTTAATTTTAAAATCATGACTGTAATTGTTCGTGGGATTAAATATCTGTTTATAGTAAACTTTTTCTTTTGGAATGTTTATATCAAAGTAAAGTCTATATAACTGTGCTAACATATCCCATAAACTTGAAGTCCGGAACAACGCATTTTCAAGATAATAGTAAGCTAGCCTTTCTTCTTCAGTATCCGTTCTCATTAAGCTGAAATTACTTGCTACTTCATCAGAGTAAGAGAATTTAATTGTCTCATTAAATGATAGTTTAATTTTCCAATCTAAATCCATCAAAGTATCATGTATGGTTTTATACTGCATTAGTTTTCCGAATGGAGCATCATCATTCCCGGCGGAAACTACACCGAACAAAAATTTATCTTCTCCAAACATTATTTTGAATCGTTGTGGATTATAATCTACACTTGAAAGCTTGTTTTGAAAATAGAGTATTTCTTTATCCTTTTGTTCGTTCATTATATGCCTCCCGATTAACTGTTAATAGAGTAATTTTAGCATATAAAAATCAGAAATTCATCAACAGCTTTTAAATACAAAAAATAGCAGAAGCATCACAGAAAAACAAGGGTCGAGATAAACAGCTTCGCCGCCCTTGTTTTCCTGTGACACTTCTACTAAGGCGGCAATTAAGGGGAGAAAGCACAAGTCTGCTTTCTCCCCGCATTCATTTTTATATAGATTTCAAGAGTTCATTAAATGCCTCTGCTTTGCTGAGAAGCCAAGCCGCAAGCATTGGTATGCCATACGACTGATGCAAAAGGCGATGATGAGATACTTAAACCCCTCCGCAGGCCGTCCGCTAAAGAGCAGTATGCCAAGAGCAACCACGGCTATCAAAAATGCCAAGATGGAAAGCAAAGTTGTTCCAATTAAGCATACAAACTGGCAGAACAGCACAAGGACTGTCAGCATCAGAGTAACAGGGAAAAGCAGTATCTTAAACAATATTCTCATGGATATTCCTCTCTTAAGCACAAGCTGATTTTATGCAAACAGCATAGCAAAATAAAATATCGCTGTCCATCTTGTTAATAAGGTTTTTTCAGATTGAAGATAATCGGGTCAATATTTCGTCTGCCACCTCCCAAAGCCTGTCATGGCTCTGCCGCAAGTCCTCGATGTCATTTCCATAGACATTGCCTGTTTCGTGTACCCGTTTGGTGAGCTGATTTAAGCTGTTGCTTGTTTGCCGCAGGAGGGAAACCAGTTCCCTCACATCGGCTAAATCAAGCTGTATCATGTACCCATCAACCGCCATTTTGCGGAGATAGGCTCCTAAATTTTTTGTGCCGAGCCGTTCCATTTTTTCAGCAATCAAGCCACGCTCATGTTCCGTCACCATAAAATGCAGTTGTATTTTTCTCTGGCGGTGTGCCATTATCGTTCCTCCCTTCCTTTTTCGTGTTTCACCTTTGGCTCTCTGGTAGCTGTGGGTGGCATTTTAAGGCTTTCCAGTACCGATGGGCGGTTGTTCTTAGAAACCCTCTCCACTGGCGGTTGTGGCTGTGCTGCACCCATATCCATGTTCAGCTCCGCATCCAGAGTGGCAAGGCGGGAAACCTTATCTTTCAGCTCCTGTTCCTGCGGGAACGGCTTGCCAAGCTCTGCCTTTGCCGCATCCTGCTGCTTATAGAGATTATCAAGCTGATCCGTCACAGCTTTTAACCGTTCCGGCATAGCTGCAAGAGAGTTGTCAATACGAGAGAGGTTACCCCTCGCATCCATACCCAGTTTAGCAGTATGGCTCATTGCTCCCTTTAAGGTGAGCTGATGACCGTCCATTATGCCGCCATAGGATAACAGAATGGTAAACCCTCGGTAATTGCCGATTTCCACAGGGGCGCTGCTTTTAATCTCTTTGCAAGCCTCCAAGAGTGCTGCCCCTGCATTGTCCTTATCTGTAAGAGTATCGCCCTTAATGACCATTGGCAGGAATATGCCCTCGGCGGTGGGAAACTCGGCAAGCACTTTTAAATCCTGCTCAAATCCTCTGATAAAGCCTTTGTTTTTTTCTATGTTTTCGGGGAAGTATTTGAGCAAGTTATCCTCCAGACGGTACTGGCTGCTCTGGTGGTTGGCTTTTAGGAGCTTGAGCCTTGAGACATCAATATCCAAGTCCATTTTTTCCTTGATTTTTGGGTTGCCTGCACATAGAGCCTTGATTTCCGCATAGGAGAGTGCCGCCTCGTCCACATCTTCACAGGAACGGACAGGGCTTTTTGAGGTCATTATCTGACTGATGAATTTTTGTTTATTTTCGACGGTTTGCCAGAGGTAAGCATCAAAGGTTGCCTCGGTGACATAGCGGTAAATGTTCACTTCCTCGTTGAGATTTCCTTGCCGTTCAATTCTGCCGGAGCGTTGTGTCAAGTCCCCCGGACGCCACGGGCAATCCAAATCGTGCAATGCCACAAGGCGGTCTTGAATATTTGTGCCTGCTCCACATTTTGCGGTACTGCCAATCAATACCCGAACATCGCCGCACCGTACCTTTGCGAACAGCTCTTTTTTCTTCACCTCGGTATTTGCCTCGTGAATAAAAGCTACTTGATGAGCGGGGATACCCTTTTCTACGAGCTTCCTCCGAATATCGTCATAGACATTAAAAATAGCGGTAGGGATCAGCACCTCATCGGGCAGACTATCCTCCAGAGCCGCAAGCTCCACACCGTTGACGGTCTGTGTACCTGCCTTTGCCGCCTTTAACTCCTGTGCGGCTGTTCTGCCTTTTGGGGTGGAAATATCGCAGAACACAAGCTGTGTCAGTTTTTCGGCAGCGCCCTCCTGCCAAATGCGGTGGAGATTGTTCACGCAGGCATTGACCTTGCTGCCCTCGTCATCGGACAGGAGTGGGTTAATGATGCGTTGGTCAAGTCCAAGCTTTCGACCATCGGAGGTGATTTTTAACATATTGTCAACGGAGGGGTCAACCTTGTTTGCATGGACTTTGGCGGCTCGCTCAGAAAGCTCACGCACCATATCCGATTGAATTTCCGTAGGCTTTACCGCCACGGTTTCATAGATAACATTAGGGGTGGGTAAGTCAAGCTCATCTGCAACCTTAATATCCGCAACCTCTTTGAACATGGACATCAGCTCTGGCAGATTAAAGAACTTAGAAAATCTCGTCCTTGCACGGTAGCCTGTTCCTTCGGGAGCAAGCTCAATAGCGGTTACGGTTTCCCCAAAGGTACTCGCCCAACAGTCAAAGTGGGAGAGTCCGTTCTTTTGGAGGGTAGAGTATTGCAGATACCGCTGCATGGTATAAAGCTCGGTCATGGAATTCGATACGGGTGTGCCGGTGGCGAATACAATGCCCTTGCCGCCTGTCAGCTCGTCCATGTAACGGCATTTCATAAACATATCGCTGGACTTTTGGGCATCGGTGGTGGATAGTCCTGCTACATTCCGCATTTTGGTGTAAAGGAACAGGTTTTTATAGTTGTGTGCCTCGTCTACATAGAGCCTATCCACGCCAAGCTGCTCAAAGGTCACTACATCGTCTTTTCGTTCCTGTGCCTCTAATTTACTGAGCCGTTCCTCCAATCCTTTTTTGGTACGCTCAAGCTGCTTGACGGTAAAACGCTCGCCGCCGCTTGCCTTGACTTCCTCAATTCCGTTCAAGATTTCATTAATTTGTTCACGGAGAAGACGTTCCTGCCGTTCCAAAGACATAGGGATACGCTCAAACTGGCTATGACCGATGATGACCGCATCATAATCGCCTGTGACAATTCTGGCACAGAACTTTTTACGGTTGCTCTTTTCAAAATCTTTCTTTGTGGCCACCAAGATGTTGGCGGCAGGATAAAGTCTTAGGAACTCACTTGCCCATTGCTCGGTGAGGTGGTTTGGTACGGCAAACAGTGGTTTTTGGCAAAGTCCAAGCCGCTTGCTTTCCATAGCGGCGGCAACCATTTCAAAGGTTTTTCCTGCACCGACTTCGTGGGCAAGCAGGGTGTTGTTACCGTAGAGGATATGAGCTATGGCATTGACTTGATGGGGGCGCAGGGAGATTTCGGGATTGATGCCGCTGAAATTGATGTGCTGACCGTCATACTCACGGGGGCGAATGGAGTTGAATTTCTCGTTATATTTTTTTACAAGGGTTTGCCGCCTGTCGGCATCATTCCATATCCAATCTCGAAACGCATCTTTGATGGTCTGCTGTTTTTGCTGTGCCAGAGTGGTAGCATCTTTATTCAGTACCCGCCGTTCTTTTCCATCGGGGTCAACCACAGTGTCATAGATACGCACATCACGGAGGTTTAGGGTATCCTCTAAAATCTTATATGCGTTGGCTCGGTCTGTTCCATAGGTCACATAAGCCGCCACATTGTTGTAACCAACGGCACTTTTGCCTGTAATATTCCACTCGGCGGTGAAGGGAGCGTATTTTACCTCAATCTGGTTTTGATTTCGCCATGGGGTATCAAACAGCTCATACATGAACTGCTGCACATATTCTTTGTCAATCCAAGTCGCACCAAGACGGACATCAATTTCCGCAGCCTCAAGGTCTTTTGGCTGTGCCGCCTCCAAAGCTGATACATTAGGGGCATACATATCGGATACCCTTGCCGCCATTTTAGCGGTGCGGAGCTTTTGCCTTACATCGCCGGAGAGGTATTCATCGGCGGTGACATAGTGGGGATTGCCCTCGTTTTCAAGGTTGGGCAGACAGAAAATAACACCTCTAAGGTCGGTGGCGATCTGCTCAGAGGATAATCCTGTGAGCTGTTCCATATAACCGATGTCTACCTTTGCCTTTTCTGCGATGGAAAGAGCCAGAGCCTCGCTTGCGGTGTCCACAGAGGTAACGGATACACGCTTTTTAATGGTGCGTTTGGTGAACATATCAGCTTTGGCTTTCAGATTACCGCTTTCATCAATGTCCTCCAGAGAGCAGAGGAGATAGTAGGAATTGTCCTCTGCAAATGCAAGGCTGTTACCACGGCTGTTAATCAGTCCGTATTTTGCGGTAAAGCTGTCATAAAGGCGGTTTAGCTTTGCCTGCTCCTGTGAGATGGTTTCGTCTGAATAGTCCTCAAGCTGATAGCGGATAAGGTCATTCACACACTCTCTAAGACTTACAAGTCCTGCTATTCGTTCCTTTGCGGTCTGGTTAAGCTCTGGCCGCACCATGCGGCTGTTTTCACGGTAATATACTTCGCCGTCTACAAGGGTGTAGGAGAAGTTTTTTACCGTTGGGGCGGCAGGGATAGAACTGTCAGAGCCAAGCTCCATATCGGGCAGATCTGCATAGGGGATACTGCCCTCAATATTGGAGGTGGCTCTCTGAAGCTGTTCTGCAAGGTCGGCATCCGGCAGAGGGGTACAAGTGCTTTCCATACCAAACTGACCGCTTTTCAGCTCTATCGTGCCTAAAATCATTTCGGGGTGTTCTGCAAAATAGCTGTTTAAGGTAATGTCATTTTCATCTTTGGCAAGGTGTATCCAATCCCTATCCACATCAATCGGTCTATCCCGTTTTTGTAAAAACAGGATATCACTAGTGACCTCTGTGCCTGCATTTTTGAGAAAGGCATTGTTCGGCAGTCTGATTGCCCCTAACAGCTCAGCTCTCTGGGCAAGGTAGCGTCGTACTTCGGGGGATTGCTTATCCATCGTTCCCTTTGAAGTGACAAAAGCAACCACACCGCCGGGGCGAACTTTATCCAGAGCTTTTGCAAAGAAATGGTCATGGATAAGGAAGTTTTGATTGTCATACCGCTTTTCACCCAGCTTATAATTACCAAAGGGTACATTACCGATAGCAAGGTCGAAAAAGCTGTCGGGCAGCTCGGTTTTCTCAAAGCCTGTGATAGCAATGTTGGCTGGGGGATAGAGCTGTTTTGCAATCCTGCCTGTAATACTGTCAAGCTCCACACCATAGAGTTTAGAGCCTTGCATACCCTCTGGCAGCATACCAAAAAAGTTGCCTGTGCCGCAGGCAGGCTCTAATATATTGCCCGTGGAAAATCCCATTCGTTCCACGGTATCATAAATTGCTTTGATGACCGTAGGACTGGTGTAGTGTGCGTTGAGGGTGGAGGCTCGTGCCATTTCGTACTCGTCCTCGGATAAGAGAGCTTTGAGCTGCATATATTCACTGCTGAAACTGCTGTTTGCTTTGTCAAAGACTTCGGGCAAGCCACCCCAACCGACATAGGCTGATAGGATTTTCTGCTCTGCTTTGGTGGCAGGGTGGTTTTCACGCTCAATGGTCTGCAAAGTGGTAATAGCGGTAATGTTTCGGGCAATTTTCTCTCGTTTGCCGCCCTCGCCTAAGTGGGTGTCAGTAATGCGGAAGTTTTCTGCTGTTTCCTGTGGTTTCTCTGGCTGAGGATACCGTTCCAAAAGCCTTGTAAAGCTCTCGTGACTTTCAGCACGCAGGATAGGATAGAACAATGATGGATCACGCAGGGTGACTTGGTGGGCAGAGATTTCTTCAATTAAAAAAGGCGTACCGTTTTCAAGAAAAACAGTATCGCCTATGTTGTATGGAATTGTGGGTGTTTCTGACGGTGGCTCTGGCTGTTCCGCTTGCATCGGCTCTGGTGTAGTACCGTTTAAGTGGTCTGTAACCGCCTGTGCCTCATCCTCGGTCATGTAGGTCTGATAAATATCCTCAACCTCATAGTATCTTCCATCTTGCATATCGGGAACAGTGTTATCCCTTATGATGAAAGGTTCATCATAGGCATCGGAGGTAAGTTCTACCGTATAACGAGGGGGTTCGTCCTCTAAACCATAGTCTGCGGTATCTTGCTCTGGCTCGGTATAAAAAGCACCTTCCGCTACGAGCTGCCCAATTCGCCGCTGTACCTTTGCCCATGACATTTCTAAGGCATTTCCCCCCTTGCTGATGGAGAACATAGGGAGGTTGCCGCCGTATTCACCTTTTAACCATTCCGCTGTGCCACGCTCACGGCTATGGAGCTGCATATAGGAAAGTACCCTTAATTTGCTGCCCCCATCGCCATTCCATGCTTGTAGTGCGCTATCAATGTCCACGGCAGTAATTGCAGCCATCGGCTCTGCCTCTGGAGCTGTTGCTGAAAATGGCTGTGGGGGGACTGTAATTTCTGATTGAGTAGTCACAGGCTCGGTAGTAGTTTCAGTTAGTCCTGCATTTTCCCTCTGTTTTTCTGCAAGTTGTGCTTTTTCCACGGTGGTAAGGTAGCGGTCATTGGCAATAAGATAGTCAATTCGCTTTGCAACGGTATTCCACTTCAAATGGAGCTTATCGTCTTTTTCCCCACGCTTGTATTCCAGTCCTTTGGCACTGTGGTCTTCATAGCTGTTGTCTGCACCCGAAAGGGCGTGTGTTCCGCCGCCTGTACCGTACTCATTTTTTAAAAAATCCTCTTTCTCTTTGGGACTGTGAGGTTGAGTGAAAAACTCATAAATGCGATATTTGCCATTTTGAAAGCTGCTTCCATATGCCAGAGCAGTGTCAACCTCATCTTGGGTTACAAACATTTTAAGGGACGGGACATCAGTGAGAACGGACGAAAACGCCTTTATCGGCAATCGTAAATCTTCAAAAACAGCAATCATTTCTTTTGGTTGATAGAAATGAAACCGCAAAAGCTCTCTGTCTTGCTCGTAGTCGGCAGCAAATCGCTGTAAGCCTGCAATGATGGTTTCACGCTCGGCAGGCTCTCTAAGCAGTTTTGTAATCTGCTGTGTGGAGTTTGGGAAACCACCCTGAAACAGTTCCTCGCCAAAGTAAGTGTGAGGGGCATCATCTGAAAAGTTCTGGTGCAGATACCATAGGCGTTCCGCAAGGCTTTGGTATTCATAATCCTTGGCATCTGAAAAGGCATCTTGCGGCACAAACTGCCCCTCCGACAAAAGCTCTGTGATACGCTGCTCGACATTTTCCCACGGAATAAGCTGCTTGTTTTTGGCATAAAGAGCTGTTTCACCCTTTGCAATATGGATACCCTGCTCGTTGTACCAGACGGAAACCTTTGTGCCGCCTAAATACAGTCCTTTGCCGCCTGTGCCAAATTCTTTCTGTAAAAAAGCGATGTTTTCCTCAGTGGTTTTTGCTTTCTGATACATGAAAACAATGCGGAAAATGCTGTTATTCTGATTGCCTCCTGTGCGAAGGATATGGTCAATCTCTGTTTGGGACATAGAAAAAGGGTCAGGCATTTCGCTCGACCCAATTCTCTGTATCTGTTCCTGTTCCGATGGGAACAGGGTTAGCTGTATATAAGCTCCGTCAGTATCATTTCCTCTGCCTGTGCCTTGAGATTGTTCATGTATCCCACCCATTCCATCTGATGGGTCATCTTGTCGGGAGCTGGCTGCACTTTCTGCAAGTCTGCCATAATCTGCTCCATTCGTCTGGTGGCGGTCTGGTCTATCTCCAATAGGTGGGGAAACAGTTTCTCGGACAGCAGCAGGGAATGGAATAAGGGTGTCCGATGTTCCATGAGGTACTGTTTCCTCATTCTGCCGTATTTGCCTATCGGCTGCACCTGCTCGGTCACTGTGAGGTCGGGTATCAGATAATCCCCGCTCTGGCTGTAAGTTAGGTTGTTCATGCTCTTTGCTCCTTTCGCGCTCTGTTTTAGCAATGGTAATGGATATTTGTCTGAATACCTGTTCCGACTGTTCGCTGACCGCCGTACCCAAGAGGGCAACGGTATCTGGTGTGTTGAAATCAAAAACGCTTAAAAAGTCCTCGTGCTCAAAGTATTCATCGGGGTTTAGTCCGCACCGCTGCATAAGGGTGTAGGCAATGCTGACGGTGGCGGCATTTTCAAAAGCTATTTGGATATTATCCTCATCATAATCCTCTAAAAAGCTACCGGGGACGATGTAGGGAATGTCTGCCCTGTGGTCATCATAATACTCTTTTGCGAGAGCTGATGCAATGTTGTAAAAAGCATCGGAAAGATCTTCGCTGTTTTCTCCGAATTTGTCCTGCAACATTTGCAAAACGGGAGCCTCGTGATAGTCCTGCATTTCCCAAAGGAAAGGGCGGCGAGAATGTTCTCCGCCGCCCGTGTCCTTTACATCAAAAACATATCGCAGTCTTGGGGTATCGCCTGTGGGGTCAATGAGAGCAATCCCCTTTGAACCACGGCGAACATATCGCCGCATCGTGTTGTTCCATAGGTCGAAGTCCGCACAAGCCGTTGCATCGGGTCGCTGTGCGTAAATCATAAGCTGCTCATAATAAGGATACTTGTAGAGCCGTCCTACAGTGGTTAGAAACCCCGTCCAACCTGTGCGGCTGCTTGTGATCTGTTTAGCGGTTTGTTCTGCCATCTGTGCTAAGGCTTGTGCTTTTGTTGACATATTAGTCCTCCTGTTCTTCAAAATCGGCAATAAGCTCTGCCGTAATTTCTCTGTATTCCTCATCGGTCATGGCAGTGAGTTTATCCATTACACGGTGGGTCAGCTCCAAAAGCTCAGTTTCGTCCGGCTGTAAATGTACTTGCATTGCCGTAAGCTCCGCAAGCAGACCTTCCTTTGTGCCTGTGTCATAGATGCACATGAGGTTACATTCTTCCATCGTAAATTTTCCCATAATCATAGCTCCATTTCTGCACCTTTTGGCGGCGCTGTTTTTTCTTTTTTCTGTGGTGGGTTTGCTTTCTGCTCCCTGCGTGTGGCATCAAGCAGATCCATAAGGGAGATAGGCTTGCCGCTTTTTGCATCTTTCTCAAGCTCGGCAACCGTAGGCTGATTATTCAGCACACCGTCAATCTGATTGTAATTTTGTTCGGTGGACAGTTCAGCGGTACGGAGGGGATTATCCTCGTTTCTAATGGCAAAGGCGCGAATACCGTTTCCCATGATGTGATAAGCTCCGTCATCAGACGAGTGGTGGAAACCATAGCTTGCCGCCGCCATCTGTTCTCGTGTCATCGAGGTCAGGGAAAAGCTGCCCCGTGGCGTAGCAATCCTTTCTCCTGTCAAAAGGTCATCCGGCGAGAGCGGTGCAGGCTCTAAAAATTGTGGCATCTCGGCAAAACCAATGTTATCCACATAGTGAGAGGATACCGTACCACCCACATTGAGCGCAACGATGTCACTGACGGACAGGGAATGTCCTTTGAAATCAGTAGGCTGGTTTAGGTTAAACTGCTCATAGAGATGTTCCAGAGCAGCAGCCTTATTCTCGTTAAAATCTGTAAGTGGGGCGGTATAGACAAGCTCATAATGCTCATGTTCCACAGAAAATCCTGATTTTTGTAAGCGTTCCAATCCCTCAAAACGGTAATTTCTTGTTTCATCGTCGTCTTTGAGCTGATAGATGGCATAAGTATCATGGGAGCTTTCCATAAAAAGCTGTTCCCGTATTTCAGGCGAGAGTTTACCATCCCCTTTGAGTTCCTCAAAGTCCTGCAAAGCTATCCAATCGGCACGTTCCATGCCGAAAATACCGTTGTGGTTGTCGATGTCCTCACGGTCAAATGCCATTGCCTCGGTGTTGTCCTCATAAAGAAGATATACCGTCAAATCCTGCTCAAAAAGCTCCACCGCCCGTGCCTGTGAAATCGGCAGCATTTCATCATCTAAATAGCCATAGGTATTGCGGTCTGCAAGGCTCATACCAGGGTCAGGCAAGGGATAGGAGAGTTCCTCGGTTATCGGCTCTGTGTTTTCAGGGGTAATGGTTGTGGCAAAGTGTTCCTCTAAATCACCAAAGTCATTCCAGACATCGTCCAAAACAACCTCGCCTTGTGGGGTGACTATCAAGCAGGCTGCTTCATCACCATAGTCCTCATGTTCCAAGAGAAAATAGTCCTTGCCCTCCATTTGTGTGCTGTCAATGGCATACCAAGTACCGATATGCCCCTCAACCTTGATATGGCTGCTATTAATGCCGATGGGGGTCGGATTAACACGCTCTTGAAAAGCGGCATCGGCTTTTTCCGTCAGCTCTTCATAATTAATTTGTTTTGCATTGGCACGGTCTTTTAGGGCGGCAATCCCGTTCACAGGGTCATCTTCCATAATGCTGTCCATTGCTTCGTAGATGGAAATGTCGGGGTCATCATATATGCCACCATCAAGGAGATTGTAGTCCTTATCGTAGAAGGAATAATCATAGCCGTCCTCCGTTTCCTGTATGGAAAAATACAGCTCGCCAACCTCATAAGCTAAATATTCGGGAGTAAGGTCAATGCCTTTTTCCTTGATTATTTCAGAAAAATTGCGGTTAATGTCCTCAATCAAGCCGGAAGCAGTTTTGTTGATGGTTTCAAGGGATGCTCTAAGCTCTGGCAGCTCCTTGTCTTTGCTCCATGTGGCGATGTAGCTAAAGCTGTTCTCGCCTGTCTGGATACCGTAATATTGGCAGACAGCAAAGGAAATACTTTCTGCCTCCACTTCCTCGGTACGGCGATCTTTGGGCTTCGGTGGTTCGGTATTTTCACTTAGCTGTGCCACCTCTGCCTGCTGTTTGGTACGGTCATGAAGTTTGGAATGGGCAATCTCATGGATAAGGGCAGAAACCGTCTGCACCTCGCTCATTCCCTCACGGATGGCGATTTTCTGATTTTGACTGCTGAAATATCCGTCCGTATCCGTATCCATCTTTTCAAAAGAGATAGGAACAGGGGCAGAACGAGAAAGAGCCTCCATAAAAAGCTCATACTGTTTCACATCGCCTGTCAGATTGCTTGCAAGCTCCGGCAAAGGTTTCCCTTCGGTTTGTGACACATCGAAAACGGATACCACACGGTAAAGAGGTATTTTAACCTCTACTTCCTCTGTGATGACCTTGCCATCGGTATTTAGCATGGGAGCTTGTGTCACAGGGTCGAGCTTTTCCATTTCTTTTTTTACCTTATAGGGTGTAGGGGCAATAATCTTAATGCCTTTTTCGCCTTTTTTAACATTGCGGGAAAACTGGTCACGCCACTTGTTAAAGCCTGCCACATGGGTGGCATCTGGCTTTTGCATGGAGATGAGCAGAGTGTTGTTGAGGGAATATCTGTGAAAGCGTGACATGGTGCGGAGGTAATCCATGTATTTGTCACTTTGGAACAGCTCCTTGATACCGCTTTCTATACTGTCGGTTATTTCTTTTAGGCGGTCTTTGGTTGTGTTGTTATCAGCCATAGGGGTACTCCTTTCTTATTTTGGACATGAAAAAGAGCAACCATAAAAAATGATTGCTCTAAGTATGGGTGTATCTATTTGTTTGACAAATTGGAATTTGTCAAACTGGTGTTAGGTCAATCCAAACCATGTCTGAACTTTATTTTTTATTAACGTATCACTGAAGTAGCTACCTCTAAATCGGATTGTTATGGTGACAAATCAAGTGTTATCAATCTCGGGATTCACTTTTGATACTTTCCATTTAGTTGTGAAACAGCTTGCTGCTTCTAAGGCAGATAAAATTTTCTCAATTTCTGCAAGGAAGTCCTCGGACTCATCTTGAAAAGCGTTATGTAAATCCGAATATATTTCGGAGGCACTATTCATGGCTTTTTCAACATATGCGTCTAAATACTCATCCCAAGCCACCGATGCATATTCTTCTTGCAGGATATCATTAGCTTTTTCTTCTGTATTGAAAGTGACAAGTTGATACAACGTTCCACCTTCAGATATCGTTTCTTTTAGCCAATCAATACTAAGTCTGTCAAAACATTCTTTGAGTTGTTCAAGAGCATCATTATAGTCTTCATTATCTTCATCATAAGTGTCATCGGCCGTCCCACATACAGAACCAAGCTCATCAAGATCACTGTAGAGGGTTTCAAGGTCACTTAAATCGATGAATATCGAATCCGCTACAACCATTTTGGTTCTCATATAGTCTGTATACAAGTCTTCCAACATCTTATGATGATGGTGTTTGAATTTTGCATAAAGGGACAAAATGAAAAGCTGAAAGGCACTGAAATTCTCGTCGAAATAGGAGAGTGAATCCTTCCTTACCTTATCGAAGAACTCAACGTATAACTTTATGATAAAATCTTTGTCTTCGATCAGAACTCCGGTCTCAATATTACTGGCACTTTCATTTGAGTAATTAGCTGAACCGATATAAACAATGTTTTCCGTTCCAATCATTTTTGCATGATTATAGATATTGAAATATGGAGTGAACTGACCTGGAAAGTTATCTGGATTCAATTTTGAGATATAAATATTAATATTCTTCCTTGCATTAGAACGCACATTATGACCAGCATTTGTATCATAGTATTTATCCATGCGGGAAGGCACGTTTGTTATCAATTCAACATCTGCATCAGTGTTTTTCAATGCTTCCAGAAGTGCATCATATCGCTGATTTTTAGAGATGTTGTATGTTATGATCCTGATGGTTTTCGCAGTTGGAAAATCATCAAGAACCTCTCTATAGTTTAAATCTCCATCGAGTGATACAAACCTTCCACTATCAAACGAAAGTTCCATATAGTAATTCCTCCTTGCTCATATCGATGAATCAGCTTGCGGACAAGGTCATCGTTAAATTCAAACTTATCATCCTAACAACTAGTAATTTGTATTTCAATTACTTGTAATTTTGCAAATATTCTTTATCCTTTTTCACATATCTTTTATCAAACTGTTGAGTGTAAGCTGTTATATGCAGTTCATCGCCTTCAATTTCAATTTCTCTATTACCATGCTCTTTATAGAAACCAAATACGTCTAATTCATCTACAGATGAAATGAGTTTGTGATTGATTTCCCTAAAATTAAGATATCCAAGAAACTCCTCGTATGAATTACATTCCTGTGTAATAATATCCAAATCATAAATATTCACAACATATGGTACTATGTTAATGTCCTTATCAATCTCAACATATTTTGTAATTTCTGAAGGAATAATACCAAAGTTCTCGGCAGTTACACAAACAATATATTTCACTGCAGTATCATCAATATGAACCTCCTGCGCTGTTCCGTCAACCAATTCTATAAATGTTTTTCCATCCTGTATTCTTTTTATAGAACGAACTCCTTGGGTATACGCCGCACCAATTGCTTTATACACATCCTTTTTAATATCATTATTTATTCCTTTTAACGCATTAAGTGTTAGAATTTTACTTTTACACTCACAAAAAAGTGTTCCTTCTGGCATACATACAGTTACATCCGCTTCGCCATCTTCATCTGTATATTTGAGCGATCTGAGTATATTTTCTTTGTTAACTATTCGTTCAAAATACGATTGAGTTAAATCCTCTACAACATCACCCCTATGTTGGGTATAAATTCCTACTACTTTTTTATCAAAAATTTTCTCAGCTATAAAAGTATAGTGAAAGAGCTTTGGTAAATTCATTAATGATGAAAATAACAATGGCATGTATATATATTCTCCAAAGTCAATAAATGGCTTTGATATCAAAATTTTAAATTCCGCTAAATCTACTTTTTTGTAATCTCCTGCAAAAGCCTTAACGCTTAAATAATTGCAGATGTAATCTACTTCTTTTACGCCAATAGCATCTCGCAAATTTTTTTTGTCAATTCTGAAAATATATCCTTCTTTTATACTGGGCAATTGAGGTTTTGTTTTTCCAAAAAATGCTTTTATCATATTTTTAACTTTATATTTCTCTGAATAAGCTTTTGCGACTCTAACTCCATATGTATGGAAAATATATAAAATCATCTTTTTGCATGAAGTAAACGAAAATCCCAGCTTGGCTTTTATATCCTGATCTAATGGAGAATACAATTTTTCTGCAAAACTAATAAGTTGATGAATATAGCCATCTCCACGAAATGCCATATTTTTTACTTTCATATGTTGTGCTTGTAAAAATGCCTCTTTCTCTTCATCTGTTGCATTTACCATCTTTAGTGCTTCAGTAAATAATTCTTCAATATTAGGAGCAAAAGCCTCTTTACAATACTTTTCCAGTTTGAGATAATCCTCCCATTCAAATGGAATATTTCCACTTTTTTTACATGCGAATAACGCATTAGTCGCAAAATACTCAGATGCAGATATTAGTGAATCTACGCCATGTCCATATAGCAGCATCTGCATTTCGATTATTCCAGACAGAACTTCCTCCAATGAGTATTTTGATAGAAATTCCACTATTTCATCTGTTTTGCTCATTTTAGCACTTAACCCCCTTTACACAAATTCAAATTTATCTGTTGCCGTTATAGATATTATTATAGTATACAAGCATGAGCATTTCTACTAAAATAGGATTTTATTGTTTCTTGTCTATTTACTTTTTGCCCCCTTTCTTTTTGAGAAACTCCATCTTGAAATTCACATACTTACCGCCCGTATCATCAAGCAGGACGATAGCATCATAGGTTTTTTCTGTCTTTTCAGAGAAACAGCCAGTAAGCTTAACTTTTCCATTTTTCAGCAGCTCAGTCGCAACCGCCTTTGTCAGCGCCTTTTTCTTGGCAGTGAAAAACTTGTTTTCTTTCCAGAGAGCAAAGCCACAATCCCTGGTTTCACAGGCAAAACCTTTTTTGTTCTCCATCACATTCCCGCCACAGCGAGGACAGATGCCGATAGCTTCACGGTCAGAGGGAAAGAGGACATTGCCGCCCTTAACCACTTCATAGGTTTTCACAAGGGTATCGGTCATATCGGTAATGCCCTGCATAAATGTTTCAGCAGAAAGCTCCCCACGTTCAATGAGTTTGAGTTTTTCCTCCCATTCGGCGGTAAGCTGTGGGGATTGAATAGCCTCCGGCAGTATTGTAATGAGAGAAACACCCTTGTGGGTAGGCAATAGATGCTTGGTTTTTTTATCGCCCTTACGCTCGGCAAGCTTGGTTTTGATGAGCTTTTCCAAAATGCCTGCACGGGTGGCAGGAGTGCCGATGCCTTTTCGCTCCACATCTTCGGGCATATCCTCAATGCCTGCTGTTTCCATAGCAGAAAGCAAGGTGTCCTCGGTAAAATGCTTGGGCGGTGTGGTCTTGCCCTCTTTGACGGCAACTTTTGCAGAAGAAAACACTTTGCCCTGGTCGATGTTCGGCAGGGCGGCGGTTTTCACGCTATCTCCAGTTTCTCTCTCTGGCTTTTCCTTCAGCGTGGAACGAAACAGCCATTCAGCCGCCTTAAAGCCCTCATCAAGCACCATTCTGCCCTTTGCAGAAAAGGAATTGTCGCCACAGTCGGCGGTGATGACTGTTTCCCCATACACACAGCTTTTGCCCACAGCACAAATCAGCCGTAAGGCGATAAGAGAAAGAATGTCACGCTCTCCTGCAGGCAGTTCAGTAAGCTTGGAGCTGCTTATCGCCATTGTGGGGATAATGGCATGGTGGTCGGATACCTTGCTGTTATCGGTCACGTGCTCCATATTGATGGACAGCTCCAGAGTGTTCCCAAATGAAAAAATCTTTGCGGCGGTTTTTACTACGGCAGGGGTACTCTCCATCATATCGGTGGTTAGAAATCGGCTGTCGGTACGAGGATAGGTCACGAGCTTTTTCTCATACAGACTTTGGGTGTAATCAAGGGTCTGTTGAGCTGTAAAGCCAAACATTCTGTTAGCCTCTCGTTGCAGGGTGGTAAGGTCATAGAGCTTGGGCGGCTTTTCGGTTTTCTTTTTGCTTTCCACGCTTTTGATAGTGACGATCTGACCGTCACAGGCTTTGTAAAGTGCCTCAGCCGCCGCCTTGTCACTTAGCCTTTCGCTGGACAGCACAAAACCGTCACAATCAAGCAGCACCGTGTAAAACGGCTTTGGTACAAAGGAGGAAATGGCACTTTCACGCTCCACGAGCATGGCAAGGGTGGGAGATACCACTCTACCTACGTTTAAGGTCTGATGATACAACACGGAAAACAGGCGGGTGGCATTGATGCCCACAATCCAGTCGGCTTGGGGACGGCATAGAGCAGACTGATAAAGCCTTTCATATTCCACACCGTCTTTGAGATTTTTAAAACCCTCGGCAATGGCACTTTCCTCCATTGAAGAAATCCAAAGGCGTTTAATAGGCTTTTTACAGTTACAGTGATTGTAGACAAGGCGAAAGATAAGTTCTCCCTCACGTCCTGCATCGGTAGCGGCGGTCACGATATCCACATCAGCACGGCTCATCAGTTCACGGAGGATTTTAAGCTGCTTTTGCTTGCCGTTTGCAATAGAATACTGCCATGAGGCAGGTAGGATAGGTAAATCATTGTATGTCCATTTGGCATACTTTTCGTCGTAGGCATCGGCAGGCGCAAGCTCCACCAGATGCCCTACGCACCACGAAACAAGGTAGCCACTGCCCTCCATATATCCGTCGTTTCTGTTGGTTGCACCGATAACAGCGGCGATGGACTGTGCCACACTCGGTTTTTCTGCGATAACTAAATTCATTTTTTGTCGCTCCTTTCCTTGGGGGTAATGATAAGCTCACGGTAATGTTCATTTTTACCGTGAGCCTTTTCCTGTTTTTCTTTATGGAGAGAGGGCGGGTTCCCCCGCCCTCCCCGTGGTTTCTGCATCATCATTTTTTCAAAGGGACTGTCTGTAAAATAGGTCACTTGGTATCAGCCTCCTGTTCAGTATCCTCCGTATCATCTTCGGTTTCGTATTCTTCCTCGGTATCATCAGCCTCATCGTCATCAAATTCGTACTCGTCGAGTTGAGAATTGCCCTTTGTTTTCGGCTTGTTTTTCAAAACCTTAAAGTAGTAGAAAGCACCGCCGCCTAAAATACCTACAATTAAAAGCAGGGCAAGCATACCCATAGAGCTATTTTTCTTTTCGGGTTTTTCTGGCTCGGTTTCCTCGGCGGTCTTACCAGAGCATTTTGTCAGATCGTTTTTGCATACAGGGCAGGAGGTGTTGACTGCTCCGGTAGTACATTCATCGGTACAGGAGCAAATCTCTTGCACAGGGGCGGCGGTGGCATCGTCCTCAATAAGTGCCATGAGGTCAGCCTCGTCTACAAGGTTTAAGAAATAGACATTTTCCTTGTCACCATCACGGTCTATGACCAAATAAAAGTAATTGCCGTTTTTGGACTGCATGGTGACAAACTGCTTGGACTTTGCCTGTTCACCATCAATATCGTCCACAAGCGTGAGGTTGCCATCGGGGGTAAGAGGTGCAGGGTCTGGTGTGGGTGTAGGTGTTTCGGTTACTTCGGGGGCAGGCTCGGTAGTGTCCTCGCCGCCGCCTGCAAAGGCAGTGGTGGAAAAGGCGGTACAGCAGAGAGTAACCGCAAGTAAGGTAGCGAAAATACGCATTTTAGTTTTCTTCATCGTGTTGTTCCTCCTGTTTTGGCATAAAAATAGGCACTTCGCTTTTTTCACGAAATGCCCTTAAGAATATAGAAAGTTCCTCGGTATTCATTTTGGTACTGCGGATAAGCTCCACCATTTCGGTGTTTTCCAGTTCCGTCTTTTGGCGTTCCAGTTCACGGAGCTTTCCTTGCTGTTCAGATAGCTTTTCTTTGGCTTTTTCTATCTCTGCAAGGATTTTACTTAATTTTTTATTCATTTCAGACCTCCTTAATTCATTAGTCCATATCCAATAATCACGCTGCTGTTCATATCATAATCTCGGATACGGCAGGCATCGCCGCTATTGCCCTCTACGGTATAAACCCTCTGACCGTCTGTGCCGATGACAATGCCCACATGGTCAGAGCTGCCGTCACCTTCCCAATCAAAGAAAATCACATCGCCGGGGGCAAGGTCTTTGTAATTACCGCTTGCCCATTGCCCATGCGATTTAAACCACGGAATACCCTGCGACTGGCAAGCGGCAAATCTCGGTTCACTGTATCCTGCTTGATTTAAGCACCATGATACAAAGCAGGCACACCATTCTACACGGCTGTTAAAACCATACCATGACCAGAACGGCTGTCCGCCCACATTGCCTACCTGCGACTTAGCAATGTCTACAATATTTTGATTGCCCTCTCGTGAGCCGTCTTTGAAGATAACACCGCTTAAATCGGTGGAGGGAGAGCTATCGCCTGTGCCGCCACCAAAGATAAATGGCTTGTTTCCTCGTGTTTGCAGACAAATACGATACTGCTCAAGCTGTTCGTCATTCAGTAATCGTTCCGCAATAGAACCGACAGAAGCGTTTTTCAATTTCACATTTAAAATGTAGTAATTGTACGGCACTTCCACGGTGTAAGTATCGCTGTGGGAATTTCCTTCAGCATCAGTCCATGTATCAGTATGGGTTTCGGTGCGGTAGCGGACTTCCACCACTTCGGTAATGGTTAGCTTATATTGCATATCAAAGACACGCTGTAATTCTTGGTTTACCTCACTGCTTGGCTTGTAATTCTGAAACAGGGCGGTGAGATAGGCGGCAAGCTCGTGAGGGTTATGTCCGATGGTATCAAGGTCATAGCGGTACTCGTCATAGCCTGCATACTGACTTTCAATATTGTCAATGCGGTCTTGTAAGCCATTTTCAAGGGCGGTGTAATTGTTGTCTACAGCAATAATATCCGCATCCTCTGAGGTGTAGGAGGTGGCCGCTATGCTGTGTAAACCGCCCTCCAACAGAACTGTGCAAGAGGATACCGCACACATGATAAAGACAACGAGCAAGCCGATGGCAGCGAGGATAAGAAACACTTTTTTGTTCTTGGTGATAAACTGAACTACCTTATCGGTGGCTTTTGCCGTAGTCTTTGCTGCTGTTTTTGTGTTCTTAGCGGTGGAGCTTGCCGATGCAGCCGTATTTGCTGATCCGCTAAAGCGGGCGGCAGCATACTGCTTTTTAATCGCTCGTTTTTGCTGCCACTTAGAAAGAGGATTAGAGGCGGCCTCTGGATTATCCCGCAAGCTCTTTTTGTAGAGATAGTTGATTTCAGCCTTTGCAGTTGTCCGTTCAGTTCTGGCAAGCTGACGATAGGGTTTGAGCTTGTGGCTGTGATAAGCATTTTGCATCCGCCTTGCGCCAAACTCTAAAACCTGCTCGGACTTATGAGCTGACTCCACACCCACATTATCCCTTTCGCTTTCCCGTATCTCTTTATGGATTTTCGCCATCAGCTCCTGCTGTGGGATATTCTTTATCTTGCGAGAGAGCTTAGAGGGCGGTTTTGGCTTGTCGATATCCTCAAAATACAAACGCACCTTTGGTTTGCCTGTGTCGGCGTCAAAGGTGCGTTCTCTGGTCAGCTTTTTCTGTTGTGGAATATTTGCCTGTGCTTTTTCCATTTTATCCGCCGCTTTTACCGCCTTTTTCATCGGTTTTTCAAGGGTCGGGTCTGTGCGTTCTTCTTCGGTAAAGGTAAGACGTGATGCCTTACCCACAGGGCGAAAGGGTCTTTTTCCCATGATTTCACCTCATTTCTTTGATACGGTTTTGAATGATTTCATAATATTTCTGACTGATTTCTGCACCCAAATACTTCCTTTCGGTCAGAATTGCTGCTAAAGCTGTACTGCCTGTTCCCATAAATCCGTCAAAAATCAAATCCCCGGAATTACTTGAAAGCTGAATGAGCCATGACAGGAACTCCATATTTTTAATAGAGGGGTGGTAAATCCCATGTTTCTTTTGCCATGTGGAATTATAGGTAGCTTTAGGATATTCACTTCCAAACCAACAGGAATTAAACCTTGTCTTATATTTCTTCGCAGGCTGTCTGCCTGTATTGGACTTTGTTCCCTCCGGTTTTCTGTTTCTCAAAAGAGTAGTCTTGTTAAATTTCCTACGACCTTTCTGACAAAAGATAATCCATTCTGAATTGTTAGCAAAACTTCCATGTAAATCTCCAATACCACCAATCGTTCCTTTTTCTACTATCATGCAGTTTTTTATGGTAAATCCTGCCTTCTCTAAACACTCATAGTGATAGGGATAACAGTCAAATCGGGTAAAAAAATAGGCATGGGCATTGTTTTGTAAAACACGGTAACACTCCCTTGCAAACAGACTGTAATTAATTCCGTCATCGCCTATGATGAAAGGGTGTTTCTGATTGGTAAAGTGGTTTTGATATGAGATTCCATAGGGCGGGTCGGTCAATATCATGGAAACATGCTCATCAGGAATTTTTGATAGCAGTTCCATACAATCCATGTGATATACCGCCATTACAAACTATGCTCCTGCTTTTTTTGTGGGACAGGGGATTTAGGAGCAGGTGCTTTCTGTGACTTTTCCTTTAAATGGGCTCGTACAGATGGCTTTTTTTCGTTTCCTTTATTCGCTGCCTTTTCTAAGCGGTCAACTGCTGTTATGGTATGGGTTACATTTTGCCTTATCCTTTCTAACATGGATTTGGAGTGCTTGAGCTGTTTTGTGGCAACCGCCAGTATTCCTTTGTCCTCATTTCTTTGGGTCAGTTCCTTTGTTTCTTTTCCCGTAAGGACACGCCCCAAGTTACCGGTTTGTTCCTTTAAAGCATGAAATTCACTCCCTACAGCATTGATTTTGTTTATGTGCTTTTGGGTTTGGGCAATAGAAGAAGTCAGATTATCCCTCAAATCCGTCAGAGCTTTCCTCAGTCCGATAAAATCCACCGCTTTATTCAGGGCAGAAATTCCATTTTCTTTAATAAGGGAAAGGCTCTCCTTGATGCTGTTGGAAATATCCGTTTTGATATGCTCTAACTGATTTTTCGCCTCCGTTACTTTTTCCTGTAGCGTTAGAACCCCGTTCATAACAACGGCTTTTATTCCCTTATCCTGTATAGCCGATAGCTGACCTTTGACGGTTTGCAATTCGCTTAATACCTCGGCATACTGTTTTTCCATCTGATTTAGCTGTGACAGGAGAGAAGAAAACTCTGTGAATTCTTGTTTTCTACCCTGACCGTTTAAAATCTCAAAAAATTCTTTCAAGTGTTCCTGTTCCCCCAACGGGGCTGTCAATATTGCATTCATATATTTTCGCCTCCATTCTTTGCTCATTTACTTTTCATTTGGTTTCGTTGTCATAATGCGGTACAGCTCTGTATCCTTGGGGAACTTATCGGCAAAGGGCAGAATAACATTCCCATAAAATAAAAGTCCCTCGCCCTCGCCAGAGTGGGTCACATAGGAGAGTTGATGGGTGGAGATATTGAGCTGTTTGGAAAGGATTTGCCTGTCACCCGATGCTTGACTGAGCATATAAATGAAGTCGGAGTTTTCAAAGATATTCTCCACCTCACGAGAGGATAACAGGTCTTTTACATTCTGCGTAATGCCTGTCGGAATGCCTCCCCACTTACGAAAGCGTTTCCAGATTTCTACTGAATAGGCGGCTGTCTGTTCCTCTTTAAGCAGCAAATGAAACTCATCCATATAGTAGCGAGTGGAGCGTTTTTCAGCACGATTGACCGTCACTCTGTTCCAAACTTGGTCTTGCACCACCAGCATACCGAGCTTTTTAAGCTGTTTGCCCAGCTCCTTAATGTCAAAGCAGACAAGGCGGTTATTCAGCTCCACGTTGGTGCGGTGGTTAAAAACATTGAGCGAGCCAGTGACATAGATTTCAAGGGCAGCTCTGATGTGCTGTGCCTCTTTTTCCTCCTGTTCCTCCAGAGCATGATAGAGGTCACTCAAAATAGGCATTTTTTCTGGTATGGGGTCAGCAAGGTAGTCATTGTAAATCAGACGTACACAGCGGTCTATAATACTTTTCTCCACTGGCTGCAATCCCTCCTTGCCGCCGACAATCAGCTCACAAAGGGAGAGGATAAAATCACTCTTTAAGGATAACGGACTTTCATCTTCGGAGTAGTTGAGGTTAATGTCCATCGGGTTTACAAAGTCAGTGCTGGTGGGTGAGATTTTTATCACTTGCCCATTAAGCCTCTGAACAAGGGGAAAATATTCTGCCTCTGGATCACAGATAATAATATCATCTGTGGTAATCAAAAAGGTATTGGTAATTTCACGCTTAGCAGAAAAGCTCTTGCCACTGCCCGGTGTTCCAAGTATTAAGCCGTTGGGATTTTTGAGCTTTTTTCGGTCAACCATAATGAGGTTGTTGGAAAGAGCGTTCAGTCCATAATAAAGAGCTTCGCCGCCTGCTTGAAACAGCTCCTGCGTGGTAAAGGGAACGAAAATGGCAGTTGCCGAGGTGGTAAGACTGCGTTGAATTTTAATCTGGTTTAGTCCGAGGGGCAGAGAGGACATCAATCCTTGCTCCTGCTGATAATCGAGCCGTACCAGAGTACAGTTGTGTTTTTGGGAAATCCCCGATGCTTGGAATACGATGTTTTCAAGCTGCTGCTTGTTGTCGGCAGTGTTCATCACAAGAAATGTGACTAAGAACATTCGCTCATTGCGGCTCTGCAAGTCCTGCAATAGTTTTTTTGCCTCTCCGCCATAGGTGGCAAGGTCTGACGGAATGATATCCATATCATATCCTGCACGGACAGCTTTTTTCTGTTCTTCAATTTTCATCTTGTCGAGGTCGGTGATTTTTCGCTTGATAGTCTTAATCGCCTTGGTCTGGTCTACCGACTGAATGTGCATGGTGACAAGGAGATTGCTCTCCATGTCCAGAAAGTCGGCAAGCATACGGTCATTGATTTCGGGAGCGAGTATCTGCAAAAAAGAAACTGCCCCATACTTTTTGCCCATGCGGAATGTTCTGCCCTCACGAAACTCAAAGGACGGTGGGGCAATAAAGTCCTTTGCAGATAATCCCGATGGCACAAGCCATTTCCAGTCAAAGCGGAACGGCTCGTTGCCGTCCATGCGGAGCATATTATGGAGCAGTCGCAAACGTTCTTTACCATCTACCGATTCCACCATTACTCCCAACCGCTTAAAGCTGTTCCAGAGGTCATTTTCAATACGCTCCAAACGGGGTTTGGCAATTTTGATGTTCTCTGCCTCAATGCCAAAGGTGAGGTACTTGGTCTTTACCAGCCCGTTGTTGCCCTTGGCAAGCTGATTGTGGAGCATTTCTGTGTATTCGGTACGGATGCTGTCAAAATCGTCTGCCTGTGGCCTGATGGAAACACTGCTTTCATAGTCCTCGGCATTGGCGGTCATATTGAGGAACGAAAGCTGAAACCGCACAGAACTGTCAAAGTAGTTGAGAAAATCGCACCAACTCTCAAAGATGGCGGTCTTGTCATCGTTCTGTGCAAGCTGATAGTTAATATCGTGAAAGCGTAGGGTCTTGGTGTAGAGGGTATCTGTCACACGGCAAATGCCATCGGGATACATTCTCTGAAAGGGGATACTGTCCTGTGCAGATTTTGCCTTATTGTCCGGGTTTTTTGCTCTTGCAATTGCCGCCGTAATTTCCTTTTTTTCTGCCCTCGTGAGCTTGAGGGCTTTTGCTTTTTCTGCGTTCAACAATGTTTTTTACCTCCTTGTCTAATATGTTCTGCCTTTGTATAACAGTGTAGAAATTATCTGTCTGATACGGTCTTTGCTTTGAAGTGAAAAATCGTACCTCCAGATAGTGTTTTGCAATGACTTCCAACGGCTGACCGTGCTTTTCATACATAGCAAACATGAAAAGGGGCAACATGGAAAATATCATTAAGAGAGACGCACCGCTTGTGCCGATACTGTCCTTTGTGAGAAAGAACAGGGGCAAGCCGACAGCGAGAGCCGCAGAAAAACAAATGAGCTGCCGCTTGGTGAGGTTGAACATCACCTTTGTTTTCACGGTGCTTAAATCTTTGGGAACGGGTACATAAGCCATAAAAACTCCTTTCTGCTCTTAATGAGCTGAGAATATACTCTTAGCCAGTGAACCCGTCTTAAGAAGGGTAAAGCAGAGCAAAATTGTATACCCCATACAAGTCCAGATAGCGGTGATGATGTCCTCATCAGTGGCGATGGACTGCACCAGTACCGCATAAATGCCCACACACACCATAATGAGAAAGGCTTGAAAGCCGAGAGCAAGCATGGATTTCAGATAGTTCTGCCCCATGCCGCCCCATTCACGGTTTGCCATTGTTGCAAAAGGAATGGGAGCGAGAGAGGTGGTCATATAGATTTCAAGCATTCGCCCGTAGATGACCACAAAGATGCAAGCACTTAAAATGTGCATTGTTAGTCCAACCACCATACTTTGTAGCCAAATGCCTAAAAGTGTTCCTACCTCCATTTCACCGAGGCGGGTTTCCATGTCTGCTACAACAGAGGTAATGTCGATGTTGGTGTCCGTAATAATCACTCCGGCAGCACCCGATACAACGTGCTGTGACATATCAAAGATAGCCATAACGATGTTAAAGGTATTGGTAATCAGGTACACAGCTACAAAGGTTTTGAATATCCACTTGAAGAATATCCAAGTGTCGATTTCGTGCATATTGTTCTTTTCAATGACCATCTGTATCAGCTCGTAGCACATTACAAAGGTCAAGATAATGCCTGCAATGGGAATAATGACGGTTTCGGAAAGTGAGCGCACCATAGAAAAAATATCACCATTCCATGCGGATGGGGTCATTCCTACATCGCCTGCGATTTCTCCAACTTGTGTGTTGACATTATCAAACATTCCAGACAAGTTACCGGTAATGCCGTCAATTAAAAGGTCTTTGAGCCATTTTTCAATGGCTTCCCATAAAGAATCCATCAGGGTTGCCCTCCTTTCTTGCCCCCTCCAGCCTGATACGGAAGGGGGCAGAGAAGTTTACTGCTCTGCTTGGATTAACCGAACAAGCCAGACAAGAGAGGTACAAGTACCATGCCGATGAGGGCAACACCGCCGCCTGCCATGAGCTGTTTCATACCTTGAGATTTTGCACCCGGATTATCGTTACCGTAACCTTCCAAGAGGTTGATGACACCCCAAATTCCCAAGCCTGCACCAAGTGCGATTACCAGTGTCTGCAATACATCTATTGCTGAGTTAAAAAATTCCATTGTGTTTCCTCCTAAAATTTGAATTATTGGTTGTAATTGTGTTTAAACATGAAAAAACCGCCTATTCAGCGGTTTCGGGTTCGTCAGTGAGGTCGATTTCGTAAACATCGAAAACCTCATCGGGTTTGAGTTTCAGTTTTGTGGACAGATATTTTTCAATATCAAAGGTGTTTCTTTTATCAAAATCAGACAGATATTTATAGTTCGGGTGCTGCGTAATATCATACTTGTCCGAGAGAAACGGGCGAACACCTCTAAGCTGTAAAATACACTTGCCGCCGTCCATAACGGCAAGCTCATCCATGCTCATAAGCTCCTTTCCCAACTTTTGATAATTAAGCCCGTAACTTCTTTGTGTTCCTCTGGTATCGGAAGTGTTAAACATATCAATGGTTTCCTTGCCGAGAGTTTCCGACAAGTCCTTGAGGGTGGTTTTCTCCTTTCCACCGAGAAACACCATACTGTCGCAGTTGCCGATAATAGTGTCGGCATTGTCCTTATAGAGAGCCTTTAACTGGCTCTGTGCCTGCAAAACGAGGCAAGCCGAGATCTCACGGCTACGAATGGTTGCCATCAGCTTTTCGAGCTTTGGTATCTGCCCGATGTTGGCCGCTTCATCAATCAGGCAACGTACATGGATAGGAAGTCTGCCGCCATACACATCATCGGCTTTATCACACAGGAGATTGAAAAGCTGTGTGTATGCCATCGACACCAAAAAGTTAAAGGTATCGTCTGTATCACTGATGATGATAAACAGGGCGGTTTTCTTATCGCCCAAGGTGTCAAGCTCCATTTCATCATAAGCGGTCAGCTCACGCAGTTCCTTGATGTCAAAGGGAGCAAGCCTTGCACCGCAGGAAATAAGGATAGATTTTGCTGTCTTGCCCGCAGCTAATTTGTATTTTTTATATTGCCTTACAGCAAAGTGCTGGGGGTCTTTTTCCTCCAAGCGATCAAACATGAGGTCAACAGGATTTTTAAAGTCCTCATCATCTTCACGCACCTCCGAGGCGTTTATAAATTCGATGAGGGTAGAAAAGTTTTGCTCATGTTCGGGAGCCTCAAAGTGGATATACCCGATGAGTGCCGTATAGAGCAAGGTTTCCGCTTTCACCCAAAAATCATCTCCGGCTTTGCCCTCGCCTTTGGTATTGGCGATTAAGGTAGTGACCAGTTTCAAAATGTCCTTTTCACTTCGCACATAGGCAAAGGGGTTGTAATGCATGGATTTTTTGAAATTGATGGTGTTGAGCATCTTGATTTTGTAACCATACCGTAGGAGCATTTTTCCGCACTCTACCACGATACTGCCCTTGGGGTCAGTCACAACAAAGCTGACTGGATACTCTTTAGACTGGCATTGCATAAGGTTTGGTTTGAGCCAAAACCTCGTTTTTCCAGAGCCGGAGCCGCCTACAATCAGCACGTTCTTATTTCGTGCGTTCTTTGGACTTTTGGGGCGGCTTGACATCATCAGCCGTTCCGTTTGGGTGAGTATCACATTGTTTCCAAACACAGGGTCTGCAAAAGGTGCAATGTCCTTTGCGTTGCCCCATCTTGCAGAGCCGTACTCAATGCCCTTACGGTATTTTTTTGCATTTTTCCCTTTGAGATAAACCGCAAGCCGAATAGCAGCCGCAAGCAGGATACCGATTAACATATCCTGTGGGTACAGGCTCGGCAGTGGATTTTCAAAGGCGGCGGCAAACCCATCGGTAAGGTTTAACACTTTGCTTGCAAAGTCATAGCCTGTGGTGAGCCGCCATGCCTGCGGTACTTTTGTGAACATCAAGCCGATAAAGACATAGGGCAGATTGAGAATAAGGAGCTTTTTTGTTTTCGTGTTCATAGGCTCTGCTCCTTATTTCTGTTTTTCACCTTGTCGGTGACCGTGTTTTTCACAAGCTCAGTAAATTTCTTGAGCTGTACAAGTACGGACGGTTTTTCAGCCTTTCGCACGGTCTTGGCGGTAAACTCGGTAAAAGCGGCGGTGAGAGCATCGGCATCCCTCGCCTTGAAAAAGACAAGGTACTTGGGTGGGGTCACGCTTTTATCCTTTTTGATGGCAAAGTCAACGCCGTATTTCTTTGCCACCCGTTCAAAGCTCTTGATGTTCTTGTCCGTCACCTCAATATTACTCATGCCTTGATTTTGCTCTGCAAGCTGCTTGACCGTTTGCTTGCCGTGGGGAATGGGGTCAGGACTGTCACGGCTCTTGTTTTTCTGTGCCTCCAAGAATTTCAAAATGGCGTTTTTCAGCGTTCTGCCTGTCAGCTTTGCCGTATTGATGGCAAGCGTAACCGACCTGTTTTCAACTTCTTCCTGCATAAGCAGTCCTCCTTTCCGTGATGTAGCTGGTAGTTTTCACTAAGGTGGAACTACCAACCGCCGGAGCAGATATTTAATCATTCTTTGTTCGCCCCTGTCCTTTCACAGTGAGAATGCCGTCCAGTGTAGTGGCGGTAATCCGCAAACGCTCTGCAACAGCAATGTCATTTTTTACGCTTTCGTCCACAACAGTTCCGCAGACTATAAGGACATGGGAGCGCCGTAGCATATCCCGTCCTATATCAATTCCATCCTTATGCTCCTGTGGGATTTCATCGTTTATAAAAAGTGGCAGGAACAGCAGAGGACACATGGGCATAAAGCCTGCCTCATAAATTGCCCTGCAATATTTAGCGGCGTTTTCGGTGTTCTCAAACTCGTTATTGCTCCAAGCAGCCGTGATATATGCCATAGGTCTTTTCATGGTAAAAAACTCCTTTCTGATTTTGGGTATGAAAAAAGGCGTACCCAATCCTGCTGTGCAGGGAGGCAATGCCTTTTGTGAATAAGTTATTTGCCACCGTATAAATCGTGGTTGACCAAAGCGGAATAGTAATTCCCAATGGTGGAGGGAGCATTGAACAATGTTGCAAGCAGATATCGCTTGATGTTCCGCACATAGGTGGTGGTTTTCTGTAAGCACTCAAACACATAATCAATGTGGGAGCTGTCAAGCCGCAGGAGCTTTTCTTTGACGAGCCGTGCGGGGTATTCTTCTCCAGATATGTTTATGGTAGGTTTGGTGGAGCAGAGTGTTTCCACGATGATGTCTACGATTTCGTCAAGCCGTTCTCTGTCATGGGTTCTTTTGATAAACTCGTACTCAAGATTTTCTAAAACCAATTCTTTTAATTCTGTGATATTTTCGCATCCCATCCACTCCAATCCCATCTCAGTTTTTATGTCAGTGCAACTTGCAGGATGAGATTGATTAGGATTTGATACCTCAGTAATCAATAAATCTTTCTTTTCTTGATTAGTAGTTAATCTATTAGTAATTAATTGTACGGGGTTTTCCAGATAAGGTTTATCCATATCCGGATTATCCAGATACGGCTTTTCCGTATGTGGTATGTCCGTATCTGGTTCAGTCGCATCTGGATTATGTTGTGGGTGCTCGTAAATGATGTACTCGGTATCGGAGATGCGTCCCTTGCTGTCACGGAGTTGATTGCGGATAATATACCCCTGTTTTTCCAGTTCTCGCAGAGTAGAACCGATACTGTCAACACCCTCCTTACAGATTGTCGCCAAGCCTCTGGTGGTGTAATTCCACTCATCGGGCAGTGATAACATCATGGATAGCAAGCCTTTTGCCTTTAGCGTAAGGCTTGTATCTTTCAAATGGAAATTGGACATCACGGTGTATCCACGATTTTTTTCTACCCGAAAAACTGCCATATTTTCTCAACTCCTTTCGTTTGGGTATAAAAATAGCCACAGCATAATACTGTGGCAAAATCATCTGATTTCCTGCTTTGGTTTGTCATAGAAAATATCGCCCTTGAATACCTTGGCGTGTTTAAGAATTTTGCACTCCCCACGGCTTTGGCTCTCCAATGCTTTTTGATAGCCGTTCTCGGAGAGAAACAGCCGCATACGCTCACCTTTATTTCCAACGGGGGAAGAATGGCTCAAAACATCAAAGGTAATCATGTGTTGTGTGCCATCAGCAAATCGCTCCAGAGCCATAATGTCATGCCCTGCAAGGGTAGGTTCTCCCGACTTGATACGAGCTTCGTCAATCATCTCACCAATGGTTTTTCCTGTGGTTTTACCACTATTCATAGGTCAATTCCTCGCTTTCATTATCGTTCCTGCTGTTGCTGCCGCTTTTTTTGCCAACCTTCTAAAAGTTTGAGAATAGTTTCCTCCATTTTTTGCGGAGTGTAGGACTTGGGGAAATATTTGCGGAGTTTATCGCCAGTAAGCGTTATCTTATCCAATTCACCTTTCTTTTCTTCGCTCATAATGGCACACATAACCTCAAGGGTACATTTTCCCTCGGCACTAAACTTTTTAAGCCGCTGTGCCTGTGAGAGTGAGGGAGTAGCTTGTTCCATATCCATTGCCTCAAGCAAATCTGTTTGTTCCTCTTTTTTCAGATAGGACAGTTCCACGGCAGGGTTAAAGGCTATTTTCTTTTCATCTACCATTGTAAGAAGTTCGGGGATCAGCTCGGTTAGGCGAATGTAGCGTTGGACTTGTCTGCCGCTATCACCACTTTCTTTTCCCACTATATCAGCAGTTTCCAACTTCCCGACAACTTGTCGGGAAGTCAAATCCGACCTTGCACCTTGCCGTTTGATAGCATTTAATTTCATCTTAAAGGCAAAAGCTCGTTCGCTTGGCAGAATATTTTCTCTCTGCAAGTTGCTGTCCACCATAATGATAGTGGCGGCATCATCGTCAAGATTACGGACAATGACGGGCATGGTAGAAAGTCCTGCCAGTTCGCTTGCTCTGTGTCTGCGGTGTCCTGCCACAAGTTCATAGCCGCCATCGTCACGGGGACGGGCGATTGCAGGAACAAGCACACCGTATTCCTTGATGCTTTCTGCGGTGTCTGCCATTGCTTCATCGTCTTTTACTTTAAATGGGTGGTCTTTAAATGGAAATAACTCTGTCAATGGTATCTCCATGACCTTTTCACGGTTGGCATCGGCTCTGCTTTCTTCGGTAGAAAACAAATCATCTACCGATGTCAGATTTATGTTTTTGGCGGAGCTTTTCAATCTTCAACACCTCCTTCGTCAAATCTCGGTAGCTTTCCGCAACCTTGCCTTTGGGGTCGTGAGCAAAAATGCTCTTACCCTCGGCACTAATTTCAGCTGCTCGTACTGAATGGGGAATGTCGGTAGAGAATATCTTCATGCTGCCTCCATAGGTTTCTCTTAGTAGGTTGCAGATGTCCTTTGCAAAATTGGTACGGCTGTCTACCATTGTTAGCAGGATACCGTCTATTTTCAGTTTGGGATTAATCTGTCTGCGCACTTTGTTAATGGTCTGTAAGAGCTGTTCTAAGCCTTTGGCGGGTAAATATTGTGCTTGCACAGGAATAATTACGCTGTCTGCGGCAGCAAGGGCATTGACCGTGAGCATACCGAGAGAGGGCATACAATCTAAAAGGATAAAGTCATATTGTTTTTTAACCGTATCAAGATATTGCTTTAGGACAGTTTCACGGCTCATGGCATTTACAAGGGAGACTTCCATACCTGACAATTCTATATTGGCGGGCATCAAGTCTGCTCCCTCATGGTGGCTCAATATACCTTCTTTGTGGTGGAGAGGGGTGTCGGTTATCACTTTACCCATTACAGTGGCAAGGGTGGTATCCAGCTTGTCAGGCTGTGCGTATCCTAAACTGATTGATAAGCTACCCTGTGGATCAGTATCTATCAGCAGAACTTTTTTGCCTTCAAGTGCCAATCCAATGCCTAAGTTGGCACAGGTTGTTGTTTTGCCCACGCCGCCTTTTTGGTTGGCGATGGCGATTATCTTTGCGTTCAATTTTGTTCCTCCTTTCGGTTTTTGGGTATAAAAAAGGAGCTAGTTCGATGAACTAACTCCTTTATGGGATATTGATTTAAGTATATTTTTACATTTTATTTAATGATTAACGCAGTTAAGATACTTTTATTATGGGTGAGAAGTCAAAAAAGATGTGGAGCAATTGTAATGACTTATTTGATAAAGTATAGTCGCTTATATATTCATGCAAACCTTCATCTAAATCCGTTTTTATTGAGATTAGATCTCCTTGACTGATTGCTCCAAACTTATCTTTATTAATTTTAGAAAGTTTTATCGAATTATTGGGAATATCAATATTTTTCACAACGAAGCCGAACATAATATTTTTATTGTGATAAGACGGATATTTAGGAGGTTCATCGACAAAGCGACTAACCCCTTCATCAATATATTTTTTATTTAGACTCGAGCTTCCATCAATTCGTTTGCACTCAATGATATAGTAGTCCTTTTTGTTTTTATTCACCCAATAATTATTTGATGTTACTTTAATATCACACCTTCCTATAAAGGTATCTGTATTTTCATCATATGTTTCAGGCGTTTCTATTTGAAATGAGATAGGAAACATTTCACATCCCAATTCAGTTAACACTGAATTATCGTCTAAATAATAAAAAAATAGATGGTTCTGTATGTTTACCTCATGATTTTTAACTGTGCGTCCTAAAGAAATACAATTTCGCTTCATTAGGCTACAACATTTTTCAATAGTCTCAACAATATAAGAATGAAAACCATTTTGAAAATCTTCATTTATTGATTTTTGCTTAAAACCTCCCATCATTCATCACCTCCCGAATCCATTATTTGCTCCATAACATCGGAAAGGTCAAGTTCTGCAATTGCAGGATGCCAGTACTTATAAAAATTAGGCTTTATGATAAAAAATGAGTTATCAGAAAAATGGATAACATCTCTAATTTGATGAAACTTGTCGTTGTGAGAAAACACACAAAATCTTGATAATAATGCTTTATCATCATCAATACTTTTGACCAAATCAATCGTGGTATCAGATTTGCCATCTAAAACTGCCAGTTCAAATATAGAAAATCTGTTCAATACATTATGGTACAATTTAATTGCAATGTGCTTTTCTACACGTTGATAGATGGCAGTAAATTGTTTTTTAAAACATTCACTATAGGCAACTAATTCCTCGGCAGATATCTTTCTGTAGATACTCTCAAGGTTTGTATTCGTTAGTTCCGGTATCTGAATTTTAATTGCATAATCAATAAATTTATTATCCTTCAATCCAAACGCCTGTAATACTAAATTATCAAGGTTTTCGATTTCAGAATCTAAGTCTGATAAATATAGAAAACTATCTTTCTTTTTTTCTCTATGAATGTACTCAGTTTTATTTGCAATAGCTTCAGAAAAAACATAAGGAAATTCTAATACTTCTCCCATAAACCGCTGCTCTCGTTCTATTCCTATTGAAGTCCCAAGCATAAGGTTCAAATAAGCATATAATGAAGAGTTTAGCAAGCCTACTAGGTTCATGAAAAATGGTCTTTGTTCCACCGTTCCTTTGATGATATACATGGTTTTTTTACAAATAAATGTTTCTTCACTAAAAGCTGCTCGCAATTTGTAATTATTACAGTTCACCCCAGTTGGAGTTAAGACATAAGGTGGCTCAAACAATGCTCTATCCCGAGGACGATGCACTTTGCTTTTTGAAAATAGAGTAGTATTATTTGAATTTACAAAAAAGTGATCCACTCCTTTTTGTGAATCAAGTAGTTTTTTGTTTAGCAAATGAGAAGCATCTAGCTTGTCACCGTCTTGATACTCTACTCCGGCTCCCATGATAATAGGGGGATCTTGTTTTTGGATTGCATCTGAAATTGTGCAGAAACGATTCTTAAGTTTCATCATCAAGGTTAAATCATTAGAAAATCCGTACACAATAGTTTTCCAAGCCCAGTCAAATTTCATCAGCATATCCTGTGCCACATACTTTATATCATTTTTCTCAATAACAATAACATTAAATAACTTGAAGAAAATATTAGGCTTTATAGATGTATAATTGATAACATTATCCAAGTTATTTCCCTCTGAATAACTAAAAGAAATTATTACCGCAGGGGCATCAGCATTCTCGAAAACCAATTTTCTTACGGAAGACATTTCAATTATGCTGTGAATTTTGGTTTTCTGTAACAAGAAGTCTCTAAATCTCTTAGAAGGCTGTTTTTGATTATATAATAGTTTTGAATGCAAAATAAAGCAGCAAGTAGTATGATTTTGACAAAAATCCTTTACTCTGAAAATAAAACTTCTACAAATCTCATTATTTTGTTGCTTATCAAGGTGTCCATTCTTTTTACAGTATTCTAAATGAAGACCTGTTTTTACATTACCCCAAGGCGGATTACCAATAATAAAATCAAAGGAGAGGTCACTTAGTTCTTTAAGTTGCTTGTCATCAAAGAAATCGCTGACAAATAAATTGGTTCCTTTGAGATTTGGTAACGTAAAAGTAGATAACGATTTTGGATCTTTATAGTCTAAAACAGTTAAATAAAGCGAAAATATTGTGACATCAATCGCTTCCTCATTAATGTCGATACCATAAATATTATCAATTAAAAGAGACTTTAGAAGATCATCATCATCACAATATATCTGCCCACTTAGGTTTTGCTCTACCATACGGCGATAGCTGTCAACTAAAAATACACCAGAACCGCATGCGGGGTCTAATATGGTATATTTATTATGTTCTTTTAAGAATCCTAATGTAGTTTTATCTAAAATGTATTCAACGAGATAATTAGGTGTGTAGAATGCATTGTCTTTTGCTCTTGCTTCCCGTCCAAGTAATATTTCGTATATATTACTTATCAGTTCTACTGGAATAATATTAAAATCATACATTGCAAATAGTGACAGTTGACCATCATTCATTGAAATTTTTCCAGATAAAAAATTTGCAAGCAGATTAAATACGTCCTGTGTTAATTCAGGGCATTCAATTTCATCACCTAAGTCAAAAAGATTTCCATTAAATTTTGATTTTAGATATGCAAACAAAGTATATATTGAACTTTTATCTCCCAAACACTTAAGAAGTTCATTTTTTGATTGTTCAATATTATTAGAAAAATTCTCATAAGCAAGATCAACACCTCGATCTATCAAAAATCTAATAAAAATAAGTCTTAATACTAGCTTTGTAGCAAAACTTATGTGATATGTTTTTTTCAATTCTTCCGTCAAGTAAGTAATATTTGCTAGCAAAAAATGATTCAACTTTGCATTTGAAAATCCTTTTATGAACTTTCCCCAGAATATAGGGTTTGTTATTTCTAAATAGGAAAAGTCTGTTGTAACAGAACAATTATCTATCGAAAATTCTGTAGCCATTTCTAAAATATAAGATGACAAATCCAAAGACATTCCATTATATATTTTAACTGTTTGGTCATCGCAAAGAATAGCAACAGGAATTTGAGCATTCCAAACCTGTTTACTAATTGTTTTAAAAGAAGCGTCGTCAAAAAGGCTATCAAAAAAAAGAATAAATGGTTTTCCATCCATAAAATAGATTGCATATGGTTTAATCTCAGAGACTACTTTAGATATATGGTTAGTGTAATTAGAACAATTAAACTCACTATAATAAACAAGGTTTTCTGAATTTTTGTAACCAAGTTTTTTAATAACAGTTTCTATTGGCAATTCATATCTTTTCATTTTTAAGTAAGCCTCCTTTCGTTTTCTCTGTTTCTGCAATAAATAATAAATATGTTTCAATTTCCAAAGCGTCAGCAATTTTTTGAACGTTATCTAATGCAATGCTTCTTTTCTCACGTTCTATTGCACTGATATAGGTTCTATGCAATCCTGCCTTTTCTGCAAAAGCTTCTTGCGACAGTCCTATTTCAGCTCTATACTTTTTCACGTTATTTGCGAACACTTTTACTATATCCATGGTTGCACATCACCTCAACAGTAATTTTATTTGATTGAATACAATAAGTCAACATACAATAAGTCACATCGTTATGATATTGGAGAAAGCAATTATATAAAAAATTGCCCCTTACAGACGTAAGAAGCAATTTTCATATCCATATTGGGTTTTCTATATTACTTCAAAATAAATAAGTGCATCTTTGATGGCATCTACTTGAATAGGAGTGGGGTGCTTTCTTGGATTTTTTAATGTTTCAACTGCATTAGGGGCAACGTACATTGGCAGACCTAAACTTCGTTTCACTTCGGCAATATATGCTGTGTGAACTTTGAAGCTGTATTTTTCATCAATATATTCTTTAATCATTTTGTAAGTGGTTCGTGGTTTTGGCTTGTATGCCTCAGCCTTTTGAGCTATATTATTAAGAGTGAGGCTATTTTGAACAGTGACTATACCATCAAGTGGTATCAATCCATCACCGTGTCCAAAGCCTACGGTAATACTAATATAACTGTCTGGAGCTTTGTGGGTTTTTGGTAATACCGTTGAGACGGTGGTTTTGCTGGAGCGGAAAGGCTAGGAAATCAAAGGGTTTTGAGATTCAGAACAATCAAGTATTTAGATGGCAGTTGAAAATGAATAGAAAATTAGTTGCGTAATTTTCAACAAGTGGAGTTACGGCAGAACTGATATAGGTATCGGTAGCAGGTATTGATTTCTATATAATCAAACCGAAAGTATCATATACCTAAGTTCATTTGGATTGGTATGATAAACAATCCCGCAGTACGATTGAAATGAAAGATATAACCTCACTACCAGCTATTGCCGATAAGATAATTGGTTAGAACTGTGAAGGAGTAGCTATGGTATCAAAAAAAGGAACTCGGAAGTTCGTATATAAAGGAAAGGTTTTCTATTGGTTTGTCAAAAGAGATCAATTAGATTTTATAAAAATTTACATACTTTCCGAGGATAAGAAAATCCGCTTGGAATGTAATCCCATTGATTCGGAAGCCATAATAGAGCCGAATGATATTAGAATACTTTTGAAAGATTATTTTGAGTTGCGTGAAACATAGGAATCAGCAAGAACTTCTATACCTGACAAATTTTAATTTGTGAGGTTGAATGGTAATCAGTGGGGTAAAAGTTTTACCCCACTTGAAAGTTAGGCAGTTTAGTTTTACCAAGTGATATAAAAGTTGAGTCTACAGGAATGTGGAGGCCGTTTGTCTGCTAACCCGTGTATAATAAGGATTTAAGCTGTTTTTAATACTGGCAACGGTTGCCGCCTTTTCAAATATACCTGCACTTCTGGAAGCCATTGTGTCAGTTGCATGGGACATGGGAACTTTGATGTTAAAAATCATATTGTAAGATGTAAAAGCAAAATAACAAATAATAACAAATAATAACAAATTTATCTTGACAATAAGAAAAAATGTGTTATTATGATAGTAACAGAACGGTTTGTTTTTTTATCTGGAAAATTTTTAAATTGATTTTTTAGATTGAATTGAATGAATTGTACTAAGAGGTTAAGTTATACACAATTACATAGGTGACAATAATTTTGTTGAATATTACAAAGGCGTATTATTAATAATAGTACGTCTTTTTTTGTGTATGGAGGTGAGAAATGACTGTCCAAAAAGTATTAAATAACAATGTTGTTATTGGTTTGAATGATTCAAACAAAGAAATAATCCTAATGGGAAACGGAATTGGATTTGGAAGAAAAAAAGGGGATTATATAAATTGCAATATAGCAGAAAAATGTTTTCAACTTTCCGATTCTGTAAAAATGAAATTTGAATCTATCATTCAAAACGTTGCATATGACAATATGATGATTGCGGAAGAAGTGATCACGTATGCAAAAGAAGTCAAAGGGTTAAAATTATCGGATGTAATTTATATTACATTAACGGATCATTTAAATTTTGCAATTGAAAGACATCGGGATAAAATGGATTTTAAAAATGATTTGTTAAAGGAAATTGAAGAAAAATATCCAAAGGAATTCCAGACAGGATTGAAAGCTTTAGAAATTATAAAAGAGCGTATCAGCATGCAGCTTTGGAAGGATGAGGCAGCATTTATCGCAATGCATATTGTAAATACAGAAATTGAATAAAGATCGAGGTGTTACGTTTCAGGCGGCAAGACTCAAAATGACAAAAGCGTTGTTTTGAGTCTTTTTTTATTACTAAAAAGGGCCCAAATAGAAAAAATGGAGTCAACACTCAAAGGGCGAAAGGAGAAATAAGATGTTAAAAGTATCATTTACCAGAAGTATTATAAACCCGGTGTTTCCATGTAAAATGGAAGGTTACCACGAGAAACGTTTTTGCCTGTTTCAGAAAAATGAGGATGGGCTGCCAGTCGATCCTATGCGTACTGCATATGCAGGAAGAGATGATTTGGTCATGGATACGATCTTAATTAAGGCGGGAGAAGGGAAAGAAGTCATCATACACGTGGCTGACGTTGTCAGTGTAGAGAAGTCTTTTTCAGAGGAGGCAAAGAGACGCCTGGCCGCAAAATATCAGATGAAAGAAGAACAGTTTGTTATTACTGCTTCCCATACTCATTCCAGTCCTTTGGTCTCTCACGGGATTGCAGGAGACTTGCATCCCAGTGAAGAATACCATCAGCTGATGATTACAAAAATGGAGGAAAATACTGCATATTGTCTGAATCATTTAAAAGATGCGGTTGTATCATTTGATTCCCATGAAATCGAAGGGTTCCTTGCAAACAGGCATGGTCTTGATCAGGAGTATTTTAACAAAATTCTAACTTTGAATTTCAAGGACCTGGAAGGCAATGGCATTATCCGTATGCTGAATATCGGAAGCCATCCGACTGTTTTGGATAATAAGAACAAATGTGTTTCTGCAGACTTTTTCGGTGTCATTCGCCGCTATCTGCAAGGCTACGATGGAGAGCCTACAATGATCGTCAATGGTGAAGCAGGTGATATTAGTACAAGACTTACAAAGAAAGCCGGTGATTGGCCGGAAACGATCAGAATCGGAGAAGGAATTGCAAAACAGATTCAGGACCCGAATGTCCCACAAAATCTGGACTTTGATGAAGTGGTAATAAAAGAAGTCCCATTTGTAATTGATTATAATCCAAAGGCGGAGCCCTATCTGATTAATAAAAAGAAAGAATTAGAAGAAGAATTAAAAGAACTTGATCCCGAAAGCAGAGAAGCAATTATGATTTCACAATGTTTTATACTTGATGTAAATGAAAAGATGGAAAAAGACAGGATTTATTTTGAACTTTCCAGTTTTATTTATGATTTTGGTTCTTTTCGAATGGTAACGTTTCCCTCTGAAATTGATACCCAGCTTGCTAAGAAACTTCGTTATGCGGATGAGAAACCAACGTATGTGATAGCGTATAGCAATGATTTTCATTATTACGCAGTAAATAAAAATGAATATGGTAAATGTCATGAATCATATGTAACCGATTACCCCTTTGGAAAGGCTGATGAATTTGTAGATAAGATTATTGCAAATTATGAATGAGGTAAAATGAAATTATTTCAATCAATTCAAATCAAAAATTTAGTGATAAAAAACAGAATTGTAGTTCCGGCAATGCTTGTAAATATTGGAACAGTCCGGCAGGGAAAAGTATCAGAGGAAAAAGTCCGTCATTATCAGGCAATAGCAGAGGGCGGTGCCGGGCTTATCATACAGGAATCAGCGGCTGTTTCTAAAGAAGATGGGAAAGCCATTGACTATGAGCTGGATTTCTTTTGTGATCATTCGATTGAAGAAATGAAAAAAATTGTTGATGCAGTACATGAAAAAGGCTGTCCAATTTTTCTTCAGTTATGCCATGCAGGAGTTACGGCTATTGATGAACAACCAATTTGTCCAAGTGCATATACCTGTACAAAAGCTGGCAGAACCAGAACCGGAAGAGAGATGGATCTAAAGGATATAAAGCGTGTGCAGCACGATTTTATAGAGGCAGCGAAACGTGCTGTCTTAGCGGGATATGATGGCATTGAAATTCATGGATGCCACCGCTATCTGATTAGCCAGTTTTTAAATACAAGAGTGAACAAAAGAACGGATGAGTATGGAAGAAAACCGGAGTATTTCGTTCAGGAAATTGTGAAAGCAATAAAAGGTCAGACTCCAACAGATTTTATTGTAGGAATAAGAATCGGAGGCTTTGAGCCGACACTGGCGGATTCCATTCGTTATTGCAGGCTTCTTGAAAAGGAAGGAATTGATTTCTTTAATATATCGTATGGATGCACGGGGGAATTTGATGCAGAGACTCCCGAAGGTTATCCATTGAAAGATATCATATACGCTGCGTCTAGAATAAAGCAAGAAGTAAGCGTTCCTGTTTTTGCTGTCAACGGGCTTCATACAGCCGGGCAGGCAGAAGAGGTACTGTTGGAGACAAATGTTGATATGGTCAATATAGGAAGAAGCATTCTGGTGGATCCGGATTGGCCTTCTCATATCATGAGCAATGAAGCAGCCGGAAGATGCATTGACTGCAGGCAATGCTATTGGCACACAAAACCGGACCATTGCCCCGGAAGGAAATTATTCAAGAAAAGCCTACGCTAGAAGAGGAGAAAAGAAAATGGCAAATAAGAATTATTTAAATATGTCAAACGAAATTATTGCGGCTGTCGGCGGAGTATCGAATGTCGCAAATGTATCTCATTGTATGACACGCTTGCGGTTTCAATTAGTGGATTCATCTAAATTGAACCAGGAAAAAGCAAAAGGAATTACTCATGTTATGAATCTGGTTGTACAAAATGGTGAATACCAATTTGTGATTGGACAGGATGTGCCAAATCTTTATAATGAAATTATTAAGAATGAAGGAATCAAAGCGAACACAAATACAGTGGAAATCAAGCAAGTAAAGGACAATGGACAAAAAAGTAAAGTAGTCGAAGCCATTTTCTCTTTTATAGGAGGAACCTTTTCTCCAGTCATACCAGTGCTTATCGCAGGAGGATTGACCGGGGCTGTATTAACCTTGCTTACTACATTTTTTGGTGTAAGTTCTGACTCTGGAACATATCAGGTATTTTATGCAATTAATCAGGCAGCCTTTTTCTTCTTACCGGTTTTTGTCGGCTTTAGTGCAGCGACCAGATTAAATTGCAATGGATATCTTGGTGCTTTTCTTGCAGCGATCCTTTTGTTTAGTGGAATTAATGGCGTGGAAGGATTGGATTTTTTTGGATTAAAGATACAAACAATTAGTTATAATGCAAATATTTTTCCAATTATTCTTGGCGTTTTATTTATGGCGGTGGTATACAAATATTTACAAAAAGTTATGTTTGTATATATGAAAACAATTTGTGTTCCATTGCTCACGATGCTAATTACGGTTCCGGTCACATTACTCGTATTAGGACCGATTGGAAATACGGCAGGTACCTGGCTGAGTAATGCTTTATTAGCGCTTTATTATACCGTTCCGGCACTTTCTGTAGCAATTGTGGGTGCAGGCACATGCTGGCTGGTATTCTTTGGTATGAATAATGCTACATACGTTCCATTGTTTTTATTGTTGGCAGAAATTGGAAGCGATCCGCTGATTTGTACTGGTATGGCTCCTGCAAATGTAGCTGTAGGCGGTGCATGTTTAGCAGTTGCATTTGTTGCAAAAAAAGGAGATGAGAAATCAGTTGCGGCAGGTGCAGGTGTGACCGCATTATGTGGTATCACAGAACCGGGGGTATATGGTGTGTTGTTTGTGAAAAAATACCCATTAATAGGAGCAATGATAGGTGGTGGTATCGGTGGATTTCTTGCAGGACTTCTCGGAATGACACAATATGTTGTTTCTACCCCGGGATTTATCTCTTTTGCTGCGTATATTACACCGGCAGATCAAGGCGGTGGGTGGTATAACCTGATCGTTTCTATGATCGTTATGGTCATTGCAGTAACAATCTCCTTCCTTGTTACTTTGATATTAGGAAAATATGCAATGAAAAAGGAGCGTGTTTAATTGAATGAATTTCCGAAAGGCTTCTTATGGGGAGCCAGCACCAGTGCTTATCAGGTTGAGGGTGCCGCATACGAAGATGGGAAAAAGGCAAGTCAACAAGATATAATTAATAAAGACAGTTTTTTGCAATATGGGTTTGCTACAGCTGATGTTGCAAGTGATCAATATCATCATTATAAGGAAGATATTGAATTGATGAAAGAAATGGGTTTTAGTACCTACCGCTTCTCTATCGCATGGAGCAGAGTATTCCCGGATGGAGTAGGAGAAGTGAATGAAAAAGGCATACAATACTATAGGAATCTGATAGAGGAACTGCGGAAAAACCAGATTGAGCCAATTGTAACCTTATACCACTACGACCTTCCATGGGCCTTGGTAGAAAAATATGGCGGCTGGCTGAATCGACAAGTGGTAGCGGATTTTACGTATTATGCCAGTTATATGATTAATGAATTCAAAGATCAGGTGAAATACTGGACGACCATTAATGAACAGAGCATCATCGTTCAGTATTGGACACAGAAATGCTACATACCAGATGAAGTGCTTTCTGATAATCAAAAGAGGTACCAAATCAATCACCATATGAACTTAGCGCAGGCAATTGCGAATCGATTGGTTCATGAGCTGGTACCAGGAGGATTGGCAGGTGCTGCTCTTGGTTATAGTCCTATTTATCCGCTTACTTCGGATCCAAAAGATCTGATGGCAATGCAGAACGCTCAGGCACTTAGAAATGATTATTATACGGATGTGTATTTTAAAGGAAGGTACAATACTGCGGCTCATATTTATCTGGAGGAACACGGACTTGCACCGGTGATTGAAGACGGTGATCTTGAACTGCTTGCAGATCCTGCCGCAAGTTCAGATTTTCTGGCTTTAAATAATTATGCCAGTGAATGTGCAAAATGGTGTGAACATGGAACGAAACAGATTCAGTGGAGTGGTGTAAACCGTACTGGACAAAAAGGAGATATTTCTGGATTTGAGACACACCCAGGCTTTTATGAAATGTGTGCAAATCCAAAGCTTGACACGACTGACTGGGATTGGGCAATCGACCCGCAAGGTATGGAATATATGTTAAGAGATCTTTACAACCGTTATAATAAGCCGCTTATGATTACAGAGAATGGGCTTGGCTCCTACGATGTTCTGACGGAAGATGGAAAAGTACATGATACTTATCGAATTGATTTTCTGAGAGAAAATATAAAGGCAATAAAACGGGCAATTGATCAAGGAGTGGAAGTACTGGCTTATTGTCCCTGGAGTGCACTAGATCTTTTATCGACTTCCAACGGTATGAAGAAACGCTACGGACTTATTTATGTTGATAGAAGCGATGAAGATCCAAAGAATTGTACACGTATTCGTAAAGACAGTTTCTATTGGTATAAAAAAGTGATTGAGTCAAACGGTGCCAAGCTGGACGAAAAATAAAAATATAACTCAAACCTAGGAGGTTTTTTCAATGGGATTATTTGATAAAAAGAAGAAAAAGATAGAAATAGAAGAAAAAAGATATACTTTGTATTCAATTGCAAATGGTAAAACACTTCCTTTAGAGCAGGTTAAGGATGAGATGTTTTCGAAAAAAATTTTGGGTGACGGCATTGCTTTTGAATCCTTAGACGGAGCAGTATATGCCCCTTGTAGTGGTGTGATTTCAACAGTTATGGATACTGGACATGCCCTTGCAATTACGTCAGCAGACGGAGCAGAGGTATTAATTCATATTGGTTTAGATACAGTAAAAGAAGGCGGAGAGGGGTTTACAGTGCATGTTTCCGCGGGAGATAAGGTAAATGCCGGAGAGCTGATCGTAACGTTTGATAAGAAGAAGCTTGAGAAAAAGGGTTATGATCTTGTAATTCCAATGATTATTATTAATGGGGATGAGTTTCCGAAACATGAGAATCTATATGAGGGCACGATTCAAGCAGGAGAACCTGTAGTAGCACTTTCAGAAATAACAAAGGTGTAAGGCGATGATTAAACTAATTGTTAGTGACATAGATGGAACCTTGGTGCCGACTGGCAGTTCAAAGATGGATCCGGAATTTATAGAGGTACTTAAAAAGGTTTTAAACAAAAATATTATGTTCTGTGCATGCTCGGGAAGAGAATATAAAGCAATGCAAATCATGTTTCCAGAGGTAGAATCTAAGATTTATCTAAGTTGTCAGAATGGGAATGTGATCTTTCAAGACGGTAACATTATTTATCATAAGCCTTTAGATCGCATGGTAGCTGCAGAAATTCTTTCTGATGTAATTTCACAGGACGGCTGTATGTGCCTGATCTCTAATAATTCCGGATATTATATGATTGACCGTCCGGGATTAGCCGGGGAATTAAAAGAAATTAATTTTCAGTTTGAAGTATCCCTGGTACAGACGCTTGAACAGGTCCCGGGAGATATCAATCAGCTGACGCTGCTTAAAATGGGAAAAGCAGGTGAATACATTTCATATTTTACACGACGCTGGTCAGACAAGTTACATGTGATGTTATCTTCTGTAAACTGCATTGATTTTTGCAATATGACAAAGGCGGATTCCATACAGTATTTGTGTGAGTTATTGAATATTATGCCGGAGGAAGTAATGGCATTTGGTGATAATTATAATGATATAACCATGCTGGAAATGGTTGGAAGTGCCTATATCATGGAAAATGCGCCCAGGGAACTTTTAAGTAAAATTCCAAATCAATGCAGTTCCGTGAAAAAAGTAATTCAATCCGTTATTCTAGGAGATGAAACAGTATAAATAATTGATAAAACAGAAAATGATTTTGAGCAGCAGATGAAGCGAAATCATAGGAAAGGAAGAAAAAATGAAAGTATTGGTAGGTCAGTTTGTAACAGAATCAAATGCAAATATTCCACTACGAAATGAAATCTCTAATTATGTAATGGCATTTGGAGATGAGTGTATTAAGAAGACGCATGTGGGCGATATATTTGAGCAAAATGGAATCGAGGTAATTCCGTCTGTTTATGCAGATGCAGGAGCTTCTGGTGTTATTAAAAAAAATGCTTTTACATATATTGAATCCTGTTTTGTATCGGCAGTCAAGGAGCATTTAAATGAAATTGATGGCATATATCTGATGCTTCATGGTGCAAGTGAAGTGGAAGAAATTGGATCAGGGGATCATCACATTCTTGCCGCTATCCGTGATATTGTTGGGCCTTATATGCCAATTGCAGTTGCATGTGACCCACATGGTAATCTTTGCAAAGAGTATGCAGAGAGCACAACCTTGATTCGCAGCTATCGGGAATCACCCCATACGGACAGCAAGGAGACTATGAAAAAGGTAGCGGGAATGCTATGCGATCTTTTGAAAGATCGACAGAATATTCACTCTGTTTATCGAAAGCTGCCGATGATTTTAGGCGGTGAACAAAGTGTATCCACGGATGAGCCAGTAAGAAGCATAAATAAATATATGGATGAAGTGGAGAAAGATCCAAGAATCCGTAGTGTGAGCTGGCATGTAGGCTATATTCGACATGATTCACCAGTTGCCGGCTGTGGTATTATTGTTGTTCCGCAAAATGGAACAGACCAGGAATATGCAAATGAAATTGCAGATCAGGTAGCAGAGTATGTATGGAACAAGCGCCATGAGTTTCATTATACGGGACTTACAAAAACTCCGGAGGAAGCTTTGAAAATGGCTTTGGAATTTGAAGAAAAACCAGTATTTATAACAGACTCCGGCGATAACACCACATCCGGTGCTACGGGATGGAATACCTATATCTTAAGACAGGTATTAGCCGTAGAAAACTTAAAAAAGAAATTTTTGTTTTCTAATATATGTGATCCAAAGACGAATAAACAGCTGGAAAAACTTGAAATTGGAGAAGAAGCCCATATCAGTCTGGGAATGAATTTTGATGAAATGTCAAAATCAGTAGAACTGGATGTGGTTGTGAAAGCAAAAGGAACACTGCGTGGCTATATGATGCACCCCCATGATGCAGACTATGGTTCGTCTGTAACTGTATCTGTAAAGGGGCTTCCGATTGATATTTCAATTGCAAGTACACGACAAACCATGTGTGAAGAGCATCAATTTGTGGGAATTGGCTTAGACTGGGATAACTATGATGTTATTGTAGTAAAGCAGGGATACATTTTCCCGGAGCTTGCGGCAAAAGGGAAATTGTGCATTATGTCACTGACTATGGGAGCAACCCCACAGGATACAAAGATCATACCGTTTAAAAGAATTATGCGGCCCATGTATCCCATTGACAATATATAATAAAGAGAGAAAAAAAGATTAAATAGATAAAAGAATGGAGAAATTCATGTGAAAACATATCATATTTGTTTAGAAAATATAGCAGCACCAAAGAGAGATTGTGAAGGAAAACCAGTAGTTTTGACAGATGATACCATTCAACAGAGAAAAGAAAAAATCATTGCGTCGATGAAACAGCGGGGACTGGATCAGCTAATCGTATATGGAGACAGCGAGCATAATGGTAATTTTACTTATCTGGTCGGTTATTTTCCAAGATTTGAAGAAGCACTTCTTGTTATTCATCAGGATGGAACTCTTAAGCTGGTACTTGGAAATGAGAACCTTAATAAGGCATCTAAGGCAAGAGTAGAAGCAGAGGCAGTTCATGTATCACTCTTTTCCTTACCAAATCAGCCGAATCGAAAAGACAAAACATTCCTTGAACTTTTAAAAGAAGCAGGTATAAAAAAAGGTCAGAGAGTGGGAATTGCAGGGTGGAAAGTTTTTACCAGCCCCATTGAGGAAAATAAAAAAATATTTGAAGTACCTTCCTTTGTAGTGGATACGATTCGTGAAATTGTTGGAAGTAACGAGCTGCTCACCAATGAGTCAGATCTCTTCATGGGTCCAGGAGGGGTAAGGGCAACAAATAATGCGAATGAGATTGCACATTATGAATATGGCGCAGCACTGGCATCAGACTGCATGTTAGATGCTATGGACCTGGTGGAAGAAGGAATAACAGAGCAGGAATTAGGTAACGCATTAGTTAGAGATGGACAACATACAAATGTAGTAACCATAGCAGCCAGTGGTCCCAGATTTGTTAATGGAAACATGTTCCCAACAGATAACACAGTGAAAATCGGAAATGCCATGTCTTTGACTGTGGGATATTGGGGAGGGTCATCGAGTCGGGCAGGTTACGCAATTCGAAGTGAAAAAGACCTTCCAGAGGAGACTAAGGATTACGTTGACCGGGTTGCCGCTCCATATTTTGCATCTTATGTAAGATGGCTGGAGGAGGTCCGTATTGGTATAAAAGGCGGAGAAATGTTTGACCTTGTTGAAGAGATCCTGCCTCGTGAAAAGTATCATTGGTGGCTTTGCCCGGGACACCTGGTGGCAGAAGAGGAGTGGATGTCATCTCCAATCTATGAGAACTCCCAGGAAAGGTTAAAAAGTGGAATGATCTTTCAAATTGATATTATTCCATCGGTTCCGGGATACGCAGGGGTTTGTGCGGAGAGTACGGTCGTATTGGCAGATGAAGAGTTGAAAAGAGAAATGAAAGAAATGTATCCGCACATGTGGAACCGCATGCAGAAACGTTGCGAGTATATAAAAAATGTTCTTGGGATTCATTTATCGAAAGATGTGTTACCTATGTGCAGCACAGTAGCATATTTAAGACCATTTTTATTAAATAAGGATTGTGCATTTATAAGTAAATAAAAAAATAAGTAAGCAAATTTTGCTCCATGGTCAGATGACTGATGGAGCAAAAATTCCTTTTTACTTAAAGTTTTAAGCGGTTTAAATAATAAAATGGGAATCTTTTTATACAGTAATAATTGAAATGTGATTCTTAGTAAATAAGTCAAATGTTTTCTTATCCAGGTTGGAATCAGTAATGATTAAATCTATTTTCGAGAGTGGTGCGATGCCGTATAGTAAGTTATTGCCAAATTTGCTGCTATCAGCAATACATATTACTTTTTTGGCATTTTGAAGCAGGCATTTTTTCGTAAAACCATCAATGATATCTGGGACTGAGACACCATTTTCCAGAGTGATTCCATCTACTCCAAGAAAAAGAGTATCAATTTGAAACTGTGAAACGAATTCGTTCGTAAGGGGTCCCATATAAGCAGAAGAGGCCTGCCGAAATTCTCCTGGACACATGACAATCCTAATATTGTTCATATTTGCAACAGAATTGGCAACTAGAAGGGAATGCGTGAGAACGAATACATTATTCTTACTGCTTAATAAACTTGCTAATTGATTGGAAGTTGTACCGGCATCCAGAAAAATAGAGTCTCCATCATTAATAAACTCTAAAGCCTTTTTTGCAATACGTTTTTTTTCTTCCAGATATATGGTTTGTTTTTGGGAGATACTATATTCGAAAAGCGATCCACTGTTTAAGAATACGAAGCCATTTTCCAAGGTAACGATGCCGTTACTTTCTAATGCGTTGATGTCTCTTCGGATTGTCATGGAAGAGACATGTAATTCTTCAGCAAGTGTACTAATACTACAAGTACTTGTTGTTTGTAATTTTTTTAATATTAATTGTTTTCTATTTATTCTATTCATATAATCACCTGGAGTAATTATATCAAAAATATGAATGGTCTACAATCAACCAGACAGATTTTATCAGAAAATTTATTGTTTACCAACGGGTGCAATCAATACAATAAATTCATTCTCCCCATCAAGCCGAAGATATCGATTCAGATATTCCTGATCATATTTTCCGATAGCAACAGTTCCACAAGCAATAGAAGTGGTTAAAAGGTATAGATTTTCAGAGATATGACCGGCATCTAATAAAATGGTTTTATAGGCTGACATATGGTAACGCCAAACGGTTCGGTAAGGAATGACGGACCACATAAAGGTTACGGCACAATTTGCCACATAAGTTTGTTTCAAAGCAGCTTTGGATATGTGTTCTATTTGATCAGAATCTTCAAATAGAAGTTCTAAAGCGTGCTGTTCCGGTAAATAATGATAAATTCCGGGAGTAAGGTTGTCTACATTGTTAACTGCAAGATAAGTTTCAAAGGGATGCCGGATTCCTCCGCTTGGTACCGTACGAAACGTATATTGCGGTGTTACTTTTTTTATACCCTGTGTATAAAAAAGAAGAAAAGAAAGTTCATCCAGGGATAAGGGGGAATTTGAAAATTTTCTCTGACTATGCCTTTCGTTTAGAATCTGCTTAAAGCTTTTATCTATTACAATATGATCAAAGGTTTTACATAAATTAGTTATTGGTCCGCCTGACGGAGCCTTTAAAAGTGGAGGATTTGGAATCCCTTCTTCTTTGTCTGGTTTCATTTCGTTCCAGTGATGAAAGTCAGATTTTAATATTTCTACCCGTTCAGATTTATATTGCATAAGCGGCTCCTTGTCTAAGTTTTAGTTATTATGATTATATCGTAAAAAAATATGATTGTGAAATAAGTAATAGTTATTTCTATTATAAAGAATTATTATTGATATACTTAAAAAAATACAAGTAGATACAAGGTTTAAGTGGATATAAAAATACACTGGAGTATTAAATATAATAGTATGGAACCAAGTTAAGATGAAAATGAGTGAAAGAAATAAAGGTACATGGGAAAGGGTAGGTGGTAGTTTGTGAATGATCAAAACATACAGCTTTACAGAGTGTTTGCGGAAGTGGCAAAATATGAGAATATTACTCGGGCGGCGAATCGTTTATTTATTAGCCAGCCTGCAGTAAGTAATGCAATTAATAATTTAGAGTCAAATCTTGGTGTTCTGCTTTTTATTAGAAAAAGCAGAGGCGTTGAATTAACACAGGAGGGAAAGATTCTATATCGTTATATTAATTCAGCCTTTGACACAATTGAAAGAGGAGAGGGGGAACTGGCTCAAATTGAAAAAAATAAAATAAGCAGAATTAGCATTGGTATCAGTACTACAATATGTCATTTTGTTATGCGTCCCTTTATAGAGAGGTTTATAGAAGAACATCCGGAAATTGAAATATCATTGGTAAATCAATCCTCTTTTCAAACATTTCAGATGTTGGAAGAATTTCTTTTAGATATAGGTATTACATCAGAGCCAATTCGTGTGCAGAGTTTTGAGTACCGGCCATTTATGAAATATAAATATACTTTTGTGGCAACGCCGCGATATCTAAAAAAATTAAGGGCCAGAAATGCAAAAACATTAGATGACTATTTCCAGTATGGGACTTTGATGCTTTTATATAAGAACCATCCAATACGTGAAACAATTGATCAATATTTCTATGATAACAATTATAAGATAGGACATACGCTTGAAGTGTCAAATATGGATTTATTGATTGATTTTTCCATCATGGGAATGGGTATCGGGTACATTATTCGTGAATTTGTAAAAGAAGAGTTAGAAAGTGGCGCTTTGATTGAATTGCCAATTATGAAAATGGATGAAGACAGATCATTTGGTCTGATCTTTAACAGCAATACGAAATTAACACCTGCCATGCAGACATTTATCGGTTTTTTTGAAAAAGTCTATCCAGGTATATAGAAAAATATGAATAAAGTCTTTAAGAATCATTGAAAACCTTACAATAGCAGAAAGATAAATCTCAATTATGACAGATATTAGTTATAAATATTTTACAGGGAAATGATTGGGTTGATATAATAAGTGGCAGGATTAAGCGTGGAAAAAGAAAGGAAGCTATGATGTTTGAATAAACATCCTACGGATGAAAAATGAAAAAAAATAAGATTTCATATGTTTTTCTGATTATTGCACTGGTAAGTTTTAGTACTTATGAAGTTATTAGTAAAACAATCGTCGGCGCAATAAATGCAACTCAATTAACTTTTATCAGATTTTTGGTTGGTGGACTTTTTCTATTACCGTTCGCAATTAGCCATATACGGAAACATCAGATCAGATTAAATAAAAACGATTGGATACAAGTGCTTTTATTAGGGGTGATTAATGTTACCTTTAGTATGAATTTAATTCAAATTGGATATCGGTATACGAATGCAAATTTATCAGCAATCATTATTAGTGCAAATCCTATTTTTGTTGCATTATTTTCCTCAGTGTTATTAAAAGAAAGACTTACAGTAAAAAAGATAGTTGGACTTATAATCGGCGTTTGTGGTGTTTTAATTGCAATGGGAGGAACGGGGAACTTTAAAAATCCATCGGTACAATACGGGATTTTATTACAAGTTATAGGAATGTTGGCATTTAGCCTTTATACGGTGCTGGGAAAGAAAACATCATTAAAAATAGGAAGTGAGTCTATGACTGCCTTATCAGATTTGTTTGGGGCGATTACGATCTTACCTATTTTATTGGTTCAAGGAATTCATCCTTTGTCTTTTCAGATATCCAATATTTGGATACAAATGATATACATTTGCATTGGTAATACAGGCATTGCCTTTTTCCTTTATTTCAGAGCATTGGAAAAACTGGATACATCTTTAGGATCTATGACCTTTTTTGTTAAGCCGATTCTTGCCTGCATAATTGCGGCTGTTTTTTTGAAAGAAGAATTATCTTTGCAGATTGTAGCGGGAATCGTATTGGTTGCGATTGGAATTTATCTGGTGTTACTAGCTACACAAAAAAAGCATACAGTGATAAAAAGTTAGAAAGAAAATAAAATTGAATCCCGGCTTTGACAGGGAACATAGAATTAAGAAGCTTATGCCCGCATTGTTTTTACAATATGCGGGTATTTTTATGTGCGCGCCAGTATGGGGCAATCTCATGATAAAAATTTATGATTCTAAATAATAAACAGTACTTTCTTACAGTTTTGTATCTATTTAAAAACATAAATCGACACGAAAAAGTCAATATCAGGATATTAATGTTTATAATTAGGGTATATAATACCTTTTAGTTAGTTTACGCTAACCAATGCGTTCAAAGGCATGAAGGAAGAAAACAAAGAAAGAGGATGAGTTATGTCTAGTGAACAGCTGAAAGTTATATCCTGGCCTGATAAACGCTGTAATGGTGAATACGAAATCTGCAATTGGTGCGGCCCTGAGAATGCACGGTGGATTGGAGCCAAATCAGAACTTACCATGAAAGCGCAGGAGATCCTGCATGAAACATTTCCCCGGAAATTTGATTTAAGTTCTATTTCGAACAGATTGTTCGTAAATAAAAGCTATTTATGCAGAGTGTTTAAAAAGGAAACAGGTAAGACGCTGCTGCAATATTACAATGAAATACGCTGTGAGCATGCCAGAAGACTGCTGATACATTCTAAGCTGGGGCTTGCCTATATAGCCATCCAGGTGGGATTCTGCAACCTTTCACAATTTTGCTGTGTATTTAAAAAAGTAGTCGGAACAACACCTTGTGAATATAGAAAGTCATATTTAAAAGCTTTGAAGGAAAAATAATGCGGTCCAGGCGTGTATAAGCGGCTTCACAGGCTGAGCAGCAGGACAATGAACCCATTAACCAGAATTTACAGGAGGAGCGGGTATGCACGGCTATAAAAATGTTAGTCCACACAACCACCCCGGCGTGCGCTCTGAGAACACCAGAAAACAGAGGGAACATTTCTTTAGCAGCAGACAGCCGTCTGCCGATAGAGCGGACAGAAACAAAATAGTAACTGATTGGAAGCCGGAATCACTAAGACTTTCGACAGATAAGAAAAAACAGATAGAAAGGCAGCGTGTGCCAGAATATGAAATCCGACAATACAGCGAGTAATCTTTTATCCGTCCTTTTACTGGTGCTGAGTATTTTTTTGACCTTTGGCACCCAATTTTTATTCCATGCCTGCAGCCCTATGGAGGATGGCGGCTATATGCTGTGCCACTGGGCCCAGCGCGGGGTGACAGGTGCCGGTGCGGTCCTGGTCATTCTGTACATATTTTGCGTGGCAGCAAAGGACCGAAAGGTCAGAGCTGCATTTATCACGGCAGGGATACCGGTTACTATCCTTGCGATGCTGTTTCCTGATGTGCTGATCTCTATGTGTATGTCAGATTCCATGAGATGTCAGTCGGTCATGCGCCCTGCGGTTTTTGCAGCCGGCTGTGTGATTTTGATAATAACTGCCGTATCGCTGCTGGTGAACCTCAGAAGGAGGAAGTGACATGTGGATTTTTAAAAGTCTTCCGGTGCGTAACTGTCTGCACAGACCCGTAAGAACAGCGGCAATGACAGCATTGTCGGCACTTTTGAGCTTTTCTGTGTTGGCGGGATCGCTGATGATATCAGGTCTGAAAAACGGATTGAGCTCTTTGGAAACGCGTCTGGGAGCTGATATTATGGTGGTTCCTTACGAGGCGGCCACCAAGTCCGCTCTTACAGCACTGATTCTTCAGGGAAATCCAGGCTATTTTTATATGGATCAAGCGTATGTAGACAGACTCTCCAAGTTGAATGGTATCGGTCAGATGTCAGAACAGTTCTTTCTGGCCTCGTCGGCATCGAGCTGCTGCTCTTACAAAGTGCAGATCATAGGATTTGATCCCGCAACAGATTTTACGATTCTTCCGTGGGTACAGCATACATATAACAAAAAGCTTGACCATATGGAGGTGCTGGTGGGCAGCAGCCTGAATGCATTTGCAGGAGATGAACTGACGTTTTACGGCTCAGATGTATCGGTGGCAGCAAGGCTTGATAAGACCGGTACCTATCTGGATTCGGCTGTGTATGCCAATGAAGATACCATAAAAACCCTGATTTCGGCAGCAAAGGAAAAGAAGATATTTGATTTTGGTGGCGTTGACCCGGAACAGGTCGTATCTTCTGTACTGATCAATGTAGCTGACGGTTACTCTGTGGAAGAGGTTCTTAATGATATCAATCTCCACGTCAGAGGTGTGGAGGCGGTTCAAACACAGAATATGGTCTCTGATGTGGCAGGCAAGCTTTCGGGCATTTCGGATATGGCTGGAGCACTGGTGGTTATGGTATGGCTCTTGGTGCTGACGATTATGGCAATTGCATTTTTCCTGCTGTCAAATGAGCGGAAAAAAGAGTTTGCGGTACTTCGCCTTGCAGGCGCATCGAGGAAGAAGCTGATTACCATTTTGATGGGAGAGACTTTACTGGTCAGTGTGACAGGGAGTGCTGCCGGAGCTGCCTTTGCGGTTCTTCTGGTTTCTTTATTCAGCAATCTGATTGAAACATCTTTGAATCTGCCCTTTTTGATTCCGGGAACCGAAGGCCTCTGGATCATGGCTTTCTGTGCGGTCGGCATTTCTGTTGCAGCAAGTTCGCTGTCAGCTTCCTTTGGTGCATACAGGATCAGCAGAATGGATACGGCATTGGTAATGAGAGGGGATAACGGATGATTTTGCAGGCGGAGAAAATAAGTAAAAGGTTCATGCGGAAAAATGGTGAGAGCAATTTTTTCTATGCGGTACAGGATCTGTCGCTGTCACTTCATTCCGGTCAGCTCATCGCGTTATTCGGTCGTTCCGGCAGCGGTAAAAGTACGCTCCTTAATATATTGTCAGGTCTTTTAAAACCCAGTGACGGCCATGTGAAACTGGATGGGGACGAGCTTTACCGTATGGATGACGGCAGGCTGTCTCAATACCGTAATGAACATTTTGGGGTTATTCCCCAGGGACAAGCTGCGTTACAGTCGCTTTCAGTACTGGATAATGTACTTTTGCCGTGCACGCTGTTTTCTGCAGCCGGTGCCTGCGAGGAAGAACGGGCTATGGCGCTTCTTGAAGAGACCGGCATAGGCAAATTAAAAGATGTAAGGCCGTCAGAATTGTCAGGTGGAGAGATGAGGCGCATGGCAATTGCCAGGGCGCTTATACGGAATCCGGATGTCATTCTGGCGGATGAACCGACGGCAGATCTGGACGATGAGAATACAGAGATTGTTCTTAAGCTTTTGCGGAAAATGGCGGACCAGGGCAAGATAGTTTTCATAGCAACCCATGACAGGGACACATTTGGTTATGCGGATTCTATCTATCGAATGGATGCCGGAATAATAAAGAAAGAAGGGTGGATTTGATGCAAAGAAAAGAAGTCAGGATGAGCAGACGGATTGCCACGTTCCTCATGGTGTGCTGCCTGCTTGCTTTTATGACACAGACGGTACATGCAGAGGAGTCTTATTATGCTACCTGGGCAGAATACCAGGAATCAGGGCAGCCTGCTTCGTCCTGGAATGATGTGGTAGATGCCATGGAAGCTGTATTTGAGACGGGCAAGGAGTACTATGCGGCAGGAGATACCAAGGCAGCCTATGATTGTATCAATCATGGCTATTATGGATATTATGAAACGACCGGTTTTGAACGGATCGCTATGGGGTATATATCCGGTTCCAGGAAAACAGAGATGGAGCTGCAGTTTTCGGCCTGTAAAGCCATAGCAAAAAAGGGGGGGAGTGTGGATGCGTTCAATGAAGAAGTGGATCTGCTTGCTTCCATGCTTCGTGAGGATGCCAATATTTTAGATGGAACAACCTCGGAGAATGATTCTTCCGATTCTTCTGGCTCATCCGCAACGACGTCTTCGGGAGGGACCTCTGCAGCGGTAGCAACATTTACCGCATGTTTTTCCATCATATTGAGGGAAGGCTTTGAGGCTATCCTCATTGTAGGCGCCATCATAGCATATCTGGTAAAGTCTGCGGGTGATGACAGAAAGCGCCGCAAAAAGCTGGTAACTCCGGTCTATATAGGATCGGCCGCAGGTATCGTGGCGAGCTTCGTCCTTGCATGGCTTTTGAACCAGCTGAAACTGGCCAACAGTGCTTCACAGGAGGTTATCGAGGGAGTTACTGCTCTGATAGCGGTGTGTGTGCTTTTCTACGTAAGCAACTGGATGCTGTCTAAATCCGAGACAGATGCATGGACATCCTATGTTAAGACAAAAACGGAGAAATCCACTACGGGAGGAAGCAGCTTCGCGCTGACATTTACCGCGTTTTTAGCGGTTTTCAGAGAAGGGGCGGAGGTGGTGCTGTTCTACCAACCGATGCTTGCAAACAGTAATACCGGAAGCGTGTGGGCCGGATTCCTAATCGGCTGTATATGCCTGGTGTTCGTTTATCTTGCGATTCATTTTCTCAGTGTTCAGATTCCGGTCAAGCCGTTCTTTACTGCTACCGGTGTGCTGATGTCACTGATGTCCATATCATTTTTGGGCGCAGGCATTAAGGAACTGATTGAGGGCGATGTCATCACCATGGTATCACCCGAATGGCTGGCGTGGATTCCGGCCAATGATGTACTGGATGTTCTGGGCATCTACCCGACGGTTCAGACCCTGCTTCCGCAGCTGATTCTTCTGGTTATAGCAGTGACGCTGTTTGTTATTCAGAGCAGAAAAAACCGCGCGGTACATATTGAAGCTGAAAAGAACCGGGAGGCAAAGCGCCTCTTGCTGGAAGCCGAAGAAAAGAAGGCAAGGCATGAGGCCCTGAAAAAAGAGGTAATGGAAATACTCGAAGAGCTGGGGATTCAGAAAGAAGCATCCTTGGGCGGAGAGCTTAATCACGATAATTCCCGAGACAGCAGTATTTAACCTGACTGTCCGGAGTTAAAATAAATCACCTATCTAAGGAGGAAATACTATGAAAAAGGCACTTGTACTGTTTATGTGTACATCAATGACAGCTGCTGCATTAAGCGGCTGCGGCAAAAATGCGGCAGCTACGACGGAAGCGGCAGCTGAAGCAACAACGGTAGCTGTATCTGAGGCGGAGAAGGTGGAGGCCAATGTCAGTTCTGATGCTGCGGTAGCACCCGGCGATGCTGCAGGTTTTACGGAGTATCCGATTTTTGAAGATCAGGAAGTAGGGTTTATCAATCTTTCTGCTGTTTATTTTCAGCCGGTACCTATGTCTAAGGGCAATGGCAATATAGAAGATTTTGATCTCCATCTTGAAGCCGACATCTCAGCGCTCCAGAATGATCTGGGCTTTGGTGTAGGTGACTGGGTTCCTTACCTGACCGTTGATTATAAGCTTACAGGTTCTGACGGAAAGGTTGCTGCAGAAGGAACATTCATGGAGATGAGCGCATCTGACGGACCGCATTATGGAGCTAATATTGCGCTTCCTAATGCAGATACATATTCTCTGCAGTTCACGATACACAGCCCTGAAGAGAACGGTTACCTGCTGCATACAGACGCTGAAACGGGCCCAGGAGGTTCTTTCGACAAGTATTTTGGTGACGGAAATCTGACCTACACATTTGAAGGCTGGGATTATACTCCTCAGGAGTGGTAATCATTTCTGAAAACACTGCGCTGTGCCGGGGAAGTATTTCTGCGGCACAGCGTTTCTGTTCATAACAAGTTCAATCATTCATATTCAGGGCAGGTGTACAGAGTGCTAAAATATCTTGTGGAATCAACAGAACAGCTGGCATCGCTGGCTATTATGACAGGGATGCTTCTGGCATATATAAAAATCACATATCAGGGCAGAGCGGCGTTTATCGTGCGGATCGGTTTTATAGCAGGAATCGTCAGTGCCATAGTTATGTCTGTAACGAAAACAGTGACGAATAAAGTGGATACCGGTACATGGAACCTTTATATCTATGCAGTGTCTCTGGCTGCGCTGGCACTGGTTTTTGTGTTTACATTTTTAGGGAAAAAACTGAAAAAGCAGGCGCAGTATCTTCCTGCAGTTATGCTTTCGGCAGAACTGGCCATGCTTTTTTTGTACTTTTTGCCGGCTTTTTTTGAGATGCCGCATACGATCCTCTTAACGGAGGAGACGGTTATGTCTACGGCTTTTATCGTAAAGTTCCTGGGCATGCTTTTGGGTCTTTTGCTGATCCTCCTTATGGGAATATCCGTATATCAGGGAATGGTGCATATGGGGAAGAATACGGCGCTGGTTCTGACCTTTTCAGTACTTCTTATAAATGCCTTTAAGCAGGTTGCCTCAGCCTTTGGAATACTTCTTGCCAAAAGGCTGATAGCATCAAACCACACGTTATTCGTGATATCAAAGTACGCCTCTAATCTGAACGTCTGGTTCATATATCTGACGATACTTGTTGCCTTCGTGGTGCCTGCCATACTGCTGGTCAGAAGCTTTTTGGCCGATGAACCCTATGCGAATCATGCGCAGCGCAGAAAGATTATAGCGAAATGGAGGAAACTAAGGCGTTTCAGCGGCCTGGAAATCGTATGTTTTGCATTCGTCATCTGTATTATGACGGCTGTGAATGCTTATGCCAATAAGGAAGTCGAACTTTCCCCCATTGAGGAGGCAACGGTTGACGGAGAAGATTTCATAATACCATTTGACCAGGTAAATGACGGACATCTGCACCGCTTTGGCTATACCACTGCGGATGATGTGGTCATCCGGTTTATTATCATCCAGAAGCCGAATTCAGCCTCCTATGGCATAGGTCTGGATGCTTGTGAGATCTGCGGGGAGACAGGATATTATGAAAAGAACGGGCAGGTGGTCTGCAACCTGTGCGATGTTATCATGAATATCAATACCATAGGATTTAAGGGCGGCTGTAACCCGATTCCCATTGATTATGGAATTGAAAATGGCAACATTGTAGTTCCTGTAGAAGGGCTGCTGGAACATGAAGCTGAGTTTAAGTAAAGGGGGAGACTTGTATGTTCTTTAAAATGATTCGAGGTACACTTCTCCACCAGTGGAAGAAGATGCTTATGATCGCACTGACCATAGCTCTTGGTTCATCACTGGCGACAGCGATGATAAGCGTGGTCATGGATGTGAGAGACAAGGTCAACCAGGAGCTTAAAACCTATGGTGCCAATATCACTGTGGTGCCGGAGCAGTCCTCTGTAGTGAGCAGCCTCTATGATGTGGATGGTGGAAAAAAGGGAAGTGCGTATTTAAAAGAATCGGAGCTTGGCAATATAAAGACTATATTCTGGGCCTTTAATATTGTGGATTTTGCACCGTTTACTACCGTGTCGGCAGACCTGTCTGATGGGACTGAAGTGGAGGTGGTGGGAAGCTGGTTCGATCATCATTTAGATCTGCCCACGGGGGAACAGCTGGATGCAGGAATGAGCAGCCTGCGTTCCTGGTGGGATATCCGTGAAGGGCAGTGGATCGATGAAAAATCGGACATGGGCATCGATGTAGTCATGGCAGGTGCTTCCTTAGCTGATAAAAAAGGGATCAAGGCAGGTGACCGCATAACCCTTAAGGGAACTGCGGCATCAAAGGAACTCACCGTAGTGGGCATCTATGAGTCCGGGGGAGAAGAGGACAATCAGCTCTATGTGCCGCTTTCGGTGGTACAGGATCTGGCGGATCTGTCAGGCTGTATCGACAGCATTGAAGTCAGCGCACTGACTACGCCGGATAATGAACTGGCAAAAAAGGCGGCTAAGGACCCTTCGTCTCTGACTGTGGCACAGTATGAGGTCTGGTACTGCACCGCCTATGTCAGCTCCATCTGTTATCAGATCCAGGAGGTCATTACGGATTCGGTAGCATCACCCGTCAGGCAGGTGGCTGATTCGGAAGGTGCAATACTCAATAAGACAGAGCTTCTTATGCTTCTTATTATGGTGCTGAGCCTTATCGGATCGGCACTGGGCATCAGTAACCTGGTGACTGCCAGCGTGATGGAACGTTCAGGAGAGATAGGACTGATGAAGGCCATAGGAGCCTATAACCATTCCGTAACCATACTGGTGCTTACTGAAATTCTGATTGCATCTGTCATAGGAGGAGCCGCAGGATTTTTCGCAGGGATAGGCTTTGCTCAGATAATTGGACAGAGCGTATTCGGCTCGGCGATTGCCATACGAACGGTAGTCATACCAATCGTGGGCGTTCTGGTTATTACAGTGACCCTTTTAGGAAGTATTCCTGCCATTCGAATGCTGCTTGGCCTGCATCCGGCAGAGGTACTGCATGGCAGATAATTACAGCGGCGCGGAGGAAATGATATTATGAAGAAAAGAAGAATGCTGTTTCGTATGATCACCGCCTCACTTTTGAGGCGCAGATCCCGTATGCTGGTGGCACTGCTTGCAATAGCTATAGGAGCCACCATACTGTCGGGACTTGTGACAATATATGTGGATGTACCGCAGCAGATGGGGGCCCAGTTTCGAAGCTACGGTGCAAATATGATTTTTATGCCGGCAGCAGATAGCTTTACTCTTACAAACATGCAGGAGAGCCTCGCAGCTATCCCTTCCGCAGAGCTGGTGGGCGCTGCTCCATATCAGTACAACACTGTGCGAATCCATGAGCAGCCAATTATGGCAGCAGGTACTGAGATGGCTGATGTACAAAAGGCCAGCCCATACTGGCTGGTAGACGGAGCATACCCCTCCCATGCCCATGAGATACTGGTAGGGAAAAATGTTGCCCAGAGCCTGGAACTCAGTATTGGAAACAGAGTAAGCGTTAATTTTACACCAGAGGATAAGACTCAGATGGACAGCACGGTCGACTTTACCATAACCGGAATACTGAATACAGGCGGCTCTGAAGAGGAATATGTCTATATCTCCATGGAGGATATGTCAGAGCTTACAGGAAAGTCGGAAACCGTGGATATTGCGGAGGTCAGCGTCTCTGCATCTTCGGCAAAGTTGCAGAAGTATGCAGAGGAAATAAATGAAAGCAGCACCGCAATCAGCGCGAACCTGGTCAAAAGAGTTACGGCCTCGGAGACTACTGTGCTCTCGAAGCTGCAGGCTCTGGTGCTTTTGGTAACTGTTATCGTACTGGCGCTCACCATGATATGTGTTGCTACGACGATGACGGCGGTAGTATCCGAACGGCGAAGTGAGATAGGCCTTAAGAAGGCAATTGGAGCTACGGACAAAGGGATTATTATGGAATTCATGGGAGAAGGAATGGTGCTCGGAGCACTTGGCGGCATACTGGGATCATTTGTCGGATTTGCATTTGCACAGTTCGTAAGTGTCAATGTATTCAGCAGCTATATCTCGTTCCGGCCGCTTCTCGTACCGGTTACAATCATAGTCTCGATTGCCGTCACAAGCATTGCATGTCTGATTCCGATACGCAGTGCAACAAGCGTTGACCCGGCATTGGTACTGAAAGGAGAATGATAGATGAGTCTTTTAGAATTTCAGAATGTATTTAAAATCTATGGGGACCTTCATGCTCTCGACGATGTGAATTTTTCCGTGGAGAAGGGCGAGTGGGTATCAATCATGGGACCCTCAGGATCAGGGAAAAGCACTATGATGAATATTATCGGCTGCATGGACAAGCCCTCCAGGGGGCATGTGCTGTTAGATGGTGTGGATGTAGCAAAAGAACCGGCCAAAAGACTTACAGATATCAGGCGCGATAAGATCGGGTTGATCTTTCAGCAGTTTCATTTAGTCAACTATCTTACAGCGTTAGAAAATGTTATGCTGTCGCAGTATTATCACAGTGTTCCGGATGAGAAGGAGGCAATGGAAGCTTTGGATCGTGTGGGTCTGGCAGAAAGAGCAAAACACCTGCCGAGTCAGCTTTCCGGTGGAGAGCAGCAGCGGGTGTGCGTGGCAAGAGCGCTGATCAATTATCCGGAAATCATTCTCGCAGATGAACCTACGGGTAATCTGGACGAGGCCAATGAAGAAATCGTCGTGGAGCTGTTTCGCAAGCTGCATGAGGAAGGCACGACGCTGATCGTTGTCACCCATGACCCTGAGGTAGGAGAAGTGGCGCAGCGGCAGATCGTGCTGCGAAACGGGAGGATAACCAGACAGACGGTGAATGAAAATTTTACCGGACATATCAGATTCACAGAGTGAGGTGGATTTTTATGAGTTTAAAAAATGTTGCAGGTTTCCTGATGGTTATGGCCTGTATGGCTTTGCTGACTTCCTGCGGAGGAAATAAAGCAGTCTACAGCGACGGTACCTATAAGGGACAGAGCGCAGTACATGATGAAGAAGAGAGCGCAAGCTATGGCAATGGTTACGGCGTGGTGGATCTTACCATAAGCGGAGGCGTCATAACGGAATGCACCTTTGAGACCTACGAAGCGGATGGTACTTTAAAAGCAGAAAATTATGGTATGGAGGGCGGTAAGATAAGCAACCGTGATTATTATAACATGGCACAGAAGGCTGTGGCCGCATGTAAAGAATATGCAGAGCAGCTGGTTAAAAGCGGCAGCGCAAAGGAAGTAGATGCCATATCCGGAGCTACCGTTAATTATAATCTGTTCCAGGAGGCGGTTGAAGATGCCTTAATGCAGGCTGAACGTAAGTAAGGAGTCTTTGCTATGGGAAGACCTGTGTGAAGGATTGACAGCAAATACTCATATTCCGGAGGAAGCATGGCAGGATATAAACAGATGGCTGCAGCTGGATTTTTTTTGCTCATGGGTATCTCTGTAGCTGGGGCGGCAGCAATCAGGCAGAATCCCTCAAAACAGTATATCCGCAGCGGAGTCTATGGGATTGTGTTTCAGGATGAGGGCAAAATTGCAGATATGGTTCAAAAAAGCCTAAAGCAGCACGACAGACGCATCACACTGACCTTTTATACAGAGGGTGAGTACATGGGAGATATCAGCCTGCTGGTTGAGGATCTGATGATGAATGCACTTAACATCGGGGACAAACCGACTGACGGGGATTACATTCGTTACCAGTACGGTGGATATACCTTGTCCTACAGTCATATATGGCTGGGTACCCAGTACTGCTATACGATAGAAATAGAGCCCATATATTATACAACACCAAAACAGGAAATAAAGACAGACCTTGCGGTGAAGGAAGTTCTGAATAAGCTGGATTTTGGTCTGTTATCATCGGATTATGAAAAGATACGGAAAATCCATGATTATCTGTACTGCACTGTGACGTATGATATTATTCATCAGAACAATGAGAACTACCATCTGGATACCACGGCCTATGCGGCACTGATCAACCGTACGGCCAGATGCCAGGGCTACAGCGTGGCGGCGTACAGGCTGTTAAGGGAAGCAGGAATCGACTGCCGTATCGTAAAGGGAACCGTGGAGCATGACGGAACTTCCCAGCTCCATGCATGGAATCTTGTGAAGCTGAACGGAGCATATTATAATATGGATATCACCTGGGATAAGCTGCTTGAAACAGATGATTATTTTTTGAAAAGTGATCATTCAATGCCGGATCATATAAGAGACAGTGAATATGATGCTGAGAGCTTTAGGAACAGGTATCCTGTGGCAGAAAATGACTATTAGAGAAGGGAATGCGGATAAAGGGCTACCCTCCATAAGGAGGAAAGCTGCAATTGAAGTAAGATTTCCCGTTGAGATATTGTGAGAAATCTTGAACAGGGCTGATTCCTGGCAGCCATAAATTTTTTGTTAGCCGATAGTATAAAACAAGGGACAGAGATAATAATCTGTGCCTTGTTTTTTGTTGTTCTAAAACATCACCACACAAAAGTCCTGAACAAAATCCGCATAGATACTGATATCCAATCCTTGTGTAAATTTCCAGAAAAAGCATATATACAAACGTATGTTCTGTTAATATAATTAGGTTAGGTTTTTATCGTAGCAATAAAGAATGGGAGGTGTTTCTCGCATGGAAGAGCGTATCTACTTATGCATTGATCTTAAATCATTTTATGCCTCTGTAGAATGTGTGGAGCGTAAGCTTGATCCCCTGGTTACGAATCTTGCGGTGGCCGATCCTGACAGAAGTGAGAAGACAATATGTCTTGCGATTTCCCCGGCGATGAAAGCATTGGGAATAAAGAACCGATGCAGAGTATTTCAGATTCCCAAAGATGTGCAGTATATTATGGCACCTCCAAGAATGAAACTCTACATTCAATATTCCGTGGATATTTATGGTATTTATTTGAAATATATCTCTAAAGAGGATATCCATGTCTATTCCATAGATGAATGTTTCCTTGACGTGACCAATTATCTTTCCATGTATCATATGAGTGCAAAGGAACTGGCATTGCGGATCATGGAAGATATTAAAGAAACAAAGGGAATTACCGCTACAGCAGGCATTGGAACGAACCTGTATCTGGCAAAGGTAGCACTGGATATTATGGCAAAGCATGCGAAAGACAATATTGGATATCTGAATGAGGAACTTTACCAAAAAACATTGTGGAAGCACCAGCCCCTGACAGACTTCTGGAGAATCGGTAAGGGAATTGCCAACAGACTGAATCATATCGGTATTTTCAATATGGGCGATATTACATGCGCCAATGAGGATTTATTATACCGGTTGTTTGGCATTGATGCGGAGCTTTTGATAGACCATGCATGGGGAAGGGAAACAACCACCATGGCGGATATTAAGGCATATAAGCCGAAAAGTAATTCCTTATCCAACAGTCAGGTGCTTGCAAGGGATTACAGCTTTGAGGAGTGCAGGCTGATTGTAAAAGAGATGACGGATGCCTTATGTCTGGATATGGCAGATAAAAATGTGATTACCGGTTCTATGTCATTGATGATCGGATATTCCAATGAAATGGGATTAAAGCCGTCCATAGGAACCGCTGCCATGTCTGTTACCACCAATTCCTACCGGTTGATTATACCTTATGTGATGGGACTTTATGAACGTATTGGGGAAAAGGACCAGCCAATACGGCGGCTGAGTCTGTCATGCAATAATCTTGTAAGTGATGCTTACGAACAGTATGACTTATTTACGGATCAGACAGAACTGGAAAAGGACAGGAAGTTACAGAGGGCGGCATTGGAAATCAAACAAAGGTTTGGTAAAAATGCCCTTGTGCGTGGGATGGATCTGCAGGAAGCCGGTACCACCATAGAACGTAACAGACAGATCGGAGGTCATAAAAGTGGAGACTAGAAGGCGTAAAATGGATAGGAGCAGCCGGGCGAAACAATTTATGCCCTTTGATGCATTAAAGGGGTTTCGGGAAGCGGTGGCAGAAAAGGAACGGATTTTCGTTTCCAAACGTGATTTACCGGAAGATAAGAAAGAGGAGTTAGACTGGAAATTAAAACAAATTCAGAAGGAGGACATAATTACTGTGGAATATTTCCAGAATAGAGAATATATGCAGATAACCGGAATGGTAACACGAATCGATGATGCAGGCAGAGCCCTGGAGATTGCCGATAGAAGGATCGCCTATACGGATATTTCTGACTTGAAGTGCGATATGTTAAAGGAGTGAAGGATCCCTTTTTCTCTGTAAAAAAGAATGGCATTATGGATTTTAAGGGAAAGATGTTATAATAAACAGGAATCTTTCCAAATGTGGATTATTTCCATAATGGGGAATTCAATTACTTTTCATTTATAGAAACAAGACAGGAGAAGGCTAATGAAAATAAAACAAAAAAGATTTCTTGCTCTTTTTGTACTGTTGGCGGTACTGTTCAGCCTGAGTGCAGTTAAAGTATTCGCAAAAGAGGAGGGGATACCGTCCATTAAGCAGAAGGTCGTTCTTCACAGTGACGGCTCTGCGGTCATCACAGAGGTCTGGGATGTACGGGGGGTATCAGGCGGTACGGAATATTATAAGGCTTTAAACAACATGGAAGGGATGGGCGTCCATTCCCTGACCGTATGGGACGAGTCGGGAGCACAATATAAAACGCTGGATGAATGGAACACGAAGCGCTCCAGAGAGGAAAAGTCCGGGACCTGCGGAATCCTGAAAACCTCCGATGGATATGAACTCTGCTGGGGCATTGGCAGCTATGGAAACCATCAATATACCATCCGGTATACCATAGATGGATTGGTAAAGGACTATGGTGATTATGCAGGATTTTATCATCAGTTTCTATCAGAGCTATCAAGTGCTCCGGAATCTGCTGATATCAGAATCCGGATGGCGGATACCGGTCTGACACAAAACAACGCCCGCATCTGGGCATACGGTTTTACGGGAGAAGTCGAGATTGGGACCGATGGCAGCCTTCATGTTTTTTCTTCTGAGGCTTTGGACAGCAAAGATTATATGAATGTACTCTGCCGCTTTGACAAGAGCCTGTTTCCGATGGCCGCCTCATCCGGCATGTCTTTTGAAAAGCTGCAGGAATACGCAGAAGGTAAAAACTCTGATAGGGCTTTGTATATCACCCTTGGTATAATAGGGGCGGTTAGTGCCATGACCGTTCTGTTGATTGTCTTCTTTTCTTCACGCTATAAACTGGCAGATGGTACAGCCGTGCGGCTTCCCAGACAGAAACAAATAAATTCTAACTGGTCGGTTCCTTTTGGCGGCAGCATTCCTGCGGTATATTCCTCTATGCTGCTGCTGCGAAAGGCCATTTCCTGTGAAATGCTGATGAGTGCATATCTGATCCGCTGGCAAAAGGCAGGTTATATCCGTATAGAAAAGATGGAAAACGAACGAAGGAAAAAAAGGACTCAGGAAGAAGCTATCGTATTTTGTCGGGATAACGGAATGGACCCAGGGGTGGAGCGGGAGTTGTACGAACGATTGGCTCGCAATACTGACCGTGACGGCATTCTATGGGCCTCTGATATTGAAAAGCAGGCGGAAGCCCTTAATGAGGAACTCATAGCATGGGCGGAAGAAGTAAAAAGCCAGGGAGACAAGGAATTAATCTTGTCAGGTGCGGCGGCAACTGATAGAAAGGGCATTGTCCGGTTTACTGCATCGGGATTTGAACAGGCGGTCAAACTGCTTGGATTCCGGAAATACCTGATCGAACTGCGCAGGCAAAGTGGAGACGGGTCAGTTCATGGAGAACTTTGGGGGGATTATCTTGTGTTTGGGGTACTGTTTGGCGTGGGAGAGCATGTTCTCGAAAGCATGAAAGCCCTTGACCCTGTGTACTTTGATACCTTTGCAGGCATGTATGGCTATAATGCCTACACCATGATATATTTTATGAATATGACGAATCACATTTCCAGTTCTGCATCGCCAGCCCATAACACAGACGGGATTGGCGGAGGAGCAGGCGCGGCCGGCGGTGGCGGCTTCTCCGGAGGAGGTGGAGGAGGCAGCCGGTAAACCTATAAACCGGAGAATTGGAGTGCAGAAATGCATTTTTATTCTTCGGTATATTTAATAAAAAAATAAATATTGACAAATATTGACATTTGCGATAAAATAAAAATGTACAAAAGAGAGTGCTACATATAAGCTAAAATACGAAAGAATACGTTCAAAAGATAAAACAAACCCGGAATCTTAATTGATTTCGGGTTTGCTGCATTATTTAGAAAACGATGATATAGATATGAAGTAAAAAGTTGATTTGCAGGAGGCCGGAACCTATGCTCACCCTTCATCGGATCGTAAAACAGAAAAAAGGCAGAAATGAATATATTCCTTTGCACAGTCATACTTATTTTCACTGTATTTACGGGCTTAGCGGAAAGGCAGCAATACAGATTCGCGAAGAATATATTCAGGCCGGAAAAGGAATGTTCCTCTGCCTCTGTCCCGGCACACCTCATGCAATTTTCGGCATAGATAATTTCCAGAGTTTTGATATTAAATTTTCCTGTTCGGACAGTCTGACCCAGATGCTTGCGGCCTTGCCGGCAAGTAGTGTTTTAAACCGGTTTGAAGACGCAATTTTAAAAGATATATTCCATGAAGCCATAAGGGGAGACTGCTTTGCAGAAGAAATTATCAATGCTCAGATGACCGGATTAATTTACCGGCTGCTACGGAAAGAGCACAACAGCCTGCAGGCCGGAGAGAATCTCCTTTCCTCTGCGGCAGCTGTTGAGGATAAAGCCGCTTGTTTCCGCTTGCGGCCAGCCATTCAGTACATAGAGAATCATCTGGATGAAGAGATTTCTGTGGCTGGTTTAGCCTCCCTGTGTGGATACAACAGTTCTTATTTTTCCACTGTATTTCGAAATACCTGCGGCCTTTCCCCGAGAAATTATATAAATTCACAAAAGATAAGCAAAGCAAAAGACCTTCTTTTGACTACAGACTATTCCATTACTCAGATTTCCGGTCTTCTCGGCCTGCAGCTCCATACATTCAGCCGTATGTTTAAAAATGCCGTTGGAATTTCCCCGCTGCAGTACTACAGCCGGGCCAATTCTGACATCGGGATCAATGTTTCAAAAAGCAGTCCCTATGCCATAGAATCTGCCTTTGAAATCCCATTGAAGCAATTTCCCGAAGTTTAGGCAAATATGCCTAAGATAGAGCCAAATACTTTTAATCCTTCTTGCGGTATACTTATTGAGCAAGGAGGATTATTTTTATGGAGCAGGCAGTTTTTAAGGATTATAGTGTGATTGAGAAGCTGTTGGAGGGTACTGCCATACCGGATATGTTTAAGGTACGTCAGATTTTTTCCAGGGAACACATTGAAGATGTGGCAGAAGAAACGACAAGACAGTTAAAATCCGGTCACTTGGAGGAACTGATTAAGCCAGGCATGACCATAGCGGTTACAGGCAGCAGCCGGGGGATTGCCAATATGAACATCATTCTCAGAGAAACGGTCCGTTTTCTCAAAGACGCAGGGGCTTTGCCCTTTATTATTCCGGCGATGGGAAGTCATGGAGGAGCCACTGCTGAGGGACAGAAAGCGGTTCTTACCGGATATGGGATCACAGAAGAATTCTGTGGTTGTCCCATTGTGTCATCGATGGATACGGTCTGTATCGGTACGGTAGAGGATGAAGGGAAAACACTGCCGGTATTTATTGACAGCCATGCGGCCAGTGCAGATGGAATTGTGGCAGTGAACCGGATCAAACCCCACAGTGCATTTCGGGGACCTTTTGAATCTGGAATAACGAAGATGCTCTGCATTGGGCTTGGGAAGCAAAAGGGAGCAGACTGTATGCATAACGATGGCTTTAAATATTTTAAAACCAGAATCCCGCTTTTCGGCAATTATGTCCGCACACATACCAATGTACTATTTGCGGTTGCAGCCATTGAAAATGCGTTTGATGAAACAAACAAAATAGAGGTATTGAAAAACGAAGAAATACCTCTAAAGGAGCCGGAGTTATTAAAATATGCTTTTTCGCTGATGCCTAAAATCTTGCTGGACGAAACCGATGTACTGATTGTAAATGAAATCGGCAAAAATTTTTCCGGCAGCGGCATGGATCCAAACATAACCGGAACCTGGTCCACCCCTTACGGTTCCGGCGGTATAAAAAAGCAGCGAACCGTTGTTCTTGATCTGTCCGGGGAATCACATGGCAATGGTCTGGGAATCGGCCAGGCGGATACGACCACACTTCGTTTTTTTAACAAAATGGACTTTACGGAAACGTATCCCAATGCCCTGACATCCACCGTTTTTCTTCCGGTCAAACTGCCCATGGTCTTGAAAAATGATGAGATGGCGATAAAAGCGGCCATTAAGACCTGCAATGAGGTGGATCCTGGCAATGTCCGGATCGTTCTGATTAAAAACAGTCTGAGTATGGAGGAAATCTATCTTTCCAAAGCCTATCTGGAACAAATAGGGGGTATAAGCGGTCTTGCTGTGGAAAGTGAATGTGAACCGCTGCCATTTGACGGTAAGGGAAATCTTATATTATGGAATCAGTAAAACCGGGGAGGTTATTGAAATGAAACATATTGTAATGACTCAGCCACTTTGCAAAGAGGGCTATGAAATAATGGAAAAGGAAGGCAGTATATTTGTAGCTGATAATCCAAATCCAGGCGAATACATGGATGAAGTGGAAAAGGCGGACTGTATCATCGTGCGGATTGCACACTTAAACAGGGAAGAGATCGAGAGGGCACCCAGACTTTCCGTCATCGGACGCACCGGAGTAGGGTATGACAGTGTGGATGTGGAGGCGGCTACAGAGCGGGGAATCCCAATTGTTATTACACCAGGGGCCAATGGAGATGCTGTGGCAGAGCACACCCTTGCAATGCTTTTTGCCCTGTCAAACAACCTGGTAGAAGCGCATAACGAAACCCTGAAAGGGAATTTTGCGATCCGCGGTTCAGGCAAAGCCTTTGAACTTCATGGCAAGACCCTTGGCATTTTAGGAACCGGCGATATTGGCAAAAGGGTGGCCAGGCTGGCTCAGGCACTGTGTATGAATGTATGCGGCTATGATCCGGAATATACAAAGGCCGATATGATGGCTTTGGGAATCCATCACTGTGCTACCATGGAAGAGTTACTGTCTGTCTCTGATGCAGTCACCATTCATACCCCTCTCAATTCTTCTACTGCAAATATGATTCAACTGGAGCAATTGCGGTTGATGAAGCCGTCGTCTTTCCTGATTAACTGTGCCAGGGGCGGAATCGTCAGTGAAGAGGATCTGGCATTTGCTCTAGAGAATCATATTATCGCAGGAGCCGGAACCGATGTATTTTCAAGTGAACCGCCAAAAAAAGACCATATTTTTTTCCGCACCAAAAACCTGATTGTTTCTCCTCACAGCGCTGCACAGACGAAAGAAGCCGTAATCAACATGGCTGTGATGTGTGCACAGGGATGCTCCGCCATTCTCAGAGGAGAAAAGTGGCCCCACATTGCCAATCCAAAGGCGTATGACCATCCCCGATGGAAGCGTTGAGCATTGCCTCTTTTCCAGTAAAGTTATAAATTTCGATCAATGAATGCTCTGGTCTTATCACACAAAAAAATTCCGAATGACACAGATTCCTCGTATATGATATAATGGAAAAAACGGTTTATATCAACCGTAAAGGGGGAATCCCATGAAGGATAGAATTGTGCCAAGAATCAATACCCGCTTACGCAGCCATACGGTAATGGTGCCTGAAGCGATCAATCGGGCTACTGGAATTATTATCAACGGAAAGCGGATTAAATCCATTTTATTTTCCACAGATGTTGCCATAATTGCAAATTGCAATGCGGATGCAGTCATTGCCTTATATCCGTTTACCCCCACAATGCAGATCACAAAAGCAATCATAGATGTATCACAAAAGCCGGTTTTTGCAGGTGTAGGCGGCGGGACAACCTCCGGGGCCAGAGTCCGTGATATTGCCCTTGATGCCGAGCTGCACGGAGCGACGGGAGTAGTGTTAAATGCCCCTACGAAAACGGAATTTGTACAGGAACTGACGGAATATATTGATATTCCAATTGTGCTGTCAATTATATCTGCCTACGAAAATTTAGAAGAACGAATGCTGCATTCCGGAGCCCGGATTATCAATGTATCTGGTGGAAAACATACTGTTGAGATCATCAGGGAATTGCGCAGGATAGATGATACATTTCCGATTATTGCAACAGGAGGGCCAGATAAAGCGTCAATAGAAGCCGTAATCGAAGCTGGGGCGAATGCTGTTACATACACACCGCCAACCAATGGGGAGATTTTCAGGGATATTATGGACGAGTACAGGAAGCGTTGGAAAGGATCGGAATAAGTCTTTAGGAGGTATAAAATGCAGCTTCATAATGAACCGGATTTTAAGGAATTGGAAAATAATATAATTGAAGTTATAAAGGAAGAACAGATTAAGCTTGGTTATGCCAGTGAAACCATAAGACTGTATTACCCTTTGGAGTCCCTTTGCAATCTTTTGGGATCAGATTATACAGTTACAGAACTGCGTGATCCTTTAACACAGTTCTGTGAATTAGTAAAAAGCAGGTTAGGAGATGTGGAGTTTTCTCATAAGGAAACAAGATTTTGCTTTGTAATACCTCCAAAAGGAGTGGATTATGTACATGAAAGCATTGAGGAAAATCATTTTCTGCGCGATTTTATTGAAAAGATAAGCAGCCATAATTGTACGCTTGATGATTTATTACAGATATTTCACAGATACTCCAATGATGTTGTCTGTGAAAAAATGAACAATGGAGAGTTTGATTACCTGATTTATTTTAAGAACCGGAAGCCGGATGCTTATAAATACTGCATCAAATTTGAAAGTTGTCATGCCATATATCACCGGTTTACGGAAGCGGATTATGAAAATTTTGGTTTTTGATTCACGGAATAACAATTAGATTTTGGCCTGCCAGTAGGTACATGCACTGGCAGGCTTTTTATGTGGATAAGCAACTTGATTTCTTCATAACAGCAATGTCCGTGATACAAATAATAAAAAATATGGGTACGATTCCTTATAAGATCATATGATATAGAAAAAGAGACAATATTTTATATAAAATTATTATAATTAATGAATATCCGAAATAAAACATGTATAGTATATACAAAATATATGTATTGAAATCACATAATATATAAAAAAAGACCAAAAGAATAAGCCTGGAACTTGCAGATAAGCTGCAGCAAATATCTGGATCATATAGATATAAGCCTGTAAACGGAATAGAACACTCAAAGATCAACTATTTTTTTGCCATGATATTTAGAAAAGACTAAATTATTATAATAAAATATAAAGGAGATTTTTATGAAAAGAAGGTTCACAGGCATACTGGCTGTCCTTGTGGCGGCAACTGCAATTGCAGCAGGCTGCAGCACGTCTGCTGGTACAGGAGAAGACCTTTCAGAAGAGTCTGTAGTAACTACAGTAGGACCTGATTCCGGGACCCATATGAATATGTGGTCATTTGTTGAATTACATAATACCTTTTACGGAAGCATGGTGGAGAAATGGAACAAGGAGAACCCGGACCGCCAGATTCAGGTGACATTTACTACGTATCCATATGCAGATATGCATAATAAACTGATTATGGCATTGCAGACCGGGCAGGGAGCCCCCGATCTCTGTGATGTTGAAATCGGTCAGTTTCCGAATTTCCTTCAGGGGGAAATAAAGCTTTATCCTCTGAATGAAGCCATGAAGCCTTATGAAGCTGATCTGGTGCAATCCAGATTAAATGTCTATTCCAAAGACGGAAATGATTATGGAGTGCCCACACACGTAGGGGCATCCGTCATGTATTATAACACTGAGGTCCTGGAGAAATACGGGATTGACTATACCAGGATAAAAACGTGGGAGGACTACACGAAAGCAGGAGAGGAGCTGAAAGAAGCGTCAGGCGGAACGGTAAAACTGACAAGTGTGGACACGGGCGGCATGGACTGGCTGACCATTGCCATGGCTCAGTATGGGGAAGATTGGCTGTCCGGCAAGGACGGGAATGTTCAAGTGAAACTGGAATCTGTAAAAAAGATGCTTACCATGCAGCAGGGCTGGCTTTCAGACGGCATCGCCATGATATCCCCCGCAGGACATGTGGACTTAGAAGAAGGCTTTCAGAACATTATTGATGGAAACATTGCATCTTTTCCCAAGGCCTTGTGGTTCATGAGCCGTTTTATAAATTATATGCCGGAGATGAAAGGGAAAATAGCACTGGCACCTTTGCCTGTATTTGAAGAGGGGCAGAACCGTTCCGTGGGAATCGGAGGAACCGGTACAGTAGTGACTGCCCAGGCGGCTGACCCGGAACTGGCGGCAGACTTCATTGCTTATGCCAAATGCTCTGAGGAGGGCAGCCGGCAGATATGGGAGCAGCTGGGATTTGATGTGTGCAACACGAAAATATGGACAGAGGAAGCCATAACAAAAGATGCTTCCAATCCCTACATCAGCTTTTTTAAGACCAATCCCTTTGACGTGCTGAACGAAGTAAAAGATGAAATTACAACCCTTAGTATTACGAAAATGACTCCTGGAATCAATGATTATTTCTGTACAACAACCCTGAATGAGGTGCTGGAAGATAAAAGAGAAGTGGATGAAGCGTTGCAGGAAGCCCAGGACTATCTGGAGCTGGAACAATGAGAAGCGGGGCGGAGGAATCATTTATGAAATTAAAACGGATTCTTTATTCCCAGAAAACGGCTCCCTATCTCTTTGTACTGCCATTTCTGTTAAGCTTTCTGGTTTTCTGGATATATCCGCTGCTTAGTACGGTGAAAATGAGCTTTCAAAGCATCTTGCCGGGGCAGATTGAATGGGTTGGCATGGAGAATTATGTAAAGTTACTGAAAGATACTACGTTTCATACTGCAGTCAAGAATAGCTTTACATACATGGTTCTTTCTCTTGCATTGCTGATTCCCTTTCCCATGTTCTTTGCCGTTTTGATGGACAGCAATCTGATCAGGGCAAAAGGTATTATAAAGGGCGCATTGTATCTGCCTGCCCTGACTTCTGTGGTCATATCCGGAACCTTGTTCAGGCTAATGTTTTCAGAATTGCCGACAGGCCAGATGAATCTGCTTTTGCAGACTCTTGGCAGAGCTCCTGTTCCGTGGTTAAAAGAAAAAGGTCTTGCAATGGCTGCACTTCTTACGCTTTGCTGCTGGAGATGGACCGGTGTCAATATGCTTTACTTTTTGTCGGGTTTAAAAAGCATTGATTCTACGCTGTATGAGTCAGCGGCCATAGACGGGGCAAGCGGTTTTAACAAATTCCGGTATATTACCGTTCCTCTGTTAAAGCCAACGACGATATACGTTTTAACAATCAGCGTTTACGCCGGATTGTCCATGTTTCTGGAAAGCTATATGCTGTGGGCAGGAAATACGTCTCCGAAGAACATCGGACTGACCATTGTGGGGTATCTCTACAAACGGGGAATTGAAAAGAACCAGATGGGCTATGCATCCGCAGTAGGGCTTATTCTGCTTCTCATTGCCCTCATCATTAATGTGGCACAGCTGATACTGAACGGTTCTTTTAAGAAGGAGGAAAAGTAACGGTGAATGGAAAAAATAAAATCCTTACAGCATTGGGTACCTGCTTTTTTGCATGCCTGTGTTTTTTCATTCTTTTTCCGGTACTGGCCGGATTCCTTGCCTCCTTTCGGCCCGGAAGAGAACTGATCCGGCGGGGGCTCAGCATCCATACGGATTTTTCCGCGATGACTCTGGATAATTATAAATATCTCTTTTCCTGCAATGCTGATTCCAGAAAGTATTTTATGTGGTTTAAAAACAGCATGATCCTGACTTTACTTGCAGTGGTACTGACACTTTTGATCTGCTATTTTGTGGCCTACGGTTTGACCATGTATGAGTACCGGTTAAAAAATCTTCTGTTTTTTCTGGTGATAGCTACGATGATGGTGCCGTTTGAGATTCTCATGCTGCCGCTGTATCAGGAGATGATTAATTTAAATCTGATCAATACCACTGCCGGGGTCCTGCTGCCAGGGCTGTGCAGCGCTTCCACTATATTCTTCTTCCGGCAATATATGATTTCCCTGCCCAAAGAGCTTTTAGACGCAGGCAGAATCGATGGGGCAACAGAATTCGGGATCAGTATTCGGATTATGATGCCGATTACCAAACCTGCATTTGCTGCCATGGCGATTCTCTGCGCCATGGGTGCCTGGAACAATATGCTGTGGCCAATGCTTGTATACCGTGATGCTGCAAAGTTCACACTGCCGATTGGCCTGAATACACTGCTGACACCCTATGGGAACAATTATGATTTGCTGATTGCAGGCTCCATGTTTGCAATTTTTCCGGTATTGGTTGTATTTCTGTGCTTTCAAAAATATTTTATAGAAGGAATGACAGTTGGCGCTGTCAAGGGGTGAGATATGTGTGGATTCATTGGTAAAAACAAAACATTTGCGCCGGTACTGACAGCCGGGCTGATTACAGTTTTTGTAAGTGCTTTCTTTTTTTATTCGTTGGGAGCAGAACGTGAGAAAAACCCGCAGAATAATCAGGAAACACCACAACGGGTATCGGTCCATGACCCATCCGTTGTTGAGGCGAAAAACGGGGAGTATTATATATTTGGTTCTCATCTTGCAGGAGCAAAATCAAAGGATCTGATCCAGTGGAAGTCTTTGGGGAGTGATTATGACAATGTAACCAGTAACTGGCTTTATGGGAATCTGAGGGACAATTTAAAAGAATCCTTTTTGTGGGCCGGCTATGACGATGGAGATTGTTCCGGCGGAAAGTATGCTGTATGGGCGCCGGATGTTATCTGGAATCCATATTATAAGAATGAAGATGGAAGCAAGGGCGCTTATATGATCTATTACAGTGCGTCCTCCACCTGGCGCAGGTCCTGCATTGGATATGGGGTTTCCAAAGAGATAGAAGGTCCTTATACCTATGTGGATACCGTTGTTTATTCTGGATTTACAAAAGATGGAAGGACCGATGGAAACAGCAGCAGAAATACAAGATGGGATAATGATTATCTCAATCTGAAAAAACTTGTGGATTCCGGTGTATTAAAGGATGGGATCAGCAGCCAGTGGTTTAATGGGAATGAATGGAATCACCATTATGGGCCAAATGCCATTGACCCCACCCTGTTTTTTGACCAGTCAGGTAAAAAACTCTATATGGTTTATGGTTCCTGGTCCGGAGGAATCTATCTTTGTGAGTTAAACAGGGAGACAGGAGAAATCAAATATCCGGGAACGGATTTTGTGGATGAAGTGAGCGGAAACTATGTGGACCGTTATTTTGGTGTTCATCTGGCCGGAGGCAATCATCAGTCAGGGGAAGGGCCATACATCACATATGACAGGGAAAGCGGGTATTATTATCTGTATGAAACTTACGGCAGCCTGACCGCCGACGGCGGGTACAACATGCGCCTGTTCCGCTCCAGGAATGTTACGGGTCCGTATCTTGACGCTTCGGGAAAAAATGCTGCAGATAGTTACAGGAACAATGAGCAGTACGGAATCAAGCTCATCGGTAATTACCGGCTGGGCACAAGCAGTACGGGATATAAGGCAGCAGGGCATAACAGCGCACTCATTGACTCAAAGGGAGATCGCTATCTGGTTTATCATCAAAGATTTGATAATGGGACGGAATTCCATGAAGTCCGGGTCCATCAGCAATTCCTGAGTCAGAACGGCTGGCCGGTGACTGCTGTATATGAGCATAAAAATGACCCCATCGGCCATTATAATACCAGGGAAGTATTGGGCAAATATGTGTTATACGATCACGGTCAGAAAACAACGTCTGACATGATAAAGAAAGAAACCATTACCCTTCTTGAAAATGGAAAAATTCAGGGAGACAGAAATGGAACCTGGGAAAAAATCAAAGGCAAAAACTATGACTATATCACCCTGTTAATCAATGGTACCGAATACCAGGGAGTATTTTTCAAGCAGCATGACGAAAACGGCACTCCAGAGCCGGTGATGACATTTACCGCAGTAGGAAATGACAATACATGCATTTGGGGCAGCATGGCGGAGTGATGTTCCGAATCAAGGAAAGGAACTGTTATGCTGTACATCAAAAATTTAGAAGAAGGGCGGAAGGTTTTTAATGCCCTGGGGTCAGAGCTTAGAATTGAAATCATAAAACTGCTGATGGAACGCACGGAGATGAATATGAATGAGCTGGCTTCCAGTCTTGGTGTGACAAACGGAGCATTGACCAGTCATATCAGAAAACTGGAAGACAGCGGAATCATACGGGTGATTGCAGAGCATAATGGCCACGGGAATCAGAAAGTCTGCCGGGTAAATGTGGACCGTCTGCTGGTGGATATTGCACCGAAGCAGAGTGACGACGGAAAAAACACCTACACAACGGATATAAAAGTGGGCTGCTTTTCTGATTACCGGGTGCTGCCTACCTGTGGTCTGGCCAGCAGCCGGGCGATCGTAGGAGAAGTTGATGATCCACGCTATTTTGCTCATCCGGACCGGTTTAAAGCAGATATTGTCTGGTTTACCAAAGGATATGTGGAATATATGATCCCCAATATGGTGCCGCCCCATAGGCAGATCGATCAGGTGACGATTTCTTTGGAGCTTGGCAGTGAAGCGCCTGGAGTGAACAATGACTGGCCCTCAGATATTACCATATGCATCAATCACGTGGAAGTGGGAATGTGGACCAGTCCGGGGGATTTCGGCGATGTTCAGGGGATATTCACACCGGACTGGTGGTTTCCTAACTGGAATCAGTATGGTCTTTTAAAGATGATTGTGGTAAATCAGTCGGGAACGTTTATTGATGGATTAAAGATATCGGATGTGACGATCCTGGATTTGAAGCTTGGCAGGCGCGATCCCCTGAAACTAAGGCTTGAGGTAAAAGAAAATGCCGCAAATGCAGGCGGATTAACCATATTTGGATGTGCTTTTGGTAATTACAATCAGGACATTAAAGTCCGGGTTCATTATAGCCCGGTAAAAGAGGAAGGAGTTTGACGGTATGAAACGATGCGTGTCTTGTAGAAATTCGACAAAAAACACCTATAATATTTGTGTTAAATGTAGAAACACCTAAAATGTTGTTGCATGATTGTAAAAATAGTGTTATATTATGGTTAAGTTGAAAACAACTAAATATAATAATTATGAAGACGTGTTACTGGTAATGCAGGCAAGATCGGATTAAACGAATGGATGTAAGACGGATGGGGTATTTTGTCTTATAAAAGGTCGTTTAATTGGGTCTTTTTCTTTTGTCATTCCGGCCGGATGATGATTATGAAACTACTTGAAAGGGGTTTTGAATATGAATTATAATCAAATAGCCAGGGACATCTTAAAAAATGTCGGTGGTTCTGGTAATGTAAAGGGGTTGACCCATTGTTTCACAAGATTAAGATTTCAGTTAAAGGATTCAAAGAAAGCCAATAAAGAGACAATCGAACATTTGGAAGGTGTCATATCCGTTGTGGAAAGCGGAGGACAGTTCCAGGTGGTACTTGGAACAAAAGTAAATCAGGTTTACGATGCCCTTGTTCCCATGTTATCCATTGATGAAACCACAGAAATCAGCGAAGAAAAGGTATCCATCTGGAATCGTATACTGATTGCAGTTTCCGCAATGTTTACTCCCATGGTTCCTGCAATCGCGGCTTCCGGACTTTTAAAAGGATTTCTTACCATAGCAAAGATCGTTGCAGCCAGGCATGGTGTGGATATTACCTTAAATCAGACATATACGCTGATCATGGCTGGTACGGATGCTCTGTTTTATTTTATGCCGGTAATTCTTGCGTATACCAGTGCCAAGGTATTTAAAGCCAATGAATTCATTGCCATGGCGCTTGGCGGTACCATGTGTTATCCTGCGGTTGTAGCACTGATGACTGGACAGGATGCAGTAAGCATGTTTGGCATTAGCATCACAAAGGCAAGCTATGCATCCTCTGTAATTCCGATCATAATCGGTGTTTTCATTCTCTCCTATGTACAGAAATTTTTAGAAAAAGTAATTCCTGAAGTATTAAAAATCATTTTAGTTCCAGGTTTATCACTTCTTGTTATGATACCGGCAACCTTTATGGTTTTTGGACCGATTGGCATCTACATTGGTAATGCGATTAACTTTGTTTATACAGGCATGATGAATTTAAGTCCGGCAATCTGCGGCGCTTTTATCGGCGGTATGTGGTGCGTATTTGTTATCTTCGGAGCGCATAGAGCACTTCTTCCGATCGGTATTAATGACGTTGCCCAGTTTGGACATCAGAATCTTCTGGCTTTTGCAGGTGCTGCCAACTTTTCACAGGGTGGAGCTGCACTGGGCGTTATGTTAAAGACCAGGAATAAAGATTTAAAGACAGTAGCAGCATCCGCCGCGATTTCTGCTTCTGTCTGTGGAATTACAGAACCGGCGATTTACGGCTGTAACCTGCGTTTAAAAAGACCGATGATATATGCCATTATCTGCGGAGCCATCGGCGGAGCGATCATGGGCATTGGCGGTGTATACGGTGATTCCTTTGCCAACAACGGAATTCTTACCTTTGCAACTTATGCGGCATTTGGTATGAAACCATTTGTATATTACTTAATTGGTGTAGGCGTTTCTTTCTTTGGCGCAATGGTACTTACGTACCTGTTCGGATTTGATGAAATGGAAGATAAGAAAAAGAAAGCAATTGCACCGGCAAAAGAAGAAGCTGCAGAGTCAGAGGCAGCAGCGGAAGCAGATTTATTGATTAGCTCCCCGATCGAAGGGGAAGCAGTTTCCATGACAGAAGTTAATGATGAAGTATTTTCTTCCATGGCATTAGGAAACGGCATTGCGATTATTCCGGAAAAGGGTGAGGTCGTTGCCCCGGAAGACTGTACCGTAACCTTAATCTATCCGACCCTTCACGCCCTTGGCCTTATGCTGGATAATGGGGTCGAAATGATCATTCACGTTGGAATCAACACCGTTCAGCTGGAAGGAAAACATTTTGAGAAGTTTGTAGAAGAGGGAGCTCATATTAAAAAGGGAACAAAGATTCTGTCCTTTGATATCGATGCGTTAAAGAAGGAAGGCTATGATACCATTGTTCCGATCATTGTCAGCAATACTCCCGTATTTCAGCAGGTTTCCGGAATTACAGGCAAGAAGGCGACACTCAACACATCTGTCATTGCTATCAAAAAAAATCAGTAAAGGAGTCTTATTATGGATAAAATCAAAGCGAAGTTTCCAGATAACTTTTTATGGGGGGCGTCTTCTTCCGCATTCCAGATTGAAGGCGGCTGGGATGAAGGCGGCAAAGGCCCTACAGTTGCTGACATAAACTCCTTTAAGCGTTCCCATCTGCAGGCAGACAGTAAGGTTGCCAGCGATTTCTTCCATCACTGGCCAGAGGATATTGCTCTCATGAAGGAGATGGGACTCGACATTTACCGTTTCTCCATTGCCTGGGCCAGGATCATTCCGGATGGTGACGGGGAAATCAATCAGGAAGGCATCAGGTTTTATAATGATGTGATCAATTGTCTGCTGGATAACGGCATTCAGCCGTTCATTACCCTGTACCATTTTGATCTTCCTTATAAACTGGTTGAAAAATACAATGGCTGGGAATCCAGAGAATGTGTAAAAGCCTTTGAACGCTATGCAAAGATTTGTTTTGAGGCATTTGGCGACAGAGTCACCTACTGGCAGGTCCACAATGAGCAGAACCTTATGGTCCGTGTGGACGAGCGGGTAAATATTACTGCAAAAGACAGCTGGGAAGCAGACCGCCAGAGAGCCCAGATGGATTACCACATGTTCCTGGCGCATGCGCTGGCAGTGAAAGCGTGTCATTCCATAATTCCGGAAGGAAAGATCGGTCCGGCAGTATCTTCTACCTGCACCTATCCGGCGACCAACCGGCCGGAAGACGTGTGGGCAGCCAGGTTAAATGACTGGTTTAAGACAGATTATTGTCTGGATATGCATTACTACGGACGCTATCCAGGATACTATATGCGTTATCTGGAAGAACGGAATATCGTTCCGGTCATGATGCCGGAAGACGAAGAGATTTTAAAAGATGCAAAGATGGATTTCATTGCGCTTAATTATTACCGTACCCTTTGTGTCAGCTACCTGCCGGCAGATGATGAGCATCCGGTTGGAGAAAGAGCGTTCCCCATCAATCAGGTTGATTTTGACCAGTACGGATATTTCCATCATCTGAAAAATGAGCATCTTGCGTCCAGTGAATACGGGGCCCAGATCGACCCCTTAGGCCTGCGTACCGTTTTAAATAACTATTATCAAAAATATCATCTTCCGCTTATCGTTACAGAGAATGGACTCGGAACTGCTGATACCCTGACAGAAGACGGAAAGGTTCATGACGATTACAGGATCGACTACTTAAGAGAGCATATCCTTGCCTGCAGCCAGGCAATCGAAGACGGAGTTGAGATGATGGGCTATTCCCCATGGTCTGTAATGGACTTACTCAGCTCCCACGAGGGATTTAAAAAACGTTATGGTTTTATTTATATCAATCGTGAAGATCATGACTTAAAAGATCTGCGCCGCATTAAGAAGGACAGCTTTTATTGGTATCGCCGTGTCATTGAAACGAACGGGGAAGAACTCTAAATAGCAGAAATGGGGTTTTGGTTATGAGGGTTGTTAAGGTAATGAATAATTCTCTGCTGCTGGCACTTGATGACAGCGGCAGAGAAGTAATTCTGATGGGAAAAGGAATTGGATTTAACAAATCCATCGGACATCATTTAAAAAATGAAGACATTGAAAAAGTTTTTGTCTTAAAAGACCGCTCCATATCCAAAAACATCATCCGTCTTGCATCTGAAATTGACAGTACTTATTTTGAACTGGCCAAGCAGGTAATTGATTATGCGATTGAAGCCTATGGAATGGTGCTGATGGAGCATATATATCTGGGACTAACGGATCATCTTTCTTTTGCTGTAAAAAGATACAACGAGGGGATTTTTATACAGAATTTTTATACACAGACCTTAAAGCGCTTTAATCCAAAGGAATATCAGGTCGGCTTATATGCCCTGCAGCTTGTGAGGGAGCAGCTGCATGTGGAATTGCCCCAGGATGAAGCCGGCAGCATTGCCTTTCATTTTATCAATGCCCAAACAAACAACTCTTATAGCACAGACAACCAGGCGATATTTGAGACCGTAAAAGGGATTTTGGATATTGTAAAATATAATTTTTCCATTGTTTATAATGAAGATGGGATTGGATATACCCGTTTCGTAACCCATTTAAGGCTTTTTGCACAAAGGCTTGTGAACGGCAGTCAGGATTTATATGATTATGAGGATTCTTTTTACACGCATGTAATTGAAAGCTGTCCAAGAGAATACGAGTGTGTCAGGAAAATCGGGATATTTATTCAGGAAAAATTTGATTCCAGACTATCCAGACAGGAAGAAATGTATTTAACGGTCCATATCCACCGGATATTGGAAGAATACTCTCAGCAAAACAGGAAATGAAGGGATAGAAATTGAACGATCAAACTTTTACGCGCAGGCAGGAAATCCGTTTTCTCGCTATGGTTTCCCTGTTTTGGTTTGCGCAGTATGTATACATCCCCTATCAGACGACTTATCTGACTCTTTTAGGTGTCAGCAGTGCTTTTACCGGAATGGTCGTAGGAGCTTATGGGATTACCCAGCTGGTATTTCGGCTGCCCATAGGACTTTGTGCGGATTCCATTGGAAGGCATAAATGTTTTATCATGGCAGGAACGTTGTTTTCAGGCCTGGCCTCTTTGTTTCGGATTTTCTGGGACAATGGAATTGGATTTTTGGCAGCAAATCTTTTCTCAGGCCTGGCATCAGCCATGTGGATTTCTTTTATGGTGTTTTACACCAATCACTTTTCAGCAAAAGACCAGCAGTCGGCCACCAGCAGGATTGTAATGTTTAACAACTTTGGAATGCTTGTGGGATTTTTATTAAGCACCATTGGCTATGGCACCATCAAAATGACGGGAATCTGTATTCTCAGTGTGTGTGCCGGACTGCTTGCCTTTGTTCTTTCGCTTCAGATCAAGGAGCCATGCAGAAAGATTGAAACAATTCATACAAAGGATCTTCTTTCCGTATGCAAAATCAAACGGTTATGGTTATTTGCCATTCTTGCTTTGATCCAGCAGGGAATTCAGCTCACAACTGCCATGTCGTTTACCAATCAGATCTTAAAGGATCTTGGAGCCTCCGACGGACTTGTTGGAATGTCTTCCATCATATATATGATTTCTGCCGTAGGCTTTGCTGCGTTTGCGTCTACGTTTCTCTGTTGCAGGAAAGGACCCAGATTTTGGATACCTGCAGTTTTTGTCATTGTATCTGTATACTGTATCCTGATTCCATCAACAAAAAGCATAGCAGAGCTTATGCTGCTTCAAATACTTCCGGGAATGTCCACCGGTATTCTGTTTTCTTATATCACTTCAGAGGCAATGTGTGGAATTCCTGCAAAAAAGCGTTCCACGGCCATGGGACTTTTTCAGGCGGTTTATGCCTTGGGAATGACTACATTTCCCATATTTACAGGAAGTCTGGCTTCTGCCTTTGGCATCCGGTTTGGATATCTGGTGCTGGCAGGACTTGCCTTTGCGGGAACCGCAGTATCTGCAGGATACTATATCATTAAAAATAAAAACAGCAGAAAATAATTACATACAAAAAGGGAACGATTTCACAGTTTGACTGTAAACCGTTCCTTTTTGTATTTTACTTTCAGGATGGATTCATATGGCAGAAATCCGCTCGAACAAATTATAAATATCAATCTGCCCGTATCCCCAGGTATTATTAGGATACGTAAAGGAATCGCATCGTCTGGCACCTCTGACGATCATCCGGTTCACTAAAAGTCCGGTAACCGATGTGTGGTTTCCTCTGCAAAAGCCCCATTCCATCACTATAGCGGCAGCTCCGGCAGCGTGTGCTGCGGCAGCTCCTGTGCCGGTGAGGATTCCATATCCGTGATTGGCAATGGCACAGGGGATATGGTAGCCCGGAGCTGCAATATCGGGAACGATTTCGCCGAATCGTGTATACCCCCTTCCGGATTCTTCCAGAATTTGATTGTCAAACTGGTTATAGGCGGCAACTGTAAGCGGGTTTCTGGCATTTCCCGGCGCTGTGATCGTGGTAGAAGAGGTAGAATTAAAAAAGTATGTTTCCTGGGAAAGCAGATTCCCGGATGGCAGCCAGGAGTGAATGGAAAATGGTTCATGTTCCATGTTGTGAAGCTTAAAAAACCAGGGGCCGGGAATGGGATTTTCAAAACGGACCAGAATAAGCTGGTCACCGGATTCCCCGTCCATATTGATATTGTTGACCAAAATCCGGGTATTTCCATAAAAGAGCTGGTAGTTTTTGCAGCTGTTGCCAGAGGGGGACTCTTCGTGGATAAATTCTCCGTCAGGAGATGCAATATCAAGAAGAATCCTTCCTGGAGGGAACGGCCAGATTTCCATGGAAAATTTTTTATCCGGCTTTCCTGCATTTAGATAAAAGCCGTGTTGAAATGGCGGTGAGGCAATGCTGTGATAATAGTGTCTGCCTTTGTTTCCTTCGTTTCCGGCAGCAATTGAAACATCGGTTTTTGGCAGACTCACAATAAAGTCAATATAAGAACTGAGAGCTCCCCGTCCGCTGTGCCCGCCCTGGCTGCTGCCGAGCGCAATGCATATGACAAGCGGGCGGTTTAACTGTTCGGAAACAGAGATAAGATACCGGATTCCCAGTATAATATCTGATTCCTGGTAACAAAGAGCATCTTCGGGTACAAAAAAAATGTTCTTTAAGTTTTTTTTTGCTTCTTTCAGTTTTACAACAGCCAGTTTCGTTTGTGGTGCCACTCCTGTAAAGGATGCATTCTCATCCGGTGTCCCGGAAGCAATGCTTGCAATAGCGGTTCCGTGTCCGTTTGTATCAGTGGTTGGTACGATGCTTAAGGGGACAGATGATTTCAATGCTGTATTAATATGATTTTTTCCGTATTCAGAGCCAAAATCAAATCCTTCCGGAAGCTTTCCGCTTTCATCTGTCTGGTCCCAAATGGAGAGGATGCGTGTGGTTCCGTCGTGATTGCGAAAGGCAGGATGCTGGTAATCTATGCCCGTATCTATGATTCCGACAATGACACCCAAGCCATAAAGCTTTAGATGGGATTGCCTCTGGACATTTCCGATGCCTGATTTTTCCACACTTACCTTTGATGAGAGCGTAAAAAGAGAAGGAAAACTGTCATAGGAATGAAGTCCTAAATCACATGCGTCCATGTTACTTTTATGTATATGGAGCAGGGAGTGCTTTTCATTCAGTCTTGTTATGTTATTATCGTTATTAAAATTCGGAACCAAAGCGTTGTTTATAATAAAGTCATAATATTCATTGTCCAGAATTTTTTGCATAAAAAAGCCTCCTATGCCTTTAAGACGCAGTATATATATATTATATGCAGCTGGTATGGGGGGCTTGCATGAAAGTTATGCTCCGGGGTTCCGTGAATAAAGCAGCAAATATATATGTTTGAATTGACATTTGAACTATATGGGATTATAATGAGTATATACTCAATGAATGGTTGGTCAATATATGAAATCAAAAAGACAGTTGCAAAAAGAACAAACAAGACAAAACATCATGGAAACCGCATACCGGGTCTATACAGAAAGAGGGTTTGGGGCTGCAACAGCGCTGATTGCAAAGGAAGCAGGAATTTCTCATGGGGCAGTTTTTTCTCATTTTTCTTCGGTGAATGAACTGCTGGAGTGTCTGATTGAAGAGTTTGGACATGCTCTTGCAGTGGAAATCCATGATCTGGCGGAGGCCAGCGGCAGCGTAGAGGAACTTTTGCAGATTCATCTGCAGGTTTTGATACGCCATGAAGGCTTTTATACCCGCCTGATTACAGAGAGAGCCCTGCTCCCTTTGGAAGTTCAATATACGTTTTCCAATACTCAGTCGGCTTTTGCACATCACTTTGGACGGATTTTAGAACAGGAGATTAAGAATCATAAAGTAAAAGATATTCCCGTGCACTTGCTGCTTCATACCTGGCTTGGAATGATTCATTATTATCTGTGGAACAAAGACCTTTTTGCGCCGGGAGCACCGGTTTTATCACGATATTCCCAACAATTGATGGATACGTTTTTAAAATTAATAAAAGATAAATAGGAGGAAGCAAATGAAAACCTGTATTGCCTGTGGTATGCCCATGGAAAAGGCATCTGATTTTCCGGGAGGGGATGAGAAGAAAGATTATTGTATTTATTGTGCAAGACCGGATGGAACCATGCAGTCTTTTGAAGAGAAAAAAGCCGGGATGACAGAATTTATTATGAAGACCCAGGGATTTGATGAGTCAGTAGCCTTAAAGACAGCCATTCACAGTATGAAGAAACTTCCTGCCTGGAAAAATTATTTCAAGGAGCAGGATTGATCGTTGAAGAGAGGAGATTAGGAGATGAAGGTAAGCAATGCATTTGCAGCATTTGCAAAGGAGGTACCGGATGTTCATCAGGCATGGATGGAAACAGTAGGAAAGCTTGATACAGCCAGCACGCTGGATAAAAAGACAAAAGAGCTTGCATATATTGCAGTTATGGCAGCGGTACGTCTGGAAAGCGGACTTCCTTTTCATGTGCAATTGGCAAAGTCTCATGGAGCAACAAGAGAAGAGATTATTAGCAGCATTCTTGTAGGACTGCCTGCGGTTGGTAATACAGTGATCCAGTCACTTCCCATTGCATTGCAGGCTTATGATGAAGGGAATCAGAACGAATAAAATCATATCAAAAAAAATCCCTCTTTCTCCCGGCTCCCGGCTTTGGTTAAAAGCTTGGAATCTCATGAGAAAGAGGGATTTAAATTTATTTACTTTTCCGGAGTTTTCCCTTCTTTTATTCCTTCAAAGGAATCAAAGAAAACGGTATGCTCCCGGTCATAACGTTTTTCGTGAAGGGGATGGGGATGGCAGTCTTCTCTTGGATAGCCAAGGGGAAGCAGAGCCGCCGGAATCAGGAAATCCGGAATATGAAAAGCAGTCCGGATAGCTTCCGGATCAAAATGTCCTACCCATGTTGTACCTAGCCCTAATTCTGCTGCCTGAAGCATCATATGAGTGGTGACAATGCTGGCATCAACCATGCCCATATCCGCCTGGTCGTAGGACCTTTTCCAGCTTGCGGTAGCATCGTAGCAGACCAGCAAGGCCATGGGAGCATGAAAATGGTAGATGGTACAGGATTTTAGCTTGGCCAGATTTTCTTCGCTGCTTAAAACAAGAATTCTCTGGGGCTGATAGTTGACAGCGGTAGGAGCGACTCTTCCTGCTTCCAGAATCAAGTCCAGTTTTTCCTGTTCCACTTTCCGGTCGCTGAACTTCCTGACGGAGTAACGGTCTTTCACCAATTGTAAGAAATCCATAATAATGCCTCCTTATTCGTTTTTGCATTTTATTATAGCATAAAATGGATGAAAGGGCAAAGCCAAAAATCGGCCTTGCCCTTTTCCTTATGCCAGGTTAAGCGAAATGTGATATTCTTTTTTTCCTTCTATATAAGGAATTTCATTTCCTTTTATTAGTTCCCCGTCAACCAGGAGCCCTTTCATCTCATTGCTGGCGCTGCGGTCATTGTTTACATGGATATGGTAGTCAGCTCCCCGGAATTTGCGCACAGCAGAAAATTCCTTGATGGTATCGGGGAGACAGGGATCTATGATTAAGCCGTGAAAGCCCGGGCGGATTCCAAGAATATGCTGGGTGATACTGACAAACGTCCATGCAGCGGTTCCTGTAAGCCAGCTGTTTTTTGCCTCACCAAAATTCTTGGCATCCTTTCCGGCAATCATCTGGGAATAAACATAAGGTTCTGTTTTGTGAATCTCACTGATTTCTTCCGTATAGGCAGGACAGGTGCGGCTGTATACTTCAAAGGCCCGGTTCCCTCTGCCAAGCATTGTCTCCGCAATGGTGATCCAGGGATTGTTATGGCAGAAGATTCCTGCATTCTCCTTGTAGCCGGGCGGATAGGAAGTGATTTCCCCTAAATGCTTGTGGTAAATGGAATAGGCTGGTTGTAAGATTACAATACCATAAGGCGTATCCAGTCGTTCTCTTACGCTGTCTAACGCTTGTTCTGCAAGGCCTTCTGTAATGCCGATGCCACCCATCACACAAAATCCCTGAGGTTCAATATATATCTGGCCTTCTTCGCAGTCTTTGGAACCTACTTTTCCACCAAAGGCATCATAGGCTCTTAAAAACCATTTTCCATCCCAGCCGGCATTAAGAACTGCATCGTATACCTCCTGAACAGAAGCCTCCGCCTGCAAGGCTTCATCAGGCAGCCCTGTCATACGGCATATCTGAGCATATTCTTTGCCATATTTCACATACATTCCTGCAATCATGACTGATTCTGCCACAGGACCTTCGGAGGGGCCGCTGGTCTGGAAGGATTCCCCCGGCTCGGTAGAAAAGCAGTTTAAATTCAAACAGTCGTTCCAGTCTGCCCGTCCGATGAGGGGCAGACCGTGAGGGCCTAAATGGGATTTGGTATAACCAAAGGAACGGCGTAAATGTTCCATAAGGGGCTGGCTTTTGGAAGTATCATTGTCGAAGGGTACCGGTTCCTTAAGAATGCTCCAGTCTCCGGTTTCACGAATATAAGCGGATACTCCGGCAATAAGCCATAAAGGATCGTCATTAAAACCGCTTCCGATATCTGAGTTCCCTTTTTTTGTAAGAGGCTGGTACTGGTGGTACGCACTTCCGTCTTCAAACTGGGTGGAGGCGATATCTATAATTCTTTCCCGGGCGCGTTCCGGTATCATATGTACAAAACCAAGGAGGTCCTGGCAGGAGTCCCGAAATCCCATTCCCCTTCCGGTGCCTGATTCGTAGTAAGATGCGGAACGTGACATGTTGAATGTGACCATACACTGATACTGGTTCCAGATATTTACCATGCGGGCCGTCTTTTCATCTGCCATAGAAACGTAAAAGGTGGAAAGAAGATTTTCCCAATACAGTTTCAGCTCGGTAAGTGCCTGCTCGGCCTGGGCGGCAGTGCCGTATTTTTTCAGAACGGACTTTGCAGGCTGCTTATTGATAACATCAGGAGCACTCCACTTTTGACCGTCAGGGTTCTCCGCGTATCCTAAGAGAAAAATAAGCACTCGTTCTTCCCCTGGTTCCAGATGAATGGACAGCCGGTGAGAGCCGATGGGGGACCAGCCGCTTGCCATGGAATTTCCTGAGCGATTTTTTTGAATCATGACAGGCTCTTTGTTTGAACCGTAGGTTCCTACAAACGTATTTCTATCCGTGTCAAATCCGTCAATATCTGCGTTTACAGAATAATAAGCAAAATGATTCCGCCGTTCCCTGTACTCTGTCTTATGATAGATGACGGACCCTTCTACCTCCACTTCTCCGATGCTCAAATTACGCTGAAAATTCGTCATATCGTCCATGGCATTCCATAAACAGAATTCCACATAAGAATAGAACGTAAAATCTTTGGCTTCATGGCCTTCATTTTTAAGTGCCACCTTATGAATCTCGCAGGTATCCTGCAGGGGAACAAAGGCAGTGACTTCGGCCTTTAACCCGTTCTTTTTTCCGCTGTAGCGGGTATATCCAAGGCCGTGGCGGCATTCATAAAAATCCAGAGGCGTCTGAGAGGGCTGCCAGCCCGGATTCCAGATCGTTCCGTTATCATTGATGTAATAGTAATGGCCGTTGCTGTCCAGAGGAACATTGTTATAGCGGTACCGTGTAATTCTTAGCAGCTTTGCATCTTTATAAAAGCTGTAGCCGCCTCCGGTATTGGAGATCAGAGAAAAAAAATCCTGGCTTCCCAGATAATTGATCCAGGGAAGCGGAGTATCAGGAGTTGTAATGATATATTCTTTTTCCTGGTCATTGAAATAACCATACTTCATAATAGGAAAACTCCTTTCGGCTGAACGTTGTAATTTACTTGGTCTGACATTTTACGAAAACGATTAAGTAAAAGCGTTTAGAGTCATAACCCAATAATATCGTATCAGGCAAAAAAATACAAGAGAAAAATTTTGCATGATGGAATTATATTTTTAAAATCATAAGTAATAATATACAAAATATAAACGTATAATCTATGGAAATTATATAAAATCATAAAAGTATATTGATTTTCTTAGAAAATGGGAGTATAGTGAATATACGAAAACGATTAAGTTAAAAGGACGAGACATATGATTTCTATGAAAGAACTGGCACAGTATTGCGGAGTATCCATTGCCACAGTGAGCAAAGCGCTCAATGACCAGAGCGATATCGGTGAGAGCACAAAAAACAAAGTAAAGAAGGCGGCGGAGAAGTTTGGATATTATCCTAACGCAGCGGCAAGGTCTTTAAAGACGAATAAAAGCTACAATATCGGCGTTTTATTTGTAGATGAGGCAAACAGCGGCCTTACCCATGAGTATTTTGCATCAGTGCTGGAGGGGTTTAAGGTGGAAGCAGAGAAACAGGGATATGATATCACCTTCATCAACAGTCAGATTGGAAAGAAAAAAGTTTCCTATTACGAGCACTGCAAGTACCGGAATGTGGATGGGGTGGTAATCGCCTGTGTGAATTTTGACAACCCGGAGGTAAATGAGCTTCTGGCCGGTGACATTCCGGTGGTCACCATCGATCATATTCATGAAAACTGTTCTTCTGTTTTATCTGACAACGCAAAAGGAATTGAAATACTGCTGGAACATGTTTATAAAAAGGGACACAGAAAGATCGCATACATTCATGGACAGACAAACACAGCTGTTACAAAGGCAAGGCTCACCAGTTTCTACCGTTTTATAGAAAACCACCAGCTTGAAATACCGGACAGTTATGTGATTGAGGCAGATTATCTGGATGTGGAGGAAGCGGCCGCATCAACCAGAGCGCTGCTGGACAGGAAAGATAAGCCTACCTGCATTCTTTATCCCGATGATACCGCTTTGATCGGAGGCCTGAATGAAATACGGGCGAGGAATTTAAGGGTTCCCCAGGATATCTCCATTGCCGGATATGATGGCAGCCGGGTTTCCCAGCTTTTAAACCCCAGATTGACCACCATACGCCAGGACACAGCGGCCATCGGCAGGCAGGCAGCAAAAAAATTGATAAGCACCATCGAGAAACCCAAAACTACATTTACAGAGCAGATCATTGTGGAAGGAGAACTGCTCATTGGGGAATCGGTTGGAAATGCATATGTATTAAAATAGTTTTATAAAAAAGGAGAGGTAAAATGAAGAAGAAGGTAATCAGTGGATTGTTATGTGCAGTTATGGCAGTGTCATTGACTGCAGGCTGTAGCTCTCAGAGTGCCCAGAGTCAGGACACAGGCAAAGAAAGTGCTAAAGAGGGCACAAGTAAGGTGGCAGCAGAAGAAGGGGCAAAAGGCAAAGAGGGGAAGGTTATAAATATTTATGTCTGGAACGATGAGTTCAAAACCAGATATGAAGATTATTATGCCTCAAAGCTGCCTGAGGGATATACAGTAAACTTTGTGACGACTCCAAGCGAAAACAATGCATATCAGAATGCCCTTGACGAAGCGCTGCTGAATCAGGCGGACGCGAAGCCTGATGATAAAGTGGATATGTTCCTCGTAGAGGCGGATTATATATTGAAGTATGTGAATTCAGACAGCACCATGGATTTAAAGGAACTTGGAATTACGGATGAGGACATGTCCAAACAGTATGAGTACACAAAGGTCATTGCACAGGATTCCAACGGACGCCAGAAAGGTATTTCCTGGCAGGGCTGTCCCGGACTTTATATTTACCGCCGTTCGATTGCAAAAGAGGTTCTTGGAACCGATGATCCGGCAGAAGTACAAAAGGCAATCAATGACTGGGATTCCTTTGATAAGACTGCAGAGAAGATGAAAGAAAAAGGTTATTATATGGTATCTGGTTTTGATGACACATACCGTACCTTTTCTAACAATGTCTCTGCTCCCTGGGTAGATGGTGACAAAGTAGTCATTGATCCCAATATGGAAAGATGGATTGAGCAGACAAAGAATTACACAGACAAGGGGTATAATCAAAAAACCGTTCTCTGGTCAGCAGAGTGGGCATCAGGCCAGGGACCGGAAGGAAAGGTGTTTGGTTACTTTATGCCGGCATGGGGCGTGGATTTTACTATGGCTAAAAATTCCCTTGCAAAAGCAGAAGCAGACGGCGGAAAACAGGAAGCAGGAAATGGTTCATTTGGTGACTGGGCGGCAACAACGGGACCGGAGTCCTATAACTGGGGAGGAACCTGGATGTGTGCGGCAACCGGAACCGACAATGCGGATATTGTGGCAGACATTATGAAGACGATCTGCTGTGATGATGATACCATGAAAAAAATCGTTGAAGAGAAGAATGACTTCGTAAACAACAAAGTAATTATGGAAGAACTGGCAAAAAGTGATTATAAATCGGCATTTCTTGGAGGCCAGAATCCTTTGCAGATGTACTGTGATGCGGCAGAAAAGGTTGATATGAGCAAGATATCTCCTTATGATCAGGGGCTCAATGAAAGCTTGCAGACCGCCATGCATGATTATTTTAACGGAACTGTTGATAAAGAGACGGCGTTGAAGAATTTCTATACCGCAATTAAAGAAAAGTACCCGGAATTAAAAACCGAGTAGCTGTAACCTGCAGGGCGGAAACTTCCGCCCTGCAAATAAACAGGAGGTTTTGCTATGGTAAAAGAAAAAAAGGCAAAGACCAGAAAAAAAGTCAGCTATGCAAAATGGGGATATATTTTTCTGATCCCCTTTTTTGCCACTTATTTGATATTTTCCTTTATTCCACTGGTGAATACGTTTTATAACAGTCTGTTTGAGAACTACCGTTCCGGGCTTAAACAGATCGGCCCTGAGTTTGTGGGATTGCAGAATTATGTATCCATTTTTCAAAGCGATCTGCTGAAATATCTTGGCAATACCATGATATTGTGGATCATTGGTTTCATTCCTCAGATTGTTATCTCATTGATTCTGGCCGTATGGTTTGCGGATTTCCGGCTGAGAATTCGGGGAAGCAGCTTTTTTAAGACGATTATTTATCTGCCCAATGTCATTATGGCCGCTTCTTTTGCCATGCTGATATTTGCACTGTTTTCTGATGATGGACCGATGAATCATCTGCTGATAAAGCTGGGATTTACAAACAGTCCGGTCCGTTTTTTGGCAACTGTTTGGGGAACGAGGGGATTGATCGGCCTTATGAATTTTATGATGTGGTTCGGAAATACCACGATTCTTTTGATGGCAGCAATCCTTGGTGTGGATGCTTCCTTGTTTGAAGCGGCTTCCATGGATGGCGCAAAATCCCTGCAGATATTTACAAAAGTGACCATGCCTGTGATAAAACCTATTTTTATTTATGTTCTGATCACATCCATGATCGGCGGCCTGCAGATGTTTGATGTTCCCCAGGTGCTGACCAATGCAAAAGGATCTCCTGACAGAACCAGCATGACTTTAATTATGTTTTTAAACAATCATTTATACAGTAAGAATTATGGAATGGCAGGTGCTCTTTCCGTAATACTGTTTTTCATAACGGCGGCCCTCAGTCTGGTGGTATTTTTTGTGCTGACGGATACCGGTAAAAAGAAAGGGGGTAGCAACTGATGAGCCGAACGGCAAAACTAAAAAAGGCTGTAGTTTATACGGTGCTGTCACTTTTGGTATTTTTGTGCCTCTTCTTCTTTTATTGCCTGGTGATCAATGCTACAAGGTCTCATCCGGAGATTTCCAAGGGGTTTTCATTTATACCGGGGAAATCATTTGCTGCCAATCTATATCATGTACTGCATAATGAAAATCTTCCTGTTTTACATGGGATTTTAAACAGCCTTATAATAGCAGGAAGTTCTGCAGCCTTATCCGTGTATGTTTCCGCAATGACGGCATATGCGATTCATGCCTATGATTTTCGCTTTCGCAAGGCGGTCTACCTGTTTATTATCCTGATCATGATGATCCCGACCCAGGTAACCACTCTTGGATTTTTAAGACTCATTAACAACATGGGCCTGATGGACAGTTTTATTCCTCTGATCCTGCCGTCTATGGCAGCCCCGGTGGTATTTTATTTCATGGTTTCCTATTATGAAAGCAATCTTCCTCTGGAAATTGTAGAATCTGCCAGAATTGATGGTTCCAATGAATTTTATACCTTTCATTTTATTGTAATGCCGATTGTTAAACCGGCGCTGGCGGTACAGGGGATATTTGCATTCGTAGCTTCCTGGAACAACTACTTTGTTCCGTCTCTTGTTCTTAAGTCCAATGAAAAAAAGACGCTGCCGATTTTAATTGCCCAGCTCCGAAGTGCGGATTTTTTGAAATTCGACATGGGGCAGGTCTACATGCTGATTACCATTGCCATTGTTCCTGTAGCGGTCATTTATCTGTGCCTGTCAAAATTCATCATCGGAGGAGTAACTGCAGGAAGCGTAAAAGGTTAAGAAATTAATAATATTATATGAAGATTTTGACTGATATCGGATCAAATCGAAAAAAGCGAAAAAAACTATAGGTTTTTCTTAGAATTCTGCATTGCCATTTTCAGTTTCTCTGCTTATAATATTTAAAGACATACATATTTGAAGGAGGAAACAAAATGGGAATTTTGGTTACTGGAGGTGCTGGCTATATTGGCAGCCATACCTGTATCGAGCTGCTGAATTCGGGTTACGAAGTAGTGGTAGTGGATAATCTGTGCAATTCCAGCAGGGAATCCATGGAACGGGTGATGGAAATCACCGGAAAAAAGCTGACTTTTTATGAAGCTGATCTATTGGACCGTGATGCGCTGGAGCGGATATTTGAAAAAGAGACGATTGAGGCGGTTATTCATTTTGCAGGACTGAAGGCAGTGGGAGAGTCTGTAAGCAAACCCCTTGAATATTATCATAACAATATTACAGGAACTCTGGTTCTCTGCGATGTAATGAGAAATCATGGCGTAAAGAGCATTGTATTCAGTTCTTCTGCGACTGTATACGGGGACCCTGCATTTGTTCCGATTACAGAAGAGTGTCCAAAGGGGGAGATTACGAACCCGTACGGACGTACCAAGGGCATGCTGGAGCAGATTTTAACTGATTTACATACAGCAGACTCCCAGTGGAATGTAATGCTTCTTCGGTACTTTAACCCAATCGGTGCTCATAAATCCGGACGCATTGGTGAGAATCCAAAGGGAATTCCCAACAACCTTCTTCCTTATATTACTCAGGTTGCAGTTGGCAAATTAGACTGCCTTGGCGTGTTTGGCGGCGATTATGATACTGCTGACGGCACCTGCGTCCGTGATTATATTCATGTTGTGGACCTGGCAGATGGCCATGTAAAAGCCTTAAAGAAGCTTGCTGGCGGCGAAGGCGGAGTCTGGGTATATAACCTTGGCACAGGCATTGGCTACAGTGTACTTGATGTGATTCATGCCTTTGAAGAAGCCAATGGTTTAAAGATCCCTTATGTCGTGAAGGACCGAAGACCGGGAGACGTTGCCAAATGCTATGCAGATCCTTCAAAGGCAGAAAAAGAACTTGGCTGGAAAGCAAAACACAGCTTAAAGGATATGTGCTGTGATTCCTGGAACTGGCAGAAGAACAATCCGGAAGGTTATACGAAGTAAAGAATTACAGAAATTATTCCATAAAGAAAGCAAAATAGAAGCTTGCGCGGCCCTTAAACAGTGGCCGCGGTATTTTGCTGCCTGATTATAGAAGAAATAGACCATGTGGCTTTCACATATTTGAAAACCTGTTTTTACAGGAGATTAATTAAGGCAATTACTGTTTGAATGAAAAAACAGAAAGTCTCCCGCATTTAAATAAGAAGAAATCCGCCTGAAATAGCTTTCAGGCTTGTTGCTTATTCGGTGGTATTTATGGAATGATCATATCAAAACAGTTATTTGACTGCTGTAGTCTTTCTTTGTAAAAGCAAAAGCCAAGCAGGTTTTTTTCGGCCATTTGCTTTAAACCAATCCTTTACTGAATCATTTTATTAATTTTATCTGATTTCTATATTCACTTTCTTTTTTATCTGATTTCCCCCTGGAATGTGTTGATCAAAAAGTGGGAATTACATCCAATTCAGAACATATATTCGAAAAAGGCTTGAAATGATTTATTTTTTGTGCTATCATAAAAGAAAAAAAGAACGTGCGTTCGAGGAGAGGAAATGCTGATACAGGAAGAATTAAGTGTTCAGGAAAAACTTGAAATATTATCAGATGCTGCCAAGTATGATGTGGCCTGTACCTCCAGCGGTGTTGACCGGAAAGGCAAAGCCGGTACTCTGGGGAATGCAGCAAAAGGTGGTATCTGCCATAGCTTTTCCGCAGATGGCAGGTGTATTTCTCTGTTGAAAATATTATTTACCAATCAGTGTATTTATGATTGCAAATATTGCATTAACCGAAGTTCCAATGACGTTCCGAGGACTGCTTTTACTCCGGAGGAAGTATGTCAGCTGACCATACAGTTTTACCGGAGAAATTATATTGAAGGGTTGTTTTTGAGTTCCGGAATTTTACACAGCCCGGATTATACCATGGATTTAATATACCAGACGTTGAAAAAGCTGAGAGAGGAATACCATTTTCATGGTTATATTCATGTAAAGGCCATACCAGGTGCAGACCCTGTTTTAATCGAGAAAACAGGATTTTTGGCGGATCGTATGAGCATTAATCTGGAATTGCCTACGGCAGAGGGGCTTAAAAAACTGGCACCGGGTAAAAGCAGAAGTAAAATTCTTGCACCAATGAAACAGATTCAAAAAGGGATTACAGCCAACCGGTTTGAATTAATGGAATATAAGAAGGCACCGGCTTTTGTCCCTGCAGGTCAGAGCACGCAGATGATTGTGGGAGCAACTCCGGAAAATGATTATCAGATGATGATGGTTGCTGAGGCACTGTACCAGAAATATGATTTAAAAAGAGTATTCTATTCGGCCTTTGTTCCGGTGAATCAGGACAGCAGTCTTCCCTCGCTTCCAAGCGGACCTCCTCTTTTGAGAGAGCACAGGCTTTATCAGGCAGACTGGCTGATGCGGTTTTACGGTTTTCAGGCAGGGGAATTGCTTTCTGAGGAGCGGCCTAACTTTAATGTACTTTTGGACCCAAAATGTGACTGGGCATTGCGGCACCTGGAGTTATTTCCGGTAGAGATTAACCGGGCGGATTACTACACACTTTTAAGAGTGCCGGGAATGGGAGTAAAATCAGCGCAGCGGGTGATAGCGGCAAGGAAAAATGGAGCGCTTGATTTTGATGCATTAAAAAAGATGGGAGTGGTATTAAAGCGTGCGGTATATTTTATTACATGCTCCGGAAGAATGATGTATCCGACAAAACTCGAAGAAGATTATATTTCCAGCCATTTAATCGGAGAGGAAAAGAAAAAGGTCTGGGATATCAGTTCTTCAGGCACTTACAGGCAGCTCTCTCTTTTTGACGATACGAATACTTTGCAGCTCACCGGATTGGGAGGCGTTTAATTGATGAAAACAGTCTATTTATGCGAGAACAGTGTGGAAGGGATACTGAGTGGCGTATATACCGCATGGACCAGCAAAAAGGGCCATAATAATGTGAAGTTGCAGATTGTGGATGAAGTGGGCAACATGGAACTGTTCTGCCAATATGAAGAAGTGCCTGCCAGCCGGGAAAATGCAAAGAAAGTGGTACAGGCAATTAAGGAAAAGATATCTGCAGAGGCTTATACTGCCGTTTATAAAGCAGCTCTCAGTGTGGATTCGGACCGGGCAGATAAGATTTACCGGTTTTTGGTTTATGGGTTTCATATTGGTTCCTCCATTGTTACCATGCTGCAGGTACAGGAGGTTTATGACATATTTCAAATGTGCCGTTTTATCGACAATGAAACTCATCTTCTTACAGGATTTGTGCGCTTTATTGAGATGGAAGGAGACCTTTTGGTAAGTCGGATAGGGCCAAAGAATGATGTGCTGGTACTTTTGGCTCCTCATTTTGCAGACCGAATGTCAAATGAAAACTGGGTAATATTTGATGAAAAAAGGAAAAAAGCTGTACTTCATCCGGCAAACCGCCGGTGGTTCTTGGCGGATCTTAGTTCTTCGGAATGGGAAACAAAGTTAAAAAAGGCTTTTGAAGAAGATGAATATGAGGATCTGTTTAAACGTTTCCGAAAGAGTGTGACAATCAGGGAACGAAAAAACCCGACATGCCAGCAAAACCATATGCCGCTTCGTTACCGCCCTTACATGCCTGAATTCTCTGACGGTTTAAGGGATACCTAAGGGGGATGGTGCCTGTGCGGTGTCAACACTTGCGAACAAAGGTCTTGTCTTTTCTTTCCTTTTGGGTTATGATGAAGTCAGGTTCCTTATCGGGAACATTCCATGTGCATTTCTGCACGTATATCCATGAAAGAAGAATTATAAAACTGAATAAGGAAAGGATGAGACAACTTTGTACAGCAAGGTTCATAGTGTTGGCATTACAGGAGTGGAAGGGGTCCCTATACTGGTGGAAGCAGATGTAAGTGACGGCTTACCGGGATTTTCTATGGTTGGGTATCTGTCTTCCCAGGTAAAGGAGGCTCAGGACAGGGTCCGTACTGCATTAAAGAATTCCGGATTCAGACTTCCTGCAAGAAAGGTCACTATTAATCTATCTCCTGCAGATATCCGTAAAGAAGGAACTGCATTTGATCTTCCCATCGCAATTGCCATATTGACGGCTTCCGGTCTGGTGGATGCCTCTCTTTTGGATAAATGCGTGATTTCCGGTGAATTGGGGCTTGATGGCAAAATCAAACCGGTTCATGGCGCACTTTCCATTACTGCGGCTGCAAGAAAGGACGGAAAACCGTTTTGCTTTCTCCCGCAGGAAAATCTAAGAGAAGGCTTAATAATAGAAGGAATACAGATTATCGGAGTAAATCATTTGAAAAAAATAACGGATGTACTCAACTCTCCAGAAATGCTGGAACAAAGTGAGAGCAGGGAAGTTCCAATGATCAAACAAGCAAAAGCATATGATGTCGATTTTTCTGAAATTGGAGGACAGCTGTTGCTCAGACGTGCCACAGAGGTGGCTGTGGCGGGAATGCATAACATTCTCTATATTGGTCCCGCCGGTACCGGAAAATCAATGGTGGCCAGGCGTATTCCTACAATTATGCCTTCGCTGTCCCTGGAAGAGATTATAGATATTTCAAAAATATACAGCGTCAGCGGTCTGCTTACTCCAGAAGCCCCCCTGATGATCAGAAGACCATTTCGTAGTCCCCATCATACCATAAGCCCCCAGGCCCTTGCCGGCGGCGGGCGAATACCCAAACCAGGAGAAATCTCCCTGGCTTCCGGAGGCGTTCTGTTTCTGGATGAATTTCCTGAATTTCAAAAAAACACCATAGAGATATTAAGGCAGCCTCTGGAGGAGGGAAAGATTACCATCTCCAGGATTCACGGAGCTTATGATTTTCCTGCTGATTTTATGCTTGTGGCGGCTATGAATACTGGTTTATATCTATGCGGATATAATTATAACTTAGGAATCTTAGGAAATACGTGGAGTTTGAAAGCGTCTGAATGACCTCGGCCTTTTTCTGTTTTTACGTATACCACCTTATCTAATATATCTCTCAACATACTATTCTTTTCTTTAGCAGACTCGTATGACCAATACTTTTCAATAACTGTCTGTATTTTGGGTAAAAGAGTTTTTTGCGCTTCTTGATATCTTTGAACTTTTTCGTATTCTTCTTTGGAAGACACGAGACGTTCTTCAAGTGCAGATATTAAATCCTTCAAGGAATAAGATCGCTCGTTGAATTCTTCAACACTATATACACCTTTTTCCAATAAGTCATATACAGATGAGAGCTGTTTTTTAGCAGTCTCAAGTTCTTTAGTTGCTGCGTCAATTGATATAGTAAGAGAATGGAGTAAGAGAGTATTATCCTTATTATCTGTCGGATTATCAATAATGTAACCATCAGTCCACTGTTTTAAAACTTCAATGAGACGATATTCAACCAACTCAACATATGCTCCTACACATGAGCAGTTGACATTTGCACAGAATAAAGCTCGTTGGCCGGAACTGTCAGCGGAACGTAGCCTTAAATTTTTGCCGCATAAACCGCATTTAACTATATTACAAAGTGGATTCTGCATTTCTGCTGCTCGCCTAAGATGGGGAACTTGTTTTTGTTTTCTTCTTTCCAATGCTTTTTGAAATAGCTCACAACTAATAATTGGTTCATGAAGTCCATCAACCACAAGTTTATCGGGATGATTATTCATTTCAATAGTTATTAATTCTCCATTTCTTACTTCTTTCTGTTCACGTCGTTTCATGAAAACAACTTTACCAGTATATGTTTCATCTTTTAATATTTTAGTAATATGAGATTGGTTCCATTGGCAATTGAACTGATTGACGTATCCCATTTCATTAAGTTTTGCCGCAATTACTTGAGATCCAGCTTCAGTCCTTTTTCCATTATCCCAGAATCCATTTACGTACATATCATAAATTAGACGAACTATATCTGCTTGTTCTGGAATGATTTCAAGTGAATATCCTTTTTGTTTCGGAAGTTTGTATGTACGATACCCATAAGGAGGGTTCCCTCCAACGTATTTACCCTCACGGACAGAATCAAGCCGGCCGTTCCACAAGCGACGTTTTATTTTCCGGTATTCACTTCTTCCCATCATCAATCCATATTCAGCATATTCTTCATCAAATTCGTTGGTAAAATCATATGTTTTATATGGAGTTATAATTTTGGTTCCGGAATATTTAAAAGTATTCATTACTATTCCCTGGTCAATGCTATCGCCGCGGCACAGACGGTCCATATCAATGACTACAACTCCATTATATTTACCTGTCTCAACAAGCTGCAGGAGTTTAAGCATTTCAGGTCTTGCGGCTATGGAATCCGCTGAAACAATTTCGTAAAATACCTGGGAAACGGCAATCATCTGATCACGGCAAAAGGAGTCTAATCGTTCCTTATGCCGGTTTAATGTTTTCATGACATCTTCATCGACAAAATCCCGGTCAGCACGGGATTTTCTTAAATACATTAAATATAAATCTGACATTGCGTTCAGCCTTCTTTCTGTAAATATTTCAACTTACAAGGTCTCACAATTTTCGAGGTTAAAAAATCCATAGGCTATTTTAGATCAAACTCAAGACTGTTCTCCATTTTTCCACGAAAGAAAGTCATGTATTGCTTTAATAAGAATTTTGCGTCTTCTTCAGACAACTCGTCTACCAATTCATTACGTTTTTCTGTATCAGCTTCAAATATGATTGCAGTGGCTCTTTTTACAGATATCATATCATAGCTCCTTTAAATTATGTATTCCTGCAATGTGGCAGGCTTCTCTTTGGTAAATGACGTTCCTTGCTTAAATCTAGGCCACTTCATTAAAGTCCAATTGACTAATTCCCTCATTAATATTTTCTAGTAATTCATTTTTATCAATGAAAGAAATCCATGATTCCCTAAAATCTGATTTTATTTCATTTTTCAATTTATTATAGAGTGGCTCCATTGCCGCTTTCCACATATCATAAGTGGCCTTTTCAACTTTTTCATCACTCCACCGACTTTTTGCCGGACGTTTTAAGTTTTTCTCTATTTGGAACTGATTAGCTTTACGCATAAAGGTGTTATAACTTTCCAGGTATTTTTCCATATACTCTAAAAATTCTTTGTATTTCATGATAAATCCGTTTCCTTTCTCAAATAATATAGGTTCTGCAATTTAATGGGATATAATAAATTATTTTACATCACTTTGAAATGCTACGGCTTTACCCAATATTCGAACATGGTTTAAAGTTTCGTTCTGCAATATGATGTCAGAGTATCTAGGGTTTTCGGGTTTTAAAATAACCATATTTTGTTCAGGGTAGTAGTTTATTCTTTTTAAAGTTGCTTCGTTGTCGATGATAACGGCAGCGATTTCTCCGTTTTCAACTGTTTCTTGTTTCTTAATAAAAACAATATCCCCATCAAGAATACGAGCGTTAATCATACTGTCGCCATGTGCCTTTAAGCAAAAGTCAGCGTCTATATCTGTACCGGATATAACATATGATTCCCTGTCCTCGTTACAGAAAATTGGTTCTCCACAAGCAATTTCCCCGAGAAGAGGGTACTTCTTAAGTTCTATGGGGAAAACATTTGAAATGTTAATAAAGTCAGCTGATTTATTTTCATCTTCTAAGCTAATTTCTTGTTCACCATCTAACAGCTTTAGAAGTGAATCAACATCCATATTCATTCCAGAGGCGATTTTCTTAATTGTAGGTAATGTAGGTGCAATAGGTTTGTTATTTCTAGGATTCGTATTGTTCTCTAGCATAGAGATATATCCTTTGCTTAGAGAACTCTTTTTGGAAAATTCATCCATGCTTATTTTATTATCTTCTCTGTACTGTTTCAATATATCTCCTAATGTCATTTTCGACCTCCAAAGTGTTGTTTAACATATTGTACATCAGCAATAAAAAAAAGTCAATAAAAAATGTTCAACATGCTTGACAACTAAAACCCAAAGTGATATTATACAAATAGTTCAACATGGTGAACTAAAAAGGAGAACGAAAGGAGCAACTATATGGGTTACAAGATTAAGGAAAAACGAGAGGAATTAAAGATGTCCCAGGTTGAATTATCTCAGAAATCTAACGTTTCAAGAACTATAATTTCGGGCCTTGAAAATGGTACTATCAAGGTAACAACTACAGAAACATTGTTAAAACTCGCCAAAGCGTTGAACGCTAAAATAAGTGATATTTTTTTAGAATAAATGTTCAACATGCTAAACGGATTTGAAAAGGGGAGATAAGTGAGGAGGTGGATCATTGAAAGTCCAGGAAACAAAAATCGGAAATTCAATTATCGAAGTATACGATGATTGCATACTTGATTCGGAAGAACTTGAAAAGTTGCTCAAGAAAAGCGGCATTAGTAGAGCCAAGGGAAGAGAGAGTCCTACACAGATGGCATCTCTTGACCCCGAATCTAAAAAGGAGGAGGTAAAACTCGCATGAAAAAGTTTGACATTTTGTGGACCCCGGCTGAAATTAATAGCTTGTCCATAAATGCATTGGAGAAAGCTTTTGATTCTGGAAATTTAGATATGCTGCTAATAAACGATGGTTGTGTTGTAGGCTATGAAAAAGCAGAAACCCCAGGAGCGGCAACTCCCAGGGAATCAATGTAACAAGAAAATAATTTACACCCTTATTATAAACGGGGATCAGGAGGAAATCAAGATGGATGCAAAAATTACCAACAATACAGTTATATTAATCGGAGAAATTGTTTCCGGATTTACATACAGCCATGAGATTTTTGGTGAAGGATTCTACATGGTGGATTTGGCTGTTAAACGGCTTAGTGAACAGGTAGACGTTATTCCACTTACTATTTCAGAGCGTCTTATTAACATGAATGATATTTCGCTTGGTGACATGGTAGAAGTAAGGGGGCAGTTCCGTTCCCGCAACCAGTTCGGTGAAGATAAAAAGCGGCTTATCCTTTCAGTGTTCGTTAGAGAGGTTATTTTTCTGGAAGAGGAGATTACTGATTATACGAAGACAAATTTTATTTCGCTAGATGGATTCATTTGCAAACCGCCCATATACCGGAAAACACCACTTGGAAGAGAAATTGCAGACTTGCTTCTGGCAGTGAATCGACCATACGGCAAGTCAGATTACATACCTTGTATTGTTTGGGGTCGTAACGCGAGATATGCTTCAGGGCTTCTTGTCGGCAATAGACTGGAAATTTATGGAAGAATCCAGAGTCGAGAGTACGAAAAGAAAATTTCCGAGATAGAGGTTTCCAAGCGAACTGCTTACGAAGTTTCCGTTTCAAAACTGGAGGTGCCTGAGCATGATTAAAGAAAAGACAAAAGACGTGTTGATTAAAATGGGAATGCCGGTCTCTATACGTGGATTTAAGTACATACCTGATTTTATGGAACTATTTGATGCCGGATATGAAGATGCCAAGATAACTGGTTTATATGCAGATGTTGCCAAGAAACATGGCACAACAGGGAGCCGGGTAGAAAGAGCCATCAGGCATTCTTTTGAGACATTGATTGCTAAAGGTCGGCAGGACCTAATTGGAAAGTATTTGTCATTAGACAATACCACTAATTCAAATATGCTAAAACTTCTCTATTATCGCTTGAAGCAAGAGGAAACGGAAGATAAGCCATCTGAAATACATATACCGGAATCCGATCCCAGTAAAGGGTTGGACCCATATAAGACTTTGGAAGATGATATGGTTCTGGCTGTCCAGAAATTTGTTAAGCATTTGAGGGAGGAAAATGTAAATGCATGTAGTAAAGTTGGTTAGCGCACATTGTGAAAACTTCAAGGGCTTCAAGAGTTTTGATATCCAGTTTGGGAATAAGATAACCCATATAAAAGGTGCAAATGGACTTGGAAAATCAAGCGTTATTGAATTGATTATGTGGGTGCTCCACGGAGTCAGTAATAACTTGTCCAGTAATCCAAAAGTTCGCCGGGAAGTTGACGGAGTACCAGTTTCAGATGTTCATGTGGTTGGTGAAATCACCATGGAAGTTGACGGAAAAAAGGTTGTTGCAAGAAAGGTTCAGAAGAGGAGCATCAAGAAAGATAAAAGCTATTCAGATGAAAATACATATTCCATTAATGGTTTAGAAAGGAACTTAAAGGATTTTATTGCCTATTTTGATTTCAGCTTTGATGATTTGCTTCTGGGTATGAACATTGACAAGTTCCTGACAAAGAAACCAAAAGAAATGAGGGAATTTCTTTTTAAATTACCAGAGGACATTTCAGTTAGAGATATTATTTTGCAATATCCGGAATTTGCAGAACTGGTGCCATTGCTTGAAAATTACAAAGATGTTGATGAAATAAGAGCAATAAATAAAAGAAGTATTAAAAAGCTAGATGAAGAAATGGAAGATTGTCTCACAAGGATAGATGAGGCAAGCCGTCAAGTTATTGAAAATATTGACACTGCTGAATTGGAATTACAAAAGGAAGATTTACAACGTCAAATTGTAGAAATAGAGAAACAGGAAGATGATTCTCTAGCACAAGCTACAGAATACGACGCTATGTCAAAGGATATTCTGGATTTGCAGTTTAAGAAATCGGAGATTGAACGGCAAGCTTATTTCAATTTAGCTAAGCAGAAGAAAGAAATCCAGAAACGCATTGATGAAGCAGAAATCCAGTTCCGGCAGGCTATGAATGATTCTTCCATGGCTGAAATGGATAAAAAGCGTATTGAGGATAACATATCCAGAAAGAAAGCTGAGAAAGCTCGGCTTTTGAAAGATTATACCTTGCTTTCCGAAGAAACGTTCTGTAATTATATTCCTCTTCCAGAATTAAGTGAGGACGTTCTTACTTGCCCTACCTGCGGACAGGAGCTACCAGGAGCGGTTAAGGCACAGAAAATAGCGGAGTATGATGAAAATAGCCGTAAGCAACGTCAGAAGTATGAAAATGATAAGACAGAGTGGGAAAGGCGTCAGGAAGATAGGAAAACAGCTATCAATGTAAAAGGTCAGGCCTTGAAAACGGAGATTGAAAAGCTAGAAATGGATGAGCTTCCGACTATTGAGGAACGTCTTAAATCAGCTAATGAACGGAAAGTTACCGCCAATGGTGCAAAGAACAAAGCACTGGAAGAATTAAACGCTATACCGGATAAGGCTGATTTATCGGATAACCAAGAGTATGAATCGCTTTGCCAAGAAATTGCAAAAAAAGAAGAGGCCTTGAAATCTGTGAATACTGGAGCTGATTATCGTGTTACTCTACGGAATCGCAAAGCAGAGATTCAAGCTGAATTGGATTTGGTGAAAGATAAGATAAAAGATGCATATAAAAGTGCAGAAGCAGAGGACAGAGTGGCCTCCATTAGAGAAGCTCTTTCTATAAAAGAACAGGCAAAGTCAGATTATCAGAAAATTAATGATTTGCTTGACCAGTTGGAACAAAAGAAAAATGAGTTAATGGTTGTAAGTATTGACAGCCATTTCAATAAGGTGAAGTGGCAACTATGGGCAGATGTGAAAAATGGGAACTATAAACCGGACTGTATTCCTCTTATTGACAACAAGGACTTAAAAGATAACTCAAATAAGGCTCTTGTTTTGGAAGCTAAGATTGACATAGCAACCTCCATACAAAGGATTACAGGAATTACCGCTCCAGTCATTATTGATGATGGCGAAGCTCTTGATACGGAAAATCTCCACAAAATATTGGCTGACTGTGAGTGCCAGGTTATTGTTACGTCGGTTTCAGACAACAAAGAACTTCAAATTGAGGTGTCGTAATGGACGCTGATAGTCTGATTCGTGTAACGGAATTCTACATGCTTTGAAGATATTGCTTGCGGCACAAAAACGTCTTAAAAATGAAGACTGGGTACATTGAAAAAAGATAACTGAATTAATGGAAAATGGAGGAAAACCTAAATGCAGAGTATCACGGAAGAAATGAAAGTTCATGAAGAATGGTATAAGCAATCAAATGATGTGACAGTTGAAACATTGCCTGATTTCATCAAGCATTTAACAGAAGATTATCAGCATGATTACGGAACGATTTGTCACGCTATAGTTGCAGGTGCCTTGGCGACTATTCATGCGATAGATAAATCCCCAACAGGTGGCATCACTGGATTTCAGGCTGGTTGTATTATGTGGGAGCTTATCAGATGCTTAAGCTATCAGGGAAATAAATGCGGCTTAAGAATCCTTGATTATGACAATCTTCTTTATCCGCAGCATGAAGACAAATTCGGCAAAACTATAACTCCCTCAATATGGGAAAATGTTCAGCATGAAGCCAAAGAACGTATCAAAGATTATGAAACGGAAGTAGCTCGCTATCAAAGGAGCGTGGAAGAGTATCCAGCAAAACTTGAAAGCTTTTATAAAATAGTCGAGGAATACAGAAAAGCAAATCCGAACGAACCAAGCTATGAAAACAATCCAGGGTACTATCAAGAGTTGTCATGTGGAACAGCTGCAGAATGGGAAGAGTTTGAAAAAAGAAAGGAAGCAGGTGTTCCAATGAAGCCAAGAGAGCCCTATTTCGGTGGCGCATGTGATGAAGTTCTTAACCATTGGAAAAGTATCGTTGATGGCATTGTTCCTTTTGGATTCAGAGTAGAGGAGGATTAAATGAAGATTATAAAAGTTCGGTTTTTAAAGGGAGAAGTGCCCAGTGGCAGAGCTTATACATATTTTTCAGATGCACCGGTATCGGTTGGAGATTTGGTTCAGATTAATTCTTCTGCCAAGGGCATTGTTATCGAAGCTGATGTACCAGAAAGTGAGATTGAAGCTTTCCGGGATAAGGTGAAAACCATTGTGGGAAAAGTGGTTGCTGAATCAGAGAAAGAGCCAAATGAGCATTTCAATGTTTCTGATTCCGTAGCGGCACAGGAACGCTATTGTAAAGAAAAGGAATATCCTCATTTCGCCCCCAATAACGGCATTTGCTGGAAATGTAATCAGCAGATTTACGCTGAAGGTAAAAATCGTATGGGAAATCTTTCAAAGGGGATATCCGTAGAAGAAGCTGGAAGTGAGTTAATTACTGGCTGTCCTCATTGTAACTGGTCATATTGCGAATGACAGAGATTAAGGAGGACACATGAAACAGAATCCTTGTAGGTATTGTGCTTTGAGTTGGGAGCATAATGGCAAGTACTACCCATCTTACAAATCTCCCTGTGCTGAATGTGAGAATATCAAGAAGCATAAGGAGTATCTGAAATCCCAAAGGAAGTTTGAAGAGGGTCCCCTAATCACATCACTTGATGAACTTTTAAAAGAAGAATGGGTAATGTGGTATCACCAGACAAAGCACATTGAAGTCATAAAGCATACGCAGTTATTAACTGTCTTACATTGGCTTAACAATGGAGCATTTCATAAAGCAATCAGAAAAGAAAGTGAGGAAAACAGTGAATCAGGAATTAGTTGTAAAATTTGAAAAGTTGTTATTGGAAACTAAACGTCCGGGAGTTGAAAATCTTATTGAATTTATTCGCAAGAGTGATTTTTATACGGCTCCGGCCAGTACCAGATTCCATGGTGCCTATGAGGGCGGTTTGTTGGAACACAGCATTAATGTACTTGATTGCTTGGCAGAAAAGAAAGCCAGTGACAATGCTATTTGGCACAAAGTATTAGTAAACGTACAAAGCGAAAGCATTGTAATTTCAGCATTGCTTCATGACCTTTGTAAAACGCATTTCTATACTATTGAAATGCGTAACAAGAAAGATGAATCAGGTGCTTGGGTACAGGTTCCCTTTTATACAGTGAATGATCAGGTTCCTTACGGCCATGGCGAAAAGAGTGTCATGATGATTGAGGAATACATAAAGCTGTTGCCAGCTGAAAGATACGCTATACGCTGGCACATGGGTTCATACGAACCAAAAGAACTTTGGAATACTCTGGGAACGGCTATGGAGAAATATCCTCTGGTTCTGGCATTGCACGAAGCGGATATGGAAGCAACTTATTTATTAGAAAAGGATAAGGGAGGTAAATGACAAATGAGTTGTAGTAGTCTTTGGATTATGGATAAGGACTTCGTGGGGTATGAATCAACCGAATATTCAAATTCATGGTTGTTCAGTCCTATTGTTTGGGACCTACTTCTTGATAAGTATATGAGAGCTGATATACAAACGGGTTTTGGTTATAAAAAGTCATTCCTTACAGATCCCAGCGGTCAGTTATTTAACAAACTTAATGAAATTATTAATGGTTGTGACGCTTTCTGTGACCGGATTATTTGGGAGATGAGTAATCAGCAGATATTTCACTCCAAGGATAAGCAGTTGGTTTCTAATGCCATTAAAGAGGCCCTGGAAGTAAATAGTCAATTCAACAAGAGTAATAAGGATAATATTGGTTCTTTGGAGAGAGCGCACATCAAAGAACGTTGGATTGAAATTGCAAAAAACATTTCGGAAATTGATGAAGAAGAATATCCTTACTTTATTTTTAAAAATACCAGTTGTGATGATGGTGTGGAATACTGGTTCAGTAAATTTAATGAAGAGAAAAAGGAATATGAGAAATCTTCCTTGAAGGAACTTAATAAATTCGTTGCTGAGTTTGTGGAAATCAGCGAGAATCATAAAATCAAGTTTACTGGAAATCTTGATTATTTTAAGAAAAGCGAGGACAAGTAAAAATGGCAGGAGCATTAAAGCATAGGCAGAGAAGTCACCGGAGCTTTTATGAGAGTCGCAAGGTTCTGGGAAGCGTGGCAACAGCGGCGGCATACCGCAGTAATTCAAGAAATATGGTCCGGCAGGCAACGGGCGTTAATTGGCTAGATAGATTCAAACAGATGTTCAGAAGTCAGAAAGGGGATAAATAATCATGACAAAGCAGGAAGCTGCGACAACGGCAAATCAGCAGGCAGCATTAATTGTAAACAACGCTTTTATTGAGGGGCTAAATGCACAGCTGAAGCAGAAACAGGAATACGGATTGACCTTTCCGGCAGATTACAATCCCACGAATGCATTGATGGGGGCATATCTCATTTTAAAGGAAACAAAGGACAGGAACGGCAAATATGTTTTGGAATCCTGTTCTCAGGCCAGTATCGCTAATGCACTTATGGATATGGTAACAATGGGTCTGTCAATGCAGAAACGCCAGTGTTATCCGATTGCTTACGGTGGGAAGTTACAGTGTCAGGTTTCCTATCATGGTCATAAAGCCATGGCTCACCGATATGGTGCAAAGGATATCAATGCAGAGGTCATTTATGAAGGAGATACATTCAAATACCATATTGAGAATGGCCGAAAGATTCTTGATGAGCACACACAGGATTTTGAGAACATCGACTTGACCAAAATCAAGGGTGCCTATTGCATAGTTATCCTTGCTGACGGCAGTACATACATGGAAGTGATGAACATTCATCAGATTAAGACGGCATGGAAGAAAGGCTACGGCTACAAGGAAAACAGCGGAACACATGCGGAATTTACTGACATGATGGTTAAGAAAACAGTAACTTCCCGGGCCTGCAAGCAGATTGTTCAGCAATATGGTGATGTATATGCCATTGAAGCAGTTGATAAGGCAGAAGATATTGATTCGGTAGATGTTGTTGCTGAAGATGTGGCACATGATGTTCAGAGCTATGCCAATGCCCAGGAGTTCCCAATGCCAGAGGAATCGGAGACGGTTGAACAGGAAGAAGCACCTGCAGGTGAAGAAGTTCCCGATCAGCAGGCAGAAGCCGAACCGGAGCCAGCACCGCAGCTGCAGAAGCCTGATTGGGCATAGGAGGACATCATGAGGATTATATCGCAAAGTGGAACTGATTATCCATATGAGCAGATTTGCATTCAGATTGAGAATAATCAAATTAAATGTAAATCATGTAACAACGAACGGGTGGGTTTGTTGGCAAGTTATTCTTCACCTGAAAAGGCTCAGAAAGCCATGGAAATGTTACATAGGGAGTATATCGGCATAATGCCAAGCTTGATCATTTCAGATTGTGAATTTCCCCAGACAAACTTGGAGGAATTAAAAAACTCCATGGTTGGCGGTCAGATTATGGTGCCAAGTCAAGACGAGGGACGTGTTGAATACCATATGCTTCCCCGGATATTCCGGTTTCCAACCGATGAAGAAATTGAGGTGGGGTAATGAAAAAAGAAGATTTCCATAAAGGCCAGACAGTGTATCTGCTTCTTTTGTGTAACGCCGCCCGGGGTAAGCATGGTGAGGAACTTATAAGAGAAGCCACTGTCACCGCAATAGGAAACAAGTACATCACTGTTTCTCCTGGCTATTATTCAACAAATGTTCGCTTTGAGATAGAAAATAATTTCAGAGAACATTCAGATTACTCACCGGAGCATAAGCTATTTCTTTCAAGAGAAGAAATTGTAGATCGCCTTGAAAAAGAAAAATTGCTTTGCTGGTTCAGAGATTCTTTTAGGATTTTTTCTCAAAGCAAGGATTTTAGCTTAACCGCACTTCGGGAAGCAAAGGAGATATTGGAGAAAAGTGAGGTGGAAGCATGAAAAATCTAAAACGTCTTTACGAAGAACTAGAAAGTAGGGATGATTTTGAAATTATTCGGAAAACTTTTGACGGTGGCATGGGTGAATTTACCAAGGGAATCCTCCATAATTGTACTGTGGTTTGGAGTTATGCCGGTGGCTGGGAGCATGTAAGTATAAATAATCCTCGCCGGACCCCGACATGGGATGAAATGTGTATTATCAAGGACATGTTCTGGGATTTGAAAGAGGCAGTAGTTCAGTATCACCCGGCCATGGATAACTATGTAAATAATCTCAAAAATTGCTTACACCTTTGGAAGCCGATAGAGAAGTATTCTGGGGTGCTGCCTATACCACCTGATTATTTGGTAGGGATAAAGGAACTGGGGGTGCTGGAATGAGCAAGAAGTGTTGCGGAACGTGCATACATCACATTCCTATGCCACTTGATGAATGGGTTTGCAGTAATCCAGATTCAGAAGCCTATGGACTTGAAACTGCCTATGAGGATTCTTGTGAGGATTGCGAGGTGAGGGGGGCGTTTCATTGTTCTTGAAATGCATCTCCTCTGGCTCAAAAGGAAACGCATATGTGTTACAGGGTAAAGATGAAATTCTCCTGTTGGAATGCGGAAAGCCTTTCATTGAAGTAAAAAAAGCCATTGATTGGCAAATTCTAAAGATAAAAGGTTGTTTGCTCACCCATGGGCATTTGGACCATTCTAAAAATACTAAAGATTTTCTAAAAGCCGGAATCCCGGTATTTACCAACGAAGAAACGAAACAAACTATTGGAGATATTCCCGGAGCACAGTTTTACAGTGTATCAGAGTTTAAAGCGGTACAGATAGGTGGTTTTAAATGTATTCCGTTTTACGTACCTCATAACGGAACACCGTGCTATGCGTGGCTGATTGAACACTTAGAAATGGGAAGATTGCTGTTCGCTACAGATTTTGAATACATACCATACAATTTCCAGAAACAACAAATTCAACATTTTCTAATTGAAGCAAATTACCAAGAGCAGTTCATTGATAAGGATATACCGAATTACGAACACAAGCTCCTGGGACACGCTTCATTTGAAACTTGTATTGGAGCCATTAAAGCGAACCAGTCACCAAATCTTAGAAGCGTCATAATGTGCCATCTGGGAGCCGGTTCTAGTGCTGGTAACTATTTTATCAATGAAATGCAGAAAGTGACAGGAAGAAACATTAATGTGGATTGTGCGGCACCGGGGCTTATTGTGGAAGTAAATAAAGAGCCTTTTTAATAAACCGGAATAGAATCCGGAATTTACATTGAATTAATTCATATGGGCGAAATCCCATTCAAAACTATAAGACGTTTTTAACCCGGGTTGAAATAAATGTAACTAATCAATTTGTGCCTATGGAGGAAAATATCATGGCGAAAATTAATTTGGAAAAGTTTGCAGGCGGTGCCCTGCAGGAAAAGTTTGACATGGCTGCCGAAACTGTTTTGGCAAACATGAAAGATTTAAATACACCTTGGAAAAACAAGAGATCTATTACTGTGAAGGTAACTTTTCAACAGAATGAGGATAGAGATGATGCACAGGTTGATGTGTCCGTAGATTGGAAGACAGCTCCGGTTGCCCCAATATCTACTAGAATGTCAATCGGTAAAGATCTGAAAACGGGAGAAGTTTTTGCTCAAGAATATGGTAAGCAGGTCCGTGGCCAGATGACGATTGAAGATTATCAGACACCGCAGGAAGATTTACAGGTTGACGGAAAGACCGTTGATCCGGAAACCGGAGAAATCAAAGAAGAACCAGATGGCAAAGTAGTTGACATGAGAGCAGCCAAACAGGCTTAAGGAGGATATGAATTATGGATATGACAAGAGATGCATTACAGTATGTGGTTGGATTAAGTGAGGCAAATCTCCTTACGATTAATGGAGATACATATACAGATAAGCAGATTCACAGAATTGACAACGAACTACGTGCTGCAGCTATTGAAATGAATACGCTTTCAAGTCTGATTGACTATGCAAAAGCATTTACCAACGAGATGTCAGATCAAATGTTAGTTCAGGTAGTTTCGCCGACAGAAGTTAAACTGATTTCCTGCCTTGATAGAGATCGAAAACGGGAATGCCTTGTAAACGTGGCTGCTATGGTTCCCGAATTCAGCTATGGAAGATATATGGATCATGAAAGTTTCATCATTGCTTTACAGTCAAAATTCATTCCAAACGATCATCGTGCAGACTTGTTAAGATTCGCTGGAACCGTCAAAGATGAATCTGTTGCGCAGTACGGTGATGATGGAATTACCCAGAAGGCGACAGTTAAAAGAGGAATTGCAAGTGTTGAAGAAGCTATTGTTCCGAATCCGGTTAACTTGAAACCGTTCCGTACCTTTGTTGAAGTGGATCAGCCCGAAAGTGCCTTTATATTCCGTATGAAACAAAGTGAAGGACGTGGTATTGAGTGTGCCATATTTGAAGCTGATGGTGGTGCTTGGAAGAATGAAGCCATGAGAAACATCAAGAAATATCTTGGATTTGCCCTGAAAGAATTACCGCAGTTTACAGTGATTTCATAACATCAATACCGCCGGTTCAATAATGGGCCGGCGGAGAAAGAAGGAATTAAGCATGAACCGAGCAATATTAATGGGACGTTTAGTGCGAGACCCGGAAGTTAGGTATTCCCAGGGTGAAACCCCAATAGCAATTGCAAGATATACTCTTGCTGTTGACCGAAGAGGACGCAAAAGCCAGGACAGTGAGCAGACTGCCGATTTTATCAACTGCATTGCATTTGGTAAAGGCGGAGAGTTTACGGAGAAGTATTTCCGTCAGGGAATGAGGGTTCTTGTTTCTGGCAGAATCCAGACTGGGAGTTATACAAATAAAGAAGGTGTTAAGGTCTATACCACAGAAATTATTGTTGAGGAACAGGAGTTTGCTGATAGCAAGAATGCTTCTTCTGGTGGTAGTCAGCCAACCTCCAGACCTGCACCTACTAATTCCATTGGCGACGGTTTTATGAACATCCCTGATGGTGTAGAAGATGAAGGCCTGCCCTTTAACTAACCGGAGGTGATACGCTTTGATATTGTTATGTGATACCCGGCAGCAATCCGGCAAGCATGACCTTAAAAATGCTTATTTCCGGTCCAAGGGAATTGTTGTCAACAGAACAAAGTTATACGCAGGCGATTATGCCCTTTCTAATAATCAGGGTGTTTGTGTGGATACAAAAAAGGACATAGCGGAACTTATTTTAGATATTCAGTTTAGAAAACGAGTGTCAAAGAAAGAAGTGGAGACTGCTGTTCTTGAAATTATTGAAAAAGAACATATTCCGTTAATCTATGCAGATGAAATCTTCCACGCAATCTGTGATGATGATACAGACCGATTCGCTGAAAAGGATATTAACGATGTCTGTTATAACTATGGTATTCCTGAAAGCATAATTGACCGATTTCAGGCTCTTTACGTCAAGAGACACGGATTCTTTCACCGAGGACTTAAACGAGCCCAGAATAGCGGAATACGACTTTACATACTGGTTGAAAACGAGGATAGAGTAACTTGCATTAATGATTTATTCCATTGGCATAATCCCAGGCTTGATATTTTAGTCAATAGCAATCAGATGATTGGATTCTGGAAGAACGGAAAGCCCCGGTATAAGAAAGTCCAGAAATATCCATATGCGGCTACTGGAGAATGGTTGGCAAAGGCCTGCCTGACTATGGAACTAAAATATGGTTGTAAGTTTCTTTTCTGCAAGCCAGAAGAGTCTGGGGCAAAGATTTTAGAGTTGTTAGGGGTTGATAAAATTGGCTAAACAAAGCAACTATCACTTAAGACGAGAACAGGGACTTTGCCCAAGATGTGGGAAAAATAATGCAACACCAGAAAAGTCGATGTGTCCTACATGTAGAGAAAATTTTAATCGAAAACGGCGTGAAAACAGTAAGTACTTGAAAAAAATAGGTATCTGCGTAAGATGTGGAAAAAACAAATCTGAACCCAACAAAACGCTGTGTATGGAGTGTATTGGAGCAGAGTCAGATAAATACCATAACAAATCTAAAGATTTGAGTTCTGTAGTCAAGATAAAGGAACGGTATAGAAAACGTAATTTGATGAATATGCGTAGAGTTTCAGGTCTTTGCTACAGGTGTGGAAAGCATAAGGTAAGTTCTGGTGAAATGTGTAGTTCATGTAAGGCTTATTTAAAGCAATATAGGTATAAGAATAGGGCTGATATAGAAAGATCTGAATGGCCCAATTATGGAATTTGTTATCTATGTGGGAAAGCTCCAATCATGAAAGGGAAAAAGGTATGCGCTTCGTGCTATAAAGTACGAATGCGTACCATACCAACAATGCTTGCCAATCAAAATAATGAGTATTTCAGAAAATTGAATATGGCAATCTTTAGTAAAAAAGAGGAAATTACAATATAAAATATTCATGGTAATTGAAATAGTTGTTTTATAAAAGGTCTGGAGCTAATTAAGGGAGGTTTTCTAATGACACATAGTTTTGATTCGGAAATAGCAGAGAAATATGGGATTTTAGAAGCTGTTCTTCTCAATAATATTTATTATTGGATTGAAAAGAATCGGGCAAATGAACAGAACTTTTATGATGGTACTTATTGGACATATAACAGCACAAGAGCATTTAATGAACTGTTCCCTTATGTATCTGAACGGCAGATAAAGAATGCACTAAAACATTTACGGGAAGAGGAAGTTATCATTACTGGAAATTACAATGAGAATGCCTATGATCGTACTTTGTGGTATGCATTGTCCGAAAAGGGATTTTCCATTGTGCAAAAACGTCCAATGGAAGAGACAAAAGCGTCCAATGGAAAGGGCGATAATGTCCGACCTATACCAAATAATAAACCAAATATAAAACCAGATATAAACCAGAAAGATACTTTTTGCTCGGAGCCAGAAAATCTGGCTTCCGAACCGGAATCATTCATGCAAGAAGAACAGATGATTTTTAATATTGATACACCAAAGCCGGTAATTACTTTTCCACTCAATGACAAATCTGAATATTCAGTAACGGAGAGTGAAGTTGTTGAATGGCAGGAATTATATCCAGCACTTGATGTTATGCAAGAGTTAAGGAGTATGAAGGGCTGGTTGATAAGTAATCCCCAAAAACGTAAAACACGTAGAGGCATTAATAATTTTATTAACACATGGCTCTCAAAGTCACAAAATAGAGCTCGATGGACTCCAGTGGCAGGTCCAAATTCACAACAAAAATCAAAATGGGAGGATATGCTGTGAATAAGCAGGATTTTGGAGAAGTTATGGAAATGTTGGGTGGTGCTTTTGGCTCTAAATTTGCTCAGGCAGACCCTTCAGTGGCAAAAATATGGTACGAGTGCTTGAAAGACCTGCAGTCAGAGTGGCTAAAAAAGGCAGCTATTCAATGGATTCAAGAAAATAAATATCCTCCTTCTATTGCGGAATTAAGAGATATTGCGAAGAAGATTGAGCAAAATGAGTATGAACAAGGAAATGTGGAGCGGTGGCAATGAATGGAAAGAAGTTGTTTGATCCAGATGAAATAAGAAAAACTGTCAGTGCATTAAAGCCTCAAGGAGAATTGTTTGAGGTTCGGTGTCTGGAAGCAAATGGTCGGAGAGTCTACAGTGGATACTTCAAATCTCCTGAAAGTTTAATAGATCAGCTTTGCAGGTTGAATTCTACAGACAGCAATATTTACATAACTCTTGGAAAGGTAAAAGAAGATTGTTATTCACGGGAGCAGCGAGAAAAGTTTGTCATGAATGCTAAGAATACAACTAATGACAATGATATCGTGGGATATAAATGGCTGTTCATTGATGTGGACCCTCAACGGCCTGCTGGTGTATCCAGCTCTGATGTGCAGTTGCATAAAGCAAAGGAACGTGGCAACCAGATTTATGTGTTCATGAAGAACCTTGGATTTAATGATCCGGTGACTGCCCTAAGTGGTAACGGTATTCATCTTCTTTACCGGATACAGATTGCCAATAACGAGGAAAACAAAGCTTTGGTTAAAAAATGCTTGGCTGCTTTGGATATGTTCTTCAGTGATGATGAATTGAAAATTGATACAACAAACTTCAATCCTTCCCGGATATGTAAATTATATGGCACCATGGCCCGAAAGGGAAGCAACACGGAACAGAATCCTCACAGACTTAGTCATTTGCTTTCAGAGGGCAGTCGGGAGCCTACAGATAGGGTTTACCTGGAGAAGTTGATTTCCATGATTCCTGAGAAACAAGAGAAACCGCAGAAGTACAACAACTACAATCCCAGGGATTTTGATTTAGAAGAGTGGATGCAACGGTACAATATCCGGTACAGAGAATCTGGTTACAGTGATGGCACTAAATATATACTGGACGAGTGTCCGTTTGATAGCAACCATAAAGGCAAAGATGCTTGCATTTTTCAGACCCGGTCTGGTGCAATTGGATTCCACTGTTTTCACAACTCATGTTCGGATAAAACATGGCAGGACGTTAGAAAGCTGTTTGAGCCAGATGCATATGAGAAGCGGCAGCAGGAGTATGAACGGAAGATCTATTCAAAACTACCAGTTCAGCAAAGGCCAGTTCAGAGTATAGTTCCGGTTCAAGGAAATCCAGTTTTCTTCACAGCAAGGAATATTTTGGATTTGCAAGTACCGGAGGAACGGTTTGTTAAAAGCGGAATTGCTGACATTGACAAGAAGCTCAGGGGATTGAAGAAAAGCTATGTTACTGTTATGTCTGGTCTGAGAGCCTCCGGCAAATCTAGTGTCATATCTGAAATGGCATTGGATGCTGTAGAATCTGGAAATAATGTCGGTATTTTTTCAGGGGAACTTGCCCCAAAGAATTTTATGAGATGGATGGATCTGCAAGCAGCAGGAAGAGGATATACAGAGCCTACGCAGTTTGAGGGATATTACAATGTTTCACGAAAATATAAAGAGCAAATTGCAGAGTGGCTAGGGCAGCATTTCTTCCTGTACAACAACGATTACGGCAATGATTACCGGGCAGTAGCAGAACAGTTTGAAAAGGCTATTGAGGAAAAGAAACTAGACTTGCTGATTCTGGATAACTTGATGGCATTTAATATTCTTTGCTTGTCGGATAACAAATTTGAAGCGCAGACGGCATTTATTCTGGATATGCAGAGGATAGCTAAGAAACATAATGTGCATGTGCTATTTGTGGCACACCCAAGAAAGGCAATGGGATTCCTACGGCTTGACGATATTTCTGGTACTGCTGACCTGGGAAATGCCGTTGACAATGCTTTAATAGTCCACCGGGTAAACAATGATTTTAAGAGACTTGGCAAGCAGATGTTTGGGTGGAAAGACGATAATCCTATATTCAGTGCGACAAATGTGATTGAGATAGCAAAGGACCGTGACGGAGGCACAATGGATTATTTCGTTCCTCTACACTACGAAATAGAAACTAAACGGCTGAAAAATTACCCAGCTGAAAATAAAATCTATGGCTGGAACAAATCAGATGATGGATTTCTGAATGTGGAGCAGGGCGAAATTCCTTTTGATTGAGAGGAGAAAGGATAATATGAATACTTATATGATTACTCTGTCAGGATATGATAGGCAGGCAACTGCTTATGGTGAAGCACCCGGGAAAGCTAAGTACAATCTATACTTAGAATTGGGAGATTTATTTGACAGTTTTACTGAGTTTTTACGATTTGTTGAAAGCATAAGACTGGTTCATAAATTCAGGCCATGTGATCTGTTTGGTGACGTTGAACAATTTGAGCGAATGAAAGAATACCGTAATATCCCGTTTGCGTTCATGGGAATGAAGGTGATTTTGAAATCGAAAAGCAGAGGAAACATTAAAGGTACCATTGTCGGTTCAAATGACAGTATGAATCTGGATATTTATTTTGACGGAAGCTGCCACAAAGAGAATTGCCACCCACATTATGAATTGATTTATTTAGATAATAGTGGGAACGTTGTAGCCGAATTTTAATCGGGATATAAAAATCAGGACAGAGAGGAGTAAAGGCATGACAGAATATTTAGCGGAAAGAACCCTTGCAAACATGAGATTCAACCTGTCAATAACAAGGCCCGGAATTAACGCAGTAAACGAAAAGACGGCCCTTGAAATGGGAGTAAGAGCACTAGAAAAACAGATTTCTGCTCAGCCTGTAAATGATGGAGCGTTTGGAAAATGCCCAGATTGTGGATATGAATTTAATTCGGAGCTTCTGGAAGAGTATAATTTGAAGTTCTGCTTGAATTGTGGGAAGAAGATTCAATATTGCTAAATTAGGATTTGACGAATTACTGAACATTGAAAACTTAATATTGATAGTTGGTAGTTTCTGAGGTAATATTTGTTATATAAAAAAGTTATTGAAGGAGGGATAATTTGGATAGAGAACAGCAGGTAGAGGAGCTTTTAGAACAGCCGTATTATGTTATAGATTTTCTTCCACGACAAGTTCAAAAGGATGAAGGTTATTTCTTCTTTGAAGTAGAGGAGTATTTTTTAAATAGTAATGAATTAGATAGGATTTCAGAAAAATTCATCCATATCATTTTAAAAACACTATGTTATTTTGAATTTTCGGTTTATAAAGAAAAATGGCTAAATTCGGTGACCCCCAAAAAATTAGCAAGCGTTATTAAAAAGGTTGTTACGAAACAAAAAGGATTTATCTACATCCTACTGTCTCAAAATAACATTTTAATAGAAATCAATGGAGGGGATTTGCATATTTCTGTTTTTAATTGTAATGAGAAGGTAGAAAGCATTATGAAAGCTTTGGCAATATCAGAGGGGTTATTCTTGCGGAAGTTTAGAAATTAAATTTAAGTTTACATTGAAAGCTGCTAACTATGATATTAAGTTAGTAGCTTTTTGTTTATACGCAAAACTGAAATTTGAAAGATAGAGAAAAAGTACATTGACAATCGAATATGATAGTTGGATAATTATGGAATAAAAAGGAGGAGGTAACATATATGATTATATTTCATAAGCCATTAATAGTTCCAAAAGGGTTCTTTAAAAAGCGAAAAGTGGATGGGGTAAATGCTGACGGGTGCGAAATTTTAGTCTCTAGGATTGTAAATAATATGAAAGGAGGACAGGAAATTATAAGGGGAAACGCATTAAAAAAAGAACCTGACTATTTAATTAATGGAGAATGGGTTGAAGTAACATATGCTGAAAGGAAAGCTCAAAAAACCATGGTTGAAGAAGGTATATTTACAGAGGAAAGAGATTTGAACGATATACTTAAATCTCTGGCCAAAGCAGTAGACATAAAAGCCAATAAAACATATTCAGTGGATGAATATTCGGTTGCGATTTTGAGTTTGGATTATTGCCCTTCAATGTATAAAGATGTTGGAAATGAATTGCTAGATGCAATGGCATCCCGCTACGTTAATGATTTCTACAAACAATTAACAAGTAGATATATTGATAGCGGTAAACTAAAGAATATTTACTTTATTTTCATTGATGATGATTATAAATTTGCTTTTGTAGATATTAACGATTTAATAAAAAATGATAACAGCATCATGTGTATAGAGTACGAAGACAAAACAGGGATTCCGTATCTGGAATAGAATAAAAAACCAACTATCATATTCAGTAGTTGGTTTTTTTATTGCGAAAAAATGAAAGGAGGCTGGAGCGGTGGCCACCGTAACAGGATATCCTGGCTCCTTTCAAAAAGAATGAAAGCAGTTATGAAATATCCAGGAAGTAAATGGAGTATTGCCGACTGGATTATAAGTTTTTTCCCAGAGCATCACAGCTACCTGGAAGCGTTTTTCGGCAGCGGAGCAGTTCTATTCAATAAGCCCAGGTCAAACATTGAAACTGTAAACGATTTGGACGGGAATGTGGTAAACCTTTTTAAATGGATTCGTAAGGACCCAGAAAGACTGGCCAGAGAAATATATTTAACTCCTTATGCCAGGCAGATTTATGATGATGCCTTTAGAACGGTACCAGAGGACAGCTTTCAGAAAGCAGTCAATTTTTACATAAGGCTGAATATGGGTCATGGCTTCCGAACCAATGGCGAAAAGGTAGGCTGGAAGAATGATGTACAGGGGCGTGAAAAGGCTTACGCCGCATCGGATTGGTGTAATCTTCCTGACAAGATAATGAAAGCAGCGGAGCGTATAAGGGGAGTACAGATTGAAAATCGTCCGGCCGTGGAACTGATAGAACGATTTAATAATCCCAAAGTCTTGATCTATGCTGATCCTCCTTATGTACTGAGTACAAGGCATGGAAAGCAGTACCGCCACGAAATGGACGATAAGCAGCAGAATGACTTGATAGACGTGTTACTGGCTCACAAAGGCCCGGTGCTATTAAGTGGATATGATAGTGATTTATATAATGACCGTTTATCGGGCTGGTACCGGGAAGAAACAACGTGTTATTCGCAGGTCAGCAGCAAGAAAAGGGAAATATTGTGGATGAATTTTGAACCTGCAGGGCAGACAAATATATATGATTTTATCAGCTAAACAAAGATTTAAGAAAGGAGATTGACCTTTGAAAAATTGGGTTAAATGGGTAAGCGTAGGTGTGGCGGTATTAGTTGGAATCTGTTTTACAAGAAATCCAGTGTGCTTATGGGCATTCTTCATTCCGTTTTTCAGTGATATAGTTTCTTGATTAGGAACGGAGGCAAAGTCTTGAAATATAATTTACATATGCTTTTACGAAAGATTGTAATGAGGTGGACCGGGAAGCGTTACGGCTCCTGCAAGCATTACGATGGAAGATTTGGTGATAATACCTGCTTTGCCTGTGAGCGGAGCATAAAGGCGGTGGGATATGAACGAAAGTGAAATTCAGAAATATCGGTCTGCATATACGGACGCTTGGACGCTTATGAAAAATTACCAGATGGTCAAGCCGGAGCATGTAGCGCAGATGTTAAAAAAACATAATAATCCTGTCATGCGAAGATTGTTTTGCTTAGTTGTTTTGCAGGAGGTAAAGAGAATTAAAGCCGGCGGTACTCCACTTCAGGACAAGCAATATGAAGAGTGCCTTGTTAAAACGTGGAAACTGTTTAAGCAGTACAACGAGCCAAATGATACAGATGAATACTGGGACGGTCTTGTCGGCACGATTGGGACTATCTCCAAAGAATATGGTAATTGTAGTTTTGCAACAAATCTCCTGATTCACGTAATCTTGGAAGAACTTGAACAGATCTGGAGAGCAGGAAAACAAAAATAATGAAAGGAGCCAGCCTCCGGCCGGGGCAAGGGTATACCGGGCTTCTTTAGAAAAATGAGAGATGTAATTATAGACTACTTCTGTGGCGGCGGGGGCGTAAGTGTAGGCGGTACAATGGCATGGGGCAGATGCTTTGATTATGCAATTAATCATAATGCCGCTGCAATAGCAATGCACAAATACAATCATCCATACACACACCATTTCACGGAAGATATCATGAGAGTCAAAATTGACAAGTTCCTTACCTGGGGACAGAAAGTCAGCTTTGTATGGGCGAGTCCTGACTGTACTTCACATTCAAACGCAAAAGGATCCAAACCGATTGAGAGGGGCTTACGGATTCTTCCAATGGGAGTATGGAAACAGTGTAAGCTGATTTTAAAAGCAACGGGAAAAGTTCCGGAAGTGATCATGATGGAGAACGTTAAGGAAATTCAGAAATGGGGGCCATTGGATAAAAACAATAAGCCGATCAAAGCTAAAGAAGGAGAGTATTACAATAAATTCATTCGCCTTATGAAAGAGTTTGGTTATGAGTTTGAATGCCGGGTCTTAGTTGCTGCGGATTATGGAGCTCATACAACCAGAGAGCGTTGGTACGGACAGTTTAGATCTGATGGAAGACCTATTGTCTGGCCAGAACAGACTCATTCAAAGAATGGCACAAATGGAATGAAACCTTGGGAGCCCATTAGTCAGGATATTGATTTCACCGATTTAGGCAGCTCCATTTTTACCAGGAAGCGACCATTGAAAGATAAAACGCTTAGCCGCATAGCGGCAGGTATTAAAAAGTTTGTAGTAGATGATCCGAACCGGTTTATTCTTCCGGACAAACTGGCAGCCCCATTCCTTATACAGTATCATTCCGAAACAGCAAAAGGCGAAGTACGAGGGCAGAGTTTGAAAGAACCTATACAGACGATTGATACGTCGAACCGTTATGCGCTTGTGACTTGCTTTCTGTCAAAGTTTTATAAAACAGGAACCGGTCAGAGTGTTAATGAACCAATACATACAATCGCTACCTCTCCCGGACACTTTGCTATGGTATCAGCTTTCCTGATCAAGTATTACGGTCATGGAATCGGTCAAAGTCTGAATGAGCCAATAGGTACCATTGTTACAAAGGACCGGTTCGGACTTGTCCTTGTGGCCATAGACGGAGTGACATATCAGATCGTAGATATCTGGTTCCGAATGTTAAAGCCTGAAGAATTGAAACTGGGACAGGGCTTTCCAAAAGATTATGTTATTGAGTTTAAGATGCCAAACGGAAAGCTTTATCCCAAAACTCTACAAGTTGAGAAAATTGGAAATAGTGTTGTCCCTTTGATGGCCGAGAAACTTTGTTATACTGCCTGCCCGTATCTGAAAATCGGAGAGCGAATGCCGAACATGAGGATTGATGATAGCAAGGCGCAGCTTAGATTTGCTTGAAAAAAGGGAGGAAGCCGGTAAGATCGGGGGAATTCTACCGGCTGTTATGAAAAAAGTCTTATATTAAAAGGTTGTTTGCCTCTTTACAAGTATTATATACCGAGGAATTGTGACGGGAATTTGATGGATCTGTGAAGAGATTGTGAAAGAAATATTGTACATTGGAAACTTAATATTGATAGTTGGTATAAATTATTGTATTCTATATAATAAGAGTAATTTTTTTGATTCTATAGAATAAGATGGTATGAAAGATGGAAAATATTGAACTCTTATTTTTAAAAAATAGTAACACTGGTTCCAAGATAAAGATCAAAAATGCTGTTGTACAATTACATATAAAAGAGGAATCTAATATTTTTAGTGGTGAGACCATTAACAAAATAATAAATTTTGTTAATACATTACGCAAGCAATATAAAGGTATTAAAATCCCAATTGAGATATACTTAGGTAAAATAGAGTTTATAGATAAACTTACGTATGTCTTGTTTGAGTGTATATGTTATGATTTAATTAGGCGAGGGCATTATGTGCAGCTATATGCGGACGTAATAAAATCCATAGAAACAAAAGGGATTGTATCCTCACCTCTATTACTTTTAAATATGACTACAACAAAAAGTGTACAAAAGTTTATTCCTAAATTCTTTAATGATACCTTTGGATACCATTTTCGTAGAGTAATAAAAGGTTGTAGTATTGAAAATACTAATTATCTGGGTAAGCTTTATGAAGAAATTGACATTTTTTTAAAACCATTTGGAATTAATAATGATTGTAGAGATGAAGTTGGAAAGGTTATAATAGAACTTGTTGGTAATGCTTGTGAACATGCAAAAACAGATTGCTTAATTGATATTGATGTGACCAGTGATTATGAAAAGAAGATAAGAGGTGTTAGTGACGGCTATACATATTACGGCATAAATATAGCTGTAGTTAATTTTTCAAATATTTTACTAGGTGATGACATTAATAACAATATTTTAAATAATTCTGATAATATTGTTGATGAAAGATATAAAGAAGTCCTTCGTGCATTTGATAATCATAAGAAGATGTTCAGTGATGAATATAAAAAAGAAGATTTTTGTAACATAACAACTTTTCAACATAAGATTTCCGGAAGAGAAAAATTTTCCCGAACAGGTGGAACAGGACTTACTCAATTAATTAAGTCATTAGGGAAACGATCAGATACTTATAGGTGTTATGTTATTTCAGGGAATCAGTCAATATCTTTTTATTCGGAGCTTTTAGAATATAATTCTAATAATTGGGTAGGATTTAACTCTGAAAAGGATTATATTAAATGTATACCTAGTAAGGAAGTTATATCAGAAAGTTTAATTTACATGCCTGGCACAGCATATAATTTGAATTTCGTTTTGAGAGGTGAATGATAATGGAAAATAAAATTTATTTAAAATTTGATAAATCAGCGACAAGATTAGCTGGTAATCCGTATGGACGAGAAGTCTTTAGAGAACAAGCGAAAGACTTTATTGATTACAACTCTAAAAATCATATAATAATCCCAGATAATATACAACGTATAGCATCATCTTTTACACAAGGATTTTTTGCAGAAATAATTGATAGAATTGGGTATGAAGGGATTGAAGAAAAAATAGTTATTGAGACATCAAATGAAGAGCTTAAGAAAGATATCTACGAAGATCTAATGTCATAGGAGAACGTTATGGAAAAAATTTCTTTTGGAGTATCAATAGCTGCGATAATAATATCTATAATATCCCCAATATTTGAATATAATTGGAATAAAATGCTAAACAAAACGAATTTAGAGGCAGAATATTTTAATAAATTGTATAATCAATTTTTAATGCAAGATTTTCCTGAGGCAAGATGTTTTCTACATTATAGTGATAATAATTTTGGTGGAATAAATCAGTTAATAGAAGTGCTTAGGGATATTAGAAAAAAATCTATTTTTTTTAAGTATCATAACAAAACATTTTATGAAGAAATGCTTAAGCTGATACAAAAAATAGAAGATGATTTAATACTTAATGAAGGGGAGATGAATTCTGATACATATGTAGTGTTTTATACGCGATTAGAAAAAGAAATTGGAGATATGTATGAGTGCATTACAAATAGATATTTAGGCAAATAATATAAGTCAAAGAAATAACATTTTTAAATTATAAACCAACTATCAATATTCGGTAGTTGGTTTTTTGTTGCAAAAAATGAAAGGAGGTCGAACAGGCTATGTGGAAAATAAGGATCGTTTACAGTGATAAAAGCAAGTGTACATTAACTGGAAAGCACCAGGATATTCCTATAGAACTGGCTAAACATTATTACAACCAGTACGCGGCAGGGAAGCAGGTCAAGGCTACATATCAACAGTATCCGAAAAAGGATCATGAGGAAATGGATTTGTTTAGAAAGATTGAGGAAATGGAATCCAGTGAGTAATAGCTGAAAGTGTTGGGGGGCCGGCAAGGTTTCCCCTGCCGGTATGAGTATGAAAAAGCTATACCTAAGCCACAGGCAATATAATTCCCTGAAGCCTAAGATATACAACTGCATTATAGCAGAAAATCATTATAAATATTTTGGAAAAATTTTCCAGTTATAGTATAGCAAGCAAAATGAAAGGAGCTTTTTAAATGGCAGATCAAAATGAAATGGAAAAGATCGTAACTCCTATGATGGAGCATTTATGTGATCATCTGTGCCGGTTCCTCTGGGAGACGGAACGCAAGGAGGATCTGGAGGATATATGTGCCGAGTGCAAGATGGATAAGTATGTCTGCGATATCTTGAATACATACAACCGGCAGACTGAATGCCAAGAGGTAAGAGTTGACTGGAAGGATCACCTGATGGAACGGTTTAGGAGGTGCGAATGAAAATCACAAAACAAGATGGCAGTGTTGTTATGGGCTACAGCATTGAAATGCAAGGGTGCGCGATCTTACTGTACTTCCGATAATAAGCCAGGTGAACGTATAGAATGCGGTAAGTATGGAGACATGCTGCGAACAACGGAAGTATTTTCAGAAATGACTATCATTGGTTGGAACTTTAAAGATCCAGAATATGTTATGCCGCAAAATTAGGATTTCCCGGAGTACCGGGAGAAAAGGAGCAGAGTATGGAGCAAAGATGTAAACACCCAGAGTGTTTTGAACCAGAAAAGAATAATGCTTACCCCTTATGCGTTGGTAGGGATAAAATTGAATGTGAAGAATGCCAGTTACGTGCCGATTGGGAACCAGATGACCCATATGGAGTTGAGCATCGATATTTAAAATTAAAATCAGCACGATAAACTGAGATTTAAAAGTAATATTGTTCTTTGATAATTGAATATTGATAGTTGGTAGTAAGTAGGTTAATATATAAGTATTAAGATATCTTGGAGGGCAGTATGGATTTATTACATATAAGCAAGTCATTGGATAAGATAGGAAGTGGTCTGGAAAAGTATAACTATATCATGGATAGGCTTTATAAAACGAACACTTTTGAGGACAAAGAATTTCAAAGGAAATTTAATGCTTTTTATCGAATTAGGCAGAGAAGTCCAGAGTTCTATAACTGTTACTATGGACTGCTTGAAGATTCTAAGGCTAAAAAAGTGTCTTTTGAAGAAGTAATCAGATACATACATGAGAGACTTGGAAGAATTGAACCTTCATTCAGCAGCAAGTTGGTCGCAACCATTGATCCAGAGAAGCCCGTATGGGATTCCTTTGTATTAAAAAATCTTGGATTGAAATCACCGTATTATTCAGACAAGGACAGATTAAATAAGAATATTTTACTATATGATAGGATCTGCGATTGGTATGAAAATTATTTACAGACAGATGAAGCAAAAAAGGCAATTGAACTTTTTAATAAGAGGTATCCAGATATATCAATAACTAATGTAAAGAAAATAGATTTGATCTTATGGCAAACAAGGTAAAAACTACCAACTATCAGTATAGAGCTGGTAGTTTTTTATTATCACAAACTAAGGGAAAAGCCGGGGCATAGACCCCGGTAAAAAAATAGTTATAAAAGAACATACATTCGAATCAGCAACAATAAACAAGCGGCAGAGTCCCCGACCAAAGTTCTTCTACCGCTTCACGCTTAAGGATATTATAAGTCAAATTGTCTCCTTAAGCAACTGAAATTTATGGAAAAGGAGATTACATATTATGAATGGACAAACTGTAAAAGCACAGGTTATCAACAATATTATTGTTGCCATGGCTGACCATGTGGCAAAAGAAGTTTTGGATATTCTTTATCAGGTAATTGTGAAGGAATTTGTTAATGTCAATATGGAAGAGATAACAACCCTTCCGGCAGAGTACCAGAATGATACGGATCAGAAGAATAAATACATAATTCAGCTCTTCCTTGTTAAGAAGAAAATCAAGGATAATACAAAGGAAGCGTATCTTAGTGCTGTTAAGCGTCTGATTACTCTGATTGATAAGCCTCTGGATAAAATTGAGGAATCCGATATCAGCTATTATTTATCCTGGTATGAAAAGAGAAATTTGAACGTCGGCGGCAAGAAGAATCAGGCTGTGACCGTTAATAATGAAAGACGGTTCCTGTCAGCGTTCTTCACTTGGATGCGGAAAGAAAAATTAATCGGTGACAACCCAGTAGAAGCAACGGATCCGTTAAAGGCTATCAGAAAACCAATTGATTACTTCAAGCCAGAGGAGATGGCTAAGATGAGGGACGCATGTAAGAACCTCAGGGAACGGGCCTTAATCGAAGTGTTGCGGAGCACCGGGGCCAGAGTGGGAGAACTGGTGGAAATCACCTTGGATCAGATAGATTGGAACACTGGGGATATTATGATCCAGGGAGAAAAGAATGATAGGTATGAGCCTATATTCTTAGATGATGAAGCACGATATTATTACAGGCAGTATCTTGATTCCAGGAATGATGATAGCTCGTTTATGTTTCCTCAATGTAAAGCACCCCATGAGCAAATGTCAACTTCAGGGATCCGTAGTATTTTAAAAACTATTGGCAACCGGGCAAAATTAAAGTGCCGGGTATATCCTCATAAACTCCGCAAAACGCTAGGCATGAACCTTAAAAATAAGGGAGTAGATCTCGGCACCATTCAGGAAATTTTGAGACATTCCACTCCGTCAGTAACCGCTATATATTATGCTCAATCAACACCTAATACATTGAGAAGCGTAAGAGAGAGGTGTTCAGCATGATAGATAATAAGACAAAAAATCAGTTAAAGAATTTGGTTGTGATCAATGCGGCCATTGCTGAAGCTGGGGAAGAAATTCAGATGATACAAAAGGAAATGAATATCCATGGCCAAGATAAAAAATATGTTTCTGTCCTGAATGATTTAAAAGAAAAGATTATTTATTACCGATATCAAAAGGTAAAGATTTGCTTAGAACTGTATGATAAAATTGAGGCTCTGGAAGACGAACAGGTAAAACGTCTTCTTAAGTACCGATATATATGGGGATGTAAGTGGGAAACTATTGCAAATAAAATGGGGTATAGTGACAGGCAAATTTATAACATTCATGACAAGGCACTTAAAAGTATTAATTAAATATTGCATAGAAGTGCAGTTCTTGCCTATGTTATGCTCAACTATGATATCAGAATAAAAGGAGCGAAGCGTCCGGAGTAAAACTGCAGTGGCTTTTTTTGAAATGAGTCTTACGTTTTTGGATTTTTTTGCAGGCATTGGTGGATATCGTAGAGGAATGGAATTAGCAGGTCATAACTGTGTTGGTTTCTGTGAGTGGGATAAATTTGCGGTTATGAGTTATACATCAATGCACTTAATTACAAAAGAACAAGAGCGGTACCTTCTTCAGCTTTCAAAAAGCGAGAGACAAAAAGAGATTTTAAAGGAGAAATATAGAAATGGTGAATGGTACGCAAATGACATCAGAACTGTTTCAGCCAGAGAGTTGCCGAGAGCAGACATATGGTGTTTTGGATTCCCCTGCCAAGACATATCTGTTGCCGGTAAAAGAATCGGATTCGCTGGGAAACGTTCAAGTCTGTTTTTTACAGTTACAGGACTTATTAGAGACCTCAAAGAAGAGGAGAAACCCTCAATCTTATTTATTGAGAACGTTAAAAACCTACTTAGTGTTAATAGAGGATTTGATTTTGCCAAACTTCTCGTTGAGCTGGATGAAATCGGCTATGATGCAGAATGGCAAGTTCTCAACACTAAAGATTTCGGAATCCCTCAAAGCAGAGAAAGAGTGTTTATTATTGGATTTCTTAGAGGAAGAAGTAGAAGAAAAGTATTACCTATCACAGGAACAAATCGCAAAGATAATCTTTCATCAAAAATCAGAGATTTTAGAAAAGGCTTTTTAATTCGAGAAGCCAGTAAGGAAGGTTATGCGATAGCAGAAGTAGGAGATAGCATTAAATTAGACTATCCAAACAGTACAACTATGCGTGGTAGGGTTGGAAAAGGGCGGATTCATACTCTGACAACTTCATGTAATCAAGCAGTTGTATGTGCAAAGGATAATGTCCCAAGGATTAGAAGACTTACCCCGAGAGAATGTTTCCGCCTACAAGGTTGGAGGGATTGTTATTTTGATAAAGCTGCGATGGTAAATAGTGATAATCAACTTTATAAGCAGGCTGGAAATGGTGTGACAGTAAAAGTAATACAGAAAATAGCTACTCAGTTTCATAATTAATAATTTTCCTGAAAAATTGTTCTATTGAGAATTTCCAAGATAATAGGGGGTTTTTGTATATGAATAGTTTTATTAGCTGGATTGGTGGAAAGAAATTATTAAGAAAGCAGATTCTTGAGCAGTTTCCAGATCCGGATTCATATGGACGTTACATTGAGGTGTTCGGAGGAGCCGGATGGGTTTTGTTTTCAAAAGATAAACATGCTTCATTGGAAGTGTTTAACGATGCTAACGGGGAATTAATCAATTTATACCGGGTGGTTAAATATCACCCGGAGCCGCTACAGAAAGAATTAGAATGGCTTCTTATGTCCCGAGAACAGTTCTTTGATGAGCTAAGCCGGAATACCAGAGGAATGACCGATATACAGCGGGCAGCTCGGTTCTTCTGCCTGATCAAAGAGAGTTTTGGAACAGACTGCAGGTCATTCGGTGTAAGCTCCAGAGATATACATAAGGCAGTGGATTACTTAAAGGAAGTTTCTTGTCGGCTCAATAAAGTTGTAATTGAGAACCAGGACTTTGAAAGGTTGATAAAAACATATGACAGGCCTGACGCACTGTTTTACCTGGACCCTCCTTACTACGATGCAGAGAAATACTACCCGGATCGGTTTACCCCAGAGGATCATGAAAGGTTGCGAAAGTTTTTGGGTAATTTGAAGGGACGATTTGTTTTATCTTATAACGACTGCCAGCAGATACGGGAATTATACAAAGGATATCCGTTCATTGAAGTTGACAGAATGGATAATTTGGCAAATAAGGACAGGTGCAGAAGGTACAAGGAGTTGATTATGAGGAATTACTAATTATTTATTTACTTTTTTGCTTAATATTATGGAAATATAAGTTAAGATAAGATATAATAAAATGACAGTTCGAAAACATTTATAACAAATAGTTAATGATGTATTTAAAGGAGGTTATATGAAAACATTTAAAGAGTTTTATTTAAGAGGAAATGGTGTTAACTTAAAGGAATTTGAATTGAATATCGCCAGTTTTGTTAGCGGTGATTGGAAGTTAAAATCAAATAATCCATCTGATGATGACTTTATTGTTTTTTCTTATATAGGTCAAGAAGTTGAAAGGGCAAATGTATATTTATATCTAAAAGATTGTGATGGAGTAGGTTATAAAATATCAAACATTGTTCCGAGTGAAAAGAGTAAACTTGATTTTGATGAATACAATGCAATCTTAGATAAGTGCGTTCAGGATTGTATTCTTCCATGTGCAGAAAAATATAATCTAGAAAGTGAAATAACCAGTGAAAATGTCAGTTTAGAAAACTATATGTCCGAGGAAAGCAAGAAAAAGCTACACGCTTTCTCTGTTATGGCAAATAAATCTACTGGATCATCTCATCCAGATGATCAAAGAAGATGGCATGATTTTATTTGTCAAACAGTAATATCTGGGGATAAAAATGTAACTTCTATTTTAAGAAGATGGTTAGTTGAAGAGGGATGGGATGATGAAAATGCTACTGAATTAACAATTGAATATGAGCAAGGCTTGGCATTGCTGGAACATTATAGGAATAGATATGAACAGAAAATTTAGTTTTCAACATCTTGTTAAAGAACTAATTAAAAAAAATAAAAAAGTTTTAGTTCTAGATACTTGTTGTATTCTAGATGTCATTCGAGCAATTCAACGAAATAAATTATCTACAATAGAATCTGCAATAAATATAATTAATCTTTATAAAAAAGAGCAAAATGATTTTATAATAGTTTTACCATCTTTAATTCTTGAAGAGTGGTCCGATAATTTCGAAAGTGTATATATGGAATCAAAAAAGTATATAGAAAAGTGTGATGAGAATTATAAGTTGATTTGTCAAGCAATTCAATTGATTTTTGAGAAACAAATTAATGAGGTTTGTTTTGTTAGCTATAAAGTCGATGATTTCTTGAAAAATATTTCTGAAAAATTATTGGATATTGGTCTTATTGTAGATGATAAAGATATAAATGAATGTGCATCTAATGCCGGTTTTAGAGTTAGAAAAGGTATAGCACCAGCAAAAAAAGGTAAAGATTCTTATAAAGATTGTATGATCTTTGAAGAAACTCTTTATTTGGGAAAATTATTAAGAGATAATGGGTTTGAAAATAAGATTGTTTTTGCATCTTCAAACACCAAAGAATATTGTCTAGATAGAAAACTAATTGAAACAATAAGAATAGATTTAGAAAAGTATAATATAAAAATAGCTTTTTCATTGGAACATGGGTTAAAGGAGTCCAACACTCAATAAATCCATATTAAAGAGATTTATAATTAAATTACTGTCGAGACCTTAAAGTTTTTTAAATTCCAATAATTCTTGTTGCGATAAATGTGAACTATTTAAAGTTAGCCTGCAACATCTGCTGCAAGTCTGAACTTTTCCGGCAACCGATTGGGGCAGCCATGCCGGTGGCCGTTATAATACAAATAGCATAAACAAATTTCCTTGTCAAGGGTTGATTTGAAATTTGTTTTGTGCTAATCTGAAAAAGCCGAGGGGGCTCTATAAGAAATACTCAAGGGTATATCTTCCTGACGTTGACAATTTATCATGACGAATTTATCAGGCAGGCCAAGGAGCAGAAAATGTTTTGAAGCCTGCTTTTTGTATGCAAAAATCCGTATATTTTAGCCCAATATATTATAAATATATATAGACATATGGGATTATTTATTATATACTCTTAGGCTTTCTGTATCCCCTGAGGTAAGTATAATACTATATAGGGTATATAATAAAAATAAATATCCAGATATTGACAGATAAATAAATATCTGCTAAAGTGTAGACATTGAAAACTAAAAGAAGGCAGTATATAGCCACGTTAATATATACAATTTCGGAGGATAGGGATATATAGATTTTATATATTACTCCTTCACCCTGGTAGCTCTAGGAGCCGTGACCCGTCGCAGAACGTAACAATGCGATAGGTGGCGGCTTTTTTATTTGCCCGTAAAGCGATTTTTAGGAGGTAGACAAGAAAATGTCCATGGAAGATATTAAAAACGGCGCACGGCGCAAATTTGAACGTCAGAATGGCATTTAAAACCATAGGATATAGCACAAGTAGCACAGATTGTTAATAAATCCAACATTGAGGGGTTGAGCAAATGCAAGGAATGAGTAATAAATGCAGCCGGGAAAGTTGCCGATTTTGTGAAACTGGAAAATGCACGGATAAGGAACAACGGAATGAATGCCTCAAACTGTTAAATCAAATTATTCCCGATCCTGATGACCAGATAACATTTGCCATGGCAGATCAGGTTGTAAAAGATTAAATAAACCTGATGGAATATCAATGATATTTCCCCAGGTAATAAATATATAAAGCTTTTATATATACCTGTATAAGAGCCAGAAAGGAGTTATAAATATTATGCCTAAATCAGATGATTATACAGTTAATAGCTTTAATATAGAGCTCAATACAGATGATAAAAATACAGATGATAGAGACTATATAAATAATATTACAGCTACGATTATGGATATATCCAATGAGTTTATAAAGAGACATAGTAATATTAATCTTTGTACTTCTCAAGGATTATCTGAGTTATTAAAAGATATAGGACGTAAATACAAAGTTGGATTTAATACAGTTACAAAAGAGTATGATATCAAAGAACTTAATATATTATGGGATATTTATACTGTTATCTGTTGTACATGTAGAATTAAGCCTACGTTACTTAGATTTTCTATGATGGTAAATATCAATAAGGACACTATAAACAGCTGGTTAAAGGGGGAATATGACGGTCGGGTCGCCTCTGGACACTCCGTTTCGGCGCAAAAATGGAAAGCAGAATGCGAATCAACTTTGTATGACGAGGTGATTCAAACCGGGAATATCGGTTGTATGTTTGCCCTAAAAGCCAACTACGGATACCGGGACAATGTCCAAATTATAGCCTATGATGATAAGGCCGGGAAACCGGAATACAGCCGGGCTGAAATTGAGGAAAGGGCGAAAGCGGTGGACCTGCTGCCGGGATCGGCTGATGAATTACCGGATTAACACATCAAATATTCTGACAATATCTGCTTTTACCCACACAAAAGATAAAATTCAATACCACATATACAACATGCACAGTAATCATGATTGATTTTATGCAGAATTCAAGGTAAAGACTGCGTTAAACGGTTATTTAACGAATAGTTGAAATTGCAAGAGTAGAGTAATGACCTTGTTTTGTGAAATATGCTGTAAAAGCAATGATTATTTTGTACAATATTTTGTTTCTCCCTGTCCTTGCAGTAAAAGGCTGAAAGGATAGGGCGAGGGGGTCTAGGGGTAAGAAGTTCAGGGGCCAGTTACCTATCTGAGCAACCGGAAACAATTTATTCTGTACCACAAAAGGAGTTATCAATGAATAGTAAGTTGGATTTAATTAGTCATGGAATTGACCTTTTCACTGCTGACAGTATGTTGACTGATTATAAAGCTCGAATTGGAACCATGAATGGGGTTTATGAAATAATGGATATAAATTACGATTTTGCAGAAAGAGGGAAAGATGTCACGCTCAAATGTTCTCTTTGCGGAAAAGTAATTCATCGTATGATGATAAATGGTCGTAATAAATGGTCCGAATTGATTAAATCGTGTGAATGCCAAAAAGAAACTTCAAGGGTAGAATCTGAAAAAATTTTAAAAAATAAAAAAGCATTGATTCTTTCCGAGATTGGGAAAAGATATGGCGATTATGAGATCATTGAAGTTGAATTTGGTAATCCTGATAAATTGACCGTTAGGTGCTTAACTTGTGGCGGTGAAAAACAGGTTATGGCAAGCGTAATTGTTAATGGAACATGGAAAGGTTCAAAATGCCATAAGCATTATGTTCAGCCAGTAAAATATGATGAATCCTATATCGGACGAAAAAACAATTTTCTTACAGTTACTGGGTTAACGAGAAACAAGCGGAAAGAAAAGCGTTTTATTTGCAAGTGCGACTGCGGAAAAATAACACACGTCAATCCAAATAACTGGGAAACTGGAGTGGTAAAAAGTTGTGGTTGTATGGCTGTTGAGCTTATGCGAAATGCACTTAAAAAAGAAAATCCATTGTACAGTAGGCGTACATATCGTATATGGCAAGGAATGAAACAAAGGTGTTACAATCCACGGACAGATAACTACACGGATTATGGGGGCAGGGGAATTTGCATTTGTCCTCAGTGGTTAGATTCTTATGAGGAATTTGAAACGTGGGCATTGAGCCACGGATATTCAGATGAATTATCGATTGACCGGATAAATGTAAACGGCAATTATGAGCCATCAAATTGCAGATGGGCAACAGATAATGTACAGATGAAAAATCGTAGGCCTTACACTGAATGGGTTGGCCCTACAGGTAGAAAGAAAGTACTCTGGATTATAGATGGCGTTGAGAAGCCAGCAAGAGATTGGTGTTCTCAATTTGGTGTTTCCATGGAAACTGTGGCTTATCGTGTTAAGAACAAGGGAATGTCCATAGAAGAGGCTTTGACAGTTCCTAAAATGACGGACGGTAGACCGAGAAAGAGGTGTTTCAATGCGGACTGGTAGACCAACTATGGATAAGAAAGAATCAACAATTAAGCTCCGGATTAATGAAGATATGCGTACTTGGATTGAAAGACGAGCAGATAGAGAAAAGATTTCAATGTCGGAATATCTGCGTAAGCTGATTTTAAATGATATGCGCGATTGATGATTCTTAAAAATTTTTAAAAATATAAAAAGCCTTTTCTCCTGGGAGGATACATGAATGTTCAATCGAAAATTATTGTTTGCGAAACGGCATAGAGGAACTTTCCTGTTTGCCTTTGTAAATTTCAAAACTCAGGAATGTTACGAGTGGTTCTTTCAATTTTCGTTAAAGAATCCTTGGTGGCTTCCCAAATATGATCCATATTACCTGAATGAAAAATGGCCGTTAGCCGGTTGGTTGCTTTTCTATTTTGGCAGGCACACAAGGGGAGCAGTAATCCCATGCAAACAATGTGATATTGGTGAGGGTAAAAAGCCTGTTATTGATAAAGCCGGAAATCTCTATATGATTTATAATCTTCCTGATGAAGAACTGGCCAGAAAGTTCCGGCGAACGATTCTCCGGTATAACTGTGATGTTGGTATTGAGAAAGACGGCGACAACGTGACGGTAATTAATCGGGTCCGGTCTAGAAGATGGATTTCAATTTTCCTCAAAAAATAAAAAAGGTTTGGAAAGAAGTGATTAAATGCTTGACTTGGCAATAAACCATGAAGAAGAGTTACGGAAGAAATTCCGGAGTACTTGGTTTTCAGAAAAATACAAATTTTGGAGTTGCTCAAATTATCATGAAGATTATCAGGTTGCTGAAAGCTCGTGGAATAGTCATCAGTTTGCTTCCCTGGATTCTCTTGGTGATGTAATTGGATACATAGGCTATGAAATTGTTCGTGAAGATGACCGTGTTTGCGGTTTGAATATTATAAATTTTACGGATAACAAGGTCGCATTCGGAATTGATGTGGGGAATGCACTCCGGGATATCTTTGAAAAATTCCATTTTCGCAAATTGGATGTTACAGTTGTGATTGGGAATCCCATAGAAAGCACTTATGACCGAATGGTTGAAAAATACGGTGGTCGGATAGTTGGAATCCAGAAAAAGCAAGTGCGGCTTATTGACGGTCAACTTTATGACAAGAAATTGTATGAGATTCTTGCAGAGGATTATTTCAAAAAGAGAACCTGAGCCGGATTAAATGCGGTCAATCAGGTGGCGGCACCTGGGCGTAAAGCAGCCCGTAACTGAAATAATGAAATGGGGAGGCCCAAAATGGCAAAAGTTGAAATTAAAAGTGATAAATGTATCACCTCTGTTCTGTTGAACGGAACTGATATAAGCAAAACCTTATCTGGAGTAGATTTAAGGTTAGAGGCTGGCAGACTTCCAGAAATGATTTTACATAGTGCCCCAGTACCTGCCTTAAAATCCGTATTGAATGATGTATCTGTAAAGAGTTCTCCTGAATTGCTCCAGATAGCGGCAGAAATATTGCGAACTGAATTTATGCAGAAAGGTGACTGGTATACTGCACTGGTGGAATCCATTGCACAGTATTTGAGAACCATTCCAGCCAATAAAGGCTTATACAGCGTAGCGGAGGGACTTGCAGACCGTATTGTTGGAATTGGACCGGACCATGACAGTATTGACAATCTGGACTTTACAGTTAGGACATATAATTGTTTGAACCGTGCCGGTATTAAAACCGTAAGTCAGCTCCGTCAGACATCAGCAGAAGATTTGATGAAAATAAAAAATTTCACTCAACAGTCGTTAGATGAATTAGCAGAGAAACTGGAAAAGTATGAGCTTTTAGAAAGGGACTCCTCATGAACAAGAAAGAATTGGCAAGGCTTATTGATGGTAGGGAATATGGCTATGAGCCATTCCGGGCCGTTCAGCAGGCGGCGAAAGAAGCTGGTCTGGTAATAGTCAGCGGTGCTTCTGATGACGTAATAGAATTCATTGGAGCCATTTGTGATGAGGGCGGTTGCTTTGACGGTGGAAAGGTATTCTTCGACCGGAATGGCGTATCGCAAGACGGTTCTGAATGTGCAAACTGCATTGAAGCCATTTGGCGTGATAAAACGGCATTAGATGAAAATGGGAATGTCATTACCTGGACATATAAAACGGATATACCACATGAAACCTTCATGATTTATGAGGACGGGAAGCCGTATTGCCGGGGTATCGTATTTGATTTGGCAGATGTGAGATAGGGGGTAAGGGATATGGAAGTATTGAAATGGATTGTAACAGTCTGGAATGTATTCATGGTGATTTTCATTCTTTGGTTTTCCCGGGGTCTGATCTGGAAAAGAGATAAGGCAACAACAATAGGCTTTGGCATTATGACTGTTATGTATGTTCTGGCCTTGTTGCCGATGTGGAGGTAATAAACATGATTTGCTTTACAGAGCAGGAAAAGGATATAGGACGAGCTGCGTTGCTTGTGATTGAGTTCAATGAAGCAGTAAAAAGAGTATTTGAGTTTTTAAAAGATATGTTGATGCAGTTAGCAGATAGAATCTCCAAAAGCTTACAGGTAATTCACCGGGAATATAAGAATTTGCCTCCAAAAGAAAAATATAAGGCGGTACGCAGGCTGAATAAATGCGGATTCACTGAAAAAGAAATTAACTTGATGGTATGCGGAACATTCCACTGCCGGAACAATTGTTAGGGAGGATATGGGAAATGAGAAATTGGAAAGTTTTTGCAATCGGAGCAGTTGCAGTATTTGCCGTAATTCTGATGTGTGTGTTCGGAATCCAGGGCAGTCAAAACAAGGCAATTAATCTGGAAGAATCCATTCAGACGGCGCAGTCTGATATCAAGGTTCAGGAAAAGCGCCGGGTGGATTTAGTCTATAATTTGGCTGACACGATAAAGCAGTATGACAAGCATGAATCTGAAACGCTGACAGCCATTGTAGAGGGCCGGGGCAGCACCGGGGATATTGAGAATGTGACAACAGCAATTACAGCGGTATCTGAAGCTTATCCGGAATTAAAGAGCAATGAGAACTATAAGCAGCTCATGACCGAACTTGCCACAACAGAAAACCTGATGGCACAGTACCGGGAGAATTACAATCGTCAGGTAGGTACATATAATCGTTATGTTAAGGGATTCCCGGCCAGAGTATATCTTGATTGGTGTGGATATGAACGGCAAGACTATCAGCGATTGGATTATAATGCTCCGGTAGATGCTCCGCAGTCGCTCTTCGGAGAATAATTATGAAAAAGTCATGGGATTTTGGGGATTTTGAAATCACATTGAGAGAAATCATAGCGAGCGTTGCTATTGTTGCTGTTATGCTCCTGATTGGATTTGTAATAGCTGAAAAGATAGAAGCTCACCAGATGGATAAGAATGCTGAATATAACAAAGCAGTACATATAACTGATTCAGCCATGTTCCGATATGGCATGGAGACAAGTCTTGGTAATGCCTTTGTTTACGGAAATTTGGAAGCAGTCGACCCAGTAACGTATCCTGAACTTGGTGGAGCATATATGTATGTCGAAAAGGTTAAAGAGAGATATACAAGGCATACCAGAACAGTTCATCATTCGAATGGGAAAACTTCATGGACAACAACTGAAACATACTGGACATGGGATAAGATCGGATCAGAAAATATACATTCGAATAATATACGGTTTCTAGGTATTGAATTCTCCTATGGGAAAGTAGCTGTACCGAAAGCAGATTACATACAAACAATAAAAGAATCAAGCAAGATTCGTTATAAATATTATGGCTGTCTGAAAGAATACACAGGAACTATATATACCTTTCTGAAAGATGGAACCATAAAAGACAATTCAGAATTCTTTCAAAACAAGGATATTAGAGGAGCATTGAAGCAAAAGACTTCTGGAATTGGATTATGGATGTTCTTGATATTCTGGATTATTTTAACCGGTGGTGCAGTATTTGTATTCTTTTACATGGATAACAGATGGTTGGAGGGATAACTATGAAAGTTTGGATTACAAAATATGCATTAACTTCTGGTATTAAGGAAATGGAAGTAGAGCAAAGTGAGGATTTCCCGGATATAGTGAAAGGAAAAACGTGGAATGACTCTTATCATGGCGATGGTCGGGAATGGCATAGAACTTATGAATCAGCCATTGCCAAAGCGGAAGAAATGCGCCTGAAAAGGATTGAATCCCTTAAAAAGCAGATTGCAAAATTGGAGAAAAAGAGGTTCTCATGATTTTCATATATTTCGGAATTGTCTTGTTATTCATTACAGAACGGGTGCGATTCATAAAGGAGCGGCCACGTCAGACTTCACAAGGCCATGCATTGTCCTATGAAGCTGACAGGTCGAGGCACCCGGTATAGATGGTGCCAAAAGCGGAAGATGTGTAACTGTAAACAATGTATGATATTTTGTATGCCAAACAACATCAAGTGCCTAGTAATGAAAATTATTCTTCCGTAGGCCAATGGCAACGTAACAATGACGGTAAGTTGCTGAAAGAACCGTCAAAATTGTACCTTTAGCGCAGCGGTCAGCGCAGCCGGCTCATAACCGGTCGGTCTTGGGTTCGAATCCCAGAAGGTACATTGGTGGCTGAAAGTTTAGTGTGAACAAAATAAGCTAAAGACCTCATGTGAGAAAACACATGGGAGCTCATGAATATGGGCGAGTGGTATTTGGAAAATCCTTATTTCTGTTCTTAGTAGCCAGTAAGTGAACGTGCTTCATGTAAGTGGTTTGCATGGATATGGTTCTACCCCACAATGGGCTATTGCCAAACGGTAAGGCACAGGATTTTGATTCCTGCATTTCCCGGTTCGAATCCGGGTAGCCCAGTTTGCACATTGGAAATTGAATATTGATGGTTGGTGTGATATACTTTACTTATACTAAGGGGGAAGATGATGAAAAGAATGAAAGATTGGGTTGTTAAAAATACAATTGTATTAATTATTTTGATTATCTTGATGTTTTTATTTTTAATTAATATGGATTCGGCTTCTAATATGACAAAGACTAATAGTTTTATTAATGATATTACAGGATTAGTTGCCAAACTTGGAGGTTTTACCGCTGTGGTGGGATTGATATGTAAGTTTTCGGTTGACTATTTCATGGAAAAGAAAACTTATCAGTATAAACAGGAAATAGAGAAATTAAAACATGAATTATCATCAGAAATAGAAAAATCCAAATCTCTTAATGAACAGGTTTCTCATAAAAATAAATTGCTTTTTGATGAAGAAGTTGATATATACAAGAAAATTTCTCCGTTTGTAAATGATGTTAAGGAATCTATATTGTCATATATAGTGAATGCTAAAACTCAAGTTATGGATGCAGAGACTTTAGAAATGATAGAGTATTATGCTAAAATAAATTTAGACAAGCTTCGCGAGGTATGGAATCTATATACATTTTTTATGGAGGAAGATATACATGCATCGCTTGAAACATATTTGACAGAATGTTTTGCCGCTTTAGATAGGGCGAAAAAAAAAGATTTACATAATTATGAAATGAATAAAGAAATGAAAAAGGTAGTTGAACAATATAATGTTCTAAAAACAGTTATTAGAACGCACTTGAAAGATAAAGCAGAGCTAAAATAAGTTGTTTGCCAACCATTAATATTTGATGGTTGGTTTTTTATTGCAAAAACGAGGTGGATTATGGACGGATTCCAGCTATGCTTACATAATTTCTGCTCTTATTGCCCGGATTTTGAGCCGGAGGTTGAAAAAGAAGATTGTACCTTGCTGGGGGATTCCTCACCAAAGATTATGAATATTATCCGGTGTCAAAACGAGGGCAGATGTATCAATATTGTGGAGAATTTGAAAGGTGGTTTATATGGACGATAAAGAAACCCGTAAGGCAGTTCAATTTGAGCATTATAAAAGAATGTTTGGTTCATGTGATAAAGAGCCGTTAGTAGAAGTGTTTGCAGCCTTGCTTGTGAAGTTAAATGATAGTGGTGTAATGTTTGAGTTTCCTAATATTCAGACTGAGGATTCTTACGTGTCAATATATGATGACGATACAGGGCTTTTGAAACAAAGATTAAAAATTCCTAAGCCTAGCATGGTTTTATGGGAAGAAATAAAACTGAATTTTTTACAGCATGATGTAGAGGTATTGCAAAAACTTAAAGGGAAGGTGTGAACATGGAAAAGAGTAGTCCGGTTGTAATATACCGTTGCCGCCGGTGTGGAAAAGTATTTCAGGAGAAAAGGACTTTAAATAGAGGAATGCAGGTAAATGATGTTGACGTACCTGTTGGGCCAGTTTATTTGTACCATCTTTGTAATGATGGCATATATGGCCTTGGCGATTTAATCGGCGGATATGAGGTGAAAATGAATAGAGAGTATACATCTAAAGAGAGTGTGGAATTCGGAAAATGTATAATAGCAGGTTTAACTAGTGGCTTTGAAAAAGTAATGAATCCCCCAGAAGATGGATTTGACGGGCAGGCAAATATTGAGATTGACAGTAATGGAATAAAATGGGTATACTGTCCTTGGTGCCATAAAAAGCACTTCCCAATAAATAAAAGAGCAAAGATTCAAGGACTGCGGTATCAATGCCGAAATAGTAATTGTAAGAGAATATTTATAGTTAATATTTAAATAAATTACATATTATGTTTTGAAAAAAATACAAGGAGGAGAAGTAGCATGGAGTATGGATTCGATATTATAAATGGGAATAAGGTTCAACAGATGATAATTAATGGGGATCATGAATTACTTAATAAACATGAAGGTACAATACATGTGGAAAGTGGTACTTTAAAAATAGCTGGAGAAGTAAGTGGTACTTTAGATGTACAAATGAATACTAAAGTCATTATATTGGGGAAACAACGAGGAACTGTATCAATAGCTGAAAATGGGAACGTTGAGGTTTTTGGTAAATTATATGGAACTGTAAGTGTAAGTCAAGGTGGAACTTTAATTATTCATAGAGGAGCGAAAGTATTTGGAACTTTATCTAATAATGGAGAAGTGGTAGTTAGAGGAGAATTAAATGGAGTTCAAACAGGAATAGGAAGTGTACACATTGAAGATAATGGGTATATTCGTACGCAATAAAAAAGAATTATAGAGCCGAGAGCCAGAGAGCCGAGAGCCGTTGTAATTTTAGCGGAAGGAGGCTCTTTTTCTATGGATTTTCAAGAACACCGGGAAATAATCAAAAAATTAAAGCGGCAGATTGAAACGCCGCCGTCTTACGACATTCTAAACATTCTGTTATCAGAACTCCAATATACAATGCAAGATAATCCGGATTTGCCCGTTGAGGACCGGGATTTCATCATGACCTATTCCGGGTTTATCAAGAAGTGGGCGGTTACAAGATTTGTTCAAAGTATGGATACCCGATGGGATGATTTGTACTGGAAGACTTTGCTCTTTGAAGCTCCATTCCTGTTTGAATCGTTTTTAATTTACATGGAAAAAGACCGGAAGCCAGATAAGCGCTTCTATCTACCACGAAGGAAGACTTTAAAAGTGGTGGCTGATGATCTTCAGGATTTGGAAGACAACAAACTTGACTTCTATGGTCTATCCATGCCAAGTCGTGTAGGAAAAAGCACGATTTGTATTTTCTTCATGGCATGGATTATTGGAAAGCGTCCGAATAGCCATAATGCCATGGGCGGTCACTCTGGGAAGCTGGCAAAAGGTTTTTATGGTGAAGCCTTGAATCTCATAAATACAAAAGAATATTCGTTTGCAGAAATATTCCCGGATTCCAAGCTGCAGAAGTCAAGTGCAGAGGATTTGGAAATAAATTTGGGTGAACCAGATAGATTCGCAAGTCTTACGTGTCGTGGTATTGATGGTACATGGACCGGAGCCGTTGATATATCGGCAGACGGATACCTTTACGTAGATGATCTTATTCGTGACCGTGAGCACTCATTAAACCCAATTCGTATGGAGAATACGTATCAGGAATACTTAAACAAGATGGTTGACCGTAAGAATGATGGGGCCAGGGAACTAATGGTGGGGACTAGGTGGTCCATTTTAGATTGTTTGGGAAGAATCGAAAAAGAAAATACTCATAATTCAAGATACAGGTTTAGAAAAATACCAGCATTAAATGAAGATGATGAATCAAATTTTCAGTACGAAATTAAGGGATTTTCAACTAAATATTATCGTGATATGAAAGAACGGCTTGATAAGAATGAGTGGGAAGCAAAATACCAACAGAGGCCTTTTGTTCGTGAGGGGTTATTATTTCCAGAAGATGAACTTCGTTTCTTTTATGGGATTCTCCCGGAAAGCGGTTTTGTTCGTGTAGTGACAGCCTGTGACGTGGCTTGGGGCGGTGGAGATAGTTTATCTATGCCAATTGGATTTGAATATGAAAATGGAGATATTTATATTGTGGATTGGGTATTTAATAGAGGAATTAAAGAAGCCACTATTCCGATTGTTGAAGGAAAAATTGTAGGAAATAAAATTCAGCAGATAAATTTTGAAGCCAACAATGGGGGTGAAATGTATGCGAAATATGTGAATGATGATTTGATTCGACAGGGTTATAAATGTTCTATTACATCGACCAAGGCTCCTTCTACGATGGCCAAGATGGCAAAAATCATTCAGTATTCGGGTGACATTAAGCGGAAATTTATTTTCTTAGCTCCTAATTCACTAATAAAAAAACATGCAGAGAATGATCTGTCTAATATAAAACGATATATGCGTACCAAGGAATATGATGAAGCCATGGAAGAACTTACGTTATTCGTTCAGATTGGCAAGAATGAGCACGATGACAGCCCGGATAGTTTAAGCCAGTTAGAAAGATTTATAGAGGGTGGTTTTACTGCAAAGGCAAGCCCTATGAAACGCCCATTTTAAGGAGGAAATCGAAGTGTCCCATTATTTGAAAAATCCAATAAAAGAAAATCGAAGACTTTGGAATATATATCATGGAATGAAAAAGAGATGCCTGAACCCCAATTGCGTTAGATATAAGGATTATGGTGGAAGAGGAATTAAAATATGCCATGATTGGCTTTTAAGCTTTGATAGTTTTGCTGATTGGGCAAAAGAAAACGGCTACGTAGAGGGCCTCACAATTGAAAGAAAGAACGTGGACGGAAATTATGAGCCTAAAAATTGTGAATGGATTACTTTGAAACAACAGGCAAGAAATAAAAGAGAAACGATAAAGGTGAAATATCAGGGCAAGGAGAAGCCTTTGATTGAATGGTGCGAAGATTTAGGTTTAGAATATGATACCATGCACGACAGGATAATTACCCGAGATTGGAATATAGAAAAGGCTTTTACGACACCTTCACAACGGGAAAACTCATTTCTAAGCATGTGTGATGCTCATGGAATGAATCCTGCAACAGTTCATGATAGAGTTCATAAGTTTGGCTGGTCATTAGAGAAAGCACTGTCCACGCCATGTTTGGGCAGAGGTGCAAATTCAAAATCATATAATCCGGAGCAGTTTGGATATGCAAAATGCATTGTTTGTGGATCAAAGTTTTTGCGTAATAGCGGTAAACAGATATATTGCGGAGAACGATGCAGGAACATAACAAAGCGTACCAGCTACAAAAGAACAGGTCTAATATATGACGGGAGAACAAGTAAGGCAATGAAATAAATCTATGGACTGGAGGATTTGATTATGAAATTGACAAGGGAATATTTAGCGACTTATACATACCTGGAATCCGAAATTAAGCGTATCAGGCGCAGGATAAAATACTATGAGAACAATCCATTGACTTCTGAATATGGAATTGTGAAAGGCTCCTTGAAGCAGTTCCCTTTTACAGAATGCCATTTCGTTGTTTCCGGAGCAAATGTGAAATCGAATGAAGAAAGAGAAAAGGCGGTCCGGCAACTCTTAATTGATTTGAAAGGTAATGAACAGTTATTTGAGGATATGAAGTTGGAAATAGAGTGCTTTCTTGAAAAACTCCCCACTGAAGAAATAGAAATAAAGCATATATTAGCCCTGAAATATATTGACAGGGTTTCAGAAAGTGAAATAGCTAGTAAATTGGGTTATGAAAGAAGAACTATTGGCAAAAAAATAGACCGATTTCTTATAAAACATGTACAAGAAGATTAAAAAAAGGGGATTAGAACAGCTGGAGATTAAAGCTTATCCTGTATTGTCGGTATGACAATTGATAGGTTGATAATGAGATTGCAAAAGAAAATGAATATGATTTTTAAAATTGCATGCAAATATTGGCACCTAATAAGTACAATTTTGGCACTTGGGTTGTCTTTAGTATGAGTATATGTTATAAAAAATTTAACTTATAGTAAATTATTCACAAAAGAAAGAGGTGATTCCAATGATTTAATTGTTGATTTGATTCGTAACAAATAATTTTGCATACTATTAAAATTCTGGAGGGAAAATATGAAAAGATTTAAACAGTTTATTGTCATGCTTTTATCAGTAGCTATGTTATTAAGTAATTCAGCGTTAACATTTGCGGAAACGAAAGATATTTCAAGTGATAAAAAAGCACTTTTTGAGGAACAAGTTAAAGAAGTTCAAAGCTATATGGATAGTCATCCGGTTGGATTAACATTGAATGAACAAACACAAACATTTAATGTTCCCTTATCCAATGGTGAGAATGCAACGGTGAAAATTACATTAACTAAACCGGGGTATTCTTTGGCAAGAGATATATATACCGCAAAATTAGGAACATGGAACATAGATTATAATGTTACTATACCACCTTCAGGATCAATAAAGTTAAGAGGAACATTTAAGGTAACACATGTACCTAACATGAGTTCTTCCAGTTTGGATTGCCCCAAATTTAATGTAACAGGTTCATCTATATCTGCAGTACCACCACAAGGACATTCAATAACCGATAAAGGTTCTAGTTATAGAACAGTACAAACTAACCATGAATATGAGATAAGTGGTTATGTTACTTATAACTTTAGTGGACAATATACAGCAAATTATTATGTCAGTATGTTATTATATTGTAAAACTAATTCAGGAAGTGAACGTGACAAAATATATGTAGATACGGAATTAAGTATGTAACACATTATCATTAAAGGTGCCGTATAGTAGTATGGCACCTTTGTTATATGATTTTCATTTTGGAGGAAATGATTATGCAATATATGGCATTATTAACAGCAATTTTTGCAATTGTCTTCAGAGTATTAGAATTAGTGGCATTAATTTGTATAATAATATGTTGTATTAAATATCTCAAGAACTTTAGAAAGTGATAGATTGTAACAATAGAGTATAATGAAGATACAGTCATTATATATCTTTCAATATAATATTTAATTATTATTATTTGCTTTTTTGTAATATTGAAATTTCTAACTTAGCAAGTTAATATATCTTAAATTATTCCCACATTTCCCATATCTTATATGATAAAATGATATTGTGGTATAGAATGAAAAGAAAGCGTTGTCTTTGAGATGGCGCTTTTTGTTGTGTCTGGAGGTGGGGATTGTGGCATTCGAAGGCTGGCTATTAAAAATAAATGGAGCAGTGTTTCCAACTGAATTGATTGCTCTGGAATCATATAAGTGTACACCGGACCAGATAATGGACCTTGACCCCTATCGGGATGGAAGCGGTTTATTGCACCGGAACGCATTGCCGCATACAGCTACCTCCATGGAGTTTTCCACCACACATTTGCGATTGAGGGACGTTGAACGGCTGAATGCCTTTGTACCTCATGGAAATAGAGTTAAATGCGAAATTGAATATTGGAACCCTAACACGTCCTCGTATAAATCGGGGGCGTTTTATATTTCCGATATTCCTTATGAAATTGTTTATGTCGATGAAGAGAAGAAAGATATTCTCTATAAGCCAATAAAAATAACGATAACAGAGTATTAGGGAGGTCTTACTATGATGAATATTCCAGAAGAGATAAAGGAGCTGTTTCGGGCTGATAATTTGGGTGCGGCTACGCAACGGCATATAAAGCTGCGATTCTTTGATGAAGAGATCAAAATGCTTTATCCAGACGATATGCTGTTTCCGTCTGATGATCTGTTTCCCATTGATCAGGAGCCAGTGTACGTGATTGATAACAGCCAGATAATTTCTGAATCACTGACAATAACAGAAAGCGTATGTTCAAGCCAGAACTTAGCTTTTGGTGAATGTTGTGCTTCGTTGTTTGAAATCACGGTTGCTGATGTGTTGATGGACCTGACAGGGAAAGAATTCATGGCTACCGTTGAAATCGGCGGCTATGAAATGGCATTCGGAATTTACAAGGTTGACAGTTTTGTCCGGGAACAGGCGGACCGGCGGCGCAAGAAAATAACTGCTTATGATCGTATGCTGAATTTTGATATTGATGTGGCAGGCTGGTACCAGGGGTTGACCTTTCCACTGACATTGAAGCAGTTCCGTGATTCACTGTGTTCACATGTAGGAGTTACGCAGGTTATGACGGAATTACCTTTGGATGATATACAGATAACAAAGACCATTGAGCCGGAGCAATTGGACGGCCGTAAAGTTCTTATGGCCATCTGTGAGATAAATGGTTGCTTTGGAAATTTTGATAAGACAGGCCGGCTTACATATAAATTCTTGGGGACTTCCGGTTTGTTTCCGTCTGAAACCTTATTTCCTGATGAAGAGTTGTTCCCTTCTGAAATGACCAATGCGGAAACACTGTCTTACTACAAGCAATCAGAAACGCATTATGAAGATTATGTAGTCAATCCCATTGACAAAGTACAGATCAGACAAGAGGAAGGTGACGTTGGTGCTTCCTACGGTCCGGGAAATAATTGTTATGTGATTCAGGGGAATTACCTGGTATATGGAAAGTCGGGTCAGGAGTTGCTTGCTATAGCTGCTACCGTTTATGACCAGATATCCGGTAGAGTTTACAGACCGTGTCATATCGTTGGCCCGGCCCTTCCTTGGGTAGAAGTCGGGGACGGAATCATTTGCTATACTACGGACGATGTGATTGAAACTTATTGTCTTGAGCGGACTTTGAAAGGGATTCAGGGTATGATGGACACCTACGAAGCACAAGGGAGTCTTGAACAAGAACAGAGTTTCGGTCTTGGTGATCAGATTATTCAGCTTGAGGGCAAAACCGCTGTTATCAAGAAGTCTGTAGAAGAGGTATCTGTCAGGGTTACTGATTTAAAAGAGGAAACCGAAGCACGATTTGCTATTACAACAGAGCAGATCATTGCAGAAGTAACAAGGGCACAGCAAGCTGAAGCATCGTTGAGCATTAAGGCGGATCAGATAGCCATGTCAGTGTCGAACCTTGCCGATGATACAAACTCAAAATTTGAACAGACAGCGCAGCAGATATCATTGAAAGTGAGTAAAGGAGAAGTTTCTTCTCAGCTTTCTGTGGAGAGTGATAAAGTAATAATATCGGGAAATCGACTGATTGTAGATAGTTCGAACTTTAAACTGGACGGGGACGGAAATGCTACTTTCAGCGGTGATATAAGGGGCTCAAATATTTATGGCGCTTACTTTGAAGGCGGAGCCCTTAACCTTGGAAACGGTGCTGTGTATATGGATGCAAACGGCGCTTACATTAATGCTGGAGAAATAAACCTTGGGAATGTGTATATCAATCCAAATTACGCTTGGATTAATGGGTTTGGATTGTCTGATGCAGCGATTTATAGTAGGGATCCTGGTAATTCAATAATTATTTCTAGAAATGAGTTTGATGGATCAGGCCCGGCAATGGAATTAACAAGAAATGGAAGAAAGACAAGGGTTGATTCTGCATCAATAACAACGGGAGATATTTTCTTTACTGACCCGTGGGCCGATGGCTGGAGTGCTATAGATATGTTCAAAGATTTATACAATAAAGTAAATGGAGGTTGATTAAAAGAAAGATAACGGATATAATACAGACAAGGAGGTAATGCTGATGAAAAAAATAAAAACAATATCTTTTTTAACTGTATTATTTATGATGTTAATTTCTTTTAGTATTATTGCTATGGGAAAAGATGATATTATCAACGGTGACTTCGTAAGACCCACACCGCTTAATGAAAGTGAGTCAAGCGGGCAAAAATGGACATGGATTAGTGATGATTCTTGTGTACGATTTTCTACTTACGAATATGTAAGCATGGCTGGTCTGCAAAGAAAATATAATTATGGCGGCCTCCCTCAATGGGCGGAAGGTGGAAATAAAGAAGAAACAACCATTAAACATCGTGACACTTATTCTGGTAAATGGTCCAAGTCCCCAGAAGGCATCTGGTCCTTTGAGTTTGACGATAAGACTATCCCGGTCGGAGTGACTAAGATTGATGGTGTATTGTATGCCTTTACAGGATACGGCGAACTGAAAGAGGGATATGAATACTATAACGGCCTTAAGACTGGTGCAGATGGCCTTGTGACGGCTGACAGCGCAGAATTTAAAGAATGGCTTGCGACTCAGTATTTACCGGATTGTACTAGCCACGAATAAAATGATATGATTGAAAAGAGCAGGAGATTATTCCTGCTCTTTTATTGAATTAGGTCTTTATCTATGTTATATTTTTATTAATATACATGGGAGGACTATGAGATGAAGAAATCAATTATGTTTGTATTACTGGTTTTAATGCTAACTGGTTGTTCAAAGGAAGGGTGGAGAGAACAAACGGTGCATGAATTGGAAACTACAAAATCCGAGATAAAAGAAGTTGAATCCAATTCATATTATAGTAACATGAAATGGGGAGACAAGATATTTGTTGAAGGTATCGCTGAGGATTTTGCTATAAAAAGTGAAGATACGGGTTTTATAGAATTTACGTTGAGACAGGAAAATGGAAATTTATGGCATACCTCAGTAGCTGATGATTATATTAATGCGGAGAATGAATTAAATAACAAAACTATCAGAGTTTACGGTAAGTTTGCAGGAGTCGATAAAAAGGATTTACCGATTATAGTACTTAATGATGATTATGCTAAAATAACAAAAAAAGATACTTCAGGTGAATATCAGGTTATATGGGCTTTTGAGAAGCAGAATAAAAATTCACAAGAAGATCCATCGGAGTCTTCTGTGAGTAATAATACCAACTTATCCGTTGAGGACGTATCAGATGGTGATCCTATGTTTTCTTACAATGGAAGTGGTGATGATATCGTATCTGGATTTGTTTCTCCTGAAAAATTGTCATATGCATATATAAAGCACAGTGGAGATGGACACTTTGCAGTAAAAGCTCATTACGATGACAGCTATGACTTGTTGGTAAATACAACAGAACCTTATGATGGTAAAACTCTTATAATCCCGAACAAAGAATACACCTTTGAAGTAAACGCTCGTGGAGACTGGTCAATAGAGATATATGAATTGGGAACGTCACTTACGGACACTTTTAAGGGAACTGGGGATTTTGTAACACCTCTTTTTTACGGGACATCAGAAACGTACGAAATTTCATCAACTGGAGGTGGTCATTTTTCCGTAAAGGCTTGGACTGGTAAAGGATATGATTTGCTTGTAAATACAACTGATGATAATTACTCTGGTAAGGTTCTATTAAAAGGAAGTTCCAAAGGCGCTTTTTTTGAAATAAATTCAAGTAGAGAATGGTCTATTAAGCCAGTAAAATAATCAGTCAGTTTAGAGTTCTAAAAGAACAGAAAATCCCTGTTATTTTCATGAATATTGTTATAGATTATGGTATGTTTCATATATACGAATAGGGGGGGGTGTACTATGAAAAGGTGCCTTTTAACAATGGTTTTGGCTTTTGGAATCATTTTTATATCGGGTTGTTCAAAAGATGGACGGGAAGTGCAAACTAATGCTGAAAATAAGAACGATGTAAGCTTTTATGAGGGTGATAAGAGAGTAATATTTAATTTAAGAACTTTGCCCTATGAGATGGAATACATGGGACATATTCTTGAATTTTCATCATGTGAGCTGTATCAGGAAAAGGTAGATGCAAATAATTCTTATATACCCTACGTAATTGCAAAAGTTAAAATTGAAGGAATTGATGATGAGACACTGAATTTGTATAATGAAGGTTTATATGTTTACTCAAATATAAATAATGAAAAAAACCAATTAGGCAATAAGGCATTGTCAAAAATATGTGAGATTGATAATGATGGATACCGATATTATGTATTCTCACAGTGGTTACTTTCTTCTCATGATTATAGATATGATTTTTCAGAATCTAATTTTAATGTGGGGTTTTTAATCCTTCAAGGTGAAGATTATAGAGCTCTACAATTTATCTATGATGGACATTCAAGTTCGAATGTTAAGGATTTAAAAGATGTAGATGAAGAAGTCTGGCACGCAATCAAACAAAAGCAACTTGAATCTATGAAAACTAAGATTTAAGAATTTTTTTGAAAAAAAGATAATATAATAGATAAATCAACTAAATAATTATCGCAGCACAGAGTAGCGGATATATGGAAGAAAGCATGAATGAGCAAACCTCTCCTGTTAACATCGACAGCTATGCCAAGCGTTGAAATGGAACGTGATGGAGCCTTGACCGATTTTTGAAGATTAATTCAAATTCTGGTCATGGCTCTTTTTGTTTGAAAATTCCAGGTTTTATTCCTGTGAATATATAGGGGTGAAACTCCTTTCCGGGTATGCTCCGGGAACACCCTGAATTAATTTTACTGGCTCTGCGAAATGTGGAGCCGGAAGTAAAAATATTGGAGGTACGCTTAGATGAGCAGAACCGAATTTTTTACAGAAGAGATTGATGTACATAGGAAAAAAAAGTCAGCGGAAGTTCGCCATAATGATGAACTTGGAATTTCTGTTCGTGCAATCCAGAATGAAGATGGAAGTATTTCTATTAACGCAGAGGATGCGGCGATTGGATATGGCTGGGTGCAGGTGCAGAACAAAAAAGGAAAGCAGTATACTTCTGTCAGATGGGAAACTCTTAATGGTTATTGCAATGGGTTTGGTTTCCCCAACATTCTGGGGAAAGGTGATTATATTCCAGAAAGCTTGTTTTATATGCTTGGATTTAAAGCCGGGAATGAAAGAGCAGTTAAGTTCCAAAAATGGTTGGCAACGGAAGTTCTTCCATCAATTCGTAAAAATGGCATGTATGCGGAAGATGATCTTTTAGATAATCCAGACCTTTTACTGAAAGTGGTAATGAAATTAAAGACAGAGCGGGAAGCCAAGAGATTGGCAGAGCAAAGAGCCCAAGAGTTGGAGGCAGAACTTGACCAAAATAAGGATTGGTACTCCATTAAACGGGTGGCGGCTTTAAATGGAGTTGACTGGAAAACCTTTGATTGGAGAAAATTAAAGAGTACTGGCTTAGAAATGGGATATGAGGTCAAAAAGATTTTTGATGCCAATTATGGTGAGGTGAATACATATCACCGGGAAGTATGGGAAGCAGTATATCCTGAGTATGAAATTTAATAAAGTAATGAATTTAGGAAGAACGTCTTTAATGGGGCGTTCTTTTTCTATGCCAAAAGGAGGCTTTTATGAAAAAGATAATCACATTTACAGAGGAGCAGGTATTGCAGATGAAATATATGCTTAACGGAATCATGGTGGCCGGAATCCAGAATGCAAGGCAGGTTTCAGCCATTGCGCAGGTATTGGAATCTGGAACGCCGGGGGAGATTAAGGGTCCCGTGAGAGATGAAAAACTTAAAGATATATATTCTGCAGCCGATTGGAAAGACCTGCCTGAAAGAAAAACTAAAATCAGTAATGGGCCTAAAAAGAAAGAAGGTGAAGGCTAATGGCATTACAACCATTTTACACAATTACAGATTGGCAAAACTTACCGTCTCAAAAGACAGCACTGAATCGGACTAACTTACTACATACGGAAAATGGCGTAAAGGAATTGGATAATAGAACCGTCCAACTTGATGCAAACAAGGCGGATAAATCAACGGTAAATGCTTTGGTTAAGGATATTACGGTTGATGTTGATACCGGAATATTAACAATAACCTACCAAAATGGATCAGTGAAAACTTATGATCTGGACATCGAAAAGGTTGTTGTAAACTTTGACATCACGGACGATGACAAGCTGGTCCTTACCCTGGCAGATGGAACGCAGAAAGTAATTGACCTTACCCGGTTTGTTTACTCTGTAGACAGTACTCCTACTATTACCATGAAAATTTTGAACAGGACCATTACTGCTGAAATCGTAGACGGCTCTGTGACTATGGAGAAACTGGACGCAGCCATACAGACAGAGTTCCGGCAATACATGCTTGATGCACAGTCGGCCAGGGACGCAGCCCTGCAGTATCAGAAATTCGCCAAAAGATATTTTGAAGGTGATAATGATTTTCCAGGGAGCGAAACGGATAATGTCAAGTTCTATTACGGGCAGATAAAAGAGGACGCAGCCACTTCCGGCCAGAATGCTCAATCGGCAGCAGAAGATGCGGAAATAGCCGCACAACAGGCTGGTATAGCAAGGCAGAAGGCTACAAACGCTTCTGTTTCCGAAACTAACGCAGCAGCCAGTGCGCAGATAGCGACTCAAAAAGCGGCAGAGGCAGCAGCCAGCGAACAGATAGCAAAGGATAAAGCCGATGTATCTACGGCGGCAGCAGCTACGGCAACACAGAAAGCCTCTCTTGCAGCAGAAAGCGAAGCTAATGCCAAAATATACCGGGACCAGACAGAAAGTATTGCAAACGAAGCGGTAACTGATATCGCTGAAGCTGGCGGTCGGGTAGACAATGCTTTAACAGATTTCAATACAAAACTACTTAGTGGCTATTTTAACGGGCCTATGGGACCGCAGGGACCACAGGGAAAAGATGGCGAACGTGGGGCGGATGCGGTAGTGACACAAGCAAACGGAACTTACGCTTTTCAGGTTCGGGATAACGGCCATTTGTATGTTTTATTCCCGGATTCATCAGCGGCTCCACCGCCAGTACGTATCAATGAAGCCGGGCATTTTATTGTAAAGTTAGGAGGATAACATCAATGGAATTGGATTTAGGGAATGTAAGAGGTCCGCAAGGGGCCGCGGGCCAGCGGGGAAGCCTGTGGTATAACGGGACTGGAATCACTGGTACGAGTACAACCGCTACCGTGTTTAGCGGATCAGGAGTAACGGCAGCCCTTGTGAACGATTATTACCAGAATACGGGTGCCGGAGCCGATAGGGGAAGGATTTACCGTTGTACGGTGGCCGGTAATGCATCTACGGCAAAATGGGTTTATGCCGGTACGATTTTAGGCCCGCAAGGAGTACAGGGGCAAAAAGGAGAAAAGGGAGATCCGGGAGCGAAGGGAGAAAAAGGTGATCCGGGGGCAAGGGGTGCAACCGGTCCAAAGGGAGATAAGGGCGACAAGGGAGAAAAAGGAGATACCGGTCCAGCCGGTCCAAACAGTGCTGAACTTATTAGCGTTTCCGATATGCAGGGTCTTGTCAGTGCAGTTGGAGCAGACACGAATGTACAGGCATTGCTTGATGCGATAGCGGATAAGGTTGCCAATAAACTGCTGTTAAAAACCGATGTAGTCAATCAGTATATGAATAATTCAAGTAAGGCTGCCAGTGCGGCATTGGCCTATGCGCTTAAGCAGGAGACTAATGCGTTAAATAGCAATTTAACGGATCTAGGTAACAATAAGGCTGACAAAACCGATGTTCATGAGTTGTTTGGTGCTAATGCTGATAGAGCTTCACTATTAAATTGGGCCTCCGATGAAGCAAAGAGACTTTCAATTTGGAAAACAGCTAACAATACTGTTGCTGACTTCCCAGACGACTCGGAATGGTGTGCTCTTAATCTGCAAGATAGTCAAAATAGGGGTATCGTAGTAGCTTTTAAATATACTGGTGGCAACCCTTCGGTAAAGTATCGCTGTTATTTTAATAAGTCTTGGTATGGAGACTGGAAAACAATTATGTAAATGATTATTTTATATATCATCTGTAAAATACACAAGAGCGGCTGTAAGATACGCCCAAGTTTGGCTTACTATAATAGTTACTTTACCATCTGTGCCTATAGTAACACTACCATTCTCTGCGTTTCCATCACCAGCAAGAGCAAATCTTCTTTGTGATTTAGGCTTAAGTTTGGTCAATGTTCCAACTACATGGTTAGTGTCTGCGGTAAATACGTTTCCTGCGACATTAAGGTTTGCTGTCACTAGTTTGCCAACCCTCTCTATGACGCTGATGCTTACACCTGCCATTGATTGTGTATAGATATTATTTTGATTATATGTTACTAACATTAAATTGCTATTTAGTGAAGAAAGTCCAGCCACTTAATGACTGGACTTAAAGACTATGAATCGCTTAGACAAACAGAATAAAAGAGAGTGGATAAATCATTTAACTGAATAACTTCTTCAGAAAGATAGAGTGACTGCCCTTTTTCCAGTTTCTCTTTCAGAGCTTCTGTAAAGGCTTTAAACTTTAGGCTCTTTTTTATCTTGTTATAAAAGTATGTGTTAGAATATGAAGACCCATAAGGAATGTCTATTAAACCTAATCTAACAAGATTGTCAAGGGAAGTACATATAATACTTGCAGGTATTGAATTGATCCATGAGAAATGACGCTGAACGCTTGTTAACCCACCATTCTCGTCTAATATACTGATACTAATTAGAGGTCGAGTTTCAGCTTTGCAAATAATTTTAAATACTTTAGCATCGGTAGGAGACATTTGTTTTATAATTTCAACAAAAGCAGGGTGCACAGAATCTTTTGTGTCTGTATTCATTGATTTTGCAAGAAGATTGGCGTATAAGTTTCTTAATTCTTCACTGTTCATAGAATATGATATGGCTTGAATTGCTGGAATGGCAACATATGGTTCTGGCGTTACAATTTTTTCGGGTGAAATGCTTTGGAGCTTATGACTTAATAATTTTTTCGTTTCTTCAGTGCTGTATTCTTTGTTTAATATCCATTTATCAAGATCAGCAAAGACAGCATTAATTGCACGAGGCACTCGAGCCAAGAGTTTACCTGATTCTTGCGCAGCAGGTTTTAGAGCGTCATCATAAAGTTCTGGAATAGTTTCCAGAGCCTTTCCGGCTCCCTCGGCTAATTTGTCAAATCCATCTAACATAAAATCACGACCTTTCAATTTGATAATGATATTTTATCAGATTGTAGAAAAATAACAAATATTATTTGGGAGGAAATTCAATGAATTTTATTTCTTGTTTAAAAGTAAAACAGAAAGCAAAAGTACATATGGCGGGCGGAACCTTGGACTTGCTAACATTGGTGGTGGCCATCTGCAAGACAATAGCCGAAAGAATTTCGAAAGAAAAAGGATTAAACTTAGATGAATCCATGAAATTTGTTGTGCAAAGTATTGAAGACGTGTACAAAACATTAAAGTAAATAAACTTATAAACCAGTCCCTCACAGGGGCTTATTTTATTGTCCAGAATAGGACGGAAAGGAATTATCATGAACAAAATTGAAAAAATCAAATTTGGCGATCATGACTTTGATCTGGTTGCTGCAGGTGTAAACCTTGGAGAGTCAGGAGGCAGTATTTCCTTCCAGAAAGGAGATGCTTCTTTTGATGAAATCAAAGCTCTTTTGAAAGCCAACGGAAGTATTACCCAGATTGGTTTATCTGGAAATCCTGACTGGTCTCGTGATGATTTGGTCTATGCGGGGAGATTGGCCGAGCAGACCGATTATGTAATTAGCACAGCGGAGGACGGTGTAACGGAAGTAAAGGCTGATGTGATGATCGCATATTTCCGCACTCCTGATCTTACCGAAACAGTAAGGGAACAGGCATCTGAAATTAATTCTCTAAGAGCAACCGTTGACGCTTTAGTTTTATCAAATTTGGAGGTGTAAATATGTTTGAGACATTAATGAGATTGTACGCAGCTGGAAAGGGGCCGTTGACAGTTCCTATGTTGGCGAATGCGGTTATTAAAAAGTGGATTAGTGAGGATCAGAAAAAAGAGATTCTGGCAACAAAAAACTAGGGCAGTGTGAGGTGTTTAAGTGATACTTGACTTTCATGTAAATAAGCAGAAGTTAATAAGGGCTGATACTGAACAGCCGGCAGCCCAGAGTATGCAGTATTTAGTGTGCCGGTTTATTTTTTCATCAGAAGATTGGGCGAATATGGAAAAGCATGCTGTTTTCAAACGATATTTGGGAGGGAACAGTGACGCATATACGGTCCCATTAAACAACGAAGGTGATGCAATCGTACCCGCAGAGGTTATCACCGCCAAAGGCTTTGAAGTATCTGTCTATGGATACAATGATGGACAGCGGATAACTACAAATAAGATTTATGTACCGGTTCATGAGACCGGTTATGAGCAGGGGGGAACACCAAGTACCCCTGCTCCTGCTTTATATGAGCAACTTCTTGATGCCATGAAGAAGCAGGTGAATGGTTTGTCTTATGAATCTGGATATATGCAACTCATGGCTGGAGATATGGCGATAGGCGAGAAAATTAGGGTATCAGGCGAGGCTGGAGGTCGGGAAGTGGAATTTACCAATGACGGAACCTACATCAAGTGGAGGTATACGGATAGCAATGACTGGCGGGACTTGGTAAGTCTGCAGGCGATTACCGGACCGCAAGGTCCACCCGGAGTAACCCCGGAATTTGAAATAAGGTCAGGACACCTGATAGCAAAATATAACGAATAGGAAGGTGAAATAATGGCAGTAAGAGAAGAAGATTTAGGAAGTATCATAGGACCAGCGGGACCGCAGGGAAAGCAGGGGGAAGTGGGTCCCACTGGTGCAAAGGGTGATAAAGGGGAAAATGGAGCGAAATGGCTTACTGGCACGGTTGCCCCCTCTACACAGGGAGTAAATGGAGACTTTTACTTAAACACCAGTAATTGGGATGTTTATCAGAAGGTTTCCGGTACATGGACAAAGAAGGGAAATATTAGAGGCGCAACGGGTGCCAAAGGTGATCAGGGCGCAACGGGTATTCAGGGGCCTAAAGGCGATCCATTTGCGATTGCCAAAACCTATCCCAGCATCTCCGCCATGAATGCAGGGTATGCAACAGATGGTGTTGGAGCGGGGCAGTTTGTAGTGATTGATACCGGAAACGTTGAAGATGTAGACAATGCGAAGCTGTACTTAAAAGGGGCATCTTCCTATACATACATCACAGATATGTCTGGTGCAACAGGATTGACCGGGCCACAAGGTCCTAAAGGAGCCACAGGGCCAACCGGACCAAAAGGAGATAAAGGAGATAAGGGCGATCCTGGGGTCACACCTACGTTTACAGTTCGTAACGGACATTTGATCGCTATTTATCCAGAATAAGGAGGTGCTGCCATGACTGAAACGGAGGTTGCGGTTCGATTGGAAGCCCATGAGCATGAAATAAAGTCACTGAAACACCGAATGGGGGATCAGGAAGAACAGGGAAAGACAACTCAGGAGTTAGTTTTGGCTGTCAAGGAACTGGCTCTCAACATGCAAGCTATGATTAAGGAGCAGGGAATACAGGGGGCCAAAATTGCGAAATTGGAGGCTGCGCCCGGGGAGGCATATAATAATATGAAGCGAACATTTGCAAACAGAATTATTGATGTAATCGCCGGGGCACTGGCTTCCGGAATTATTATTATGATAGCTCAAAACTTAAAATAGAAAAGAGAGGATTAATTATGGAACAGATTATGAATTATGTAAAACCGGAACTTATTGTAGTAGCAGTAGTACTTTATTTTATGGGGCTTGGAATTAAGCAGAGTCAAACAATTAAGGATAAATACATTCCACTTGTAAACGGAGCTGTCGGTATTGTGCTCTGTGGGATATATGTTTTGGCCACAAGCAGCTGCGGGACCGGGCAGGAAGTTGCTATGGCAGTATTTACGGCTATTACTCAGGGGGTGCTGGTTGCAGGTCTGAGTACATATGTAAATCAGATCATCAAGCAGACAGGGAAAATAGAATAACCTGTTGCGACATCGCAACTCACGGGCCTGGGTGATTCCTGGGCCTTTTCTTTATATAGGAGGAAACCGATATGCAGATTCATCAATTATTAACACCGTATAATTATTCAAATGGCAGCGTCGAACGTATTAAGTATATCGTAATTCATTACGTCGGTGCCTTGGGTGGGGCAGAAGCAAACTGTAAATATTATGCCTCCCATTACGTCGGTGCCAGTGCACACTATTATGTGGGCTTCGCAGGTGAAATCTGGCAGTCCGTTGAGGATAAGAACATTGCCTGGCATTGCGGAGCAAAGAAGTATGTGCATCCTGAATGCCGGAATAGTAACAGCTTAGGTATTGAGCTATGTGTGCGGAATAAGGGAAGCCTGGCATCGGATTCCAAGGACTGGTATTTTGAGGATGCTACGGTACAGTCAGCCATTGAACTGACCAAGGTGCTGATGGCAAAGTACAACGTACCCGCTGATCATGTGATTCGGCATTATGATGTGACCGGGAAGATTTGTCCGAATCCTTATGTTTACAACCACACACAGCATACCTGGGACGCATTTAAGGCTACGCTGGTTGATAGGCCGACAGAATATACCCCAGGCTGGAATAAGGACAAAAACGGCTGGTGGTATGCTAATTCAAAGAACACTTACTATAAATCATGCTGGCAACTCATTAATCATCATCGGTACTATTTCAATCCAGATGGATATGCTGTTACCGGTTGGCAGGTAATTGATGGCAAGAATTATTATTTTGAGCCAAGAGCAGGACATCCGCTGGAATGCGCATTATATGTAACGGACAAAAATGGTGTGCAGGCTCCGGGAGAGTTTTAATACCTGTGACGCTCTCGCCCGATCAGGACGGTGCGCTGCAGTATCCGGGTCTAAATAAATAAAACATAATACATATATGTTGTATAATACTTCTAAAAGACTAGGAGGTTATGCTGTGATTACATATGATAAACTTTGGAAGACAATGAAACAAAAAGGGATAACGCAATATCGGTTAATTAACGAATTTAAGGTAAGCCCAGGTCAAATCGGTCGAATGAAGAAAAATGTCCATTGCTCGACACGTACGTTGGAAAAGTTATGTAAAATCCTAGATTGTAACATTGAAGATATTGTAGAGTTTAGAGCATAATATTCAGGCGGGCAACCATATATGGCCCCGCCTAAAAAAGTACTTTGCTATATTAATGTTCTATGATATTATGATATCGTAGAGTGGTAGGAAGGAAAACCACATGAGTAATGATAATAATCTTAAAATAATCAATTTAACACGCTATAATGGATCATCTATTAATCTAAGTGGTGCTTATATGTCTGGCACCAATTTTCAAAAAGGTCAAGTTTTACAAACAATGATATATTCTAACATGATTGTAATAATTCCAGCAATTCCAGAGGATCAAAACAAAACCAAATAAAGTATTTAAGCCACTCTACAAAAAGGAGCAGGCATTTATACTTCTGCTTCCTTATACTTTAAACTATCTACTGCGTGCTGTATTGTACTTATTGGGTTATTTCCAAAAAGCCACTCGTCATGGAAATCGGGAGAAAGAATAACCGGCATACGATCATGGATAAACGATATATCAGACCAAGCTGGACGTGTCAAAATAACAAATAGGGATTCTCCGGTTTTATGATCTGTCTTTGAAAGTCCGGCCATCCACACGGGTTGATTGTCCAAAGTAGTCAATGCATATTTTACTTTTTGAGAGCCTCGTTTTTCCCATTCGAAATACCAGCTTGCAGGGACAAGGCAACGACCTTCCATCATGGGAATTCGAAACATAGGTTTTCCGGCAGCAGTCTCACTTCTAGCGTTAATGACTGCTCCTTTACCATCGAACCGAGGGAATCCCCATCGCATAGCTGTCATGTCTCCAGTAGGGGATACAACAGGTACGATGTTAGTAGGGTATATTTCCCCAGTTTTAATGGCTGTTTTTCTTTCAACAGCAGCAATAATAGAATGTAACTCATCATTGTCAATTTCAATATAATATCTGCCGCACATAACGGACCGCCTTTCTAAAAATAATCAGTATTCATCATGTTATATTACCATAACCCATTTACAAGATTCCATGTAAAAAATCAATTTAAATTCATGAAGAATTCCGCCAATTATAGCTTCACAGCAAAACTCTTTTGATGGTATACCATCATAATTTTTATTATTGGCATATTTTACTTGAATATCGGAAACGGTCTGTATAATTCCATCGTCCCCCTCGAATTTAATGCTTAGAGGCATAGGGGAACAACTTGCAGTAAACCAGACTTTGCAAGCAATATGATACATCTTTCCCCTTATCTCACCACTATCTATGTTATTTACATTTGTTCCAATACCAAATGTTCCCATAATCTCACCTTACATTACATTTTGCTTATTATAATCAACAGTTCTTTTTTCACGACTGATTCCACCACTCATATGGTCAATTTTGTCAATTTGGGCGAAACTTGCCCTGACTACAGAGTCAGAGCCAAATTTCTTTCTAATATTATCTATAGCTTTATCCAATTTTTCAAGCTTCTCATAATCATAATTATCGAAAAGGCTTATTTGCCTAGTTTCTTCAGTTACGACTTGACTTGTGTGTATCCCCAAATGCCTAATAGGGACCTTATTCCATACTTCATCAAATATTTGGCAGGCGTATTCATATATTTCCCTTGTGATATTTGTAGCCGTTTCTAATTTCTTTTGGTGGCTGTAATATTCAAGGTTGTAGTCTCTTATGCCTACGGATATTACCTTTATTTTTACGTTATCGGCTCTGAGCCTGGCAGAAACAGTTTCAGCTAAAGATAATAGTACCAATTTGGCAGTCTGGGAGTCTTTTACATCAAAGGCAATTGTAGTACTGTTTCCATAACCTTTATTGGGTGGGGGAACTGGTTCAACTGATGAAAAATCTATTCCGTTTGCAAAAGACCAGATCACTTCTCCATGCTTACCAAAATGGCTTTTGACAATAGAAATATCAGTTTGTGCTAATTCACCTATTGTTTTTATCCCAAGACCAAATAATTTTTTTGTAGTTGCATTACCTACGAAAAACAATTCAGATACGGGGAGTGGCCACATTTTCTTTTTTATCTCTTCAATCCATAGCGTATGAATCATATTTGGCTTTCTAAAATCTGAAGCCATTTTTGCCAGTACTTTATTATTGGATATTCCTATGTTTACCGTAAAGCCAAGCTCTTTATATACACGTTCTTTTATTTCATTTGCTACTGTTAGTGGATCACCGAATAAAGATTGTGTTCCTGTCATATCAAGAAAAGATTCGTCAATAGAGTACTGCTCCACTGAAGGACTATATTTTCTTAATATTTGCAAAAATGCTTCTGATGATTTTTGGTACAAGTTATAATTTGGTGGTACTAGTAAAAGACTAGGGCATTTTCTTAAAGCATCGGTTACTGGCTCACCAGTTTTAATATTGTATTTTTTTGCTGGGATACTTTTAGCGAGTATAATGCCATGTCTCTTTGTGATGTCTCCACCAACAGCGGATGGTATACTACGTAAATCTAATTTACCTCCGAGATGATGCAGTCTATAAACGGCCTCCCAGCTAAGAAATGCAGAATTTACGTCAATATGAAAAATAACTCTATCCATTTTATCACCTCTACATATATTTATTACAGTATAATCGAATATATGTTCGAAAGAAAGAGGAAATAAAAGGAAAGAAGATAAAATAGCAATTTAAATGAGTATGCGTCAGGTGATCTTATTGTACTTTCGGGTCTTAGTGGCAGTATAAAATACGAACGCACTTCACGAAATTTCCGAATTGTTATTGACGCAATAAGCGGAATTGCTTTACCTGCGTACACCTGGGTTGTAATAGGTGGGCCAATAGCAGCCGGATTTCGCTCGGAACTAGGGGCAAGAATATGCGGTTTTTGCGTAGCCGCAGAAAACACGTTACAGTGTCGGATAAATAATGACGGCAATATTGAGGTCTATTCAAGTGTCCCGTTAACTGCTGATTATGTATTATTTGGCACTGCATCATGGATTTATAAATGATCATTTAAGGCTTTATAAATCTGCCGACAAAAATACCGTCAACGTAAAAGTTGAGTGATAATGTTTCGGCATTCCACCCCATGCTAACACGACCTTCACCCAAGCGGTATATTGCATTATCTGCTTTGGCTGATACACTGATTAAATCGGTTTGATTTGCTTTATCATTTGCGAGATTTTGTATGTCACCATGTACTCCTGTTAAATTGCTATTTAAGAACATATGTTCTAAGTGATCTATTAACATTCCCACATTTCCCACTCATAATATGATAATATGGTATCAGTGAAAAGTATATCAATGTGCGCTTGGCTTCGGCTGGGCGCATTTTTCGTGGGTGGAATTATGAAAAAAATAACTGGAAAATCGGAACAGAATAAAAAAGAATCTATTTGGAGAGATAGAAAATTACAACACCCGGAATGGAAGTGTTCCAGCGGAATGACTTTTAAGCCAAAGAAGGTGAAAAGCGGATGAATAATAAGCTGAGTTACGTAGACCTTTGCAAAGGTTCGTTCGGTCGGAAGGTGGCATATACCGGTGTTTCGGCAATTACTTCTGAAAATGTTCTAAAGGTAGTTGGTAGAGCCGTGAGCGTCCTGAATTATAATCGACCATTTATTCGATATCTTCATGACTACTACATGGGCGATCAGCCCATTTTGTACAGAGAAAAGCCGGTCCGTCCAGAAATTAATAACAAGACTGTTGAAAACCATGCTCTGGAAATCGTTCGTTTCAAAGCAGGTCAGACATACGGGGAACCTATTCAGTATGTAAGCCGTAAAACGGATGAAGTCATCAACAAGGCTGTTGATACTCTTAATGATTATATGAGGGACGCTCACAAACAGGCGAGAGACATTGAACTTGGGATTTGGCAAAGTTCTGTAGGAACTGCTTACAAGGCAACTCTGAAAGCTGATAAGAATAATCCGGTCCCTTTCCGGATTCATATTCCCACGCCGTTAAATACGATTGTCGTATATTCACAGGAAGATGGCCGAGATATGCTTTCGATTCAGCAGTTAAAAGACGAAAATGAGCGGCAGTATTATCTTTGCTTTTCTGTAGACAAATACTTCATTATAAAAAATGGGCAGGTAACAAAATCTGGTCTTAATGGGTTTGAAGGAATTCCAATAACGGAATATCCTAACAACCCAGACCGGCTGTCTGATATTGAGATTGTAATTACTGCTCTGGACCAGATGAATAAAATTCAGTCCGACAGAATGAATGGCATTGAGCAGTTCGTTCAGGCATTTATGCTCTTTAAAAACTGCGAAATTTCAAAAGATGAATTTATAGAGATGAGTCAGTTGGGAGCAATTCAGGTTAAAGATGCAGGTCAAGCTAATAAGTCAGAAGTAAAACTCATGACTGCTGAACTTAATCAGGAACAGACCCAAGTGTCAAAAGATGATGTATATCGTCAGGTCCTTGTGGTTGAAGGAATGCCAGACCGTCAACAAAATACCGGGGGAGATACAGGACAGGCGGTGTATCTTAGAAATGGTTGGGATTTTGCAGAACAGAGGGCAAAACTTGACGAACCGTTCATTATTGAAGCAGAAAAAAAACATTGCCAAATCGTGCTTAATATTATCAAGCAGACTGTTAATGATGTCCCGTTGACTGTTAGGGATTTTGATGTAAAAATTACTCGAAACTCCACTGACAATATGCTTGTTAAGGCACAAGCATTGGATTACTTATTAAAAAATAAAGTAAATCCACTAATTGCACTAACTACTTGTGGTTTATTTGGTGATCCTGAAAAGGTATGGATAATGAGTAAACCCTACATGGATACGCTATTTAAAACGCAAGAGCAGTTAGATATTGAAGCAGAAAAGCAAAGAGCATTTGAATTGCTAAAGAATCCATCGAATAATTCAACAGTTGGAACAGGAGAAGCCGAATAGCTTTTCTTTTTTTATTTTTGGAGCTATCCGTCAAATAGCGGAATCCAGCAGGTGCGACCTGCGTTACCAAAAGAGTGGATAGAAGGAGGATATTATCATGACCAGAGAACAGGCTAAAAAGAATTTGATTGCATTAGGCGTTGCTGAACCGACCGATGAGCAGATTACAGGCTATTTGAACCAGCACAATGGAGAAGTGAAAAAGGTTCAGGATGACGCTGATAAATGGAAAAAGGAAGCCGAAAAAGCTGGAGAGTTGCAGACAAAGCTTGATGAAATTGAACAGCAAAATCTCACAGAATTGGAAAAGGAAAAGAAAGCTAGGGAAGCGGCCGAAAAGGCGGCCGCAGACTTGCAGAAGCAGCTTACTCAATCAGCTGTGGAGGGAATCTTTGCAAAAGCAAATTTATCTGGTGAAGAATTTGCAGGAATGATTGGTGCTTTATCTGCCTTAGAGCTGGAAGCAGCAAAGACAAGCGCAGAGGCCTTTGTTGCCGGAATTTCCAAACGTGATGAAGCAAATAAGACCCAGTGGCAGAAAGAAACTTTTGAAAAAACCCCAAATCCGGGTGCAGGAGACCCACCGGAAAACACAGACCCAGACAAGAAAAGTGCTGCGGCTGAATATGCAAAGCAGTATTCCCAAAACAAAAATCCACAGCCTGTTGTAACACCTATTGTTGGTGCGCAGCCGGGAACATTAATTTAAGGAGGAATTGAGTTATGGCTTATATGAAAGTGATTCAGGGAGAAACACTCCCTAACTTTTTGGAAAGTGCCATAGGACTGGTACAGAAAACCGAAATGGTTACCAGGGAAATGGCAGAAACTGTAGATACCAAGAAACTGATTTATGGCGGTACGGTACTCCCGTCCAACGATGGAGACGCTACAGGCATTTTATTTGAAACTGTTGACATGACTGATGATGCTAAACGTCCGGCCAGCGTAATTAAGGCTGGCAGAATCTATGGAAATAGATTAAGGACTGCATTATCAGCCGCAGCAAAAACAGCTTTGGAAGCAAAGGGATTTGTTATTCTTGACGCTCCTGAAGTTGAATTTTAATCGGAGGTGCTAAAATGCCATTTAATGTATTGGACGCTATTAGCGTAGATGAAAGACTGAATTTTGCCCAGAACTTTGCAGTTGCAAGGCCTACTGTTCTGGATACTATTTTCCCAGATATCAAGACCCAGCATTTCAAAGCGGAGTATTACCGACTAATGCAGGGGCAGAACTTGCCGACACCGGCATTCGTGCATGCCCTGGATACCGAAGCGCATATCGGCACAAGACCGACATTCGAAAAGGTGCTGACTGAAAAACTTTTTATCAAGGAGAAAATCAATCAGTCAGAACAGCTTCAGATGTACATTACCAACGGTGTGCCTGATGATGACGGTTTAATCAAGTGGGTGTTTGATGATATGGGCCGCTTGGCCGAAAGCGTTGTTACCAGAACCAAGATTGCCAAGGGGCAGTTAATGAGCCAAGGCATTATGAAAATCAAGGAAAACAACCTTGATATGGCTATTGATTTTGGAATCCCTTCTGAACAGAAGATTACGTTTGGTGATTGGTCTGACCCAGAATATGATATCTTCTCTGATATTCAGAGAGCGGTAAAGATTCTGAAAGACCAGGGCAAAATTGCTAATCGCATGCTCACCTCTGATACACAGGTTCAGCGTATGAGAAAGAATAAGTCCATGCAAATTGCCATTTACGGAGCAATCAATGTTGGAAAATTGGTAACAATGGCAGAACTGCAAAGAATGTTGCAGGAAGAATTCAAGCTGCAGGTTATTTCTTGTGATGAGATGTTTGCGTATATCAAGTCAAACGGCTTGAAAGCAAATAAAAGATATTTTGATGAAAACAAGGTAACAATCTACACTGCGGATATTTCTGGAAGTGCAGGTATTGGCCTTTGGGGACCGACACCAGAAGAAGCTGAATATACAGCATTTCAGGAAGCATTGGAAAAGATGTTTGTCACAGTGACTATGTGGTCCACACAGGACCCTGTTGCTAAGTGGACTAAGGCTTCTGGCATGTTTATTCCGGTGTTGCCAGACCCGTACGGAATTGTAATTGCTACTGTTGGAACTGGTTCTGGTACGCTTGGAGTTTTGAATGTTAATTCCGTTGCTGGTACGGCTACGGGTGACACTAAAGTAACTGTTTCCCCGGCTAAGGCAAGTGGTAATTCTTATAAGTATAAAGTAGGAGCTTCCGCTAATGCAGTAACTTATGGTCAGAATGTTCAGACATGGTCAGCATGGGACGGTAGCACAGATATTACAGCGGCTACAGGGCAGGTTATCACTATTGTTGAATGTGATTCCAGCTATAAGGCAGTAAAGGCAGGCCACGCTACAGTAACAGCTAAGGCATAAGAAAGGCGGTGAGGTGAGTGGAAACAGATATTCTGGCTGATGTAAGTACATATTTTGGTGACGAAGTGAGCGAACAGGACAATCCGGTTCTGCTCATTCTCATTAACCGGGCAATTCGTAAGGTATGCTCCAAACGCTATCCGTATGGGTATACTGATGCAGAAAAGGAAACGGCAGTAGCAAAGTACAGAGATGTGGTCTTTGACGCTGCTGTTTTTTATTGGGCTAAACAAGGAAGTGAGGGGCAAAGTTCTCATTCTGAGAACGGAATTTCCCGTGGATATCAGAATGAAGATGATCTATATTTTGATGTAGTGCCTATGGTAAAGAGTTTATAACTTATATTTAAGACGGTGCGTGTCTGGCTAACCTCCCGGTCAGACGCAGGGTGTATGCCAGTAATGGTGGTGGGCAGGCATACTTAATTTGTCTGGGAGGATATAGGGAGAACGATTGTGACCAAAATGGAATTAAACGATACAGCGAAAATGATGAACAGTGCTGATTACAAAGAACGATTCAGAGCTGAGTATTATCAAATTGTTATCCGTTATCAGAAACTTAAAATGATGTTGGCAAACTGGGACAGGGGAGTATTAGGATTTAAACCAACTTGTCCGAGAAGCACTTACAACATGCAGATTGCCGCTATGGCTGATTATATTGCGGTTCTGGAAGCAAGAGCAGTCATGGAGGACGTGGAACTGTAAAGAGAGGTATTGTCCTCTCTTTTTCTTTTGTAAAGGTGAGGTTATATGAGAGGTCTGAAACGTAACCAACGAATTTTATACTATCAGCTCTATTCAGAGCATATCCCGGTCTATGAAACTGACTTGGACGGAAATATAATATATGACCCAGTGACCGGAGAACCGCTTCTCACTGGCGATTATACGGTTGGGTATGCGGACCCTGTAAAGTTCCGGGCGAATGTGTCCCCGGCCCGGTCTGAAGCCCAAACAGAACCGTTTGGAGTGAATACCGATTATGATAAAGTGATATGCTCCTGTGACCTTACTCTTCCAATTAATGAACTGTCACAGATATTTGTTGACCGGAAGCCAGAGGGCGGCAAGGAAGCAGATTATAAGGTTGTCAAGGTGGCACGGAGTATTAATTCCGTGCTTTTTGCTATTAAACAGTTGCCAGACGGAGGTACGGAGAACGTTCAAGAAACAGAATCTGTAATATCTTTCAATGGTGATAAGTTGTGGTAAGAGTAGGCTGGAGGTGTGCTAATGGCAAAGAAGCAGAAAGTTAAAATTTCATTCCGCTGTGAAAAATGTGGAAAGCTACAAGAATCAGACAAAGAGCAATCCTCAGAACTTTTTGAAATATTTGATTGCCATGAGAAATGCGATTGTGGCGGTAAATTTGTTATGCGTATTGATAAAGATAAGATAGATGAGCATATGGGCGGCGGAAAAGATTACGCTACTGATCTATTAAAAAATGAGAATGCAAAAAGCATTAAGAAATCATTAATGTGTTTTGAAACACTTAATGTGATTGTGACGGAGCCGACAGATGCGAAGGAATGATATAATATGGCTAAACGAATAATCCGAGGAAACTTCTCCTCAAAAGGAATCCAGGATATCATTAATCAACTTGAGCAGTACAAAGTGGGATTACACCGAAAGGCTGAATTGCTATGCCAACGTTTGGCGGAAGCCGGCCAGACCGTAGCCCTACAAAGTATCAGCGAATCCCCGTTAGGCAAAACCATTACCCTCCGGGTGGAAATGGAGCCAAGGACAGATGGTTGTAAAGCTATTCTTGTCGCTACAGGGCAAACAAAGTCCAATGACTACGGAGTCATTTCGACATTACTTTTAGTTGAGTTTGGGGCAGGCTCATTCTATAATCCTTCGGATAATCCAAAAGCTGGCGAAATGGGTTATGGAATCGGAACATTCCCCGGACAGATTCATGCTTTTGAAGATGGTTGGTACTACTGGGGTGAAGATGAAAAGTGGCATTACACTCATGGTACAAAGGCCACTATGCCTATGTATAATGCTTCCCTGGCTATCCGGACGCAGGTGGCGGCTATTGTAAAGGAGGTGTTCCGGTAATGCTTGATATTTCCTCTCTGGTTTATACAAGATTGTCCAATGATGAAACACTTAAAAAGTACATCAAAGGAAGCGGTACTACCAGGAATGATACTCCTTCGGCCTTTCCCTATCTTTATTTCAAAAGCCTGGGACAGCCGACAACAAGCAGTTCCCTGCAGAATAAACAATGCGCCATATCTGCTGACTTTGAGATTACCATATATGACTCTGGTTCTTCCAGTAAGGCAAAGCAATTAATCTTCCTTGTGGCAGATATTATGACAGAACTGGGTTTTATTTTGAAATACGGCCCACTGGAAGTGGACCGATCAAGTACATCAGAAGCATATCGCTGGATTGCAAGGTTCCATAGGACCTATTGCGAGGGCGATTTAATATAAAAATATGAGCAATTAACTTTGAGCTTCGTCTAATGACGAGGTTCTTTTTTTATGTGAAAAGGAGGAAATGACCTATGGGAAAAGCTGTAGATTTGTCAACTGCCGGTATCCATGTTGGGTATGCCATCGAAGAAACCGCCGGAACAAAACCCACAGTATTTACTGATCTGCCTAACCCTAAGAGTATCCCGGACTTTAACCCAGAAACGGGAACCTATGATGTAACATCTCTCAACGACACGATTTGGAAACGTTACATTGATGGATTGAAAGATCCAGGCGGAGCGATTGCACTCACTTTCGGAATGACCCAGGTATTTTTGGATATGTGGGAAGATATCTGCGATAAATATGATATAGCCAAAATCTCAAATAAGCGGATGTGGCTGGAGTTCTATCATCCAAGGTTGGAAAAAGCGTTTTTCTTCACCTGTATTCCTGCTCGTATGGGTTGGGCTGCTTCTGATGTAGATAGTGCATGGGATACTAGCGTTTCTGTTACTCCTACTGGCGAAATTGGTTGGTCGGTTGCCATTAAACCAACGGAGCCGGCAGAAGAACCTTAATTACAAAAAATGGGAGGTAATAAGACATGAAAATTTTAACAATTGGTGGCAAGGAATATAAAGTAGAATTTTCCTTTGAAGCTGCAGAGTATAAGGATTGTGTGGACAGAGTATTTAAAGTTGTTTCCGGCAGTTATATCATGAAGAATGGTCCATCTGAAGAAGGAGAAAAAATATCCATAGCGGCAGCTGTTATGAATGGAACGTCCGACATGGTTTCTGACATTCCCAAGGTAGCTATTGTGGCTCTTTATGCCGGCTTACTGGAAAACAATCCAGTGGAAAGTGAACAGGCAGCTAAGACTCTGTTTAAGCAGTTTGTTAAAGAAAATCCAGATGATGAACGTGCTTCTTTTTGGGGAATGTATAATTTCTTAAGAGATTGCATGGAAGAAGATGGTTTTTTCAAACTAACCGGAATGGACAAGGTAATCGACAAGCTGAACGAAGCGGCGGAGAATCAGAAGTCCAAATCCGGGAAGACTCCACAGGATCACAGAAGGAAATCAACTTCCACGAAATAATCTGGAATCAGTATTTACCAGAAGCATTGGTTATGGGTGTACCTTATGATTTATTCTGGCATCTAAATCCACAAAAACTCTTGCCGTTTGCGGAAGCGCATCGAAAAAAGCAACAGGCTCGTAGTGACGAAATGTGGCTTATGGGTCAATATGTAGCTTCTGCATTAGATGCAACGGTGTGTAATGCAATGCCGTTTGTAAAGCGCAGGCAAAAAGGTAAGTATTTTGAGAAACCAATAAGGGTGACCCCTATGACAGAAGAAGAGAAAAGAATTGAAGAAGAAAAAGCATTGAATCAGTTCATATCTTTTTTCAACGGTATGGAGAATGATAAAAGTAAAAGGCGTTCAAAAGGCGAGTGATGGTCGAAAATTCACTCGCCTTTTTTTGTATGTGTAGAAGGTGGTGAAAACATGGCTGATGTAATTGATGATCTGAAAGTCCAAATAGATGCCAGTACAAACAGTGCTGATGCCAAAATTGACAAATTTATACAGAAGATGTTAAGCCTGCAATCTGCTATTTCTGGCATTGAAATGTCAGGTGCAAGTCAGGTGGCTTCTGGAATAAATCAGATTGCTTCATCTATACAAAGCTTTAATGAGCGGACTAAGACTGCGGATTTTTCCAGAGTGACCGGAGGGCTTAATAAACTTGCAGCAGTCGATGTTCAGGGAGTGAGCAATACGGCTCACGCTATGGAAATCTTTGCGAATAGTATAAGCGGTATTGGAAATCTGAAATTTGATACGGATACTCTGACTAATATTGCAAATTCCATTTCAAAATTAGGAAGGTCCTCTGTCACAGAAGCAACACAAAATCTGGAATTTTTGAAAACCAGTATGGCTGATTTTGTATCTGGGATGAACAATGTAGGAAGTTTGAATTTTAATCCGGATGCTCTCTATAAATTGGTATCCTCAATTAGCCGGTTGGGAGGTAAAAATTCTACACAATTAGTAAAGAATCTACCGCAGATATCAAACCATCTGCATGGTTTTGTTACAAGCATGAATTCAATCGGTAGTGTAACCTTTAATATAGAAGGGCTTAGTGCGCTTGTAAATAATATTAGTCGTCTTGGTGGAGCAAAAGCTACGCAAGCGGCGACAAACCTTAAGCCAATTAAGGACCAAATCTTGAGATTTGTAAGTGGTCTAAACGGGATAGGTGCGCTCAATTTTGATACAGTTGGATTAGAGAACCTTGTTTCATCTATTTCAAAATTGGGAAATAAAGCTGCAGGTAATGCGATTCCGAATATTCAAGGACTTGGAATTGCCTTAAAAGATATGATGCAGACTCTGTCTGGTGCGCCTAAAATAAATAACAACTTAATTCAAATGACCAATGCTTTAGCAAATTTGGCTTCTAGCGGTTCAAAAGTATCAAGTGCAAGTCAAGCCATGAAAAATGGATTAAATTCATATTCCAATAGTGCTGGTAGAGCGAAAGATAGCACAAAAAGTCTTGCTTCTCAGTTAGGTATGCTCTATGCAAAATATTTCATGTTGGTTAGAGGTGTAAAGGGATTATGGAAAGCCACAGAATCTTCCATGGACTACATAGAGACTTTAAACTATTTTGATGCGGCTTGGGGACAGGTTGCAGATAATGCAGTAGGTTCATGGAAACAATCTGGCTATGATTCAGCGGAAGCATATGCAAACTCATTTAGCGAGCGTGCCAAAGAATTAACAGGTAAAATGTCAGGGTTTCAAGCTGACAGCAATGGGAATCTTGTTTCAACAGGTGCTCTGAGTCTGGGAATTGACCCGGATATGCTCATGAACTATCAAGCTACTTTCGGGCAAATGGCTTCTTCTATGGACGTGGCTTCGGAAACAGCCCTTCAATTATCAAATGCTTTAACTATGATTGGTGCAGATCTTGCTTCTGTCAGAAACATGGATTTTAAAGACGTTTGGGAGAACCTGGCTTCTGGAATGGTTGGTATGAGTGAAACCGTTGATAAATACGGTGTTAATATTCGTGAAGCCAATCTACAGCAGAAGTTAAGCGAACTGGGAATAAAAGCAAAAATATCAGCTTTGAACCAACAGGATAAAGTTCTTTTGAGAACAATGATCATTCTTGATTCAACACGGTATGCATGGGGAGATTTGGCTAACACTTTGGAGCAACCATCAAACCAATTAAGATTATTACAATCTAATTTTTCCAACCTAGCCAGAACTATCGGAAACATTTTTTTACCGATTGTTGCTGCAGTACTTCCATATGTTAATGCATTAGTTATCGCAGTACAAAGATTGTTTTCATGGATTGGTAATTTACTTGGAGTAAAAGTGGGTTCTTTGGTAGCCTCTACAGGAGCCGCCGCTACTGATATGAATGGTTTGGAAGATGCGGCTGGTGGTGTAGCTGATAAAATGGATGATGCTGCTAAAAAGTCAAAGAAGATGGCTAGTAATTTACAGTCATTCGATAACCTTAATGTTATCAGTTCTAATGACGGTTCTTCCGGAAAAGGTGGTGGAGGAAAGGCGGGAACCAGTGGTTTGCTTGATGATGCCTTTTTAAATGCCTTTTCAGAATATCAAAAGGCTTGGGATGACGCTTTTTCCAATATGGAAAACTCTGCACAAAAAATGGCTGATCAAATTCAAGATGCTTTTCAGAAAATATGGGATATTGCGGAGCCTACTAGGGATGCAATGAAACGCCTATGGATTGAAGGATTTAAAGAATTTGGAGAATTTAGTACAGATACATTAAAAGACTTTTACAATAATTTTTTGGTTCCAGTAGGAACATGGACATTAGGGGAAGATGGCCTGGCAAGGTTCTTAAATATTACAAATTCCATGCTTAAAGATATTAATTGGTCTAAACTCCGCACTAGCCTTAGTGACTTTTACAAAGAGCTGTCAAGGCTAACAATTCTTTCTTTTACCAGTATGTTGGATTTCTACGATGATTTCCTTAAACCTATTGCTGTATGGGGAATCGGAAATGGACTTCCTCGTTTACTTGATGTCATGACAAATTTATCGAAGAAGATAAAATGGGAACAGTTTGTTGACGCTTTAGACGATGTGTATAAAGCACTTTCTCATCTGACAGTTGGGATTGGAAATGGGCTGATTGCATTTGTTGAGGGATTAGCTAGATTACTAACACCTGTTCTTTCTGGATTAGTAAGTGGTTTGTCTTTGGTGTTAAAAGGGTTTTCTTCTGTGATTTCTGCCATACCAGAAGATACGCTTGTATTCCTAACTGGAGCAGTAGCAGGGTTCTTGACCACATTTATAACATACCAAACTGTTGTAACAGCCATTGACGCTATTAAGACCGGAATTACCGGACTTTACGTTGTCTTAGACGATTTCTTTATTAAAGCTATTGGCTGGGTGGCAGCAAATCCATATGTAGCACTGGCGGCTGGTCTGGCAGCCATTGCAGGTGGTTTAATTGCAATGAACCAGAACTGGAAGAAAAAGATGGCAGATGAGTTCTCTGAATTCCAAGACAAGATAGGTTCTAATACTGATTCATTGAATGAGGCTGCAGATTCTTTTTCCAATGTAGCAGAGAGCAGCCAAAAAGTCATTGAAAGCGCAGAACAAGATTCTGAAAAGTTAGGTGCACTCACCGAGGCATATTTTAACCTTGCAGATCAGTCATCTCTTACATCGTCAGAACAGGACAAGTTAAAGAATTATGCTCAGCAGTTGATTGATAAAGTTCCCGAGTTACAAGGGATGATTGATAAAACCACAGGACGATATACAGCTCAAAGAGATGAGATACAAAAAGTAATTGAAAAGCAACAAGAATATTACCAAGTGATGGCTTATCAAAAGGTAGTAGAAGAATATGGAGCTGCATTATCTGAGGCAAATGTACAATTGGCCATATCTGAAAAGCAGTATGGAAACAATGAAAAGAAAATGAAGACTTTGCAAGATGCAATGGATAGTCTTACAGGGAGTTACGAAGACCAAAATGTATGGTATTCTCAAAATAAGGATTTACTTGATAAATATGGAATCTCATTGGATAGCAATAAATCTATTGCCCAACAGTTAGCTCAACAGATTGCTTTTTATGAACAGGAATTAGGAAAGTCTACAGAAGCACAAAACAATGCAAAAAAAGCAGTGGAAGATGCTAGCCTTGCATATAATACAGCCAATGAAGTTTTAGATGGACATAAGCAGAAATATAAAGAATTAGAAGATACCGTTAATTCAATGAATTTTGGAAAAGTTACGATTGACGCATCAAAGGCTATTGATGATCTTGGTGGAATATTTGTTGACGGTAAGCAAATTGTTGGGGAAGCTGCCATAGAACTATATCAGTCAATTATAGAAGCTTATGGGAACACGGACCAAGATATGTATGACCTTGGAGAAAAAGGTGTTGTTCAGTTTGGACAGGGTGGAATGAATGGTGTACCGGAAGCCGTAAGTACCATGAATGACGAACTTTGGGCTAAAGTAAAAGCGGATTACGAATCAAAAGGATACCAAGTATCTTATGATGGAGGAAAGCTGCTGGTAAAAGCCATTGGTGATGGAGGAAAAGCAGAAGCGAATAGTACCGCCAATACAGTTACAGATGCCGTAACAAGTGGATTACAGAATGAAGAAAATACCACAAAATTCTTTAATGCCGGAGTATTTGGGGCGAAGAAAGTATTAGAAGGTGGAAAATCTCTAAACAATGATTTGCAAAACTTGGGTTCCGGTTGGGCAGCTTATTCTAATGAAGGACTTAAGCAGAAGTTTGAAGAGTTACAGAAATCCAGTACACCTGGTATTATGAGAAATTTTGCTAAAGTAGGTATTACTGATCCTTTTCAAATTGCTATGGGTATTCATTCACCATCTACTGTGTTTGCTGGATTTGGTGGTTTTATAGTGCAGGGATTAAATGACGGAATTAAGAATAATCAAGATAGTAGCAGAGGAGTAATAAGTACCTGGGTTGGTAATATTAAGAACTGGTTTACCGATCTGCTTGATATTCATTCGCCGTCCCAATTGTTTGCAAAGTTTGGTGGCTTCACGGTTGCTGGATTTAATGTAGGTCTATCTGACAATATGGAATCCTCCGAAAGCTTGATAGCGCTATGGGCAGATAACGTATCCAAGGCATTTGATATTGCAAACATCGTTGCTCCTGATGTTGGAACTACATATAGTGTCAACCGACAATTCTTTGATATGGTAGATACAAAAGCTTCAGTTTCATACGATGTTCCTTCTTATGATTTTAAGGCAGGCGTATCGGCTGAATTAAATGCAGCATTGTCCGGTATTTTTGATTATGAGAAAATGGCAAATACCATAGCTCCGATTGTAGCAAGGGCACTGGAAAATGCAGATATTAAAGCCCAAATTGGTGATCAGGAAGTATGGAGCAGTACAAAAAACAATTGGAATAAAGAGTATTCAAGAAATAAGAAAGCCCCTGTCCCAGTTTAATAGATACAAAATGTTAAATGTAACAACTTGTCGGTTTTCCATTAATCTATGGATTATATATATAGAAGAAACTTAACAATATACGACAACAAAATAACCGCATAGATATAATACAACTATGAATCCCTGCTCCTGCGGATTCTATCCCGACCGGAGCAAATGCAGATGTTCTGAACAGCAGGTTAATAAATATTTAAGCAGAATATCAAAGCCCCTTTTAGACCGGATTGATATATGTGCAGAGTCCAGAACTGTCACCTATGAAGAACTGGAGGAAAAGTCCACAGGAGAAACATCTGAGTCAATCCGCAGGAGGATCGAAGCGGCCAGACAGATTCAGGCGGAACGATATCAGGGAAAAAGAATATATTTTAACAGTTCCATGAAAAAGGCAGAAATCGACAGGTTTTGCGTCATGGATGGAGCAGAACGTGCATTATTACGGAAGATTTATGAAACTCAGGGACTTAGTGCAAGAAGTTATGAAAAATTACTCAAATTATCCAGGACGATTGCAGATTTGGAAGGTTCTGAGAAAATCATGAAAAGACATCTGGCAGAGGCGGCCGGGCTGCGCAGTCTGGAGGGAAAATACTGGGGAGGGGTCTATGGAAAATCATGAAGAAAAAGAATATTTGTATTGGCTCTGTCATGTTTCGGTTATTGGTGCAGTAAGCATTAAAAAACTTCATGATTATATGGGCAGCTATAAAAGGATATATAATATAGAAGGAAAGGAATTACAGAGGCTTGGACTTTTGAAGCAATCCGATGTATCCGTGTTTGAGGAAAGCAAATCAAATATAGATTTCTACCGGAGGCAACTGGCAGAATTAGAGCATCAGGGAATTAATTTTATTACATCTGATGAAGCCGGATACCCGAAGCGTCTGCTGGAAATTTACGGATATCCTGTGGGAATATTTTTTAGAGGGAGGCTCCCGGATGAAGAACGGCCCTCAGCGGCAATCATTGGAGCAAGAGACTGTACCAACTACGGAAAGCAGATGGCAACCTATCTGGCAAGAGAACTTTCAGCATCAGGCGTTCAGATCATCAGCGGGCTTGCTTTAGGAATTGACGGAGCAGGCCACAAGGGCGCTTTGGAGTCAGGCGGTGATACTTATGGAATATTGGGCTGTGGAATCAACATCTGTTATCCGAGAGAAAACTATGGTTTATTTGAACAGATGCAGAAAAGAGGCGGAGTTATTTCGGAGTTTGTACCTGATGAAGCCCCGAAGCCTCGTAATTTCCCGATGAGGAACCGGATCATCAGTGGCTTATCGGATGTGATTCTTGTAATTGAAGCGAGAGAAAAGAGCGGTTCGCTCATTACAGCCAATCTGGGACTTGAACAGGGAAAGGAAATCTTTGCCCTTCCCGGAAGGGTTACGGATTCTTTAAGTGCCGGTTGCAACCAGCTTATTTCCGATGGAGCAGAGGTGATTTTAAACCCTGATTCCGTGCTGGGATATTTTAAATTGCAAAACAGCAAAATATTAAGAGTTCATGAAAAAAATAAGAACGGGCTTGCCAAAAAAGAAAAAATGGTGTATAGTTGCCTAGATTTACAACCGAAGTATTTCGAAGAGATTGTATCTTTAAGCGGATTGTCTGTCAGCGAATGTATGAGTGCCCTTTTGGAGTTGGAATTGAACGGTCTCATTTTGCAGACATCCCATCAATATTATGGTAAGAAACTATAGGCGAGGAGTTTGGTATGGCGAACTGTTTAGTAATTGTAGAGTCACCGGCAAAGGTAAAGACGATAAAAAAGTTCCTGGGGACGAACTATGAAGTAGATGCCTCTAACGGTCATGTAAGGGATCTTCCTAAGAGTCAGATGGGGATTGATGTAGAGAATGATTTTGAACCTAAATATATAACAATCAGGGGAAAGGGAGATATTCTTGCCAAGCTTAGAAAAGAAGTAAAAAAGGCAGATAAGATTTACCTTGCAACGGACCCTGACCGCGAAGGAGAAGCCATTTCCTGGCATCTGATGAAAGCTCTGAAGCTGGATGAATTAAAAGAAAAACAGGTATTTCGGATCAGTTTTAATGAAATTACGAAAAACGCTGTAAAAACTTCATTAAAGACTCCCAGAGCTATTGATATGAATCTGGTGGATGCCCAGCAGGCCAGAAGAGTTCTGGACCGTATGGTTGGATATATGATCAGCCCTTTGTTATGGGCAAAAGTCAAGAGAGGGTTGAGTGCCGGCCGAGTTCAGTCTGTGGCACTCCGGCTTATTTGCGACAGGGAAGAAGAAATCAATGCATTTATTCCGGAAGAATACTGGAATCTGGATGCTGACTTAAAGCAGGAAGGAAGCAAAAAGATCCTTAAGGCGAAGTTTTATGGTGATAAGAACGGCAAGATAGTCATTCGCACCAAAGAGGAGCTGGATAAGATTCTCAGCGGACTTGAGAATCAGACCTATCAGGTGGAGGAAGTCAAACATGGAGAAAGAGTGAAAAAAGCTCCCATACCATTTACGACCAGTACCCTGCAGCAGGAAGCATCCAAAGTACTTAATTATTCAACTCAGAAAACCATGCGCCTGGCCCAGCAGCTTTATGAAGGTGTGGAGATTGCCGGACATGGAACGGTAGGTCTTATTACTTATCTTCGTACAGATTCTACCAGAATCGCAGAAGAAGCAGATGCAGCAGCAAGAGAGTACATTGAAAAACAATATGGCAGTCAATACGTGGCAAAAGGTGAGCAAAGCAAAAAGAGCAATGTAAAGATTCAGGATGCCCACGAGGCCATTCGCCCTACGGATATTGCCTTAACACCGGTAATGGTAAAAGAATCCCTGCAGAGAGATTTATTCAGACTCTATCAGCTGATCTGGAAACGATTTGCCGCCAGCCGTATGCAGCCCGCTGTTTATCAGACCACTTCTGTAAAAGTTGGCGCTGGTGCATATTCTTTTTCTCTTTCTGCTTCCAAATTGTCCTTTGATGGCTTTATGTCCGTTTATGTACAGGACGATGAAAAAGAAGAAGCAAATGTCTTGTTGGGAAATCTGGAAAAAGGCAGTGTACTGAATCTGGAGAAGCTTGAAAGCAGCCAGCATTTCACTCAGCCTCCGGCCCATTTTACAGAAGCGTCGTTGGTAAAAGGAATGGAAGAACAGGGCATCGGTCGTCCCAGTACTTATGCACCTACTATTACCACGATTATTGCCAGACGGTATGTGGCGAAGGAAAATAAAAACCTTTATGTGACAGAACTTGGTGAAGTTGTCAACCAAATGATGAAAAAGTGTTTCCCAAGTATTGTCGATATTACCTTTACTGCTAATTTGGAATATCTTCTCGATAAAGTTGGTGACGGTTCGGTTCAATGGAAGACAGTGGTAAAGAATTTCTACCCGGATTTAAAAGATGCAGTCGATAAAGCGCTTGTAGAACTGGAATCCGTAACCATTGCCGATGAGGTGACTGAAGAAATCTGTGAGCTTTGTGGTAGAAATATGGTTATAAAGTATGGCCCTCATGGCAAATTCCTGGCTTGTCCCGGTTTCCCGGAATGCAAAAATACCAAACCATATCTGGAGAAAATTGGAGTACCTTGTCCGAAATGCGGAAAAGAAGTTGTCATTAAAAAAACCAAAAAAGGCAGAATTTATTACGGCTGTGAGTCCAATCCAGAATGTGACTTTATGTCATGGCAAAAGCCCTCTACACAAAAATGTCCAAAGTGTGGCGCTTATATGGTAGAAAAAGGAAGCAAATTGCTGTGCTCAAATGAACAGTGTGGATACAGTGGAGATAAATAAGGAAAAAAGAATAATTATTAAGAAAATCGAAAATCTTCAAAAAACTATTGTTATTTGAAAATAATAATGTTAATATCTATATATTAAAAATTTATTTTGGATTTTCAAACAAATTCATAAGGAGGTTTTCGGCTATGAGCGTACAGTTGTTGGACAAAACTAGAAAAATTAACAAATTATTGCATAACAACAATTCGCATAAGGTTGTATTCAACGATATCTGTGAAGTGCTGACCGAGATCCTGAATTCAAATATTCTTGTAATAAGCAAGAAGGGAAAGGTGCTTGGCGTAGGTCTGACACCTGATATTGATGAAATTCAGGAGCTGATCGCAGATCAGGTCGGTGGCTATGTAGATACAATGCTGAATGAGCGTCTGCTCAGTATTTTATCAACGAAAGAAAATGTTAATCTGGAGACGCTGGGCTTTACCGGTGATGATATCAGAAGATATCAGGCGATTATAACGCCTATTGATATCGCAGGAGAAAGACTTGGTACTTTGTTCATATACAAGTCTGATTCACAATATGATATTGACGATATAATTTTAAGTGAGTATGGCACTACAGTTGTAGGACTTGAGATGATGCGGTCAGTCAATGAAGAGAATGCAGAAGAAACCAGAAAAGTGCAGATCGTAAAATCAGCCATCAGCACCCTGTCATTTTCAGAATTGGAAGCAATTACCCATATTTTTGAAGAGTTAGACGGCAATGAGGGAATTCTGGTAGCAAGCAAGATTGCTGACCGTGTGGGAATCACCCGTTCTGTAATTGTCAATGCTCTCCGTAAATTTGAAAGCGCCGGAGTAATTGAATCCAGATCTTCCGGTATGAAGGGTACTTACATCAAAGTCTTAAACGATGTGGTATTTGATGAATTAAAGGCAATTAAGGCTGGAACCGTGAAGAGTATGCCGGAACGCAGGGATATTAAGGATATATAAAAATATAAATTGCGATAAAAAGGAGCAGACGATGATCTGCTCCTTTTTAATCAAAATTCTGAAAAGTATACATTCTTTAGACGATAGGTACAAAAAATACTTGCATCATATAGATAATTATGCTATACTGGTTTAGCTTATTAAAAAACACGTTTGCGGATTCCTGAGGAAGGTGCCGGTATTGGTCTCCCGGGAAGTATGAGAAGCAGGCGGAAGTAAAAACCAATGGAGGTAATAACATGAGCGTTATTTCGATGAAGCAGCTTTTAGAAGCTGGCGTACATTTTGGTCATCAGACCAGAAGATGGAACCCTAAGATGGCCACCTATATTTACACAGAGAGAAATGGTATCTATATCATTGACTTACAGAAATCTGTTGTAAAAGTAGACGAAGCGTATAAAGCAATTTCTGACATTGCTGCAGAGGGCGGTAAGATCCTTTTCGTAGGAACAAAGAAGCAGGCTCAGGATGCAATCAAGTCTGAAGCAGAGCGTTGCGGTATGTATTTTGTTAATGAAAGATGGCTTGGCGGAATGCTGACAAACTTCAAGACAATTCAGTCCAGAGTAGCCAGATTGAAACAAATTGAGACTATGTCTCAGGATGGTACATTTGATGTACTTCCTAAGAAAGAAGTTATTGCTCTTAAGAAAGAGTGGGATAAATTAGAGAGAAACTTAGGCGGAATTAAAGAAATGAAGAAGATTCCGGATGCAATTTTTGTTGTTGATCCTAAGAAGGAAAGAATCTGTGTTCAGGAAGCCCATAATCTGGGTATTCCATTAATCGGTATTGCTGATACAAACTGTGATCCTGAGGAACTTGATTTTGTAATTCCGGGTAATGATGATGCGATCAGAGCCGTTAAGTTGATTGTATCCAAGATGGCAGACGCAGTAATCGAAGCAAACCAGGGCGAAGCAGTAGCTGAGGAAGCAGAAGCAGCTCAGGAAACAGAAGAGACTGTAGAAGCTTAATAATTCAGGCGATTGAATGCTTCGACCTGCTTTGATAAGCGGGTCGAAGCATTCTTTTTACTGGGAAAAGGTTTGTACAATATCAAGTAGAATATAAACGATAATATGATATAGATGGAGGGAAAATCAATGGCAGCAGTAACGGCTGGAATGGTAAAAGAATTAAGAGAAATGACTGGTGCAGGTATGATGGACTGCAAGAAAGCTCTTGCAGAGACAGATGGTGATATGGACAAGGCAGTAGAGTTCTTAAGAGAAAAAGGACTTGCAGCTGCATCCAAAAAGGCAGGAAGAATTGCAGCAGAAGGAATTGTTGCTACAATCATTAGCGAAGATGGAAAATCAGGAGCAATCGTAGAAGTAAACAGCGAGACTGACTTTGTTGCAAAGAACGCTCAGTTCCAGGGCTATGTAGCAGATGTAGCTGCTCAGGTACTTGCTTCCGAATCAAAAGATATGGAAGCATTTCTTGAAGAGAAATGGGCAAAAGACAATTCTTTAACCGTTGCACAGGTATTATCCAGCCAGATTTCTGTAATCGGCGAGAATATGAGCATCCGAAGATTTGAGAAAATCGTTACAGATGGCGTTGTTGTAGATTACAACCATGGCGGCGGAAGAATCGGTGTTATTATTGAGGCTGGCGCAGAAGTGGTTAATGATACTGTAAAAGAAGCCTTAAAGAATGTAGCTATGCAGATTGCGGCATTAGCACCAAAGTATGTTAAGAGAGATGAAATTCCACAGGAATTTATTGATCATGAGACAGAAATTTTAAAGCTTCAGGCTAAGAATGAAAATCCGGACAAACCAGATAACATTATTGAAAAGATGATCGTTGGACGTTTAAACAAAGAATTAAAAGAGTTCTGTCTGGTTGATCAGGCATATGTAAAAGATGGTGATTTAACCGTTGGTAAATATTTAGAGCAGGTTTCCAAAGAAGTTGGCGGCAAGGTAGAAGTGAAGAAGTTTGTACGTTTTGAAACCGGCGAGGGTCTTGAGAAGAAAGAAGAGAACTTTGCAGACGAAGTTGCAAGACAGATGCAGTAGTTTCAACAGGATTCTGGGGCGAATCCCATGGGTATCCATGGGATTTTTCTATTAAAATAGTGTCCGTTCACCATTAACAAATGTTTCCATATTGTGCGGACATCACAATACCAAAGGAGTTGACGAAAGTGGCTAAGTATATAATTAAGCGAATCGCTATGGCGGTTATAACAATTTTCGCTGTTGCAACGGTTACGTTCTTTGTCATGAACATGGTGCCGGGCGGTCCTTTCATGTCGGAAAAGGCGATCAGCCCCCAGGCACAGGCTGCCTTAAATGAAAAGTATGGGCTGGACAAACCGTTGGGAGAACAGTATGTAACTTACATGAAAGATTTGCTTCATGGAGATTTAGGATTAAGCGTGAAGCAGCGTGGACGTACAGTCAATATGATTATTGGAGCAAAGTTTCCGGTATCAGCAAGGATTGGCGGAATTGCAATATTAACGGCTGTCTGCATTGGTGTTCCTTTAGGAAGCGTAGCAGCATTTAAAAGAGGAACTGTTGTAGATAATGTTATTATTATATTCAGTACATGCGGGATTGCGGTGCCGAGTTTTGTAATATGTACGATCCTGATGTATGTTTTGAGCTTAGAATTGGGGCTTTTGCCTACCTATGGTCTGGCTTCGTGGAAAAACTATATTATGCCGGTTATAGCGCTTGCTCTTTATCCTTCTTCCTATATTGCACGCTTGATGCGGTCATCCATGCTAGACGTTATGGGACAGGATTATATGAGAACTGCCCGCGCAAAAGGTCTTTCTCAGATAGTGAGCATTTTCAAGCATGCACTTCGTAATGCGATTCTTCCTGTAGTTACATACTTAGGACCGCTTTTAGCCTATACTGTAACAGGAAGTTTTATTGTTGAGAAGATATTTACGATTCCGGGCTTGGGTTCTGAGTTCATCGGTTCCATTACTGGCCGTGATTATCCTCTTATTATGGGTACAACTATTTTCCTTGCTACTTTGATGGTTATCATGAATGTGCTGGTCGATGTTGCCTACAAGTTTATCGATCCGCGTATTAATCTGAAATAAGAGAAAGGAGAAAGAGGATGCCAAAGAATAAATTATCATTACAGGTTAATGTGGAAGACTTTCTCCCGGCAAGTGATGCGGAAAAAGAAAGTTTAACCGTCATGCGGAAAAGCGTCGGATTCTGGAAAGATGGAATCAGACGGCTTAAAAAGAATAAAATTGCTATGGTCAGCATAGTTGTGATTCTCTTGGTTTTTATTTTTTCATTTATAGTACCTCAGTTCTATCCGTATAGCTATGAACAGCAGATAAGAGGAAGTGAAAATCTTTCCCCAATGCAGTATTCTGAAAAAGAACTGCAGGCCATAGATGCAGGAGAGAGTGTTTTTCCCCATATTCTGGGAACTGATAACTTAGGCCGTGATTATGCAGTCCGTGTTATGATGGGTAGCCGGGTCTCTCTTATTGTAGGTCTGGTTGCTTCTGCGATTATTCTCATCATTGGTTCCGTTTACGGTGCCGTTGCCGGTTTCTTTGGCGGGTGGGTTGATATGATCATGATGCGTATTGTTGATATGATATATACAGTGCCTGATATTCTGATTATCGTATTGCTGTCGGTTGCATTTGATCAACCGTTAAAGGCACTGGCGCAAAAACCCGGCTTTGAGTGGATTCAGGTAATCGGTGTAAACCTGATCAGTATTTTTGTGGTATTTGCACTGCTTTATTGGGTAGGTATGGCCCGTATTGTAAGAAGCCAGATTCTGATACTTAAAGAGCAGGAATATGTTACGGCTGCAAGAGCTCTTGGAGCATCCAGCGGACATATTATCCGGAAGCATCTGCTTACGAACTGTATCGGTACTTTGATCGTAACCACAACACTACAGATTCCTTCTTCTATCTTTACAGAGAGCTTTTTAAGCTTTCTCGGCCTTGGTGTTGCGGCACCTATGCCTTCATTAGGAAGTCTTGCAAGTGCTGCGTTAAATGGTCTTCAAAGCTATCCTCACCGCCTGTTTGCGCCGGCCCTAATGATTTCTGTAATTATTTTGAGCTTCAACCTGCTGGGTGATGGTCTTCGTGATGCATTTGATCCAAAACTGAAAGATTAAAGGAGGAGAGAATTAATGAGTGAATATTTAGTTAATATTGAGAATGAACGTCTTTCTTTCTTTACTCCGGCAGGGGAAGTTAAGGCTTTAAATAATGTATCTCTTCATCTTAAAGAGGGAGAGGTTTTGGGAATTGTTGGTGAGTCCGGTTCTGGTAAATCCGTAACGGCATACAGTCTTATGGGCCTTACGGCTTATCCGGGCCGTTTAATCGGCGGATCTTTAATGTTTAACGGACATCAGATCGAGAAGATGACGGAAAAGGAAATGAGAAAAATTCGCGGTAATGAAATTTCTATCATTTTCCAGGATCCGATGACCAGCTTAAATCCTGTTTTTACCATTGGTAATCAGATATGCGAAGTAATTATGCTTCATACAAACAAGGATAAAAAGCAGGCCAATGAAAGAGCAAAAGAGCTTCTTACCCTGGTTGGAATCAACGAGCCGGAAAAGCGTTTAAAGCAGTATCCTCATGAACTTTCCGGCGGTATGCGTCAGCGTGTTATGATCGCCATTGCCCTGGCGTGTGAACCGAAACTTTTAATCGCAGATGAACCTACCACAGCTTTGGATGTTACCATTCAGGCACAGATTCTGGAATTGATGATGGAGCTGAAAGAAAAGCTGGGTATGGCGATTATTATGATTACCCATGATTTGGGTGTTGTTGCAAATATGTGTGACCGCATTGCAGTCATGTATGCGGGCAAGGTTATCGAGTATGGCGATACGGATGATATTTTTTATAATCCAAGCCATGAATATACCAAGGGTCTGATTCGAAGCATCCCAAAACTTACGGAAAAAGAGCATAACAAGCTGGTTCCGATCGAGGGAAGCCCTGTGGATATGCTGAATCCGCCGGCTGGTTGTCCCTTTGCGCCCAGATGCAGGGCCTGCATGAAGATCTGTCTGCGTGAAATGCCGCCGTATACTGATGTGTCGGATATTCATTACAGTGCTTGCTGGCTTCTTCAAAAGAAAGAATTTGAAAAACAACAGGCACAGAAGGGAGACGCATGATGGACAATAAATATCTTGTAGAAGTGCAGAATTTACAGCAGTATTTCCCTGTTTCCGGCAGTAAATTATTTGAAAAAAAGGTTGTAAAAGCTGTAGATAACGTATCTTTTGGAATAAAAAAAGGGGAGACACTGGGGCTGGTGGGAGAATCCGGTTGTGGAAAAACCACCACAGGCCGTACGCTGCTTCGTCTTTATGAACCTACATCAGGAAAGATCTTTTTTGACGGAAAAGACATTACAAAAGTAAATATGCTTCCTTACCGTCAGAAGATGCAGATCGTTTTTCAGGATCCGTATGCAAGTCTGGATCCCCGGATGACCGTTGGGGATATCATTGGGGAAGCGATTGATATTCACCATATGGCAGCCAATAAAAAGGACCGTCAGGAGCAGATTATTTCTGTTCTTTCTACCGTGGGCCTTAATTCAGAACATGCAAACCGTTACCCTCACGAATTTTCAGGCGGGCAGCGTCAGCGTGTTGGTATTGCCCGGGCTTTGGCAGTAGATCCCAAGTTTATTGTTTGCGATGAGCCGGTTTCCGCACTGGATGTTTCCATTCAGGCACAGGTTGTCAATATGTTTGAACAGCTTCAGGAAGAGCGTGGCCTTACCTATTTATTTATTGCCCATGACCTTTCCATTGTAAAGCACATTTCAAACCGGATCGGGGTTATGTATCTTGGTAAGATGGTAGAACTGGCAGACAGCTATGAGCTGACTTTCCACAGCCTTCACCCTTACACCAAGAGCCTGATTTCGGCGATTCCGATTGCTGATCCTAAGATAAGCCGTGAATCCAAACGAATCGTGTTAGAGGGAGATGTGCCAAGCCCTGTTAATCCGCCTTCCGGATGCCGCTTCCGTACACGGTGTCCGTATGCAGATGAGCTTTGTGCTGCTCAGGAGCCTGAATGGAAAGAAGTGTCCAGCGGACATTATGCTGCATGCCACCATCTCGATCGGGTGAATTAAAATAACATTGCTATTTTCCTGCTTTTATGGTATGCTAGTGGAATCGATCAGCGCAGTGGCCGGATAAGTGCTACTGCGCTGATAAAAATTATTTTATAGGAGGAAAAACTATGAAAAAAGTGTCACTTTTATTAGCGGCTGTTATGGCTACAGGCATGATTCTTACCGCATGTGGCGGCAGTAAGAATGCTCAGCCATCTGCGGACGCTACCACAGTTGCTTCAAATGGGGAGACGACTGCCCCAGAAGGAGGGACAACCAATGGACTTGATCTTGCGGTTCGAATTGGCCCGGATCCGGAGACCATCGATCCTGCTTTAAATAGTGCAGTTGACGGCGCTAATATGATCGTTCACGCTTTTGAGACCTTGTTGATTGTGGATTCCGAAAATAAGATTGTACCAGGGCAGGCAGAATCCTATGAAGTATCTGAGGATGGCCTGACTTATACTTTTAAACTTCGCAGCGGTTTAAAATGGAGCGATGGTACACCATTGACGGCTAAAGATTTCGTATATTCATGGAAGAGATTGGCAGATCCTAATACAGCGGCTCCGTATGCGGCTGATATGCTTGGATATATAAAAGGCTATGAAGATGCAGCAAAAGGAAACTTAGATGCTCTTGGCGTATCCGCACCGGATGACAACACATTTGTTGTTGAGTTATCTGTTCCTTGCGTATATTTTGCAAAACTGGTTACACATGCTTCCATGGTACCGGTTGAAAAAGCAACTATTGAAGCCAATGGTGAACAGTGGACCTTAAAGCCGGAAACATACGTTTCCAATGGCCCGTTAAAGATGATTGAGTGGGTTCCCGGATCTCATATCACATTCGCTAAGAATGAAAATTACTGGGACGCAGATAAAGTTACGTTGAATACGCTGAAGTTCGTTCTTATGGAAGATCCCAATGCGGCTTACAGTGCTTACCAGACTGGAGAAGTTTCCATGATTAAGGAGCCTCCGACAGAAGAAGTTCCGAGTCTGAAAGGAACAGAAGATTTTCATGTGGAGCCTATCATGGGTACTTACTACTTAGACTTCCAGAACCAGAAAGAACCTTTTACAAACCCTGATGTCCGTAAGGCATTAAGCCTTGTCATTGACCGCGATTATGTGGCTAATACAGTAATGCAGGGAACTTATACTCCGGCAACCAATTTTGTTGGACCTGGTGTTTCCGATGCGGAACCAGGAAGCTTCTTCCAGGATGTTACTAAGGAGAGAAACGGTAAGGATTATTTTGACCCAGCCAATTATGAAGCAGATGTTGCAAAGGCAAAAGAGCTTCTTGCAAAAGCAGGCTATCCCAATGGGGAAGGTTTTCCTACGATCGAATATATGATCAACGATGCAGGCTATCATAAACCTGTTGCTGAATATTTACAGAACTGTTGGAAAGAGACACTTGGTATTAATGTAGACATCAAGGTTGTTGAGTGGGCTACCTTTACCCCAACCCGTCGTGCCGGAGATTATCAGGCAGCCCGTGATGGATGGGTATATGATTATGATGATCCCTCCAACATGTTAAACTTAATGATGTCAACCAGCGGTAACAATAATGCAAAATACATCAATCCGGAGCTTGATAAGCTGCTTAACGAAGCAAACTCAACGGCTGATGTTAATGAGCATTATGAAAAACTTCATGAAGCAGAGAATATGATTCTTGAAGATGCAGCAATTGCACCAGTTGCATATTACAATGACTTCTGGTTACAAGATCCAAAGTTAAAAGGAACATGGCATTCTCCATACGGTTACTGGTTCTTCCAGTATGCTACCATGGAATAAATGCAGGGATTTAATTTATAAATACGTGGCAATAAGCTCAAATATCTTTTGAAGGTATTGAGGTAAATGCAAAAGAGAGAGCAAGATATATAGGAATATATATTATGCTCTTTCTTTTGTCAAAAAGTCCTTGTTTGGAACAAATAGTTTCCTGGGGTACTGTTTTATTCAGGCAGGTGAGTGTATTTTGATATCTTTGATGGCTATAATGGGATTTCAAAAAACAGTAGGATAGCGGCTATTTAAAATGCTGCTGCTCTGATAAATATTATATTAACGGGAGGAAAGAGTATGAAAAAATTATTACTTGTATTAGCTGCAATTATGACATCCTGCATGCTTCTTACCGCTTGCGGCGGTAAAAAGACAGAGGAACCACCAACAGGTGCGGCAGCAAACAGCGAAACAGCTGCCCCGGCAGGTGAATCGGCCACAGGGCTTGATCTTGCGGTACAGATCGGTCCGGATCCTGAAACCATTGATCCTGCTTTAAATAGTGCCTCTGACAGTGCGAACATGATTATGCATGCATTTGAAACCTTACTGATTGTTGACCAGGAGAATAAGATTGTTTCCGGACAGGCAGAATCTTACGAGGTATCTGATGACGGACTTACTTACACATTCCATCTACGTGATGGTTTAAAGTGGAGCGATGCCTCCCCGTTGACTGCCGATGATTTTGTTTACTCATGGAAAAGGCTTGCAGATCCAAATGTGGCTGCTCCATATGCAGGTGATATGCTTGGATACGTAAAAGGTTATGAGGAAGCAGCTGCCGGAAACATTGATGCTCTTGGTGTTTCTGCTCCAGACGATAAAACCTTTGTGGTAGAATTATCTGCGCCATGCGTATATTTTCCAAAGCTTATTACTCATGCGACCATGGTTCCCGTACAGAAGGCTACTGTAGAGGCAAATGGAGAGCAGTGGAGTTTAAAACCGGAAACTTATATCTCTAACGGTCCTTTAAAGATGATTGAGTGGGTTCCAGGTTCTCATGTAACTTTTGCAAAGAATGAAAATTACTGGAATGCAGATAAAATCACTTTAAACACATTGAAATTTGTTCTGATGGAAGATTCTAATGCGGCCTACAGTGCTTACCAGACTGGAGAAGTGGCTATGATTAGGGATGTTCCAACCGAGGAGATACCGGCCCTAAGAGATAAAGAAGAGTTTCATGTAGAGCCAAACATGGGAATTTCTTATATAGATTTCCAGAATCAGAAAGAACCGTTTAATAACCCTGATGTGCGAAAAGCTTTAAGTCTTGCAATTGACCGGGAATACCTTGCAAATACGGTTATGCAGGGAATCGGTGCTCCGGCTGCAAATTTTGTACCTGCTGGTGTTTCTGATGTAGAAGGTGGAACGTATTTTGAGGAGGTAACCCGGAAGAACAACGGAGGCGATTTCTTTAATATTAAAGACTATGAAGCCGATGTTGCAAAGGCAAAAGAACTGCTTGCTAAAGCCGGATATCCTGACGGAAAGGGATTCCCTGTATTTGAGTATATGACGAATGATGCCGGCTATAACAAACCGGTAGCAGAGTATCTGCAGAGCTGCTGGAAGGAGGCCCTTGGCATTACTATGGATATAAAGATTGTTGAATGGGCAACCTTTACACCAACCAGGCGTGCAGGAGATTATCAGATTGCACGTGATGCATGGAGCCTGGATTATGATGATCCATCCAATCTTTTGAATCTGTTAAAGTCAACAAGTGGGAATAATAATGCTCGCTATAACAATCCGGAGCTTGATAAGCTGCTTGATGAGGCCAATTCAACGAATGATGTTGCAGAGCATTATAAAAAACTTCATGAGGCGGAAAATATGATTCTTGAAGATGCCGCAATTGCGCCCCTTAATTACCGGAATGAATTCTGGCTGCAGAATCCTAAGCTAAAAGGGACATGGTATTCTCCATATGGATACTGGTTCTTCCAGTATGCTGTTATGGAATAAGAAAAGGTCTGGCGTTTAATACCCGGGAGCTGATTCCCGGGTATTTTTATGGTGTGCCCGGAAGAGGAAAGCAGGCAAACTTCCTCTTTCCAACCATCCAAAAGTATGCTATAATCTTTTCAGACAATACAAGAATACAGGAGAGTTAATGCTATGAATCCAAGACGTGTATTATTAAAGCTCAGTGGCGAGGCTCTTGCGGGCTGCGGGAAGACAGGCTATGAGGAAGCCACTGTTAAGGAGGTTGCACGGCAGGTTAAGATATCCGTTGATGCAGGTGTGGAAGTAGGCATAGTGATTGGCGGAGGAAACTTTTGGAGAGGCAGAACCAGCAATGCCATTGATCGGACGAAAGCGGATCAGATCGGTATGCTTGCTACAATTATGAACTGCATTTATGTTTCGGAAATTTTTCGGAACACAGGGATGAATACAGAGATTCTGACACCGTTTCCGTGTGGTTCCATGACAGAACTTTTTTCAAAGGACAGAGCCAATAGATATTTTGCAGAGGGTAAAGTCGTGTTTTTTGCCGGTGGAACAGGACATCCTTATTTTTCAACAGATACGGGAATTGCGCTGCGTGCCATTGAAATGGAGGCAGACTGCATTCTTTTGGCAAAGGCCATTGATGGAGTATATGACAGCGATCCAAAGACAAATCCGGATGCAGTGAAATACGATAAGATTTCCATTCAGGAAGTGATAGATAAGCAATTAGGGGTTATTGATTTAACCGCTTCCATCATGTGCATGGAGAATAAGATGCCGCTTGCGGTATTCAGTTTAAATGAAGAGAATGGCATTGCCAATGCAATGCAGGGAAAAATAAACGGTACCATCGTTACCGCATAAACCAGGAGGACGATATGCAGGAAAGTTTACAGGTTTACGAAGAAAAGATGAACAAGACACTGAAAACTCTGGAGAATGATTTTATGACCATTCGGGCCGGACGTGCCAACCCCCATGTATTGGACAAAATCAGAGTGGATTATTATGGAACCCCTACACCGCTTCAGCAGGTAGGCAATGTTACAATTCCCGAAGCCCGCATGATTGTAATTCAGCCATGGGAAAAAAGTCTGTTAAAGGCAATTGAAAAGGCAATTCTCACATCTGATTTGGGAATTAATCCTACCAACGATGGAAATGTAATCCGGCTTGTTTTCCCGGAACTGACAGAAGAACGAAGAAAAGAACTGGTAAAGGATGTTAAGAAAAAAGGGGAAGCTGCAAAAGTTGCCATCCGTAATATCCGCCGTGATGCCAATGATGCCTTTAAGAAACAGTTGAAAGCAGAGGAGATTTCTGAGGATGAGCAGGCAATTGCAGAGGATAAGATTCAGAAATTAACAGACAAAATGATTGCTCAGGTAGATAAGGCGATTGAAGAGAAGTCTAAAGATCTTCTTACTGTATAAAATTTTAACAGGGGGCAGGCATTTCGCCTGTCCTGTTTTGTGTTTTTTAAGGAGCAGATTAATATGGATGATAAGATGCAGAATATGGTAGTACCGGAGCATGTTGCGATTATACTGGATGGCAATGGCAGATGGGCCCAAAAACGGGGACTTCCCAGGAATCTGGGGCACAAAGAGGGCTGTGTAACCGTAGAGAAGACCGTGGAAGATGCGGCAAGGCTTGGAATTAAGTACTTGACGGTTTACGGATTTTCTACGGAAAACTGGAAGCGTTCTTCTGATGAAGTGGGAGCACTTATGCAGCTGTTCCGCTATTATATGGTCAGACTGTTGAAAGTTGCGAAAAAAAACAATGTAAGAGTAAAGATGATCGGTGACCTGGAACGGTTTGACCGGGATATTGTGGAAGGAATCGACAAACTGGTAAGAGAGACCAGGGATAATACCGGACTGACATTTGTGATTGCAGTCAATTACGGCGGACGTGATGAGATCGTGCGTGCGGTGAAACGTATTATGCAGGATGCAGATAATGGAAAAATTTCATCTGGTGATATGTGTGAGAAGGTCTTTTCTTCCTATCTGGATACGGCAGATATTCCGGACCCGGATCTGCTAATCCGAACCAGCGGGGAAATGAGGCTTTCTAATTACCTGTTATGGCAGCTTGCCTACACAGAGTTTTACATTGCCGATTGCTATTGGCCTGATTTTAATATGGATGAATTGAAAAAGGCGATTTCGGCGTACAATAGCAGGGATCGAAGATTTGGGGGAGTGAAGTGATTCGGAGGGAGGTAGCGCGATGTTTGCAATCAGACTGATAAGTGGAATTATTCTTTTATTGATTGCGCTTTTAACAGTAGGAAGCGGAGGGAGCCTTCTTTTTGTTACTACAATTACTATTTCCATAATCGGTTTGTTTGAGTTGTATCGTGTCTTGAAGATACAGGCGAATTTATTGGGGTATTTGGGGTATTTCACTGTTTTGGCGTATTATGGATTATTATGGTTCCAGAAAGAGAACTTTATGCTTTTCCTGTTCATTGGATTTTTAATGGTCCTTATGAGTGTTTATGTATTTACTTTTCCAAAGTATCAGCTGGAAGAAGTGTCGGTATCATTTCTGGGAGTGTTTTATGTAGCGGTCATGTTATCTTATCTCTATCAGGCAAGAGCCATGGTTGATGGAAAGTATCTGGTATGGCTGGTGTTCTTAAGTTCCTGGGGAAGTGATACCTGTGCATATTGTGTGGGAACGCTTTTGGGAAAACATAAATTGGCGCCTGTACTCAGTCCCAAGAAGTCCATAGAAGGGGCAATCGGAGGCGTTTTGGGAGCGGCTTTGCTGGGATTTATATATGCGACATTGTTCGGTTCCTATATAACGGAAATGCGCAATCCCCAGTTGGCCTGTTCCCTGTCATGTGCCATAGCAGCTATTATATCCCAGGTGGGAGATCTGGCTGCTTCCGCTATTAAACGGAATCATCAGGTAAAGGATTATGGGAAGCTGATTCCGGGCCACGGAGGAATTTTGGATCGTTTTGACAGTATGCTTTTTACTGCTCCGGCCATTTATCTGGCTGTGACATTTTTGCGATAGAGCGCAATTCCTGCCTGGAATGTTGGAAAAGAAAAGGAGCTTACAGCATAAGATGAAGAAAATAGCAATTTTAGGTTCCACAGGTTCTATAGGAACCCAGACCCTGGAGGTGATTGAAAACCAAAGGGATATGGAAGTAACCGCTTTGGCGGCAGGCAGCAACATCCGCCTGTTGGAGGAGCAGATCAGAAAATTCAAACCGAAACTTGCATGTGTGTGGGATACAGATAAAGCCAGAGAGCTGGCAGTACTGGTAAAGGATCTGCCGGTCTGCATCGTTTCGGGAATGGAAGGCTTGATTGAGGCTGCTACAGAGGTATCTGCGGATATCGTAGTAACAGCAGTTGTGGGCATGATTGGAATCCGGCCGACCATTGCAGCGATGGAAGCCGGAAAAGATATTGCCCTGGCGAACAAGGAAACTCTGGTTACTGCCGGTCATATCATTATGCCGCTGGCAAAAGAGCGGGGAGTTAAGATCCTGCCGGTCGACAGTGAACACAGTGCTATTTTCCAGTGTTTAAACGGTGAAGATAAAAATGCAATACATAAAATTCTTCTTACCGCTTCCGGCGGCCCTTTCAGAGGTAAAACCAGAGCCCAGCTTAAGACGGTACAGGTAGAAGATGCTTTAAATCATCCGAACTGGTCCATGGGAAGAAAGATTACCATTGATTCATCTACAATGGTCAATAAGGGGCTTGAAGTGATGGAGGCCAAATGGCTGTTCGGTGTTGAGATGGACCAGGTTGAAGTGGTGATTCAGCCCAAAAGCGTCATTCACTCTATGGTGGAATTTGAAGATGGTGCAGTAATGGCTCAGTTGGGAACACCCGATATGAAACTTCCGATTCAGTATGCGCTTTATTATCCCGAAAGAAGATTTCTTCCGGGAGACCGTCTGGATTTCCGCACCATTGGCCAGATTGCCTTTGAAGAACCGGATATGGTTAATTTTCCAGGGCTTTCACTGGCATATCAGGCCGGAAAGACAGGCGGAACGCTTCCTACAATTTTCAATGCTGCCAATGAACGGGCAGTTGCCAAATTTTTAAATAGAGAAATTTCATATCTTACCATAACCGATATGATAGAGGGAGCAATGGCCGGGCATACTGTAATAGAGAATCCGACGGTAGAAGAAATTCTCGAAGCGGAAGCAGCAGCTTATGAATATATAGAAAGCAGGTGGTAGATTGTCCAGTGTTATCGTAGCAATTCTGGTATTCGGACTGATTGTTTTAATTCATGAATTAGGTCACTTTTTATTTGCAAAAAAGAATGGAATCACAGTGGTGGAATTTTCCGTAGGAATGGGGCCGAGGCTGCTCCATTTCAAAAAGGGAGGGACCATTTATTCCATTAAAGCCTTACCTCTGGGCGGTTCCTGCATGATGTTAGGAGAAGATGAGGATAATGCGGACCAGGGGGCATTTCAGAATAAATCCATTCCGGCCCGTATGTCCGTAATAGCGGCAGGTCCCATATTTAACTTTATACTGGCATTTTTCCTTGCTATGATTCTGGTAGGGATGAGCGGCTATGATATGACCTATGTAAAAGAGGTAACGAAAGATTCTCCAGCATATGCGGCAGGAATGCAGGCTGGCGATAAGCTTCTTAAAATTAACGGTGAAAGTGTATCCATGTACCGGGAATACATTCTTTACAAGCTTTTAAAGCCTGATGAAAAGATGAATAAGGTGGAGTTTTTAAGGGTCGATCCATCCACAGGAGCAGGCCGTATTCAAACGGTAACCGTAACGCCCGAATATTCCCAGGAAAACGGGAAGTATTTGATTGGTATTACGATCGCGCCTCAGAACGCAAAGGTATCCTCGGTTGGTGAACTGATAAAATACGGATACAAGGAAATGGAATACGATGTGAAGCTGACAGTGAAAAGTCTTGGTATGCTCTTTTCCGGCAAGGCCAGTGTCAATGATTTGAGCGGTCCGGTGGGAATTGTGGTTATGATCGATGATTCCGTTAAGGCCGGCCTTACGGTTAGTTTTAAAGCGGCTATTATGAATGTGCTCAGCATGTGTATTCTGCTCAGTGCCAATCTGGGAGTTATGAATCTGCTTCCGATTCCGGCTCTTGACGGCGGACGGCTCCTGTTCCTGATCATTGAAGCCATCAGAGGAAAGCGAATGGACCCGAATAAAGAGGGCCTGGTCAATATGATCGGTATGGCAGCCCTTATGGCTCTTATGGTTTTTGTTATATTTAATGATATTAACCGGTTTACGTAAGCGGATATGAAGGCAGAATGGAGGAACGTATGAACCGAGAACATACAAGAGCGATTCGGATTGGCGACAGAATCATCGGAGGAGGAAATCCGGTTCTGATCCAATCCATGTGTAACACCAGGACTCAGGATATCGATGCAACGGTCAGCCAGATTGAGGCACTTACAAAGGCCGGCTGTGATATTATCCGGGTTGCTGTCCCTGATATAGAGGCAGCAAAGGCAGTCAAGGAGATCAAGAAGCAGATCACCATTCCTTTGGTGGCAGACATTCATTTTGATTACCGTCTGGCTATTGCTGCAATCGAATCTGGAGCAGATAAAATCCGTATCAATCCGGGAAATATCGGAAACGCAGAACGGGTGCGTGCCGTTGTGGAAAAGGCAAAGGAATATGATATTCCCATTCGTGTAGGAGTGAACAGCGGTTCTCTGGAGAAAAATCTCATTGAAAAATACGGGGGAGTGACTGCAGAGGGCATTGTAGAAAGTGCTCTGGATAAGATTCGGATGATCGAAGAACTGGGGTATGAAAATCTTGTTATCAGCATAAAGTCTTCCGATGTTCTTATGTGTGTCAAAGCCCATGAACTGATATCTGTGCAGACAGATTATCCTCTGCATGTGGGCATTACGGAATCAGGGACTCTGGCATCAGGAACCGTAAAGTCCTCTGTAGGTCTGGGCATTATTCTTCATGAAGGCATCGGAGATACCATCCGTGTTTCTTTGACGGGTGACCCGGTAGAGGAAGTAAGAACAGCAAGGCTGATTTTAAAATCCCTGGGTCTAAGGAGGGGCGGGGTAGAAGTCGTTTCCTGCCCTACCTGTGGAAGAACCCGGATTGATTTGATATCACTGGCCAATAAAGTAGAGGAAATGGTTTCCAAATTTGATCATCTGGATGTAAAAGTGGCTGTCATGGGCTGCGTGGTAAATGGACCAGGAGAAGCGAAGGAGGCTGATCTGGGCATTGCCGGAGGAATCGGAGAAGGTCTTCTTATAAAAAAAGGGGAAATTATCCGAAGGGTTCCGGAAGATCAGCTTCTGGAGGCACTGCAGGAAGAACTTATGAGCATGTAATAGGTGATAGAATGGCAAAAAAATTTTTGGAGGTATTTCCAAATTTACATATTACAGAAGAATTGAGAGAGCTTTTAAATCTGGTGGAAGTGGAGAAAGTCACTTGCACCAGGGATAGAAGCTCTATTCGTGTTTATCTTTTAAGCCCAAGGCTGATACATAAACAGAATATCTATGGTCTTGAAAAGGGAATCAAGGAGCAATTGTTTCCTTCCAAGAAACTTAGTGTGAAAATTATCGAGCGATTCCGGCTGTCAGAACAGTATACACCTCAGAAACTTTTAAAGGCATACCGGGATAGCCTGTTAATGGAACTTAAAAATTACAGCATTATCGAATACAACATGTTCCGAAAGGCAAAATACCAGTTTCCGGAACGGGATTTGCTTAAAATGACTGTGGAAGATACCATTGTCACCCATGAAAAGGCGGGAGAATTAAAGCGGGTACTGGAAAAGATATTCTTTGAACGATGCGGTCTTCCTCTGGAAGTGCAGTATGAATATGCAGCGCCCAAAGTCAATGAACTGGCAAAGCAGAAAGAATTGCAGATGCAGAGGGAAGTGGAGGAAATCGTAAGCCGTACCTCTTTTGGCATGAAAGTTTCTAATGGTGAGGAAGAGATTCCGCCTTCTATGGCAGCTGGCAAAAACCTGGAAGCCATGGCTGCAGACGATGGGGCCGACGTCCCGTTTGTTCAGGATAAGCCGACTCAGGGATTGCGCATGGGAGGGAAAAAAGAAAGCGGGAAGACGGGAGAAACTGATTCAGGCAAAAAGGAATTTGTCAAAAAGGAATGGAAAGATTATAAAAAAGGCGGGAATTCTTATACAAAACGTTCGGATAATCCAGATGTTTTGTACGGCCGTGATTTTGATGGAGAAATTATTGAAATCGAAAAAATCGACGGAGAAATTGGAGAAGTAACGGTTCGGGGTAAGATTTTAACGGTTGACAGCCGGGAATTAAGAAGCGGAAAGACCATTATGATCTTTGACGTGACTGATTTCACAGATACCATTACCGTAAAGATGTTTGCAAAGGAAGAACAGCTTGATGATTTAAAGGCTGCCGTTGTCCAGGGCAGTTTTATCCGGATCAAGGGTGTTACCACCATAGACAAATTTGATGGAGAGCTTACCCTTGGATCGGTGGTCGGAATCAAGAAATCAGAAGATTTTACCGGAAAAAGGATGGACAACAGTCTGGAAAAACGAGTGGAGCTCCACTGTCATACAAAGATGAGTGATATGGATGGAGTGTCTGAGGTAAAGGACATTGTTAAGAGAGCAAAAAAATGGGGAATGCCGGCCATTGCCATAACCGATCACGGTTGTGTCCAGTCCTTTCCCGATGCCAATCATGCTCTGGATAAGGGGGATGATTTTAAACTTATTTATGGAGTGGAAGGATATCTGGTGGATGATTTAAAGCAGTTGGTAGAGAATTCAAGAAACCAGAAATTATCGGATACCTTTGTGGTCTTTGATATCGAGACCACCGGTTTTAGCTCTTCTAAAAACAGAATTATAGAAATCGGGGCAGTGAAGGTAAAGGACGGGGAAGTAATCGACAAATACAGTACCTTTGTGAACCCGGATGTACCCATTCCGTTTGAAATAGAGAAGCTGACCGGAATTAATGACAACATGGTGCTGCCTTATCCGGGAATCAAGGAGATCCTTCCCCAGTTTCTGGAGTTCTGTTCGGATGCGGTTCTGGTCGCACATAATGCCTCCTTTGATGTAAGCTTTATTGCCTATAATGCATCTCAGCTGGGACTGGAGTTCGACCCGACGGTAATGGATACGGTTGCCCTTGCAAGACTTCTGCTTCCCAATCTAAACCGATATAAACTTGATACGGTTGCCAAAGCCTTAAATATTTCATTGGAGAATCACCATAGAGCGGTCGATGATGCAGGCTGTACGGCTCTTATATTTACAGCATTTGTAAAGATGATCCGGGACAGGGGCGTGGAGACTTTAGATGAACTGAATCAGCTGAATACCATGTCTGCAAGCATGATCAAGAAACTTCCTACCCATCACGTTATCATTTTGGCGGCCAATGATGTGGGAAGAGTAAATCTTTACCGGCTGGTGTCTTATTCTCATATTGATTATTTTGCCAGAAGACCCAGAATTCCTAAAAGTATTCTGAATAAGTACAGGGAGGGGCTTATCATTGGTTCCGCCTGCGAAGCCGGAGAATTGTATCAGGCGCTTTTAAGGGGAGTACCGGATGCGGAGATTGCGAAGCTGGTGAATTTTTATGATTATCTGGAAATACAGCCGTTGGGCAATAACGGATTTATGCTGCGGGATGAAAAAAGTGTAGTAAAGACGGAGCAGGATTTGATTGACATTAATAAGAAAATCGTTTCTTTGGGAGAACAGTTTGGAAAGCCGGTCTGTGCTACCTGTGATGTACATTTTCTCGATCCGGAAGATGAGGTTTACCGGAGAATTATTATGGCTGGACAGGGCTTTAAGGACTCTGATGATCAGGCTCCTTTGTATCTGAGAACAACGGAAGAGATGCTTAAGGAATTTGAGTATTTGGGACCGAATAAGGCGGAAGAGGTTGTTATAAAAAATACCAGAAAGATCGCAGATATGTGTGAAAGAATATCTCCGGTCCGGCCGGATAAATGTCCTCCGGTCATCGAAAATTCAGATGAAGACTTAAGAAAGATCTGCTACGATAAGGCACATGCCATATATGGAGAGAATCTTCCGGCTATAGTTACAGAGCGTCTGGAACGGGAACTGAACTCCATTATTTCCAATGGATTTGCTGTTATGTATATTATTGCCCAAAAGCTGGTTTGGAAATCCAATGAAGACGGATACCTGGTGGGTTCCCGTGGTTCCGTAGGTTCTTCCTTTGTGGCTTACATGTCAGGTATTACAGAGGTCAATTCCTTAAGCCCTCATTATTATTGTAAGTCCTGTCATTATTATGATTTTGATTCCGATGAGGTGAAAAAGTTTTCCGGTATGGCAGGCTGTGATATGCCTGATAAGACTTGCCCGGTGTGCGGACACCCGTTGGAAAAAGACGGATTTGATATTCCCTTTGAGACCTTTTTGGGCTTTAAGGGAGATAAGGAACCGGATATTGACTTAAACTTCTCCGGAGAGTATCAGAGTAAGGCTCATGACTATACAGAGGTCATATTCGGGAAAGGTCAGACCTTCCGTGCAGGGACTATTGGTACGCTGGCGGATAAGACGGCTTACGGCTATGTGAAGAATTATTATGAAGAACATGGAGTGAGAAAACGCAACTGTGAGATCAATCGGATCGTCCAGGGCTGTGTTGGCGTGAGGAGAACTACGGGACAGCATCCGGGAGGTATTATCGTACTTCCTCATGGGGAGGAAATCTATTCCTTTACGCCGGTCCAGCGTCCTGCCAATGATATGACGACCATGACGGTAACCACTCATTTTGATTACCACTCCATTGACCATAACCTGCTGAAACTTGATATTCTGGGACACGACGATCCGACGATGATCCGTATGCTTCAGGACTTGATTGGCTTTGATCCGGTTAAGGATATTCCTCTGGACAGTCAGGAAGTTATGTCCTTATTCCAGAATACGAAAGCCCTTGGAATCACGCCGGAAGATATTGGTGGATGTAAATTAGGCGCCCTTGGTGTCCCTGAATTCGGTACAGATTTTGCCATGCAGATGTTAATCGATACCCAGCCTAAATATTTTTCCGATCTGGTGCGTATCGCAGGTCTGGCCCACGGTACGGATGTATGGCTTGGAAATGCCCAGACTCTTATTCAGGAAGGGAAAGCAACCATTCAGACTGCCATCTGTACCCGTGATGATATCATGATATACCTTATCTCTATGGGAATCGAAGAGGGACTGTCCTTTTCCATCATGGAGAGCGTACGTAAAGGAAAAGGGCTAAAGGATGAATGGGTAGAAGAAATGACTGCTCATGGGGTACCTGACTGGTATATCTGGTCCTGTAAAAAGATAAAATACATGTTCCCCAAAGCACATGCTGCGGCTTATGTTATGATGGCCTGGCGTATTGCATATTGCAAAGTGTTTTATCCTCTGGCATATTATGCTGCCTTTTTCAGCATTCGGGCAAACGGATTCAGTTATGAGCTGATGTGCCAGGGAAGAGAAAAGCTGGAACATTATCTGGCGGATTACCGCAAGAGAATGGATACCTTGTCAAAAAAAGAACTGGATACCCTGCGTGATATGAGGATTGTACAGGAGATGTATGCCAGAGGATATGACTTTATTCCCATTGATATTTACCGGGCAAAGGCAAGACATTTTCAGATCATTGACGGAAAGCTGATGCCTTCCTTAAGCAGCATCGATGGTTTGGGTGAAAAGGCAGCCGATGCAGTGGTGGATGCGGTCAAGGACGGTGCTTTCTTATCAAGAGAAGATTTCAGAAACCGTACCAAGGTCAGTAAAACGGTATGCGATTTAATGGGAGATTTAGGACTTCTGGGGGAATTGCCGGAATCCAACCAGCTTTCTCTTTTTGATCTTGGCTAAACGAAACGGGAAAATATCTATGAAACTTTTAGAAATTTTTCCAGTTATTAAAAAAAAATAAAATATTTTGAAAATAAGGTTGACATACGTTAGGATTTATATTATACTACCTAACGTAATCGAGGCGTGGCTCAGTTTGGTAGAGCGCTGCGTTCGGGACGCAGAGGTCGCAAGTTCGAATCTTGTCGCCTCGATTCTGTACGAATTAACATTTGTACTGGCCTATTGGTCAAGCGGTCAAGACGCCGCCCTCTCACGGCGGAAACCCGAGTTCGATTCTCGGATAGGTCATCATATAAGCCTTCAGGATTTAACCTGAAGGCTTTTTGCTACTAAAAAATAGTTACAAGATTGATAATTTGTATGCAAATAGGCTATATATGTGAAATAAAGCGATTTTTTTGTTGTTAATATAAGAAAATATGTGTTAAAATAGAAAACAGTTACCATAATATGTCAAATTGTTATATTTTTAAATAATAATTTTAATCTATGGAGGATAAATGGATAGTATTACTCTTGATGAAATAAAAGATAAATTGGATTTCTTTCATAAAATGTATGATGCCGTACGCCTGATTGACCCGCTCCATAAAATCGTTTTGGATTTCAGAAATACTTCCATGTTTCCTACCGATGAGATCTGTTACTGTTATTGGGGAAATAACAAGATTTGTGATAATTGTATTTCTATCAGGTCGTATAATGAAGACAGAAGTTTAGTGAAGATGGAAAAGAATCTGAATGCCGTTTTACTGGTAACAGCAATTCCGATCACAAATGTTGGACAGCCTGCGGTACTGGAGCTTTTTAAGAATGTTACAGATACTATGTTTATTGGAGAGGGGGATTACAACAAGAGTGAAATGCTTACTCAGTATGTTAGAGAAATTAACGATGCAATTGTAAAGGACCCTCTTTCTTCACTTTATAACCGGCGGTATATCGATGAGCGTCTCCCGGCGGATATTGTGAAGTCTGCCCTGACTCACAAACCCTTATCTGTCTGCTTTATTGATATTGATAATTTCAAAGCCATCAATGACTCTTATGGTCATGAAGCAGGAGATCTGGCAATTAAGACTGTGAGTGAGATAATTCTCAGGACTGTTGGTTGTGAGAATACCTGGGCTGCCAGATATGGGGGAGATGAATTCCTGATCTGTTTCAACGGTATAAAAGAAGAGGAAGCTCAGCTTATCATGGAACGGATTCAAAAAGAAGCAGAAAATATCCCTCTCAGTGCAAAAGATGAAAGTATTAAGCTGACCCTTTCTTTTGGTATACGGACAATGGATGAGACACCTGTTACGGCAAAAGAGATGATAAGGGATGCAGATAAAAAAATGTACACGGCAAAGAAAAGAAGCTATAAATTGAAACATGAGAGAAGGAGAAGCGTATAAGAGCTAACAAATAAGGTACTGTGATGAAATTAAAGTTGCTTTTTTGTTTATTTCTTATATAATAAAAATATGAAAACAATACGTACTTTAAAAGAAGTTTTTTTATCTTCACTCCCCCTTGTTTTTATCATAATATTTGTTTGCGTCTTTGTTGCTCCCATGGAGAAGCCGGAAGATTATTATAAGTTGCTTGCAGGCTATGCAAGTGTGGTATTTGGGCAGGCTTTTTTCCTGGTTGGCCTGGATTCCAGTATTTTGCCCATAGGAAAGCTTGTAGGAAGTTCGCTGGTAAAATTTAATAAAGGTATATTTATTATTTTGTTCGGGATCCTGTTTGGAATACTTGCCACAGTTGCAGAGCCTGCACTTGCAGTACTTGCCCGTCAGACGCATATGACAATGAATGAGGTCAATGAGACCGCCTTTGTCTGGATATTAAGCACTGGAGTGGGTGTGTTCGTCGGATTTGCCCTATATCGTGTTATCAGGGATATGAATATTAAGGTTACTTTTGCCATTCTTTATGCCATGACATTTTTAATTGTAATTTTCGTCCCTGAGGAGTTTGTTGCGCTTGCTTTTGATGGAAGCGGAGCAACTACCGGTGATATCTCAGTTCCTTTCATTCTTGCTTTGGGAATGGGCATTTCAGCAACCATGTCAAGGCGTAAAACGAATGATGATATGTTTGGTATTATAGGCATCGCTTCGGTAGGTCCTATCATTGCGGTATTTATCTATGGTATTATATTAAAAATTATCTATGGTGGCAGTATACCGCCTGCCGGAGTCTATGACCCGGGTGGTGCGGAAAGTTTTGTGAAGATCGTTGTATCGAATATTACAGGCGTTACCATGGCTTTAATCCCGATTCTTGTTGTTTTTTTGCCGTTTCAATTATTTATTATTAAACTGCCGAGCAAGCAGTTTATAAAAACCATATTGGGTGTGGTACCAGTGTATCTGGGACTGCTTATATTTTTATCAGGAATTGATTACGGTTTTGCGTTTGCAGGTAAGTATATTGGTGAGGTGTTTTTAAGTGCAGCCCGCCCTCTGTGGTTTAAGTGGCTTCTTCTTCCTCTGGGATTTATTCTGGGTGCGGCCATTACCTTGTCAGAACCGGCAGTAACCGTTTTAGGAGAGCAGCTGGAGGAAATAACCAATGGTCATATTAAAAAGATGACAATCCGGGTTACTTTAGCCATTGGAATTGGTTTTGCTTCTTTGTTCGCAATGCTGAAAATTTTGACCCAGATCAACATTCTCTGGTTTTTGGTACCGCTTTATGCCGTTTCCCTGATTATGATGATCAAGACTTCTTCCCTGTTTGTTGGTCTTGCCTTTGACTCAGGAGGCGTAACCGGCGGTGCGCTCACCTCCGCTTTTTTAACCCCGCTTACCCTTGGTGCGGCTCAGGCGATAGCCCTGACAGCTGGAAGCGAAGCCCAATCAGTGCTTACCAATGGGTTTGGAATCATTGCATTTATTTCAGTAACCCCCTTAATCGCAGTTCAGTCCTTGGGACTGCTTTATAACAGAAAGCTGAAAAAAGTACAGGAGCTAAATAAAAAATACGAAGAAGAAAAGTATGATGAATTATCCTTTTATGCAGCACAGATGGCGGAAGAAGATTCTCTTGAAGGCATGCCGAAAGAAACAGGATATGAACCGGAACCGTATATTGACGTAGAGGAGGATGGGCATGGATAATATAGAATATCTGTTTATTATTACTGGCAGGAAACAAAAGGATGCTTTATTAAGCCGAATCTGCAGCATTGATAACAGAATTGTCAATACTATATATGGAAAGGGAACTGTAAAATCCAATTATCTGTTAGATATGCTGGGTTTGGTACCTGAAGAAAATAAAGTTATTATGACTTCGGTATTACCAAAAGATAAAACAGAAGCTATTTTTGAAGTGCTGCTAAATGAATTTGACTTTGGAAAGCCCAACACTGGAATCGCTTTTACGATGCCTATATCGGGAATGTCATTTTAATTATTTATATTAGGAGGAAAACGAATCAAATGGAATGTTCCGACCAAATAAAAGCCCTGTTTATAGTGGTGAATGCCGGATATACAGATACAATCATGGATATTGTAAGGGCAGAGGGCGCAGGCGGTGCTACGGTAATAAACGCACGAGGAGAGGGAGTCAATCATGAATCCTTTTTGGGTATAACGATTGATTCTGAAAAGGAAATTATTCTGACTCTTGTAGACTCTGGCACAGCAAAAAGAATCATGAATGGGATTAAAGAAAAGGCCGGGTGGAAATCCCCGCTTCATGGTGTATGTTTCGTAATGCCTGTGAATAAAGCCATTGGCATTAACACGGCAATTACGGATTATGAGGAAAATAAAGAGGCAGAGACTAAATAACGGATTATAAATAAAAATTGTAAATGCAGGCACTCCGAAACAGAAATATAATTGTTTCGGGGTGCTTTTTGTTTGAATAAACAGGGTTAAAGGGGACTTTGAGGAAGCAGTTGTTATATATTCTCTTGACAATGCCTGTTATGTTCTATATAATAAAAACAATCATATATGACAAGACACTTGACAATTCATATGAATATGCAAATGCGTTTCTAATTTCTCATTGAGAGGAGATCAAATGAACAGTAAAAATCCAATACAAAAAATGACAATCGCAGCAGCACTTTCGGCAATTGGCATACTCATACCAATGTTTGCACCGAAATTTATACTGGAACCTGCTTCCTACACCTTGGCTAGTCATGTGCCTATATTTATAGCAATGTTTCTGTCGCCTTATATTGCAATATCTGTTGCCCTTATTTCTGCTATGGGGTTTTTATTGGCAGGTATTTTCCCCATTGCCGTGGTACTTAGAGCGCTGTCCCATATTGTATTTGTTGTCATTGGTTCTTTTATGCTTAAAAGAAATCCCAATTTGCTGAGCACCGGAAAAGGAACTGTGCTGTTCAGTTTTCTGATGGCTGTCATTCATTCTGTCAGCGAGGTGACAGTTGTTACCCTGTTCTACTGGGGGAATGAGATGTCCAGTGCATATTATGACAAGGGATATCTGTTTTCTGTTATTCTCTTAGTAGGAGTGGGAACTGTAATTCACAGCATGATTGATTTTTCGATTGCTTATGCAATATGGAAGCCCATTCAGCGGGTAGTAAATATTCCGGTCAGTGTCAGCGGGAGAAAACCAAAGAAATTATAGTGGATAGAAATAAAGGTGGTAAAAAATAAAAAGATAAAGGCATCTTTAGACAGTCGGTTCCTATTGTCTAAAGATGCCTTTTTATCATTTGTTGTCAAACTGTGCTTTCATTCGTGTAAAAGGTGTTTTCTTTACTCCAGATTGAGATGCTTAGACAAGATCCGTTCTGTACTGAAGAAGAATATTACAAGCTTTATGAGGCTGTAGCAAATAGATGCCAGAAAAGTCATATTCATGACAAATGTTACTGCCTGTGTATTTGGCATTGAATTAATCATACTGCTCAATGAGTCGACGAAGGGACCATTGCCGAACAGGATCATAATAAAACCGCTTAAGAAACTGAAAAATATAGAGGTCACAATATAAGCCACTGCAGACAGCATGATCCGGTGCTGGTTAGCCAGATGACCGATAGCCATGGCGAAGTATAGATGGTAAAGCTGCGAAAGACCGCTGAGAATAGCAAAAACAAGCAATTCAAATGCGATCAGAGGCCATGAGGGAACTTCTGAGAATACACGGTTAATCCCCATCCATAACTGGGGAGAAGTGATCGCGTTTATGAATTCCCCAGGGCCGGCGGCACCGAGTATTAATAACATAATGGAGATTGCTGCTGTCAGACCGCTGGCCAGTGACATCACAAATGCAGTAATACCTTTTGCAGTAATGAGCATCCAAGGTTTAACCGGAAGAGTGAACATCAGATATCCTTCGTCGCAAAGAAGTCCTTTATAAAACCGCTGAATAATTACGATCAGGGTCAGTACGCTCAGTGCAACCATTACGCCGAAATAAGCAAAGATGGAGACCATCTGAACCAGATTCAGCAGACTTTTGCCAAAGTTGAAGTTATTGAGCAAGGTATCGTAGTAACCGTTTGTCATAGAACCTACACCCATGAACATGTTGACAATGGATATGGCAATTACGGCCAGATATATGGGACCCAGGGTCCGTATAATGGATTTGAATTCGTATTTACAAAGTTTGTAAAACATTTTATTAGCCCCCTTCTGTTAGCTGGTATATGAAAATATTTCGCGAAAAAGCTGATCTACGGATTTGCCTTCCTGTTCGCGTATATTGTCTACGGTATCGTGACGTACAACCTTGCCGTTCTGCAGGAAAATAGCTTCGTCCAATATCCGTTCAATATCGGAAATCAGGTGCGTCGACAGCATAACAGTGCCATTTTCATTATAATTAGTCAAAATCGTGTTCAGGATGAAGTCTCTGGCGGCCGGATCCACTCCTCCAATTGGTTCGTCCAGCAAATAAAGCTGTGCTTTGCGGCTCATAATTAAGGCCAGCTGAACCTTTTCCTTTGTACCTTTTGACATGGTTTTCATTCGTTCATTTTTCCCGATGCTTAAAGCGGAGAACATCTCCAGGGCCTTTTGACGATCGAAATCTGAATAAAAATCAGCAAAAAAATCGGTTAAGTCAGAGGCTTTCATCCAGTCGGCAAAATACATACGATCGGGAAGATAAGAGATAATTGCTTTTGTTTCTACACCCGGAGAATGTCCGTCTATTAGCAGGGTTCCTGAGGTTGGGTGCAAAAGCCCGCAGAGAAGTTTGATAAATGTAGTTTTACCAGATCCATTAGGCCCCAGAAGACCGACAATGCGGCCTCGGCCAACGGTTAAATCCATATGATCCAGTGCCGGCTTTGTTCCATAGGTCTTGGTCAGCCCCTGCACGTTAATTAGTTCCTGATTCATTCTGTTTCCTCCTTATTTTCCCAAGCTGCGAGCAGCTCACGTGTTTGTTCATCTGTGTAGCCAAGAGCATGCATAGATGCAAAAAATTCACTCATGCGCTGATATGCAAAATCTTTACGAACACTTTGTATCAGTGCCAGATCTTCTGTGACGATACGGCCTGTTGTGCGGTGGGTTTCCACAAGTCCTCTGTTTTCCAGTTCAGCCAGCGCTCGCTGCATGGTATTGGGGTTGACGCCCGCCTCGGCGGCTAGTGTTCGCACTGCTGGTATAGCTGCTCCGGACGCATATAAGCCGGATACGATAAGCATGGTGAGTTGGTCGACGAGTTGTATCCAGATTGGTCGGTCTTCTGTCAATTTCCAGTTCATGATGCAGCCTCCTTTTATATTATTGTATTAGTGATTTAATACAATAATACAGTATGTGTTTCAACTTGTCAATAGGTAATGAAAATATAAAGTGTGAGACATACTTGATTTTTCACATTTTCCTTCCCATGGAAACAAAATATTGATAGTTCATAGTATTTGTCGTATTCTTATAGTAATGTATTATATTTTTTATACAAATAATAATTCTTTTTTTATGGAGGTACTAATGGATTTTAGAAAGACATTTGATGCAATTCCAGAAGCGTTTGATCAATGGAGGCCACGCTACTGCAAGGAACTTTTTGAGTTTTTGATTGATTATACAAAAATTGACCGGATGAAATCGGCACTTGAAATTGGTCCCGGAACGGGGCAGGCTACGGAACCGTTTTTAAAAACCGGCTGCAATTATCTGGCAATCGAGCTGGGTGAAAATTTTGTGGAATTTACGAAAAATAAATTTGGCTCATATAATAATTTTCATATTGTAAACGGTGATTTTGAAATTTATGACTTTGGGACTCAGAGATTTGATTTGGTTTTTTCTGCGGCTACGATCCAATGGATACCGGAAGCCATCTGTTTTCCAAAGGTATATGATCTTCTTAAAAGTGGTGGGACATTGGCGATGTTTATGACATATACAGATGAAAAGACATCGAACCTTGCATTATTTGAAGAAATACAGAAGGTATATGACGAACACTTTCATGTTGATACAAAATATACATGCAAACTGGACTACGGCAATGTTGTCAATTACGGTTTTACTGATTACAGTTACCGTGAATGGAAAACAACACGGGTATATACCGCCAAAGAGTATGTGGATTATCTGGCGGGCACGCAGGTGGAACATATTACGTTAAAGGAGCCATATAAATCAAGTTTTTATCATGGGATTTATCAAGCGGTTGTAAACGCGGGAAATAAAATTGTACTTAATGATACGATTGCCCTGTACTTAGCAAAAAAGCCTTGATTCTATAAAAGGGATAGAAATGAAAGCCGTCGAAAATGAAAAAGTCCGGTTTATGCAATGGAATACTGCTTGCTGCAATACAACATCGAATCAATCAGAGTCAAATAACTGAAAAATGAAAATGGTTTCTATTTCATTCCATAAAAACGGATAACCAAATCAAAGAGTGCCTGAACGAATCATTAAAAATTATGGTAAAATATTGACAACTTATACCTGTATGGGTATAATACACCTATACCCCCATAGGTATAAATATATGTTGCGGCTAATGGTACATAAATGAATTTTATATGTGTCACCATGTAAATCAGTGCAATGATATATAGTTATGCTTCAATGGGAAAGGTTTATTTTTATCATAGAGCAGGAGGAAAAAATGAAAGAGTGGGTGCTATTTATACTGTTTATTCTTGCAGGAGCAGGAATGCTGGGAGCAGGAATCTTTTATTGGAGAAAGGAAAGAGATGATTTGGATTCTGTGAAGATTTACAGAACGGTTACAATTATCGGGGCTGTAATTGTATTATTATCATTGGTATTAAAGTTTTTGGTTTAGATTTGTATATTATAAGGAAGTTGAAAATTCAAATTCAACTCCCTTTTTTTATGAAATCCAATTATAGGACTGCAGATAAGTGGTATATGGGAGAGGGGGGAAGTAATTGCCTGGGAATGAGCAAAAAAGTTTGTTTTAAAATAAGAAAAACCCCGTAAATACGAGGTTTTTAATAAGCTCCCGGGGGGACTCGAACCCCCGACCCACGCATTACGAATGCGTTGCGCTACCAACTGCGCTACGGAAGCAATCCGGTTTTTTTGGCATGACAGCCAAACCTTTGATATTATAACAACTAATTTATGAAAAATCAACCCTTTCATGAAAAAAACTTAAATTCGCTGACTTGAAAAAGTAAATTCCACTGTCATGTATCATATTCTTTCTGTCTGCGTGAAATGATACCGTAAGACCAGATATATCTGTCAAGGGGGCAAAGCCCCTAATGGCAAGCCCTTGACAGGTAATCTGGCTTTCGGTACAGGCTGTTCAAGCCAGAAATGGATAGCTTTTTTTATATGAAAGATTAGATTCCACTTGTGCAATACTAAATTTCAGTATGGGTTAAAAGAGCGGAATTTACTTTTTCATTTCTGGAAAACTTAAATTCTATGTCTGATTTATGATAATGTCTTAACATACTACACGTGATTACGCCCCACTCGATCTATTACGTGGTATACTTATTCCTCATGAATATATAGAACGTACTTATTATTATAAATACTAACGATATTAGCCTTTTGCTGATTGGAAAGGGAATAAAGGGGTTTTGCGTACGGTATTGCCATGATCAAAGTCAGCCTTTTCTTCTTCGGTATATTTAAGAGACGGTTGATGAGCCGTTTGGTACAGCCAATCTTGATGGCGGCATAGCCCTTGGAAATATGTTCCTCAGACAGACGTTTTATGATTTCGTATTGTTCCAGTGCTTTCATTAATAATGTTATATTTCTCATATGCATTCGGATACTAACTTTACTCATTGCTGTGAATTACTTGAAATTATTCCCCTTATCGAAGCCTTGCATGAAATAGCGGAAGAAAAGTCGTGGTTTGCGTATTTTAACCATAAAGCTATACTGTTTCTATGTTTTGGTCTATTTAATTCTCATGAATAAAATGACTGAGGATAAAGCTAGAGGATTGGCTGCCCAATTTCCAAAGCGGTATTTCGGTAGTGGTCAATTGCAAGTGCAATGAACGTGCGCATTGCCTTGGTCAAATAATGAGCTTTTTTGTAGGGGGCGCAGAGCTCCCAGCGAGGGCGCTGAGGCAGGTAGAAGTATGCCACTTCTTTCTGTTCCTGTGCATAGTTGAATGTGAGGAGGGAGCATGCCATATTGTTCTTTACCATATTGCACATGGTCCAGTTACTTTTTGCTTCAAAAAGTAGCTTAGGCATAAAACCGGATTCTTCAAACAGCGGGGCGATGATGGAACACATCGTAGAACTCTTAAACATCAGAACAAAGTATTCATCTTTGAAATCCCTTAAATCAGCAACTGCAAATGGTGCATCCGGCGGGTTTGCATTCTTTGCAAGCGGATGGCGGCGCGGAACTGCAAGAAGAATATCTTCGTAATAAATATGTATATATTCGTCTCCGGTCTTATCATCATAGCTAAGCGTGACAAAGCCCAAATCTAAATATCCTTTGGAAATCAAAGATTGCTGCCTGTGTACGCCAATTTCCTGAGGCTCTATGACGATTTTGGGTAATCGATTGTGAAAATCAGGATAAACGCTTGTAAGCATTTTGATACCGCGTTCCGGTGTGAGCCCGATGGAAAGACTGCCCGCTTTACTGTCCGCAATGTCGTTTAGAATATCGTAAGTCTCTTTTTTAAAAATGTAAAATCTGCCGTCCATAATCCACATACACCTTGCCGGCCTCCGTTAAGCGCAGGGGGTTCTTGCACCGGTGGAACAGTGGTGTGCCAAGCTCTGTCTCCATTTTCAGGAGCTGCTGATTCATTCCTGACTGGGAAATAAACATTTTTTCTGCAGCTTTCGTAATGCAGCATTCGTCTGCAATCTGAATGATATATTCTATCTGTCTTAAATCCATGAAATATCCTCCCGGAAAGATATTGTGAAATAAGTTTTACTTAGTCAATAACTAATGACAAATAATTTTACTTACTTATAGATGTTTTATACAATAAATTCAAGAAAATGGCAAGAGAAATATAAAATATGCCATGAAATTGAAAGGAGAATTTAGTTGTGTCATCAGATATCACAAAGGTGGAGGTATAACCTGTGGCAGGCGCTGATTGTATGGAGTTGACTTTGAGCGGTGCACATACCCCGTACTTTATAAGAAATGTGGTTGTCCTATATGCGGATAACGGATAGACTGGCGTCGGGAAAGTCCCGGGAGGTGAAAAATCACAAAAGTCCTAAAGAAATGCATACCGATTGTGGAGGGCGCACAGGTTGATGAGTACAAGAGCACGCTTCTGAAAGTAAAGAAATATGTGAATTCCAGAGGGGAAGAAGATGTGCGTGGAAACCAGATCTTTGATTTGCGCACAGATGTCCATGTGGTTACTGCAATTGAGGTTTTGTGTCTGGATTTGCTGGGTAAATAAGATGTCACACGAAGCCGTTTGTTTCTCCGCACGGCAGTGTGTTAGTGGAAAGGAGCAACAGTATGGAGAAAATCATTTTAGACAGTGCAATTAAGTTTGGCGCGGGGCGCTACCGCCAGGACAAGGAAATTTTAGAGGTGTGTGGGGAGGAAATACGCAGGTTTGGAAAAAAAGCATATGTGATTGCGGGCTCCAGAGCATTTGCCGCGGTGAAAGAACGCCTGTTGCCTGGATTTGAACGGGCGGGGCTGGATTATATGCTGGAGATTTACGAGGGTGCCTGCAGCTATGAGGCAGCAAAAGTACATGCGAAAAAATGCCTGGAGGCAGGGTGTGATGAGGTAGTCGGCATTGGTGGTGGGAAAATTATGGATTTTTCCAAGGCTGTTGCGGAGACGGCGCATCTGGGAACAGTGAATATCCCTACCTCGATTTCCACCTGTGCAGCATTTACCACTATGAGCGTTATGTACACGCCGGAGGGGGCGAAGAAAAACTGTTGGCGATTTGAGCATGAGATAGATGCGGTGCTGGTGGATATGGAGGTTATCGCAAAGTGCCCGATTCGATATGCGGCCGCGGGGATTTTAGATGCAATGGCAAAGCGAATTGAAATTCAGAACGGGAAACCGGTTATGCGGCTCGAGGAAAATAAGTTCGATTTGTTTACAGCATTTAAGATGGCGGAATATACCTATGAAGTGCTGGAAAAGTATGGACTGCAGGCAATAGAGGATATCCGTAACGGAAAGCTGACAAAGACGGTGGAGGATGTGACCTTTATCAATATTGCGGTAACAGGCGTGATTGCCAATATCACAAAGAGCTTCAGCCAGTCAGCACTGGGGCATATGATGTACGATGGGGTGCGGACTTATTTTACAAAAGAGGCTTCTGCTGCGCTTCACGGGGAGATTGTGGCTGTGGGACTTTTTTCCCAGCTTTATTACAATCAGCTCAGCCATGAGAAAGACCGGCTGAAAGCGTTAATGCGCAGGATGGATATGCCGCTGACGCTTAGAGAACTGGGTATAGAAGAGAACGTGAAGAATTTAAAGGTCCTTGAGGATTATCTGATAGATTCGCCCTATGTGGAGCACACACCGGAGAGCCTGGAGAGGCTGCATAAGGCTATGAGGCAGATGTGTTAAAGGAGCCGTAGCGGTTAGTAGCTCAATAGATGGACCGGTTCTTTAAAGGGAAGAAGCTTCCCTAAATACGAGACTAAAGGGTTCCTATTCTGACTGAGATTGGGTCTGCCATGGGTGCAGCATTTTCCAGGTGCTTCTGGTCTTTCCATCGCCTTCTCAAAAGGTATATCTGGATATTATGTAAAATTTCAAAGGACTTGTATTGAATAAGAAATAGGTACGGCTATGTAACATATAGGAATAATTTTGCCCAAACAGAGAATTTTTGAGTTCAGGAAAATGTGTTGAAACAAGGGAGAACTATAGTACAGATATTAAGGGTAGTGAGAAATGCCAATGCGGTTGGCGCAGTAGGTACTGACTGCAGGCATAGAAAAACCACCCTTGTATACTTTTGATCTGACCCCAAAAAGTTAGACAAAAATTAAATTAAACAGCTAATGAGGATTGAAGCCTATATTGTACAGGACTCAGTCCTTTTAGTTTGCTCTTAATCCTTCTGTTATTATAATAATCAATATATTCTTCCAATTCAATATGAAACTCTTCCATTGAGCTGAATTCTCTTAAGTATAGCAGTTCTGATTTTAACAACCCGAAAAAATTTTCCATAACTGAATTATCCAGACAATTCCCTTTTCGAGACATGCTTTGGCGGATTCCTTTATTCTTTAGGCGGTTTTGATACCGTTTATGTTGGTATTGCCAGCCCTGATCTGAGTGGAAAATTAGATCTGTAGAATCTGGTATCTTTTCAAATGCTTTGTCCAGCATTTCCATTACCTGATCAAGTATCGGGCGGGTACTGATACTGTAGCTTATGATTTCACCATTATACATATCAAGTATGGGTGAAAGGTATACGTTTTAATTTTCAAAGATGTCATAGAATTTGAGCCCATAACTCCACATGTCTTATGCCATACATTTGCCACAAGGGGCCTCAGGTAATCCTGGGGCACAGCAGTCTTGCAATGACCGCCGATTTATATTCTCATGTATTGCCGGATACGAAAGCAGAGGAAATGAAAAAGATTGAAAATATACTATAAAAAATAGAAGTGGTGTCAAAATGGTGTCAAAGCAAAAAAGGACTTTCCAAATTAAATCGGAAGTCCTCTTTTTCCTTGTAAATAAAAGGTTTAGAGCAGATAACGGGAATCGAACCCGCCTCCTCAGCTTGGGAAGCTGATATTCTACCAATGAACTATATCTGCTTAATTGTTTAAATTGCGTTTTTTATTATAACACAGGTCATCAGAAATAATCAATAGTTATTTATTAAAAGTGGAAAAAATTACTAGTAACTTGCCAAAAATGGAAAAATCATTGTATAATGAAAGCTGATTATACAAGATGTGGAGGAGTATCATGGCAAAAACGCAGTATAATGCGGATAGTATTACCGTATTGGAAGGCCTTGAGGCTGTACGAAAACGTCCTGGAATGTACATAGGCAGTGTAGGGACAAAGGGATTAAATCATTTAATTTACGAAATAGTAGATAATGCGGTGGACGAGCATCTGGCTGGTTACTGTAATCAGATATGGGTGACGCTGGAGGCCGATGGTTCCTGTACGGTTAAGGACTCTGGCCGTGGAATACCGGTAGAGATGCATAAAAAAGGCGTTTCAGCAGAGCGTGTGGTTTTATCAACGCTTCACGCAGGCGGCAAATTTGACAACGATGCCTACAAAACCAGCGGAGGTCTTCACGGAGTTGGTTCTTCCGTTGTGAATGCGTTGTCTGCCCACATGAAAATCAAAGTACATAAGAACGGTCTGATTCATTATGACGCATATGAGCGGGGCATACCAACGGTGGAACTGGTGGATGGCCTGCTTCCTACGTTGGGAAAGACAAAAGAGACCGGTACAGAAATAAATTTTCTTCCTGATGTTGAGATTTTTGAAAAAATACGTTTTAAAGCGGATTGGCTCAAAAGCCGGCTTCATGAAACTGCATATTTGAATCCAGAGCTGCGGATCACCTATGTAAATAAAAGACAGGGAGAGCAGGAAACCGTCGTTTATCATGAACCGGACGGAATTGTTGCTTATGTAAGAGAATTAAACGTAGGAAAAGAAGCGGTTCATGACCCTGTTTATTTTAAAGGAACGGTCGATAAGGTGGAGGTGGAGGTTGCACTCCAGTTTGTAGATACCTTTGAGGAGAATATTCTTGGATTTTGCAATAACATTTTTACGCAGGAAGGCGGGACCCATCTTGCAGGCTTTAAGACCCGTTTTACTCAGATGATCAACAGTTATGCAAGAGAGCTTGGGATATTAAAAGAAAAGGATACTAATTTTACCGGTGCAGATACGAGAAACGGAATGACAGCTGTTGTAGCGGTCAAGCATTCGGACCCAATCTTTGAAGGACAGACAAAGACCAAACTGGCAAGCGCAGATGCAACAAAGGCTGTTTTTACTGTGGTGGGAGATGAGCTTCAGCGGTATTTTGACCGGAATCTGGAAGTTTTAAAAGCGGTCATCAGCTGTGCGGAGAAATCAGCTAAAATCCGGAAAGCAGAAGAAAAAGCAAAGACCAATTTGCTGTCCAGACCCAAATTTTCCTTTGACACCAACGGAAAACTGGCCAACTGTGAAAGCCGTGATGCAGAAAAGTGTGAGATCTTTATCGTAGAGGGAGATTCCGCAGGAGGCTCGGCAAAAACCGCCCGTAACAGAAAGTATCAGGCGATCCTTCCCATCCGCGGTAAGATATTAAATGTGGAAAAGGCTTCCATGGATAAAGTGTTGGCAAATGCAGAGATCAAAACCATGATCAATACGTTTGGATGCGGTTTTTCGGAAGGATACGGCAATGATTTTGACATTACTAAGCTGCGCTATAACAAGATCATATTGATGACAGATGCCGATGTGGATGGAAGTCATATTGACACCTTGCTGCTGACCTTTTTATACCGGTTCATGCCGGAGCTTATATACGATGGACATGTATATATAGCCATGCCGCCTCTGTTTAAAGTCATCCCCAAGCGGGGCGAGGAGCAGTATCTTTACGATGAAAAAGAGCTGGAACGTTACCGCCGCACCCATACCGGGGATTTCACCTTGCAGCGATACAAAGGTCTTGGTGAAATGGATGCAGAGCAGCTGTGGGAAACCACTCTTGACCCGGAACGCCGTGTGCTTAAGCTGGTTGAGATCGAGGATGCAAGAATGGCTTCCGAGATTACAGAGATGCTTATGGGAAACGATGTACTCCCCAGGCGGCAATTTATCTATGAGCACGCGGATGAAGCTGAGATTGATGCATAAGGAGAAGGAGCATGGCAGAAAAAATCATTAGAACAGAATATTCCGAGGAAATGCAAAAGAGCTACATGAATTATTCCATGAGTGTTATTACAGCCAGAGCAATCCCGGATGCGAGAGATGGATTAAAGCCGGTCCAGCGGCGTGTATTATATGATATGAGTGAGCTTCATTTAAACCACGATAAGCCCCACAGAAAGTCGGCGCGTATCGTCGGTGATACCATGGGTAAATACCACCCCCACGGTGACAGTTCAATTTATGAGACTCTGGTAGTCATGTCCCAGGTATTCAAAAAGGGGATGCCTCTGGTCAATGGTCACGGAAACTTCGGTTCCATCGAGGGTGACGGTGCAGCGGCCATGCGTTATACGGAAGCGAGACTGGAGAAATTTGCGGAAGAAGTCTATTTAAAGGACTTAGACAAGACGGTAGACTTTATCCCGAATTATGACGAGACGGAAAAAGAGCCGGAGGTACTTCCGGTCAGAGTTCCAAATCTTTTAATTAACGGAGCCGAAGGAATTGCAGTTGGTATGAGCACCAGTATTCCTGCACACAACCTGGGGGAAGTCATTGATGCAGTCATGGCTTACATTGATAATTCCGATATTACGGTTGCGGAATTGATGGAATATCTGCCGGGACCGGATTTTCCGACCGGAGGTATTATAGCAAATAAAAGTGATTTGCCTTCGATTTACGAAACCGGTATGGGAAAGATCAAACTTCGGGGCAAAATTGAAGTGGAGCTTGGAAAGCGTAAGGCGGATAAGGATAAGCTGGTGATCACAGAGATACCTTATACCATGATCGGGGCCGGAATCAACAAGTTTCTGGTGGACGTTGCCGACCTGGTGGAAAGCAAAAAACTTACTGATGTGGTAGATATCTCCAACCAGTCCAACAAAGACGGAATACGGATCGTACTGGAACTGCGCAAGGATGCGGATGTAGAGAAAATCCGCAATATACTTTATAAGAAAACAAAACTTGAAGACACCTACGGGGTCAATATGCTTGCCATCGTAAACGGTCGCCCGGAGACTCTCAATTTAAAGGGAATACTGAAAAATTATCTGGACTTTCAATATAAGAATGCGACAAGAAAGTATCAGGCGCTGTTAGATAAAGAGCTGGAAAAGAGAGAGATCAAGGAAGGTCTTATCAAAGCCTGCGATATAATCGACTTAATCATTGCAGTTTTAAGAGGCTCTAAGAATTTAAAAGATGCAAAAAACTGTCTGATGACCGGAGATGTTACTAATATTAAATTCCGTGTCAGCGGGTTTGAAGAGGATGCCAAAAAGCTGAATTTTACGGAAAAGCAGGCAAGTGCGATTCTGGAAATGCGGCTTTATAAGCTGATCGGGCTGGAGATCCTACAGCTGCAGAAGGAATTCAAGGAGACTCTGGAAAAGATCTCTCTATACGAAAAGATTCTTTCCAGCAGAAAAAATATGGATGAAGTAATCAAACAGGATCTGGAATACATAAAGACGGAATATGCCACACCAAGAAGAACCTTGATCGAAGACGGCAAGGAAGCGGTTTATGATGAATCTGCCGTAAGTATCTCAGAAGTGACTTTTGTTATGGACAAGTTTGGATACTGCAAAGTACTGGATAAGAATACCTATGACAGGAACAAAGAAACCATTGAAACAGAGAACATATATGTGGTAAACTGTTTCAATACGGACAAGATCTGCATTTTTACCGACACCGGAAATTTGCATCAGGTGAAGGTACTTGATATTCCGGGAGGAAAGCTCCGGGACAAAGGGACTCCTATTGATAATTTAAGCAAGTTCGATGGGACAAAGGAAAAAATCATTTATTTAGGTCATGCGGGAGGATTAAAGGGACGGAAATTCCTGTTTGCGACAAAGCAGGCATTAATAAAGCTGGTGCCGGGAGAAGAATTTGAAACCAATAACCGGACAGTAGCAGCCACCAAGCTTCAGGAGGAGGATTCTGTTATCAGTATACAGCTTTTGGAAGGGCAGACGGATGTTGTGCTTCAGACATCGGCAGGAGTCTTCTTAAGGTTCCGTACGGAAGAAATTTCTGAAATGAAGAAGAGCGCAAGAGGTGTCCGCGGAATTAAATTATCTCCGGGTGAGGAACTTGAAGCGGTTTACCTTTTAGGGGAGGAACCTGTGATTCAATACAAGGAGAAAGAGGTTCACTTAAATCGCCTGAAAGTTGGGAAACGGGATGGAAAAGGCAGTAAGGTTCGCCTTTAGTACTTTACCACAAGATACATTTTGAAGAAATGTCTTTGACTGACGCACAAATGTATTTTTATCGCGAATAAATATTGATTTTTCTTTCACTTTGTTATAGGATAGTTAAGAATTTAGCATATGCTGGTATTACAGAATGAAGAGAAGTGAGGAGAAAGCGATGGAAAAGAAATTGCAGGTAGGCATCTTGGGAGCAACTGGTATGGTAGGTCAGAGGTTCATTTCTCTGCTGGAAAATCATCCCTGGTTTGAGGTAGTGACAGTAGCAGCAAGTCCACGCTCTGCCGGGAAAACATATGTAGAAGCTGTTGGAAACCGCTGGAAGATGACAACACCTATGCCGGAGTCAGTGAAAAACTTAACGGTAATGAATGTAAATGAAGTGGAAAAAGTGGCCGCTGGTGTTGATTTTGTTTTCAGTGCAGTGGACATGACAAAAGAGGAAATTAAGGCGATTGAAGAAGCATACGCGAAAGCGGAGATTCCGGTTGTTTCAAATAACAGTGCCCATAGGTGGACTCCCGATGTTCCTATGGTAATCCCCGAGATTAATCCGGAGCATTTTGAAGTGATCAAGGATCAGAAAAAGCGTCTTGGTACACAGCGTGGATTTATTGCAGTAAAGCCAAACTGTTCCATCCAAAGCTATGCGCCGGTGCTTACAGCCTGGAGAGAGTTTGAACCTTACGAAGTAGTGGCTACTACCTATCAGGCAATCTCCGGAGCAGGAAAGACCTTTAAGGATTGGCCGGAAATGGAAGGAAACGTGATTCCATATATTGGCGGAGAAGAAGAAAAAAGTGAACAGGAGCCGTTACGTCTCTGGGGTTCCATTGAGAATGGCCAGATTGTAAAGGCAAGTGAACCGGTTATTACCTGCCAGTGTATCAGAATTCCTGTTTTAAATGGCCATACCGCTGCAGTTTTTGTTAAATTCCGTAAAAAGCCGTCCAAAGAGGAATTGATTGAACGCATCCGTAATTTTAAGGGGATTCCGCAGGAGTTATCCCTGCCAAGCGCACCAAAGCAGTTTATTCAATATATGGAAGAAGATAACCGTCCTCAGATAGCGCTTGATGTGGATTATGAAAATGGAATGGGTATTTCTGTAGGCCGCTTACGGGAAGATACTGTTTATGATTACAAATTCGTAGGAATGTCCCATAACACGGTCAGAGGAGCAGCCGGCGGTGCGGTTCTCTGCGCCGAGTTATTAACAGCAAAGGGATTTATATCTGCCGCAAAATAAAAAGCCCTGAAAATTCCCTCTTTATAAAAGGGGGATTTTAGGAAAAGGTATATGGAGGAAGCAATATGTCGTACAAAAAAGAATTGTGGGGAAACATGCCTGATGGCAGTGAGGTGTATTTGTATACACTGGAAAACGGAAACGGAGTTTCCGCTTCATTTACGGATCTGGGTGCAGTCTGGGTAACCATGAAGGTGCCGGATAAGACCGGGAAGAAGACCGATGTGGTTCTGGGATTTGACAGTGTAGCAGAGTATCTGGAGAACCCGCCCCACTTTGGAGCCCCCATTGGACGGAATGCAAACCGAATAGCCAATGCCAGATTTACGATCAACGGCAAGGAATATATTCTGGAAGCCAATAACGGGGTCAATAACCTTCACAGCGGGCCTGACCTTTACCATAGCCGCCTGTGGGAGGCTATGGTGGAAGAGAGTGATTCTGGAACCAGCATTCATTTTTCTCTTTCCTCTCCGGATGGAGATCAGGGATTTCCTGGGAATGCATCGATCACAGTCACTTATACACTGACGCCGGATGACAGCCTTATGCTTACTTACCATATGATTTGCGACCAGGATACAGTAGCCAACTTTACCAACCACAGTTATTTCAATCTGGATGGTCATGATGGCGGTTATGCCATGAATCAGAGGGTCTGGATCGATGCGGATACATACACAAGGGCAGATCAAGGTTCGATTCCAACCGGAGAATTTACTCCTGTTAAAGGAACCCCTATGGATTTTACCGTTATGAAGACCATTGAGCGGGATATCAATGAGGACTATGAGGCGTTGGTATTTGGAAATGGCTATGACCATAACTGGGTACTCAATCATCCGGAAGGAGAAGTTTCCTTATGTGCGGCTGCAGAATCTGATAAGACAGGCATCCGTATGGAGGTGTATACGGATCTGCCGGGAATGCAGTTCTATACAGCCAATTTCTTAACGGATGGCCTGAAAGGAAAGGGGAATGCGGTTTATGATAAGCGTTGCTGTTACTGCTTTGAGACTCAGTATTATCCCAATGCCGTGAATATTCCTGAATTTCCGTCTCCGGTTTTGAAGGCGGGAGAAGAATATCATACGGTGACTGTTTACAAATTTTCCGTTACAGAATAACGGAAAAAGACACGAAAAACCAGGGACGCAAAAATATTGCGCCCCTGAACTTATGTGAAAGGACTTCGTTAGTGTACCTATGAAAATACAGGATAGAAACGTAATTAAGGCACTGTCTGTCTTAGGCTTGATTGTGACAACCATTATTTGGGGCAGTGCTTTTGTTGTGATGAAAAATACGGTAAATGTGATTTCGCCTACTTATCTGCTGGCGTTGCGTTTTACCATTGCTTCCATAGCTTTAGTGATCGTATTCTGGAAGCGGGTTCGATCGGTCAAAAAGACAGACCTTCTATGCGGCGGTCTTTTAGGTCTATTTCTGTTTGCTGCATATCTGCTGCAGACATACGGCCTGAAATATACCACAGCCAGCAAAAATGCTTTTATCACAACCCTATATGTGATTCTGGTGCCGTTTCTGCACTGGTTTTTCAATAGAAAAAAGCCGTCAGGAAATAATATGGCTGCGGCAGTGATTGCAGTAGCAGGTCTTGCTCTTATTTCTCTGGAAGGAGATTTGTATGCGAATACAGGGGATTTGATGACACTGCTATGCAGTCTTTTCTTTGCGTTTCAAATTGTATTTACTGACCGTTACACCATTGATCACGATCCGGTAATCTTAACTGTGATCCAGATGGCAGTAGCAGCGGCATTGAGCTGGATGCTGGCACCGCTGCTGGACGGCGCTCAGGATTTTCGTGTGATCAACAGCTCCATGCTCACTGGTTTGCTTTATCTGGGTATTTTCAGTACCATGATCTGCTTTTTGCTGCAGAATCTTGGGCAAAAACATTTAAGTCCCAATACCTCTTCGATTATATTGTCCTTTGAGGCAGTCTTTGGTCTGGTGTTTTCCGTCCTGTTTCTCGGGGAATCCGTTACAGCCAGAATGCTGTCAGGCTGTGTCCTTATGTTCGTATCCATTCTTTTATCGGAATACCGCAAGAAGAATGCCGTCTGATTATTTGGATAGAAGAGTCCGGTCATTATCAAAGGTCTTTTTGCTTTTTGCAGAATACAAATCTAAAAGTTCCGGAATATCCATTTTCTCTTTTTCTTTTCCGGAGATATCTAAAATGATAGCTCCGGAATCCATCATTACAATCCGGTTTCCCGTATTTAATGCAGAGGTCATATTATGAGTGATCATCATGGTGGTAAGCCTGTGCCTGGTTACGATCTGATTGGTGATTTCCATTACCTTTTCTGCTGTGGCAGGGTCCAGGGCTGCTGTATGCTCATCTAAAAGCAGAAGTTTTGGAGGTACCAGGGTACACATGAGCAGAGTGACCACCTGTCTCTGTCCTCCCGAGAGAAGCCCCATTTTTGTTTTCATACGGTCTTCCAGCCCCATGTGGAATTCAGCCAGCCGTTCCCGAAAAAGCTTACTGTCTGCCTTGTTGATGGCAGGAAAAAGAGGACCCCGTTTGCTTCTGGAATAGGAGAGTGCGAGATTTTCTTCAATGGTCAGTCCGGGGGCAGTTCCTTTCATCGGGTCCTGGAACAGCCGTCCGATGGTCTGTGCACGTTTGTGCTCAGGGAGAAAGGTAATGTCCGTTTCATCTAAAAGGATCTTTCCCTCATCCAGCCAGAAGCTTCCGCTGATCGCCTGAAAAAGTGTTGATTTTCCGGCACCGTTGGAACCTACGATGGTTACAAAATCCCCGTCATTCAGAGTCAGATTAAGATGGTTGAGTGCCGTATGCTCGTTGGGAGTGTTCTTTAAAAATGTTTTAACGGCATTTTGAATGTTCAGCATGATTTTCTGGCTCCTTTTTTGATTTTTTCCAGTTCTGCCCGGTATTTCATCGCAGGAATGGAAAGAGCGATTGCAACAATACAGGCAGAAACAAGTTTTAGCGCGTATGCCGGAAACGGACTGTATTTTAAGGCAAGAGCAATCATAAAACGGTAAAGAATGGAACCGAGGATTGCAGAAAAGAGGCCGTAAGTAATACCGTCCTTTCGGAAAATAAGCTCTCCTATGATGACGGAAGCAAGACCAACAACGATAATGCCGACTCCGGAATTAATATCTGCAAATCCCTGATACTGGGAGATCAGTGCGCCGGACAATGCGATAGAGGCGTTGGCTGCGGCAAGTGCAATGATTTTTGTCACATCCACATCGATGGAAGAAGCCCGAACCATATCTTCATTATTGCCTGTGGCCCGAATGCATAAGCCGATCCGGGTCTTAAAAAAGAATGATCCGGCAAGTGCGGTAATAGTAACAACAATCAATGGAAGAATGATCTTGACTCCTTCTCTGGAGAAGATTCCGGAGGCGTCCGTCATTATCTTGAATATGGTATTGCTTCCAATTAAAGAAAGGTTGGAACTGCTTCCCATGATCAGCAGGTTGATGGTATACAGTCCGCTCATGGTCAGAATTCCGGCAAGAACCGGATGGATCAGAAGCTTCGTCTGAAAGAGTCCGGTTATGCTGCCGGCCAAAGCACCTGCACCGACAGCAGCTATGATTCCAAGGAATGGGTGCCCCATAAGCGTGAACTTTGCGGAGACAGCAAGGCCAAAGGTAAAGCTTCCTTCCGCAGTTAAATCAGGAATGTTTAAAATACGAAAAGCGATAAAAACACCAATAGCCAGCAGACCGTAGATAAGTCCCAACTGCAGGGAGCCTAAGAATAATGTCATAATAATCCCTCCTTAGAAATTAGTTGGTATCTTTTACAAATACAGCCGTCTTACTTATTTCGTCTGTAAATGTAATGCCAAGGGCATCAGCGGCGTCCTGATTGATGACCATGGAAGAGGCGGGAACAACAATTGCAGGAATTTCACTGACAGGAGTACCTTCCAGGTTCTGAATTGCCATATCTGCTGAGATTCTGCCTATTTCTTTGTCACTGATTGCGATGGTGGCAAAAGCACCGGATTCAACTGTTGTTGCGGAGCTGGCGTAGATGGGAAGCCCGGCTTTGCGGGCTTCTTCAGAGACCAGCGGCATGGCGCTCTGGATAATGCTGTCGTTTGGAACATAAATGGCATCAACTTTCCCTGCAAGAGACTGGGCAGCCTGCTGTACTTCAGAGGAATTGGTCACTACTGCCTCTTCATAGGATAAACCGATGGAATCTAAATATTTTTTTGAATTTTCTACGGTTGTAACAGAATTGATCTCTCCGGTATTGTAAAGGAATCCAAAGGTTTTGCACTCAGGAGTCAGCTTTTTTGCCAGGTCAAAAATTTCATTGACCGGAATGGCATTGGAGGTTCCTGTTGCATTCTTATCCGGTTTTTCCATATCAGTAATGATTCCTGCCCCTACCGGGTTGGAAACGGAGATAAATACTACGGGAATCCCGGAATCCAAATTAACCATGGCTTGTGCGGCAGGGGTTGCAATGGCTGCGATTAAATCCACGTTGCTGTCTGCCATTTCCTGACAGATGGAATTTAAGTTGGTTGCATCTCCCTGAGCATTCTTATAATTGATGGTAAGTTTATCTTTTCCATATCCTCTTTTTTCTAATTCCTCTGTAAAACCTTCCCTCATATCCGTAAAAGCGCCGTTATCAACAAGCTGGACGATTCCTACTTTAAATGTTCCGTCAGAAGAGGCGGAAGGTTTTGCTGACTGGCATCCGGTAAGCATAAACAGAGCAGCTGCTAAAATGGTTGTTCTGGTAATCTTTGATATCTTTTTCATAATAAAATCTCCCTTTTTAATTGTTTTGTTCGGAATTTGCGAGCGGGGGAGTGATCTTTTTTTAAAAATCAAAAAAAGCACCCATCCTCAGATATACTCCAAGGACAGATGCTGATGATCTGCGGTACCACCTTGATTGGCAAAATTTGCCCGACTCATGCAGAGTGCCGACACACTCCTCATCCGTTAACGCTGATGCTGCGTCGCAGAATACTAAGAATAAATTCTGTTCCCTGCGCCCTCCGTGGCCCATTGTACTATGCCGAATCGCTGTAAGGGTTCCACCTTCCCAAACTCTCTGTAAGCACGTATCATAGTTTTACTTCCACTTCACTGGTTTTGTTTTAATAAATATAAACATATCGGAGATCATTTGTCAATATGTTAATTAAAAATTATTATAAAACATTATAAAATTAAGCGGGATCACTCCATGGGATAACGTTTCCCCCATAAGGCATTACATAAACAGATTGATCCGTAAAGTCAATCTGGTCTAAAAGCTCCTTCAAATCCTGGTATGCAGATATATTCATATCCTTTAATACATCCTTGCTTAAATCCTTTGAAAAAGAAGTGAGCATAAGAACTCTTCCTTTTGAAATGGCTTCGCAGCCGGCATAAAAGATATAACCGGCAATGGAAAAGCTCTCCCGCAGCGCTTTATCAAGAATTCCTTTTTTTAAGGGAATCCGCCAGTCAAAGAAGTCCGAAGATCCGCCGCCTTCGCTGCATTCTGCAAGGAAAATCATGGTCCCGCCCTGCTTTACTGCATAGGACATGTTAAGAAGTGTTTTGATGCCCTGATAAAGATTAATATCCTTTGGATATCCTCCGCAGGAAGCAATGACAATATCCGCTTTTTCTTTTATGGGGATGCTAAAAGCATCATGAACAATTTCACAGCTCTTTTCCCATGCCTTTTCCCAATCTCCGCAGATGATATGGCTGTGTTTTCCTTCCGGAGTAGAGATTATATTAATACCAAATGCAGGAGAAACCATTCGTGCAGCCTCCATCATGTCTTCATGAACCGGATTGCCGGTTAAAATCCCGCAGCCAATGGCTGTGCTGGATCTGGGCTGGTCCGGGTCAAGACAGAGCAAATGATTCTGCTCAATGGTCTTTTTTCCTGAGATTCCTGGAAGAATGCTTTTTCTGCCGCCTCCAAAACCAGCCATTAAGTGATGAACCGTCCCGCCGATTAAGATTACCTTACGGCCAATGGCCAGAGGATTCACCCATACATCGGTTCCTCTTTTTGTGGTTCCCATAAAAACCAGGTCAGGGGCCTGGCCATCATGGTTTAAAACTTTCACTTTTTTATAAACTTCTTCTCCGACCACCTTTTTCTGTTCCGCCTCACTGTGGCCTCTGTGCGTGCCGAGTGCGACCAGAATAACCATATTTTCATAGGGAATGTTGATCTGGGTATGAAGGTATTCCACCAGCTCCCGGCAGATGAGATCCTGTCTCATCCAGAAGCGGGTAATATCACTGACAACTATCGTAACTAAGTCTGTATTGGATAGAAGTTCATGGAGAGGTTTGGAAGCAATTGTATGGGCTGTAACCGCTTCTTTGAAGGCTGCTTTTAAGTCCTTGATCGGAAGAAGCTCTTTGCCCTGCAGATACGTTACTGATCTGGCATTGCTTACATCAATAGATACAGAGGAATTTCCGTATTTTAATAAAACAGATTCAGGGTTTGTCATGATTTGATTTTCTCCTTAAGCCTCGGTAAGTTTACATACATCGATCCATTCAGCGGCATTGGAAAGCATCATCAGTTCTTCACAGGATAATTCGATGGCGGAATTGGAACTGCCGGCTGCGGGAAAGATGGATTCAAACCGCTGGAGGGAAAGATCTAAATAGGTAGTGGTCTGCTCCGGATTTGCAAATGGGCAGACACCTCCGATTTCATGCCCTGTCATTGCGGATACTTCATCAGGGGCCAGCATTTTTGCTTTAAATCCAAATTTCTTTTTGAATTTTGCATTGTCTATTTTTGCATCACCTGCGGTTACGACCAGAATGCAGCCTTCTTCGGTGGCTTTGCGAAATGACAGGGTCTTTGCAATGCGGGCCGGCGATACATCAAGGGCCTTTGCTGCCAATTCTACGGTTGCGCTTGAGACCGGAAATTCCCTGACCTGGCAATCTCTTCCAAAATCCTTTAAATATTCTTTTACCTTCTGTACTGACATGCTTTATCACTCCTCCTCGTAAAATTGTTTACCATTGTACCATTGATAATCCATTTTTACAATAATATAATAAGTTTAGACAGGTAAATATTTGCTATTCATAAGTTTTAATGGTATAATGGCAGGGTTACTATAATTAAAGCAGTGGGGAGATATATGTCTAAATCGTTATTCATTGCAGAAAAACCAAGTGTAGCTCAGGAATTTGCCAATGCTTTAAAAGTGAAAGGAAGACGCAGCGACGGCTATATTGAATCGGAGCAGGTTATCATAACCTGGTGCGTGGGTCATCTGGTAACTATGAGCTATCCGGAAAGCTACGATCCTAAATTTAAACGATGGAGCCTATCCACCCTTCCCTTTCTTCCAAAAGAGTTTAAGTATGAGGTAATACCCAGTGCTGAAAAGCAGTTTAAGATTGTAAGCGGTCTGCTGAACCGTCCGGATGTGGATGTGATTTATGTCTGCACTGACTCCGGACGTGAAGGAGAATACATATACCGTCTGGTCGCCCAGATGGCAGGAGTGAAGGACAAGCAACAGAAACGTGTATGGATCGATTCCCAGACAGAGGATGAGATTTTAAGAGGAATCCGGGAAGCAAAGGATGAATCGGAATATGACAATCTTTCTGCGTCTGCATATTTACGGGCAAAAGAAGATTATCTTATGGGAATTAATTTTTCCCGATTGCTTACACTAAGATATGGACAGCACATTTCCAATTATTTGCGGACAGGGAAAAATACGGTCATATCCGTAGGCCGTGTCATGACCTGTGTAATGGGTATGGTGGTCCGCAGAGAGAGGGAGATAAGAGATTTTGTAAAAACTCCTTTTTACCGGGTGATCGGTACATTTATAAAGGATGAGATGGATTTTGAAGGAGAATGGAGAAGTGCTCCCGGCTCTAAGTACTTTGAGTCCCCATTCCTTTATAAAGAAAATGGTTTTAAGGAGCGAAAGCATGCGGAAGAATTAGTCGGATCACTGTCTGCCCTGGAGCCTATGGAAGGGACGGTTGTCTCCATAGAAAAGAAAAAGGAAACAAAAAACCCTCCCCTTCTTTATAATCTGGCAGAGCTGCAGAATGACTGTTCCAAGATGTTTAAAATCAGTCCGGATGAGACTCTTAAAGTGGTACAGGAACTATATGAAAAGAAGATGGTCACCTATCCGAGAACCGATGCCAGAGTGTTATCAACCGCAGTGGCAAAGGAAATCCATAAAAACATCAGCGGCTTGAAAGGATTTGAGCCGTTATCAGCAGCAGCGGCAGAGGTAATGGAGATGGGGTCTTACCGGACCATTGAAAAGACCAGATATGTCAATGACAAGCAGATCACGGACCATTATGCGATCATTCCTACCGGCCAGGGACTGGGGGCAGCAAGAGGGCTGTCTTCTCTGACAGCAAAGGTTTATGAAGTTATTACAAGAAGGTTTCTGAGCATTTTTTATCCGCCGGCTGTTTATCAGAAGTATTCTCTGGAGCTGGCCGCGGAGAAAGAGCATTTTTACTCCAGCTTCCGCGTGATGCTGGAAGCTGGTTATTTAAAAATTGCAGATGTTTCAGGCGCTAAGAAAAAGGCGCAGGAAGAAAAGAACGGGGAAGGCAATCCGGAGGATAACAATACGGAGGCGCCCCAGAAGAACATGGATAACCCGGCCTTTATTGCCATGCTTGGAGCTTTGAAAAAAGGCATGAAGATTCCCATAAAGGGACTGGCAATCAAAGAAGGAGAGACGTCTCCGCCCAAACGCTACACCTCCGGTTCCATGATTCTTGCCATGGAAAATGCAGGACAGCTGATTGAAGATGAGGAATTGCGCGCCCAGATCAAAGGGAGCGGAATCGGAACCAGTGCAACAAGGGCTGAGATATTAAAAAAGCTGTTTCATATCAAATATCTTTCCTTAAACACAAAAACTCAGGTGATTGTTCCCACCTTGCTTGGAGAGATGATCTATGATGTGGTCAATGCCTCCATCAAACAACTGCTGAACCCTGAACTTACAGCAAGCTGGGAAAAAGGGCTTACTTATGTATCAGAAGGTTCCATTACCGTGGAAGAGTATATGCAAAAATTGGAGAATTTTGTTGCCGGGCGCACCGCAGGGGTGTTAAGACTTAATAATCATTACGATCTTCGTAGTGTGTTTGATGTTGCGGCAGCTAATTATAAAAAACAAAAATAGGAGATTATTAACATGAAAAAAGAAGATATGACAAACCAGGATCTATTTGATACGAACCATACTGCTGCAAAATTATTATTTGAGCAGACCACATATCCATGGGAGATTCTTCCTAAAATCAGCGAGTTTATTGTTTCCCTGGGAGCGCGTCTTCCAAAAGATGAATTTGTTCATGTGGGAAAAGCAGTCTGGATTCACAAATCAGTAAATCTGCCGCCTACAGCATGTATGGGTGAGCACGTAATCATTGGAAAAGGTGCTCAGATCCGCCATTGTGCATTTATCAGAGGCAATGCGATTATCGGAGAGGGTGCTGTCGTAGGAAACTCTTCTGAAATCAAGAATTCCATTCTCTTTGACGGTGTTCAGGTACCACATTTTAATTATGTCGGAGATTCTATTTTGGGATATAAGTCTCATATGGGTGCTTCCTCCATCGCTTCCAATGTAAAAACTGACAAATCTCTGGTTACTGTACATGCAGAAGATGGAGATATCGAGACCGGACTGAAAAAGTTTGGCGCTATTATCGGAGACTATGCAGAGATTGGCTGCGGTGCTATCTTAAATCCGGGTACAGTAATCGGACCAAAATCCAACATTTATCCTCTTTCTTGTGTAAGGACCTGTGTGGATGCCAACTCCATTTACAAAAACCAGGGAGAAGTTGTTGAGAAAAAGGTAACAGAGGAATAAACAGGCTGTTAAGAACTTAAAGAAAACCATGTAAAAAATACGTCTTGAATCAAGCATATATAGCTTGCACCAAGGCGTATTTTTATGTTTAAATGTTTATTTTGTTCCGAAAATACGGTCTCCCGCATCGCCCAAACCAGGGCAGATATAAGCATTTTCGTTTAATTCACGGTCTAAATGTCCTACATAAATCTGAATATCCGGATGGGCTTCGTGAAGTCTTTTTAAACCTTCCGGAGCGGCAATGATCGCCATAAACTTGATATGCTTTCCGCCGTACTGTTTGATGAAATCAACCGCTGCCACAGCAGAACCGCCGGTCGCCAGCATAGGATCGGTGACCACAATCGTTCTCTGCTCAATGGGGCTTGGCAGTTTGCAGTAATATTCATGAGGTTCGTGGGTTACTTCATCCCGGTACAGGCCAATGTGTCCAACCTTTGCGGAAGGAACCAGAGCCAGAATACCATTCACCATTCCCAGTCCTGCACGAAGAATCGGAACAACCGCCATTTTCTTGCCTGCGATCATAGGAGTCATGCAGGCTTCAAAGCCCATCAGCATGGCAATTTCCTCGATGAGAGCACGGAATTCATTGGTTCCTGTCTTCTTATCTCTTAAAATAGAAATCTTATGCTGGATCAGAGGGTGGGTAAAAACGGTTACATTGTCCATTGAAAAGTCCATAATGTTATTTATCCTTTCTTGAATCTCTTATTGTATCAGGAGTTTCCGGCAGAATCAGGTTCATCAGAACACCGACGACGACTGCAATGAAAAGACCTGAAATGTTTAATGTAATTGAGCCGATCTCTAAGTTAAGACCGCCGAGCTGTCCAAAGCCAAGTCCAAATACCAGAATCAGTCCGACTATGGATAAATTCCTGCTGTGTGTGAAATCTAATTTGGATTCAGCCAGAGAACGGATACCGACAGCAGCGATCATTCCAAAGAGCATGATCTCAACTCCGCCCTTTACAGGACCTGGAATGGTCTGGAGAATTGCGCCCATCTTTCCGAATAAGCCCAGAATAATGGCAAATATTGCGGTAATGCGCAGCAGCTTAGGGTTGTAGTTCTTAGTGGTTGCAAGCACTCCTGTGTTTTCGGCATAAGTCGTATTGGCAGGACCGCCTGTAAAACCGGCAAACAGTGTAGCAATGCCGTCGCCCATAAGTGTGCGGTGAAGCCCCGGATCCTTTAAGAAGTCTTTGCCTACAACCGTTCCATTGGTGGTAATGTCACCGATATGTTCCATAAAAGTCACACATGCAATGGGTGCAATGGAAAGAATGGCTCCCAGGCTGAACTGGGGAACGGTCATAAAGCCTACTCCATTGGAGTCCTTTGTCACATATGGAATGTTGACCCAGGAAGCGGATGTGATTGCAGAATAATCCATATGAAAAATACCTGCGGCTCCTAAAATTACGCACAACAAATAGCCTGCCGCAATTCCGATGAGAATAGGAACAAGCTTAAAAAAGCCACGGGCGAAAATGGAACAGAGAATCACAACGAGCAGGGTAAAGAGGGCAATTCCCAGATTTAACGCAATGGCTGGAGTCAATCCGTCGGCAATATCTAAATTGCCGGTGGCATCATTAATTGCGGTACTTGCCAGATTGATACCGATAACCACGATGACCGGACCCGTAACCACCGGAGGAAATATCCTCTTGATCTTGTCCGAACCTACGATAAATACTATAAGTGCGAAAAGAAGATAGACCAGACCGGCAAAAATAATTCCACCCTGTGCTAAAGGTACGTTTTCTGGAATCACGGTTCCTTCCGGCCGTATGATTGTGGTAACAGCAGCCAGGAATGCGAAGGAAGAACCAAGAAACACAGGAACCTTAAATTTAGTACAGCAGTGGAATATTAAAGTACCAACGCCTGCAGAAAAAAGTGCCAGCGATGGGTTGAGACCTGTCAGCAAAGGAACCAGTACGGTTGCGCCGAACATGGCGAACAGATGCTGGATACTGAGCAGATAATCCCGAGGGGTGAGTTTTGCATTATTACTCATTTTTTGACTCCATTTCTATTTATTTTCCGTCCTATTTTATCAGAGAAAGGAGTAAATGGCAACTATTTTTGCTATTTTGTCACAGGAGAGTAAGAAACCAGCGCATAATCACCCAACGCATGGGGGACGGGAATGGAAAAAATAATCCTTCCATTATCCTCATAGCTAAAGGAATCCGGGAACGCGGGAGTGCCATCGGGCAGACTGGCCTTAAGGGGGAAATCGGCTTGCTGGAAAATTTTGGAATATGTTTGAAGATCGGTCTGGGTCCGTGCTTCTTTAAGTGCTACCACAAGTTCGGCAGAGGCATCATAAAAATCCACCTGATCGGAAAGAATATATTCAGCAAGAACTTCCGGGTCTGCATAATCCGTAAGACCAAGATCCTTAACCTGGGTCAGATCAACGGTATTTGTATAGAACATATTCAGAGGATGGGCAGCACCTTCGGAATAGCAGGTGCCGGTATACACTACCGTAATCCGTTTGGAATCGGTTGAAACTATCCGGGCATCTATGATAACCGTATCTTTTAACGGGTCTACGGCATTCACTTGCAATACTTTAAGGGCATTGCTTTTTAAGAGCGCATTAACCTCTTCTTCTTTTTTTGAATCACTTAGATAGGAGAGAACCGGGTATTGTATGGAGATATTTTTATCTTTGTAAGTTTTTATGGAAGCAGTGATTCCGGGCCGGGAAGTGGGATTATCCGAATAATCCCTGATTACAATGGTGCGCTCCTGGTTTTGCGTGGATACAACATCAGTGGATCCGGTCTTTATATAATTTTTCTGACCGCAGCTGCTTATAGCCAGTACACAGCCAATGGAAATAATAAGAACCAGTATACGTTCCATAATAAGATTCCAGCCTTTCCGGATAAACTTTACTATTAGTATACCATATTTTGCACGGGTATGATAAAAAAAGTGGGAAAATATCTTTTAGATAAGAAATTATGCCGGACTGGGATAGATTTTATAAAGGACTTTTCGATTTCAGGGACGAAAGAATAGGAGTGCTTTTTATTATACAGGGGAGTTCGTAGAACTTTCCTGCATAATAAAAAAGGTGCTGTAAAATCGAAACATCTTATCAAATGCTCTGATCTTACAACACCTTTTCACACAATGCCGATGGCCGGATTCGAACCGGCACGGAGGTTGTCCGCTGCATTTTGAGTGCAGTGCGTCTGCCAGTTCCGCCACATCGGCTTTCGTCTGCAACGATGATTATTCTATCACAGGATTTTCCATTTGGCAAGTGTTTTTTTGAGATTATTAAATTGAAAATAGGCTGAATATATTGTATGATAGATAAAAGAAATTGTTAAGGAGGTGTCTGGACGATGACATGCAAAGAAGCCGAACGTTTCGTCATGCCTTACATCAGGGATGAGCTTACCGATGAGGAATTAAAGGATTTTCTGGAACACATGGAAACCTGTCCCAGCTGCCGTGATGAACTGGAAATTTATTTTACAGTGGAAGTTGGTATCAGACAATTAGACTCCGAAACCGGGAATTATAATATAAAAGGAGCGTTGGAAGCTGCGATTGAGCAGTCCAGACAAAGAATACAGGCCGTAAGGCTTATAAAAATTGCCAGGTATGCAGTAACTACATTAAGTATGATGGCATTGATAATTTCAGTCCTTTTACAATGCAGAATCTGGCTGCAGCAGGGCTTATTATGATAGGAGAACAGATGAACAGTAAGAAAATCGTTTTAATAGATGGAAGCAGTATGATAACGAATGCTTTTTACGGACTTCCTTCCAATGCGGCGGATGCTGTGTTCCGTTTGATAAAAGGTATTTTGGAACGAAGAGAAGCAGATTATCTTGCCGTAACCTTTTCGGCTGGAGAAGGATATGAAAATCAGGCAGAGGAAGCGCTGAAACAGCAGAAAGAGCGGCTTAAAGAACTGTCTGATTCCCTTAGCATTTCCGTATTTTCTGAGGACGGATATGAATCTGCTGATCTGTTGGCATCATTGGCAAAAAACTGTGAAAAAGAAGGCGGAGAGGTACGGATCATATCAAAAGACAGAAGACTTCTGCAGATTGCAGGAGAGCATGTGGCGGTATGTATTCCTTCCATGGGAGAAGAGGGTCTTGTTTTAAGATCCTGGTCGCCTGCGGATATTGAAGGCGAATTCGGTCTTGAGCCGGAGAGGCTAAAGGAAGTTTTTTCTCTTACAAAAGCGAACGGCATAGGAGAGAAAACCGCCGGTCAGCTTATCAAACAATTCAAAAGTATTGCAAATCTTTTTGATCATCTGGAAGAAGTGGAGTCTCCTAGAATCAAAGAAATCCTGAAAGCATTTGAGAATGAAATCAAACAGGAAGAAAAGCGGAATACCCTTCGCGATGACAGCGGAATTCGTCTGGACGAATCAAAATCCATTTCAGAAACGGAAATCCGCCAGATCATGGATATGGATTTTGTTCCGGCAGAATTTCCGGATGAAGAAAATCACAAGTCGTCTGAAAGGTTTCAAGTCCATCTGGTAACGGAACTATCGGAAGCGGAAGCCCTATTTTCCAAATGCCTGCCGGAAAGCCGTCTGGGACTTCAACTGGTGATTGAAGACAAAGCCATCACAGCCTTATCCTTGTGCTTTGGCGAAACGGAATGTTACTGTATTGTTCCCCAGGGATTTTTAACCTCGGACTATCTGGCTGGAAAAGCGGAGGAAATCTCTAAAAGGGCTGGACATGTAACCGTGCTGGATTTAAAGAGCCAGCTTCCTTTTTTAAAGCTGGAGGCGGGAAGTCCGGTATTCGATGCAGGGGTCGCCGCTTATCTGCTGAATCCCTTAAAGGATTCCTATGCATATCACGATCTGGCGGCGGATTATCTTCAAATGACCATTCCCTCAAGAGCGGATCTCATTGGTAAAAGCTCCATTGGCCGTGCCTTGGAAGAAAAACGGGACAATGCCGTATCCTGTATCGGTTACATGTCCTATGTCGCCTATGCGTGCGGGAAAGTACTTCCCGAAAAATTAAAAGAGAATGGGATGGAAACCCTGTATTATGAGATCGAACTGCCGCTGGTCTACAGTCTTTTTTCTATGGAATCAGTGGGAATCAAGGTAGAACGTGACCGGCTGAGGGAATATGGGGACCGGTTGAAGGTCCGTATTCTGGAGCTGGAGCAAAAAATATACGAAGAAACAGGAGAAACCTTTAACATCAATTCTCCCAAACAGTTGGGGGAGGTTTTGTTTGATCATATGAAGCTACCGGGAGGAAAGAAGACCAAAACCGGATATTCCACAGCTGCAGACGTTTTGGAAAAACTGGCACCTGACTATCCGGTGGTAAGCCTGATCCTCGATTACCGTCAGCTGACAAAATTAAATTCCACTTATGCAGACGGCCTGGCTGCATATATTGGACCGGATGAACGGATTCACGGAACCTTTAACCAGACAATTACTGCTACCGGAAGAATCAGCAGCACAGAGCCGAACCTTCAGAACATTCCGGTGCGGATGGAACTTGGGCGGGAGATTCGTAAGGTATTTGTTCCAAAAGAAGGCTGTGTCTTTGTGGATGCCGACTATTCCCAGATCGAGCTGAGGGTCCTGGCCCATATGTCAGGGGATCAGCGTCTTATCAATGCTTATAAACAGGCAGAAGATATCCATGCCATTACCGCATCAGAAGTATTTCATGTTCCTCTTAACGAAGTGACCTCTTTGCAGAGAAGAAATGCAAAAGCCGTAAACTTCGGAATTGTATACGGGATCAGTTCTTTTGGTTTGAGCGAAGGATTAAGCATTACCAGGAAAGAAGCAGCGGAATATATTGAAAAATATTTTGAAACTTATCCGGGCGTCAAGATATTTTTAGACGGACTTGTGACGGAGGCAAAGGAAAAAGGATATGCGGTCAGTATGTTTGGAAGACGCCGTCCGGTTCCGGAACTGAAATCATCAAATTTTATGCAGCGTAATTTCGGCGAGCGTGTGGCCATGAATTCGCCGATTCAGGGAACTGCAGCAGATATCATTAAGATTGCCATGATTCGGGTGGACCAGGCATTGAAAAAGCAGGGATTAAAATCCCGGATCGTTCTTCAGATACACGATGAACTTTTAATAGAAGCATACCGGGATGAGCTTGAAAAGGTAAAGGAACTTTTAACAGAAGAGATGAAACATGCGGCAGACCTTTTGGTATCCCTTGAAGTGGAAGCCAATGTGGGAGAATCCTGGTTTGACGCAAAATAAGGAACTGGTGGCAGAAAATGAGAGTAATTGCATTAACAGGAGGGGTAGGCGCAGGGAAGAGCCTGGTTCTTTCTATATTAGAAAATGAATATGAGGCGAAAGTCATCAAAGCAGATGAGGTTGCCCATGAACTGATGGAACCGGGGCAGGAAGGATACCATGCGATCGTGAAAAATTTGGGTAAAACCATCTTAAAGCCGGACGGTTCCATTGACAAAAGGATACTCTCCGAATGCATTTTCCGGGATGACCGTATAAGAAAAGCAGTGGATGATATCATTCATCCGCTTGTATGGAAAACCATAAAGGGTAAAATTTCTTCTTCCCAAGCAGGGCTTATTGTGGTAGAATTTGCAATTATGGGTGAAAAGGCGGAAGTCGGTTATGACGAGATGTGGTATATTTATGCATCGGAACAGATACGAATCCGCCGGCTTTTTGAAAACAGGGGATATGAGAGGGAACACGCAGAACGTATCATTGCGAGTCAGGCCACAGAAGCAGAATACCTGGCCCGCTGTGACAGGGTCATCAGAAATGACGGTTCCATCGAAGAGATCAGGAACCAACTTGCGGAAATATTAAATAACAGGGGACAGAAAGAAACATGAGACTGGTAAGCATTGCAAGTGGAAGCAGCGGAAACTGCATTTACGTGGGCTCGGACACGACTCACATTCTGGTAGATGCAGGAATAAGCAACAAACGAATCGAGCAGGGGTTAAACGACATTGGAGTAAAGGGCAGTGAACTGACTGGAATCGTAATTACCCATGAGCATTCGGATCATACCAAAGGCCTGGGAGTCTTAGCCAGGAAGTGTGGGGTTCCGATTTACGGGACAAAGGAAACGCTTGAAGAGATATCCAGGCAAAAGTATCTGGGGGAATATCCCAGAGAACTGTTTTGTCCCATTTGTCCGGATGTGAATTTTGGCATCGGGGATTTGGAGGTCAAGCCTTTTTCCATTGACCATGATGCAGCAAATCCGGTGGCATACCGTATCCAGCACGGTTATAAATCCGTCGCAGTCGCCACTGACATGGGGCATTTTGACCAGTATATCATAGAGCATCTTCAGGGGCTTGATGCAGTACTTTTGGAGTCCAACCATGATGTGAATATGCTGCAGGCCGGACCATACCCTTATTATCTGAAGCGGAGAATTCTTGGAGACCATGGACATCTGTCCAATGAAAATGCCGGCAGGCTGTTGTGCCATATCCTTCATGAAAACCTGAAGAAGGTTCTGCTTGGGCATTTGAGCAAGGAAAATAATTACGAAGAACTTGCTTATGAGACGGTAAAGCTGGAGATCACAGAAGGAGATAATCCATATCAGGCATCTGATTTTTCCATTGAAGTTGCAAAAAGGGATCAGATGTCGGAAATTATTACTATATAACATAGAGGAGAGCATTATGAATAAGACGATTATTACAGTAGTTGGAAAAGACACCGTAGGGATCATTGCAAAAATCTGTACATATCTGGCTAATAACCGGGTAAACATTCTGGATATTTCCCAGACCATCGTACAGGGATTCTTTAATATGATGATGATTGTGGACATTGATGATTCTGTAAAACCATTTGGAGAACTGTCTGATGAACTGGAACAGATTGGTGATGAAATCGGCGTAAAAATCAAATGCCAGAGAGAAGAAATTTTCACAAAAATGCACCGTATCTGATGATAACAGCAAGGCTTAAGAAAAGGATGGATTCCCGTTATGTTAAATATGTTTGAAGTAAATGAAACCAATAAGATGATTGAACAGGAACGGCTTGATGTGCGTACCATCACCATGGGTATCAGCCTTCTTGACTGCTGTGACAGCGATTTAAAGGCAGTGAATGAAAAAATTTACCGTAAGATCACAACCGTTGCCAAAGACCTTGTTTCAGTTGGAAAAGAGATTGAAAAAGATTTTGCAATTCCTATCGTAAATAAAAGGATTTCCATAACTCCGATCGCAATGGTAGGCGGCTCCGCCTGCAAGTCTCCGGAGGACTTTGTGACCATCGCCCAGACCCTGGACCGGGCGGCAAAGGAAGTCGGCGTCAACTTTATCGGTGGATACTCTGCACTGGTAAGCAAAGGAATGACTACTGCAGATGAGAATCTGATCCGTTCGATTCCTAAGGCCCTTGCATGCACAGAGCGGGTATGCAGTTCTGTCAACGTAGGTTCAACAAAGACAGGAATCAACATGGATGCCGTGGCTCTTATGGGAAAAATCGTTCTGGAAACAGCGGAAGAAACAAAGGATAATGATTCACTTGGCTGTGCAAAGCTTGTAGTGTTCTGCAATGCGCCGGATGATAACCCGTTTATGGCTGGAGCTTTCCATGGCGTAACAGAAGCAGATACCATCATTAATGTAGGGGTCAGCGGACCTGGAGTTGTAAAAACTGCGATTGAATCCGCCAGAGGGCAGGATTTTGAGGTCCTTTGCGAAACCATCAAAAAGACGGCATTTAAGATTACCCGTGTGGGACAGCTGGTTGCACAGGAAGCATCCAAAAGATTGAATGTACCTTTTGGAATCATTGATTTGTCTCTTGCTCCTACTCCGGCAATCGGTGACAGCGTGGCTGAGATTTTAGAAGAGATCGGTCTTGAGAGAGTCGGAGCACCGGGAACAACAGCAGCTCTTGCCCTTTTAAATGATCAGGTAAAAAAAGGCGGCGTTATGGCTTCTTCTTACGTAGGCGGTTTAAGCGGCGCATTTATTCCGGTCAGTGAAGATCAGGGAATGATTGATGCAGTTGCCATGGGAGCACTTAATTTAGAAAAGCTGGAAGCCATGACCTGTGTCTGCTCCGTAGGTCTTGATATGATTGCAATTCCTGGAGATACTCCGTCCAGCACCATTGCAGGTATCATTGCAGATGAATCTGCCATTGGCATGATCAATCAGAAGACTACGGCAGTCCGTATTATTCCGGTCATTGGCAAGACGGTCGGTGACACTGTGGAATTCGGCGGCCTTTTGGGCTATGCTCCTGTTATGCCAGTAAACAAGTACTCCTGTGAAAAATTTGTGTCCAGAGGCGGAAGAATTCCAGCTCCGATCCACAGTTTTAAGAACTGATCGATTTCTGGAGGAAAAGAAATGAATCTCTATTTGATCCGTCATGGACGTCAATCCAGCCGGCTTTGCAACGTAGATGTAAACTTATCAGAAGCCGGCTTTCGCCAGGCCAGGCTTACAGGAGAACGGCTGGCTTTAAAAAAGATAGATGCCCTCTACTCCAGCGATCTGATACGGGCAGTAGAAACCGCACAGGAAGCCAACAAACTTTGGAATGTCCCCCATTTGATCAGGCCCGAATTGCGTGAGATTTCATTTGGGGATATGGAAGGTATGACGGATGAGGCGATTGCCGTCACCTTTGAGGAATTTAAAAAAGAGCAGGCAAGGATGGAAAAGGATTTGCCGTATCCTGGCGGAGAATGTGCCGCTGATGTAATAAAAAGGGCAATGCCTGTCTTTGAAGAGATTGCCTCAAGCGGATTCCAGAATGTGGCGGTAGTGACCCATGGAGGCGTGATCCGCACCATGGTTGCTGCTTTTCTTCATATGGAGCCGAAGGATTACCGTCTGCTGGGGAATTCCCTGGAAAACTGCAGCATAACAGAAGTCCGGTGGCTGGAGGAAGCAAACCGGTTTACGGTGGAACGTTTTAATGATTATGCGCATCTGGAGTCTTATCCGGAGCTTTTAAGGGCAAGCTGGACGGATACAGAGAACTGAAGGCAGAAAGGAAATGCTTGATTCAATGGAACAAAAAGATAAGGAACATCTGATTCAGCTTGCGAAAGCATACCTTAATGAGAATCTGCTTCGTATCGTAATCAGTAATCCGGCCATAAAAGAGGAGATTTCAAAGGTTAAAATACGCCCGCTTCTGCTGAAAGGAAATCTGATTTTTCAGGCGGAGGAATTGACGGGAACCCAGGCTTTTCATAAGAATTTTTCGGCGGAGGAATGTGCCGGTTATCTGTCGGAGCTGTTGGATGGAAGATTTCGGCAGCTGGAACTGGAATCCGGAAAGGGGCAGGTGAGAATTCTGGTGAGCAAAAAGGGAACATTGAGCTTCAAGGAAAAACGGCATCTGCCAAAGATGGAAGCCGCTCCTCTTGTATCAGAGCATAACAGGCAAAAAAGCTATATTTTAAAGGAAGGGACTCCCATCCCTTTTCTTGTGGATTTAGGGGTGATGACCGAAGAGGGAAGGATCATTAAATCCCGCTACGATAAATTCCGCCAGATTAACCGGTTTCTGGAATTTATTGAAGATATACTCCCAAGACTTTATTCTGACAGGGAAAATGTGATCATAGATTTTGGCTGCGGAAAATCCTATCTGACTTTTGCCATGTATTACTATCTTCATGAATTAAAGGGGTATTCTATCCGGGTAATCGGTCTTGACCTCAAGCAGACGGTTATTGATGACTGCAACCGCTTAAGGGAAAAATACGGGTATGAAAAGCTGGATTTTTATCATGGAGATATTGCCTCTTACGAGGGAGTCGATCATGTAGATATGGTGGTAACGCTTCATGCCTGTGATACGGCTACGGATTATGCGCTTGCAAAGGCTGTCCGCTGGGGGGCTTCTGTGATTTTATCAGTTCCCTGCTGTCAGCATGAGCTGAATAAGCAGATGAATAATGAACAAATGGCACCTGTATTCCAGTATGGTCTCATCAAAGAACGCCTTGCAGCCCTTTACACCGATGCTCTGAGAGCGGAAATTCTGGAAAATAACGGATACCGTACCCAGATTCTGGAGTTTATTGACATGGAGCATACTCCGAAAAATATTCTGATCCGTGCGGTGAAGCAGGGTGGAAGAAAGAATAACAGAAAAGAGATCAAAGAGATTATGGAATATCTACATGGTAAGCTGACCCTTTTTGATCTGCTGTCTGAATAAGCGGTTCTGTGTTTTAAAGGATAGATATTTTTTTATGGATATGTTATGATAAAGTAAATAACGGAAGGAGAAAATCATGCCTTTTATTAATTCAAAAGTTAATATTCCTTTATCCGAAGAAGAAAAAGAGGTTTTAAAGTCAAAACTGGGCCAGGCCATCAGCCTGATCCCGGGTAAATCAGAAAACTGGCTGATGCTCAGTTTTGAAGACGAATGTTCTCTTTATTTTAAGGGGAAAAATAATACAAAGATCGCATTCATCGAGGTAAAGATTTTTGGGCGTGCCTCTGACCGTGACTATGAATGCCTGACCGCTGAGATCAGCCGGATTTACAGAGAGGTTCTGGGAATTTCACAGGATAAAATTTATATTAAATATGAAGAAGCAGAACACTGGGGCTGGAATGGAACAAACTTTTAACCATACGGATTGATGCTATGGCAGGAGGAATGGTTGATGGAGCTTTGGGATGTTTACGATGAAAACAGAAGGGAAACAGGGAAGACTCATGTTCGTGGGATTCCTCTGGAGTCTGGTGAGTATCACCTCGTTGCAGATGTCTGGACGGTCAATGAAAGCGGAGAAGTGCTTTTAACCAGGCGTCACCCGGAGAAGCCTTATGGTCTTATGTGGGAATGCAGCGGAGGTTCGGTCCTTGCCGGAGAAACAAGCGTAAAAGGAGCCGTTCGGGAACTGGCAGAGGAAACAGGGATTCATGTCAGGGAAGAGGAACTTGTTTTGATTCATACGGTTCGTTTAGAGGAACGGTTTGTAGATACCTATATTACCCGTCAAAGGATTAACGTAAAACAATTGGCTCTGCAGCCGGAAGAGGTGGTGGACGCAAAGTTTGTCACATTTGAAGAGCTTCTTCAAATGTGGGAGCAGGGAATTGTTGTTCCAAAAACACGGTTTCTTCTATATAAAGATTGCATCCGCAGATTTATCAATCCGCCGTCATAATGTGACGACGGATTGAGTAAATTCATTCTTTCTGCTTATCTGATATTTGTCCTGCAATACCGTCTGATAGATGTGGGAACAGTAGAAATCCTGCCGGAGCATGAAACCTGCTTCTTCAGGAAGAGTCCGGTCGGCTCCGGCAGTTTTTGTGATGAGAGGGATGCTCCCTCTTTTTTTTATTTGTCCCATTAAGGAGGCGGAGTCCCTTTTAAAGCCCAGTACTCTTGCATAAGGAGCATATCCTGCGTTTTTTGCCGATGCAACCTGCTCCGAAGTGATCCCTAATATAATATGGAGCAGCGCCCGGCTGATACGGGTATAGGTGTATTGCCTGGTTTTCAGGCGGCTTATTTTTTCTTCAAAGGGAAGAAAATCAGGAAGCTGTTTTATAATCTTTGAAGCAAGCTCTTCAGAAACATCGGCAAAGATATCTAAAGAAGTTCCGCTATGGGAAAGGCGCAGCAGTTCGCTGTTTAGAAGAACGCTGAAATCATCAGGGAATAGCGGATAACCGTTTTCCATCATCTGCTTTACTGGTTTTGGAACCTGCAGAAAAGAGGAATCCCTTGGTAAAGAGCTTTTTTCGTGTTCTTTTATTACTTTCCGGATTCCTGTTGCAGAACTGTATTGATTTGGAATCAGGACCGTATCGTGATAGTCACTTCCTTTTCTCTGGATTGTAAGAGGCAGAAGATGGCTTTTCTGTCTGATTATGGCTTTGCAGTATTCAATTCCCAAAATATTATTGGGAGATTCCAGGAGAGATGCCTCCTCTGCTGACAGATGATTGGAGAAAACCAAAGCCTGGTATCTTGCCTGAGGAAAGCTCAATCCTTTTTTTAATCCTGCGCGCAGGGCGTGGGTATATGCCTCAGGCTCTTTGGCTAAAACAGAAGCGATTTTGGAGAGCTTTTCTATATCTCCGCATTCACTTCCAAAACAGACGGAATCCACAACCCCAAGCCGGTCAAGCAAGGCTATGCTTCCGGCAGCAAAATCCTCTGCACTGCTGGTTGCAAAAACGGAAGGGAGTTCGACCACAAGGTCGGCACCGCAGGAGAGTGCCATTGCGGTCCTTGTATATTTGTCGTAGACAGCCGGAGCTCCCCTTTGCACGAAATCGCCGCTCATGACCACAATACAGAAATCTGAATGTGACAGTTCCCTGGCTTTTTGTATATGATAGGCATGTCCATTATGAAAGGGATTATACTCTGCAATAATGCCGACTGTGCGGGAATGTTTGTTGTTTGTCATGTAATAAGTCCTTTTTTATTATTTTATACCTTATTATGCTATTGTTTCGTAAAAAATGCAAATTATTTTAATTGAAGACTTGAAAATTTTGAGGAATACTCATAGAATAGAGTGAGGGTTAATAAAAATCTTTGAGGAAAAGAACAGGAGATTAGGGAAACATGAAGTTTATTGTCGAAACATCAGCTCGTCATGTACATTTATCTCAGGAACATCTTGAGATACTATTTGGAAAGGGATATGAACTGACAAAGAAAAAAGAATTGTCCCAGCCAGGACAGTTTGCCTGTGAGGAGAGAGTAACCATTATAGGCTCTAAAAGTGAGTTTAAAGGAGTTTCTATCTTAGGACCAGTGAGAAAATCAACTCAGGTAGAGCTTTCCCTGACTGATGCCCGTTCCGTTGGTATCGCTGCACCAGTAAGAGAATCTGGAGATATTGCAGGAAGCGGTGCATGCAAGATTGTTGGACCAGCAGGTGAGATCGATATTGCAGAAGGCGTTATCGCTGCAAAACGTCATATTCATGCGACTCCTGCAGATGCGGAAAAGCTTGGCGTTAAAAATGGTGAGATCGTTTCTGTTAAAATTGACACAGACGGCAGAAGCCTTGTTTTTGGAGATGTGGTCGTTCGAGTAAGCGACTCCTACGCTCTTGCTATGCACATTGACACAGATGAATCTAACGCAGCTGGCTGCGGAAGAGAACAGTACGGCGAAATCGTTAAATAATCGAAGGAGAAACAAATTCATATGAAAATTTTAGTTATCAACTGCGGAAGTTCTTCCTTGAAATATCAGCTGATCAATATGGAGAATGAGGAAGTACTAGCAAAAGGTTTATGCGAGAGAATTGGTATTCCAGGTTCCAAACTGACTCATAAGGCTGCCGGAAAAGGGGAAAAGGTAGTAGAAGAAGATATGCCGAACCATACCATTGCCATTAAGCTTGTTATGGCTGCTTTGGTTGAGCCGGAGTTTGGTGTAATCAAAGACACCAGTGAGATTTCTGCAGTAGGACATCGTGTTCTCCACGCCGGCACTGTTTACAGTGATTCTATCGTGGTTACCGAAGACGTTAAAAAAGTAGTCCGTGATTGCTTTGATTTAGGACCTCTGCATAATCCGGCAAACTTAATGGGCATTGAAGCGTGTGAAGATGCAATGCCTGGCGTTCCAAACGTTGCAGTATTTGATACGGCCTTTGGTATGGGTATGCCTGATAAAGCCGCTTTATATGCAATTCCTAATGAATATTATGAGAAATACAGCATCCGCCGTTACGGCTTCCATGGAACAAGCCACAGCTTCGTATCCAAGGAAACTTTAAAATTCTGCGGGCTCGACGAAAAGAAGGGGAAAGTAATCGTATGCCATTTGGGTAACGGTGCCAGCATTTCAGCTTCCATCGGCGGCAAATGCGTAGATACCAGCATGGGTCTTACTCCATTGGAAGGGCTTATTATGGGAACCAGAAGCGGTGATATCGATCCTGCTGTTGTCCAGTTCATCTGCGACAAAGAAGGTAAGACAGTCAATGAAGTCATTGATATCTTAAATAAAAAGTCCGGGATTCTGGGTATGTCCGGCGGTATCTCCAGCGATTTCCGTGATGTTCAGAAAGCTCAGGCAGAAGGTAACCATCTTGCAGATAACGCAATCAATGCCTATGTATACCGCGTCGCTAAATATATTGGTGCTTATACAGCAGCCATGAACGGTGTTGATGCCATCGCCTTTACCGCAGGTGTTGGTGAAAATGATATGCCGATCCGTGCTGAGATCTGCAGCTATTTAGGCTATCTTGGAGTTGTTATTGATGAAGAGGCCAATAGCAGAAGAGGGGACAACAATATGATCTCCGCTCCTGAATCAAAGGTTAAAGTGTGCGTGATTCCTACCAATGAAGAACTTGCAATTGCAAGAGAGACAAAAGCCCTGGTATAATCCGGAAGGTGATGGAGCATCATAGTATTGCGACATCAAATATGGAAATATTTTGTTGACAAATAGTGCGCGCCTATGTATAATAACATAGGTGCGTATTAGGAGACTAATATGCTTATTAATTTGACCGAGTTGTTTGCCCTTGATGGGAAAGAGAAAACCTATACACCAGATATTGAGATGAAAGTCTATCATGGGCCGAACGGTGATTATGAAGTGGCTGCTGCGAAACCAGTTGTGCTGCGGATTATGAATCTGGGAGGCAAAAAGCTGGAAGTGGAAGGGAAAGCTGGTCTTACCCTTATTGTTCCATGTGACCGGTGTTTAACGCCGGTACCTGTTGCGCTGGAATTTGATATCATCCGTGCGATTGACTTAAGTGAATCCGGGGGAGAGAGTGTAGAGGATCTTGATGAACAGCCATATGTTGACGGTTATAATCTGGATGTAGACCAGTTGGTTTGTGATGAACTCATACTGAACCTGCCTATGAAGGTTCTCTGCAGTGAAAACTGCAAGGGGATTTGTAATAGATGTGGAACAAATCTCAATCATGAGACTTGTGACTGCGATATTAGGCCTACAGATCCTAGAATGGCAGTCATCCAGGATATTTTTAAACAGTTTAAGGAGGTGTAACCATGTCTATCTGTCCAAAGAACAAATCTTCTAAAGCAAGAAGAGACAAACGTAGAGCAAACTGGAAGATGAGTGCTCCGAATTTAGTAAAGTGCAGCAAGTGCGGTGAGCTTATGATGCCTCACAGAGTATGCAAGGCTTGCGGTTCTTACAACAAGAAAGAAATCATCAGCGTTGAAGCTTAATATTTCTTTGTATTTCGTCTTTTCTTTGATGTGGTGCTTTTCAACAATGTACAAGTTCCTGATCGGAAGAAAATACTCATAGGAAGCTGTTACTCAATGATTGGGTAACAGCTTTTTTGGGCTTTTTTTCAGTGAAACCAACAGAACTTGCATATTTTAAGGGCTAAAGTTATAATAGTACTTGGTTATGAACTAGGGTACAGGAAAGGAACGAGAGATACTATGGCAGAAAAAACAGCTACGAAAGATAAAATAGTCGAAGCTGCCTGGAAATTATTTTATGAAAAGGGATACGAGAATACAACAGTGGAAGATATTATTGCGGCTGCAAAGATATCTAAGGGATCATTTTATTATTATTTTGACAGAAAAGATGCACTGCTTGATACATTGTCTACAAAACTTGATCTGGAATATGAAAAGCTGCAGAAACGAATGGACCCGGAATTAAACAGTTTTGATAAATTGCTTTTTATGAATTATGAAATGCATGTCTTTATTGAAACCCAGATTGAACTGGATTTGCTTGCCTCCCTTTACTCTACGCAGCTGCTTACCAAAGGAAGTTCAAATCTGTTGGATCAAAATAGAGTTTATTATAAATTAGTGTCCGATATCATTGAAGAAGGGCAAAAACGGGATCAGATCACCAAAGACAGATCTGTACGGGAAATCACCAAATACTATACGCTCTGCGAACGGGCATTAATTACGGATTGGTGCTTAAGCAGAGGCAGTTATTCTCTGGCGGAATACAGCAAGGAATATATGCCTGTTATGCTGGGAGAAATGAAAGCATGCACAAACAAAACGAAAGGATCGTAAGAGATGAAATTTGAACAAGTTGATGTAGTAAAGGAAGCTAATGTTTATTTTGATGGAAGAGTAACAAGCCGGACCATTTTTTTTAAGAATGGAGAGAGAAAAACCTTAGGTTTTATGATGCCGGGAGAATATGAATTTGGCACAGATGCTGAGGAATGCATGGAGGTGTTAGGCGGTTCCATGGATATTTGCCTGCCTGGCGAAACCAGCTTTACGACTTATAAAAAAGGGGAAAGCTTTGTGGTACCCTCTCAGTCTAAGTTCAAGGTAATCGTAAAAGATTACGGAGATTATTGCTGTTCTTACAGGGATTAATGTGAAGGTATTATTTTTACAATCATATGAGGTACAAGTGAGGTGTTTTTGCTGTGTTTATCATGGCAGAAGCACCTTTTTTTGATTATAAGAAAGCTGCCGCATCACAAAGTGTTCTTTAAAGTATATCTTGACAAATAGGAGCTTCACGCATAGAATCATATATAAACTATAGTATAAACTTAAGTATAAAAGGACGGTTATATGTGTAAACCATTGATTACGGATATACAGAAATATTCCATCCATAATGGTGCCGGTATCAGAACCACCGTTTTTTTTAAAGGCTGTCCGCTTTCCTGTATCTGGTGTCATAATCCGGAGACCCAGAGTTTTTCAGAGCAATTGCTGTTTGACAGGGGAAAATGCACCGGCTGCGGCAGCTGCGTTCCTGCATGTCCATCAAAGGCAATTCGGCTTACAGGGAAACTTGCAGCAACAGAAGAAAGCAAATGCGCTCATTGCGGAGTGTGTCTGGATTATTGCCTTCAAAATATTCGGGAAATAGCGGGGAAGCATTATACCATTAAAGCTCTTATGGAGGAAATCGAAAAGGACAAAGTGTTTTATGAGCAGTCAGGGGGCGGTGTGACTTTTTCCGGTGGTGAGGTCTTTGCCCAGGATATGGATTATATGGAAGAACTGCTTTCAAAACTTCATGGAAAAGGTTACCGGATCGATCTGGATACTTCAGGATATGCCCCATTTCATCAGATAAAAAGGCTTTTGCCTTATGTAGATACGTTTTTATATGATGTAAAAATTATGGATACAGACTTACATAAAAGATATACAGGGGTAGATAATCATTTGATTTTAGAGAATTTGAAAAAGCTAAGTGAGGAACAAGCAGCCATATGGATTCGGATTCCAGTCATCGGAGGGGTTAATAATACCACAGCCCATATGGAAGCAATTGCCAAATTTATAAAAGCTGAGAAAATTTCCATTCGACAGATTCATTTGCTGCCCTATCACAATACCGGAAGCGGAAAATATAAACGCTTAAACCGGGAATACAAGGGGGAGGATTATTATCCTCCAACAAATGATGAGTTAAATAACTATGTAACTGTCTTTCAGCAATACGGTTTTAATCGAATAATAACGGGAGGGTAAGCTATGGAGCGTGGAATGAACAAACGCATTCAGAATTTAAGAAAGATCAGTATGGAAACTCCGGCCCACATTGATATGGAGCGGGCAAGATTGTATACAGAAGCGTATAAGCTATATGAGGGAAGCGTGTCTGTACCGGAACTGCGCGCGCTGGCGCTCCGGTATTATTTTTCTAAGAAAAAACTTTTTATTGGAGAAGGGGAATTGATTGTAGGGGAAAAGGGAGACGGTCCTCAGGCAACGCCTACCTTTCCTGAATTATGCTGTCATACCTTAGAAGATTTTCATGTAATGAATGACAGGGACTTAATTAATTTTAAAGTAAAAAAAGAGGATTATTATTTTCAGGAAAAGGAAATCATTCCTTATTGGGAAAAACGGTCCATCCGTCATAAAATCATTGCGCATATGTCAGAGGACTGGAAATCAGCCTATCACAATGGCATTTTTACGGAATTTATGGAGCAAAGAGGTCCTGGCCATACGGTTGGATCTGAGAATATCTATATCAAAGGATTTTCAGACTATCAGGCAGATATTGAAAAAGCCAGGTCAAAGCTTGACTATATTCATGATCGGAAGGCACTTGAGAAGGAAAACCAGCTCAAGGCAATGTCCATCGCCTGCGATGCCATTATGATCCTGGGGCAGCGCTATCATGATTACGCCATGGAATTATCAGCAATGGAAAAGGACCCGGTGCGAAAAAAAGAATTGCTGCAGATAGCGGAAAACTGCAGGGTGGTGCCTGCCAATAAGCCGGAGACTTACTGGCAGGCAATACAGATGTATTGGTTCGTTCATCTGGGTGTAACAACAGAATTAAATCCCTGGGATGCCTACAGTCCGGGAAGACTGGATCAGCATCTGATTTCCTTTTATAAAAAGGATACGCAAGAGGGCTGTCTGGACCGTGACAGAGCAAAAGAATTGCTGGAGTGTCTTTGGATAAAATTCAACAATCAGCCGGCACCTCCCAAGGTGGGCATTACCTTAAAGGAAAGCAGTACTTATACAGACTTTGCAAATATTAACACAGGTGGGATCACGCCAGAAGGAAAAGACGGCGTCAATGATGTCAGTTATCTCATTCTGGAATGTATGGATGAGATGAAATTGCTTCAGCCAAGCTCCAACGTCCAGATCAGCAGAAAGACTCCGAAAGCGTTTTTATTAAAAGCCTGTGAGATATCAAGAAAGGGCTGGGGACAGCCGGCATTTTACAATACCGAGGCGATTCTTCAGGAACTGCTGAATGCAGGTAAAACCATTGAAGATGCAAGAAAGGGAGGAACCAGCGGATGTGTGGAAACGGGAGCTTTTGGCAATGAAGCGTATATCCTGACTGGCTATTTTAATCTTCCCAAAATTCTGGAGCTGACCTTACATAACGGCTTTGATCCTGTGAGCGGACAGCAGCTGGGGCTGAAAACGGGGGATGCAGAAGACTTTCGATCCTATGAAGAGTTATTTGAAGCATATAAAAAACAGATTGATTATTTTCTCGATATTAAAATTGCAGGCAATAACATCATTGAAAAAATTTATGCGGAGTATATGCCTGTCCCTTTTTTGTCTATTATTACCAACGACTGCATTACAAACGGAAAGGACTACAATGCCGGCGGAGCCAGATATAATACCAATTATATCCAAGGGGTCGGCATCGGAACAGTCACCGATTGCCTGACGGCAGTTAAATACAATGTGTATGATAAGAAAAAATTCACCATGGAAGAATTATTGGAGTCAATGAAGGATAACTTTTCCGGACATGACAGAATTTTAAATCTTGTTTTAAATCATACTCCCAAATACGGCAATGATGATGAATATGCGGATAAGATCATGAGGGAAATATTCACCTTTTATTGTGAGAGTGTGACCGGAAGACCGAACGTAAAAGGCGGTACGTATAGGATCAACATGCTTCCCACCACCTGTCATGTATATTTTGGTGAAGTTATGATCGCAAGTCCCAATGGACGTCTGGCCCATAAACCGGTGTCTGAAGGAATTTCACCGGAAAAGGGCGCTGATGTATGCGGACCAACAGCCGTACTTAAGTCTGCATCAAAGATGGACCATCTTCGTACCGGAGGAACCTTATTGAACCAGAAATTTACACCATCTGTAGTTGCAGGTGAGAATGGTCTTAAGCAGATGGCAAATCTGGTAAGAGCGTATTTTGAACTGGATGGGCATCACATTCAGTTTAATGTAATTGACAGACAGACTCTGATCGATGCGCAGGCACGTCCCCAGGAGTATAAAGATCTGATCGTAAGAGTAGCGGGATACAGTGATCATTTCAGGAACTTAAGTAAGGAACTTCAGGATGAAATCATTGAAAGAACAGAGCAGTCGTTTCAGTAAAGTTATTTTATTTTGGAGGTAATTAAGTTTTTTACTTAAATAAATGAATGAAAAATCTATTTATCAAAGGAAAAGAGAGAATCTCTTGACAATGTATTAGAACGTAGTCTAGAATGAGGTATATTAAATTTCCATATAAGTACAGAGCACTATAAAGCATACTTCGTAAATGACGATGGTGTCACAAATTATTTGTGACACCATATTTTTATGGACAAAACTCTGTTGAGCCTGCAAGGAGGAATGTATGGTGCAAGGATCTGAATATACCGTATTTGAGACCATCGATTCTCATACGATGGGAGAGCCCACCAGAATCATTACAAGCGGTTTCCCTGATCTTGTGGGGAGTACTATGATTGAACGGAAAAAGTATCTGGAGGAATCTTTTGACCGCTACAGAACTGCACTGATGTTAGAACCTCGCGGACATAAAGACATGTTTGGAGCGCTTGTAACAAAACCTGTCAGTAAGGAGGCTGATCTGGGAGTAATCTTTATGGATACGGGCGGGTACTTGAATATGTGCGGACATGGGAGTATCGGATTGTCGACGGTTGCTGTGGAAACAGGAATGGTAAAAGCATCAGAGCCTTTCACAGAAGTGGTGCTGGAGGCACCGGCGGGGCTCATACGTGCACAGGTCAGGGTTGAGAATGGAAGAGCCGTAGAAACCAGTATCTTAAATGTGCCGGCATTTTTATACCTGGAGAACCAGGAGATTGAAATAGAAGGCTACGGTAAGATTGTTTTGGATATTTCATTTGGAGGAAGTTTTTTTGCCCTCATTGATGCAGAGAAAATTGGATTGGCACTAGATACGGAGAATATTGAACAAATTACGGATCTGGGAATGAAAATCATAAAAAAAGTCAACGAAACCATAGAAATCCGGCATCCCTGCCTGGATATTACGTCGGTTGATCTGGCAGAGTTTTATACCAGCCCTGTCAATCCGTTGGCTCACAAAAAGAATGTTGTGATTTTTGGCGACAGGCAGGCGGACCGTTCTCCCTGCGGCACCGGAACCAGTGCAAAGCTTGCACTTTTATATGCCAAAGGGCAGTTGAAGATCGGGGAAGAATTCATCTATGAAAGCATTACCGGATCCATGTTCAAAGGAACCATCACCAGGGAAATTGAAATCGGGGGCTATCAGGCAGTGATTCCTCAAATTACAGGAAGTGCTTATATTACCGGATTCAATAAATGGGTCATTGATCAAACCGATCCTTTGAAACACGGATTCCTTTTTGGAAAGCATAAGGAAAGGGAAGAATTTGCATGGATGCATTGCAAGTATTAATCCATGGCGGAAGGAGAAGGGAGAAAGGGATGGAACAGGAGATCTACCGGGTTTATTTAAAGCAGCATATTGGAAAGCCTTCTCTTGCCTGTGTCAGTTCAGGGGATGCAGTGAAAGCCGGAGCGCTGATTGGAAGAGCGGATGAAGGGTTAAGCTTAAATGTTCACGCAAGTGTGTCTGGCGTCATCGTTCAGGTAACCGGAGAGTATGTGGACATCAAAAAGACCGGGGAATCAGAAGAATACATACCGCTGGAAAAAGCGGATCCTTTAAGCATGATCAGGGAATCGGGGTTATGCGGAATGGGGGGAGCCGGTTTTCCTACCTATATAAAACTGCAGACAGATCTGGGTCATAAGGGCCTTGTGATCGTCAATGCGGCAGAATGCGAACCGGTTTTGGAACACAATATACATAGAATTATTGCAAACCCGGCGGAGGCAGCAGCAGGACTTCGGATCGCTATGAATATTACAAAAGCTGCCAAAGGGATTTTTGCAATCAAGGAAAAGCAAAAAAAAGCCATTGCTTCTCTGGAAAGGCACTTGACTTCTGATATGGAACTGTTTCCTTTACCAGACATTTATCCAATGGGAGAGGAACGGGCATTGATCCGGGAAATCACAGGAACGCTTCTGAGCCCTCAGTCTCTTCCGTCATCGATGCATGTAATTGTGCTCAACTCAGAAACAGTTTATCGGATCTATGAAGCAGTTGAACGGAAAAAACCTGTAATAGCAAAAGATATGACTGTAGGCGGGGCAGTGACCAATGGCACCTCCATATATCTGGACGTTCCTGTTGGTACAAAAGTCGGTTCTCTGCTGGAACAATCCGGTGGACTGAAACCGGATGTGGGAGAATTGATTATGGGCGGTCCGTTTACGGGGAAAAGAACCACAAAAGAAGCCTGTACCGGAAAGACAACAGGCGGAATTATCGCTTCCATGCCGTTTATCAGGGATACAAGAGATATGGGATTGCTGGTGTGTGCCTGTGGGGGCAATGAGGAACGGTTACGTGAAATTGCAGACTCCATGGGAGCCCATGTGGCTGGTGTCGAGTTCTGTAAACAGGCCCATATGGTAAATGGCAATTTAAAGTGTGATAATCCCGGCAAATGCCCCGGACAGTCACAAAAGGTTTTGCAGCTTCGTAATGCGGGAGCACAAACTCTTTTGATCAGCAATTGTACCGACTGCAGCAATACGGTAATGTCAATAGCGCCTCAGCTGAAAATGCCGGTCTATCATTGTACCGATGGTGCGCTGCGTGCAGCGGGAAAGAAACTTGTAAGAAAAATACATCTATAAAAAGGAGAGAATTTATGTCGATATCAAAAGAAACTGTAAAAAGCCATTTAAAGGATCCTGCTATTTTTTGCTGCCAGAGAAAAAAAGGATTGGTGATCAGCGAAGCAGATTTAGAAGACCCGGCCATCTTTCCGGATTTGGTGGAATCACAGCTGCTGACTCTTTCTGATGATGGATTGACCATTGGGGAGGTTTTAGGAAAGACTTTAAAGGTTGATGCGGAAGCATTGACCCCTATTACAAGTACAATGCTGGAAGGAACCGGTAAGGCAGAGGAACCGGCAAAGGCAGTGCCTGCCGGCACATGGAATCATGAAGATAGTAAAATGATCCACCTTTCAATTGATGAACTGAAAGGGCTGCGCATTGATATTCCGGCAGGCGCTTTTCCTGTTCTGGATTTGGCAAAACCGGAAAAACTGGAAACGGCTGCTTTGCCACAGGAAGATAAGATCATACGTACTCTGGTACAGAAGGTGTATAAGGTAAAGGAAGTTATGATCAGCGATCATACTTCTTTGAAAGATGGTAGTTTATGTATTGACCAGGGATTAATTGAACAGGCAAAGGCCTGCAATCCTCTGGTAAAATCGGTTGAAATGGATATCATCACTCCGGATCATCATCATGTATTTACTAATACGATCATGGATATTATTCCTATTGCAGCCAAAGTCAGCGGAAAACTGGGAGAAGGAGAAACGGCTGTTATAAATGGGGCAGTATTTTGCTTGACCGGACTTGATGAAAGCGGTGTACAGATTCATGAGTTCGGTTCCTGCGAGGGTTACATAGATGAAAAGGTGGCTTTTGGAAGGCCGGGCTGTCCGGATGAACAGGATATTATGATACGGATAAATGTAGTGATTCAAGAAGGAACCGGTATGGAACGCAGAGGCCCCTTTGCCGCTCATTGTGCATGCGATGTTCTGATTCAGGCTATCCGGGAGGTGTTAAAGACGACGGCAGAACCCGCTGCCAGTCAGGAGATTCATCATGATGTCCGCAAATCCGGCCGTCCAAGAGTAGTTCTTGTAAAGGAGATCATGGGACAGGGGGCCATGCACGATAATATTCTCTGCCCTGCAGAGCCTGCAGGCGTACATGGGGGACGAAAGAATGTTGATTTGGGAAATGTTCCGGTAATGCTTTCTCCTAATGAAGTTCTTGACGGAGGGATACACGCCCTTACCTGTATCGGTCCGGCAACCAAAGAGATGACAAGGCATTATTTCCGGGAACCGCTTGTTCATGCGCTTTCAAAAGACAGAGAGCTTGATCTGGTTGGAGTGGTCTTCATTGGCAGTCCTCAGGTAAATGATGAAAAGCTCTATGTATCGGAAAGGCTTGGAGCCCTGGTGGAGGCCATGGCGCTTGACGGTGCCATCGTAACAACAGAGGGGTTTGGCAATAACCATATTGATTTTGCAGCCAATATTGCAGAGATCGGAAGCCGTGGCATACCTGTAGTAGGAGTGACCTTTTCTGCCTATCAGGGCCAGCTTGTAGTAGGCAACAAGTACATGGATGCAATGATTGAGCTGAACAAGGATCCCCAGGGATTTGAAAATGAAGTGCTTGGATGCAGTTCGATCTGTCCGGAGGATGCCCACAGGGCAATCCTGATGTTAAAGACAAAGATGTCCGGAATCCCTATTGAGGCACCGAATAGAAAATGGTCCCAAAGTGTCATTGACAGCAATCAGAAGCTGGTCAGACAGTAGAATTTACGGAAAGGAGCAGCCGATGATGCAGCTGGAACTGGTACCGCAGCTTACTAGAGCAAAAATAACTGAAATCAATGATACTGCCGTTAAGGTCAGCCTCCAGGGGCGGCTGGGAGTAATTACGGTCCCTTTAAGGTGGATATTTACCGACAAAACGTTAGAGATCGGCCAATATGTGGAATTTTATTTTAGTTACATGAAGGTGACATGAGGAAATGCTTTTAAAAGAAATGGAGGAATATTATGCAATTAACAACAGCTGCAGGACTGAAATCAGAGATTTTTGTACCGATCACTCCGGAACCTGTCTGGACCCCGCTCACAAAACCTTTAAGTGAATGCAAGGTTGCGTTTATTACTGCTGGCGGAATCCATTTAAAATCACAAGAGCCCTATAATACAGCAGGCGATTATACCTATAGAGAAATCCCCTCAGATAGTCCAGCCAGTGAACTTATGGTTACCCACGGAGGTTTTGACAATTCAGATATTAATAAAGACCCCAATGCCATGTTTCCCCTTGACAGGCTTCGGGAACTGGTGGCAGAAGGGTATATTGGCAGTCTGGCTGACACCATGTTCGGATTTATGGGCGGCGGAGGAAATGTGGAGAAGTTCATGCAGGAAACCGGACCTGAGATTGCAGCCAGACTTAAGGAGCAGGGCGTGGATGTTGTGGTCTGTACCGGAGGATGCGGAACCTGTCACCGTTCGGCGGTCATTGTGGAACGCGCCTGTGAGAGTCTTGGCATGTCAACGGTTATTATTGCCGCACTTCCGCCCATTGCAAGGCAGCAGGGAGCTCCCCGCATTACGGCGCCTCATGTTCCCATTGGTTCCAATGCCGGCGAGCCAAACAATAAAGAAATGCAGACAGCCATCTTAAAAGACACCTTGCAGGCAGTCGCAGAAATGCAGTCCTTCGGGGAATTGAAAGTTCTTCCATACGAATACAGACATAATGTTTAGACTGGTAAATATCGAATAAGGAAGGAGGGAAACGAGCTGGCACAGGAAAGCGAAAAAAAGAAGAAAATCATTGATACCGCATGGCGGTTATTCTATGAACAGGGGTATGATGCTACAACCGTTGAGCAGATCATTGGAGAATGCAAAGTTTCCAAAGGCACTTTTTACCATTATTTCAGTGCAAAAACGGATTTGTTCAGTTCTCTTTCGGACTTGTTTGATGAACAGTATCAGATTATTGAAAAAGATTTAGATCCATCTCTGCACAGCTTTGATAAGCTGATCTACATGTCAAAGCATCTGTTTAAGTATATAGAAGATAAGGTATCTGTGGATATTTTAGCATATCTTTATTCTTCCCAGGTGACGAAAAAAGGGGAGAAACATCTCTTGAACCAGAACCGCTACTATTATAAGCTGCTGATGGCAATTATTGTGGAGGGGCAAAAGAGAAATCAATTAAAAAGTGAGCGTTCCTCCAGGGAATTAATGAAAATTTATGCCATGCAGGAGCGATCCATCCTTTATGACTGGTGTATCTGCGAAGGAAACTATCCATTGGCCTCCTACGGCATAGAGCTGCTGGCCATCTTCATGAAGGATTTTCGGATCGATTAAACACAGGGCGCGTGGGAAAACGCATAAGGAGTATGATATGAGACTGAAAGAGCTGGGAATGACAAAGGAAGATATAAAGAGACTTGTGAATAAGTATATGATAGATACCTATGAGCGTTTTGATATGGTTGCTGAGACTGCAAAAGATATGTATCTGTATGATGCGGACGGGGATAAATATCTTGATTTTTATGCCGGCATTGCGGTAAACAGTGCGGGAAGCTGTAATGAGAAGGTAGTTGCAGCAGTGATTGACCAGGTACAGGATGTGATACATACCTTCAATTACCCCTACACCATTCCTCAGGCACTTCTTGCAGAAAAAATCTGCACCACCATTGGCATGGATAAAATCTTCTTTCAGAATTCGGGAACAGAAGCAAATGAAGCGATGATTAAGATGGCAAGAAAGTATGGAGCAGAGAAATACGGCAATGGAAGATGTGATATTGTAACTGCAAAAATGGGCTTTCACGGAAGAAGTTTTGGCTCCATGTCAGCAACGGGTCAGCCGGATAATGCCTGTCAGCAAGGGTTTGGAGATATGGTACCTGGATTTCAGTATGCGGATTATAACGATCTGGAATCCTTTAAAGCCGCCTCTACGGATAAGACCATTGCCATTATGATAGAACCAATTCAAGGGGAGGGCGGTGTTTACCCGGCAGACATGGAATTTATGAAGGGGCTTCGTAAGTTCTGTGATAAAGAGGGGCTGCTCTTATTATTGGATGAGGTGCAGACTGGCTGGTGCAGGACCGGTGCTGTTATGTGCTATATGAATTACGGCATAAAACCGGATATCGTATCCATGGCAAAAGCTATGGGCGGTGGAATGCCGATCGGTGCAATCTGTACGACAGAAGAGATATCAAAGACCTTTTCCATGGGATCCCATGGCACCACCTACGGCGGGAATCCGGTGTGCTGTGCCGCAGCATTGGCACAGATTGAAGAACTTCTTGACAGAGACCTTGCAAAGAATGCCCAAAACATGGGAGAATACTTTAAAAGTCTGCTTAAAACTCTTCCCCATGTAAAAGAAGTACGGGGAGCTGGTCTGCTGATAGGCGTTGAATTCGATGAGACAATCAATGCCGCAGATGTAAAACATGGCTGCTTTGACAGGAAACTGATCATTACAGCAATCGGAAGCAATGTGATTCGCATGGTTCCGCCTCTTATTGTAACAGAAGCTGACTGCGGCAAGGCATATGAGATCATAAAAGAGACAGTGAATTTGCAATTGACAAATTGCGGATAATCGGGTATAGTTTATCTAAATAAATATATGGTATCCGGTTGGGCAGAGGTTCCGTTTATTATTTCTTTCTGCTTTCAAGAATTGTTGCTTTTAGGGTGGAGGCTTCTTAAGAAGTCCCTGCCTTTTTTTGTTCCTTAATATACTGACTTGCACCATTAAGAAGGAGAATATTAATATGTTGTTCTTGGAAAGTGTTTATGTTTCATTTTTTTTGATGGCAGTGGTATTTTTTGTTTTATTCTGCCTTTATTTATCCATTAAGCTGTTTTCTTTTTTATTAGGAAAATTTAACGGTTCCGGAAAGACAAAAAATGAAAGAGGAGATTAAATATGTTTGTTCAAGCATTACAGGACTTATGGGTATCATCAGGATTTTTAGCCTTAACATGGCAGCATGCAATGATGATTATCATGTCTTGCCTGCTGATTTACCTGGCAATCGTTCATAAATTTGAGCCGCTTTTATTGCTGCCAATTGCTTTTGGCATGCTGCTGGTGAATCTGCCGCTGACGGGATTAATGTCAGAACCTACCGCACAGTCAAAAACCGGCGGATTGCTTTACTATCTTTATCAGGGAGTAAAATTAGGGATATACCCCTCCCTTATATTTCTTGGAATCGGTGCAATGACAGATTTCGGACCACTGATTGCCCGTCCCAGCTCCCTGTTCTTGGGTGCGGGTGCCCAGTTTGGAATCTGTATTGCATTTCTCGTTGCCAATGCACTGGGGTTTTTACCGGAAGAAGCTGCCTCGATTGCAATCATCGGTGGGGCCGACGGACCTACCGCTATTTTCCTTGCCTCAAGACTGGCACCTGAGTTGCTTCCCGCCATCGCCGTTGCGGCTTATTCGTACATGGCTCTTATTCCCATGATCCAGCCGCCTGTCATGCGTTTTCTGACAACAAAAAAAGAACGGGAGACTTCCATGGAACAGCTCCGGACAGTATCAAAGCTTGAGAAAATCTGCTTTCCTATTATCGTTACGATTTTATGTGTACTTTTACTGCCATCGGTTGCACCATTGATTGGAATGCTGATGCTTGGAAATTTATTTAAAGAATCCGGAGTTGTGGAACGTCTGTCCGATACTGCGCAAAATACATTGATTAACATTGTAACTATATTTTTAGGGGTTACAGTAGGAGCAACTGCTAATGCTGAAACATTTTTACGCCCTCAGACACTGATGATCGTTGGACTTGGATTAATGGCATTTATATTCAGTACCATCGGCGGTTTGCTTCTCGGAAAACTTATGTATTGGATCACAAAAGGAAAGGTGAATCCTTTGATCGGTTCTGCGGGAGTTTCTGCTGTGCCCATGGCGGCCAGAGTCGCACATCTGGAAGGGCAGAGGGCAAATCCATCCAACTATCTGTTAATGCACGCAATTGGGCCAAATGTTGCCGGTGTCATCGGGTCGGCAGTTGCAGCCGGAATTTTATTGTCCTTATTCGGCTAAAAAGCCTTGGCATAAAACAAGAAACAGAACATTATAAATAAAACGGGAAAGTCTACAGAGGCTATGGATGCATTTAGTCCGCCTCTAAAAGATTTCCCGTTTTATTTTTATTGGAATCTATATAATTTTTTTATACTCATGATATTTATTCCGTAGTTTCTGGCTTCTCATTATTCTCATTCAGGGCTTCTTCCAGAGTATGCCAGGCAAGTACGGCACATTTTACCCTTCCAGGCATATGGGAGATTCCCTGCAGGGCAACGATGTCATCTAAAACCTCCAGCTGTCCGTCATCAGTAATTTCCCCTTTGATCATTCCGTAGAAGGTACGGAGCAGCTGCTTTGCCTCCTCCACGGTTTTTCCCATAATTAAGTCGATCATCATAGAAGCAGATGCCTGGGAAATCGCGCAGCCCGTACCGGTAAATCCGGCATCCTTGATGATGCCATTGCTCACAGAAAGCTCAAGGGTAATATCGTCGCCGCAGCTGGGATTTACCCCCTCTAAAACGGCGGTTGCATGATCTACTTTATGGCGGTTGTGGGAAGCACGGCTGTTTTCCACAATGATTTGATTATAAAGCGCTTTCAGATCCAAAGCCCATCCACCTCCTTACATTTTGCAGGCTGTTTAAAAATGCGTCCACATCCTCTGTTGTGTTATAAACGGCGAAACTGGCCCGGACGCATGCGTTGATTCCCATATATTCCATCAAAGGCTGGGCGCAGTGATGGCCGGCCCGGACGGTGATGCCGTCGGCATCCAGTAAGGTGGCTGTATCATGGGGATGAACATCGTCAACATTAAAGGAGATTACGCCATGTCGCTTTTCTGGAGCAAGGTCTCCGTATACAGTCACATGAGGGATTTTTGCAAGTCCCTCCAGGGCCCGGGCGACAAGGCCCTGCTCATGAGCCTGAATGTTCTCCCAGCCAATTGACTGGAGATAGTCGATGGCGGCTGCCAGACCGACTTCTCCGCCTACGTTTCGTGTTCCTGCTTCAAAGCGGCGCGGGACTTCTGCGTAAGTAGCGCTTTGTTCATGAACACTTCCAATCATATCTCCGCCGGTCAAAAAGGGCGGCATCTTCTCAAGCAGTTCTTTTTTTCCGTATAAAACCCCAACTCCCATGGGAGCATAGAGCTTATGTCCGGAAAATGCTGCAAAATCCACATCAAGTTTCTTTACATCTACCGGAATATGAGGTGCGCTCTGAGCACAATCCAGAACTACAACCGCACCTGCATGACGGGCACGGCGGATAATGGCTTCCACCGGAATCTCAATTCCAAGAACATTGGATACGTGAGCGACTGCAACCAATCTGGTTTTGGAGGTAATTTTTTTATCCAGTTCTTCCTCTGTCAAATGACCGTCTGAATCAGGATAAAGGTAAACAAGTTTTGCTCCGGTTGTCTTGGCGACCCGCTGCCAGGGAACCAGGTTGCTGTGGTGCTCTGCCACGGAGAGGACGATTTCATCCTCCTTTTTTAAAAATTCCATGCCATAGCTGTAGGCAATCAGATTTAAGCTTTCGGTTGTATTCTGTGTAAAAATAATCTCATCCGGAAAGGCATTTAAAAATTCAGCCACTTTTGTGCGGGAATCCTCGTGAGCTTTTGTCGCACGGGCAGCAAGTTCATAAACGCCGCGGTGCGGGTTGGCGTTGTCGTGACGGTAATAGGCGTCAACTGCCTGCAGCACCTGAAGCGGTTTTGAGGTAGTGGCGGCATTATCCAGATAAACCAGCCGTTTTTCATTCTCAGTAATGGAAAGTATGGGGAAATCATCCCGGAGTGTTTTCATGGCTGTCCAGCCTCCTTTCGATGCATTCAAGTATTTCTTTTCGTAAGTCTTCATCCGGGAGCCTGTCAAGTACCGGTGTGAAACGTGCTTCTACCATCAGCCGCTTTGCCTGTGTGGGAGTCATACCCCTGGAACAGAGGTAGTAAAGCTGCTTTTCATCAAAGCGGCCAAGGGTGGCGGCGTGCTGACCCTCCACCTGTTCTTCCCCGCAGAGAATTAGAGGTACCGTACGGTTGCGTGCCTCAGAACTGAGAAGCAGTACGGTTTCGTTTTCATGACCAACGGAATGAACCGCTCCGCTGAGAAAATCGATGGTTCCCCGAAGGATTTTGTTGCTTTTACCAGTCAGAACGCCGGAAGTATACATTTCACTTACCGTTTCTTTGCCGAGGTGGCGGGCAACGTCGTTAAAATCCAGATATTGTTCCTTCTCTCCAAAGTAAGCGGTATTTAGGCCGAACTCACTTTTTGTCCCTTCCAGAAGAGCCAGAGAGCCGCAGGCAGCAACATTACCACCTAAAACAGCCCGGACAAGCTCTACCCTGGCACCAGCTCCAAGCACAGCCCCCACTGCATCCCAGCTCCGGCTCTTGTCTCCTAAAAGCTGTATCTGTATCAGACGGACTTTGGAACCGGCTTTTGCATCAATCTGCGTTAGATTCATGGAAACACCATCTCTGGCATCCCCGCGGGTTATCTGTACTACCGTAAGCTGGCTGCCCTCTTTTGCAACGATTCCGAAATGGTTCCTGCTTACGGGGCGGGAGGAGTCTAAATACTCTGTAACAATCAGCGGTTCTTCCACATTACGGTCTGCCAAAAGAAAGCAGGTTTGATCCGCTGTATTTATGATATACTGGTCAAGGGCTTCTCCCATTCCGCTTTTAATAGCTGCAGTCTCATGAGGCAGTTCCTTCAATTGGTGTATACCACTTGGGAAAGAACCTGAATAAGCCTCTTTTTTCCCGGGAAGAATTGATTCCCCGGGCAGAGCAGCTTTGGCATCTGCCCAGTTGACTCCGGTACGGTTCCAGGTGGGAACCGGCAATATGTTTATTTTTTCGTTCATTATCCAGTTCCTCCTTTCAGCCAATGCTTCCTATCATTTCCAGATGTATCAGGTTGTTCATTTCAACCGCGTATTCCAAAGGAAGCTCTTTGGCAATCGGTTCGGCAAAGCCTCCCACGATCATGGCACGGGCATCTTCTTCGGATAATCCACGGCTCATCAGATAGAAGATGGCGGATTCGCTGATACGGCCGATTTTTGCTTCGTGTCCCATATCCACCTCATCGCACTGGATATCCATAACAGGAATTGTATCCGAGCGGGAGATGCTGTCTAACATCAGGGACTCACAGGACACCGATGATTTGCTTCCTGCCGCCTGGGGCGTTACAGTAATGGAACTGCGGAAGGTCGATGCTCCGCCATCTCTGGAGATGGATTTTGTGGTGATGTGTGAAGTAGTGTTAGGAGCAGAGTGAAGTACCTTGGCTCCGGTATCCAAATTCTGGCCTTCTCCGGCAAATGTGATTCCGGTAAATTCCATACGGGAATTTTTCCCCTTTAAGATGCTCATAGGATAAAGGTAAGAGGTATGGGAGCCAAAAGAACCGGATACCCATTCAATGGTGCCGCCTTCTTCCACCGATGCCCGCTTGGTGTTAAGGTTATACATGTTTTTTGACCAGTTTTCAATGGTGGAATAGCGGAGTCTGGCATTTTTCCCCACATATAGTTCGACGCATCCGGCATGAAGGTTCGCCACATTGTATTTCGGAGCGGAGCAGCCTTCGATAAAGTGCAGATAAGCTCCTTCGTCAACAATGATGAGCGTGTGCTCAAATTGTCCTGCACCCGGCGCATTAAGCCGGAAATAGGACTGGAGAGGGATCTCTACCGATGCTCCCGGAGGAACATAGACGAAAGAACCGCCAGACCAGACGGCTCCGTGAAGAGCAGCAAATTTATGATCGGAAGGAGGAACCAGACGCATGAAGTGCTTTCGCACCATTTCTGCATAGGGTCCTGTCAGAGCGCTTTCCATATCCGTATAAACGACTCCCTGGGCGGCAACTTCAGCCCTGACACTGTGGTATACCACCTCAGAATCGTATTGGGCACCCACACCGGCAAGAGATTCCCGTTCTGCCTTTGGGATTCCCAGCCGTTCAAAAGTATTCTTGATATCATCGGGAACATCGGACCACTTGGTACGCATATCTGTTTTGGGACGGACATAAGTTACGATATTGGCTATGTCCAGTCCGTCTAAGGGGGGACCCCATGTAGGCATTGGAGTCTTATGATAGGTTTCCAGTGCCTTCAGACGGAAGATGCGCATCCATTCAGGATCATTTTTTTCCTCCGATATCTTCTGCACGATAGCAGGAGTCAGTCCGGAAGCCACCTCAAAGGAGGAATCGACCTTATCCCGAATGTCATAGATACTTCGGTCCATCTCGTCTACTTTCGTTTTTTCCTGATTAAAGTCTTTCATGGAGCGATCCCTCCTTTTCCAGCACAGCAAAACCGCCATTTGTGATTTTAGAGATCAGTTCCTTTCCTCCGGTCTGGACGATCCGTCCGCCTTCCAGAATATGAACTACATTTACATCAAGGCCTTCCAGAATTTTGGCATTATGTGTGATGATAAAAAGGCCGTTGCGGCGGTTTAAATAGGAGCGGATGCCCTTGGTTACAGTGCGCACCGCATCCACATCAAGACCGGAATCTGTCTCATCCAGCAGGGCCAGCTTGGGACGAAGCATTAGCATCTGTAAAATTTCCGCTTTTTTCTTTTCACCCCCGGAAAAACCTACATTTAAATATCGTTCCAGATAGGCAGGATCCATCTCCAGTGCCTTCATCTGCTCCAGAAGTTCTTTGCGGAAAGATAGAATTTTGGGTTGTTTGCCGTCAACGGCTCCCCGTGCAGTGCGTAAAAAGTTTTCTAATGTAATGCCGGGGATTTCTTCCGGCGCCTGAAAGGAGAGAAATACTCCGGCGCGCGCCCGTACATCTGCTTTTTCTTCTGTAATGTCCTTACCTTCAAAGAGAATCCTGCCTCTTTTTATGGTGTAGCGGGGATCCCCCATAATTGCAGAAACAAGAGTGGATTTTCCAGTACCGTTGGGTCCCATAAGTACATGGAGTTCCCCTGGCTGAATGGTTAAATTCACTCCGTCTAAAATGACTTTATCTTCTACAGCAACACTTAAATCTAAAATTTCAAGCAATGGACTGCTCATATATATCGACCTCCTTATGCCTGTAACAGGCAATTCTTTAGTTAGTATAAGCCAACTAATGTTTTATAGATTTATACTATACCTTTTTAGTAGGAATTACAAGCCTAATTTTTGATTTTGTACAATTTATCGTATAAAAATTACCGTATTGATATGTCATTATAAAGTTACCATAAAAATTAGAATGCGAGAAACTCTAAAAATTTTTTAAGAAAAAGAATGCGGCGTTATGGGAATTCTGGCGATTATCGTTGAACCTGGATCGTTTGCTTTATTAAAAAAAGGACCTGGAAAAGGTCCTGTTTGGTACATGGATATATTTTTATCTATTGTTTTTAAAATACATTTTGTGGTACTGGTAAGGAGTCACTTCTTCTTTTTCTTTAAAAAGCCGGATGAAGTAATTGATATTGTCATAACCGATTTTTGTGCAGATTTCATTTACGGTTAAATTGGTATTCTGCAGCAGGATTTTTGCTTTGTTTATCCGGATGAGCTGGATATATTTTTTAAATCCATAGCCAATGATCTCTTTGAATTGGTGGGAAAGGTAATATTTATTTATAAAAAAATTCTGTGCAACCGTGTCCAGACTTAAAGGTTCGCTGTAATGGTGGTCAATGTAATCCTTGATGGTGAATATAACATTTAATTCTTCCGGATTTTTCTCGATCAAAAACATTTCCGGATTGCTTCTATAAAGAAGAATCAGTATGTCAAAGAGAATCACTGCACACCGTTCCTTCCATTTCACTTCATGATTTGCAGTCTCTGAAACCAGCAGTTTAAAGTAACGTTCGATCTCATCAGCGGCTTCCTGGGTCAGATCGATAACTCCCCGCTGCTGGTTGCTGCGAATGAATGCCGAAGCCATAACCGGATCGTGAATGTATTCAGAACATAAGTCCATGGAAGATACAAAGACATACCGGTGGTAAGGCGTACAGATGGAGTGGGTGGAATGATTTTCAAGTGCACTGATCAGCAGAATCTGATTCTTTTTGATGATATATGATTCCCCGGAGATATCAAACGTGATTTGTCCTTCTTTTACAAAAACAATTTCGTTTTGCGTGTGATGATGTCTTGTGAGGGCTGAATTGTGAGATCTTTCATCGTAATAAGCATGAGCAAAATCCCTGGAATGAATGATACTGTTTTGCGAAGTGATATTCTTTTCTCCCATCTTGAACGTCCTCCTTATTATATGGTTGCCTGAAATGCTTCATTTCAATTATATGATCGTGAGAATCTGCCGCCAAAAGAAATAAACAGTGTTTTGTAAATTATAACCATTTTTTAAAAGAAGTCAACCGAAAATATGTGTTAATACACAAGAAAAACAAGAAAAGTGTATTATAGAACAATTTATTATCTAGCGATTATGAATAAAACTTTTTATAATTGACTTACTTAAATAGTAAATCTTTGGAGGTCAAATCATGGCAAAGCACAAAATGTTTCGGTACAAGTCTTTGGAGGAATTGAGACAGGAAATTGAGAATCAGGAGTTGAACATTGAATTAACGGAAGACTTATCACCCCTTAGGAACAACGTAAAAGTAGGGCACTTAAAAACATCAAATGCTATGGCAGTATTGCCGATGGAAGGGTGTGACTGTGAGCCGGATGGATCGATGTCTGAACTTACCAAACGCCGCTATATGAGATATTCAAAAGGCGGTTCCGGTCTGATCTGGTGGGAAGCCAATGCGGTGGTAGAAGAAGGAAAGGCAAATCCCCAGGCTTTGATGCTTACAAAAGAAAATCTTTCATCTTTTCAGGAATTCCTGGCAGAGAGCAGAAAAGCGGCCAAAGAGGCCAATGATGTTTCTCTGATCCATATCCTTCAGCTGACACACTCTGGCCGTTACAGCCGTCCAGGCAAGGAAAGAGCTCCGATGGTAGCATTCAGGGATCCGCTGTTAGACGAACGCAGCGGAGTATTCCGGGACGATCAGGTGGTTACCGATGAATATCTGGATTCCCTGACTGAAAAATATGTGGAATCAGCCCTGCTTGCAAAAGAAGCCGGATATGACGGGGTGGATATTAAGGCCTGTCATAAATATCTTTTAAGTGAACTGTTGGGTGGATTTACGCGAAAAGGGAAATACGGCGGTGAAAGTCTGGAAAACCGAAGCCGTTTTCTGGTTCAGACCGTAGAAGCAGTACGGAAAGCAGTTGGTAATGATTTTATCATCGGATGCCGGTTAAATGTTTTTGATGTTCATCCATATCCGTATGGATTTGGCTGTGACAAAGAAGATATTTATAAATTTGACAGCACAGAACCGGTAGCGCTGATTAAAATGCTGGTTCATGCAGGTGTCGATGTGTTTGCATTATCCTCCAGCAATCCTTACTATGTATATCCTCAGTTTGGCCGTCCCTTTGATATACCAAGCCTTGGAATTCCGGAGCCGGAAGAATCCCAGCTGTCCATTCTTGAAAAAATATTTGAGTACACCCGTGTGGCTCAGGAGGCAGCAGGTGAAGTGCCCATTATTGGAAACGGTTACAGCTGGCTCCGTCAATATATTCCGAATGCTGCGGCAGCCAATATTAAGTCTCACTCCTGCAGCATGGTTGGCCTTGGCCGTTCCAGCTTTGCATATCCGGATGCCGCTCATGACATTTTCACCAATGGAAAGATGGATCTGAGAAAAGTCTGTGTAGCCTGCAGCAAATGTACACAGATCATGAGAGATCATGGCAGTACCGGATGTGTTGTCCGTGATTCCCAGGTTTATGTTCCTAAATACAGAGAAGCAAGAGCAGCCGCAGAAGCTTTGGCAGCCGCGAAATAGCAACAGGAGGAAGCAAATGGCGAAAACAGCAATTGTAACCGGCGGAACCCGTGGCATCGGATTGGCGATTGCCAAACAGCTGTCAGAGGATGGCTTTCACGTAGTCATTGTCGGAACCCGTGAAAAAGAAGCATATGCAGACCACTTAAAATGGTTTGATGAGAACGGAAAAGACTATTTTTATGTGACCGGGGATATTTCCAGTCATGAGGACAGAGTGCATATCGTAGCAGAGAGCGTAAAGCATTATGGGAAGATTGATGTTCTTGTAAACAATGCAGGCGTTGCCCCGAAAGTAAGAGCGGATTTACTGACAATGAGTGAGGAAAGCTTTGATTACGTACTGGGAATCAATCTTCGCGGAAATATGTTCTTAACGCAGCTGGTTGCAAACCAGATGATTCAGCAGGAAGAAAAGGGCATTATCATCAATGTCTCATCCTGTTCGGCAGAAGTAAGTTCTGTAAACCGTGGGGAATACTGTGTTTCCAAGGCAGGCGTCAGCATGCTGACAAAACTCTATGCAGACCGCCTTTCCAGTGAAGGAATCCTTGTTTATGAAGTCCGGCCAGGGGTTATTCTGACGGATATGACCAGTACGGTACAAGCAAAATACGAGAAAATGATTGAAGACGGAGTATTTCCTATTAACCGCTTTGGCCTGCCGGAAGATGTGGCATTGGCAGTCAGTGCGTTCGCAGGAGGAAAGTTCCCTTACACCACAGGTAATTACATTGATGTGGATGGAGGTTTTCACATCAGACGCTTATAGGCAGAGGTATGCGATGGAGAAAGTAAGTTATAAGTTTTTGCAATATGATACGGTTGTAGTAGGAAGCGGAGCAGCGGCTTTTAATGCGGCGGACTGGCTGTATGACCTGGGACGGAGAAACATCGCCCTGCTGACGGAAGGAATCCATATGGGCACGTCCAGGAATACAGGAAGTGATAAACAGACGTACTATAAGCTTTCGGTAGGTTTTGACGAAAATGATTCTATTTACGAAATGGCACAGACCTTATTTGACGGGGAAGGGGTCGACGGTTCGGTTGCTCTTGCAGAAGCAGCCAATTCTCTGCGGTGCTTTTATAAGCTGGCGAACCTGGGAGTGGATTTTCCTACGGATGAATATGGAATCTTTACCGGTTATAAGACGGACCATGATCCCAGACAGCGTGCAACCTCAGCAGGGCCTCTTACCTCCCGGTATATGACGGAAGCCCTGGAGAAATCGGTGAAGAATAAGGAAATCCCCATTCTTAATGAAATGCTGGCATTTCAGATTTATGAGGAAGACAACAAGCTTTGTGGAATCATCTGTTTAAATAAAGAAAAACTTTCTGATGATCATCTGGAGCTTGTGGTGATTGCCGTAAATAACGTGATCTGGTGCACCGGGGGACCAAGTGCCTGTTATAAGAACGTAGTATATCCGGCAGGGCATACCGGAATGTCGGGAGCGCTCCTTGATGCAGGAGTCTGCGGTGCAAATCTTCAGGAGTGGCAGTACGGGCTTGCATCCATTAAGTTCCGGTGGAATGTATCAGGTACCTATCAACAGGTACTTCCCCGCTATGTATCCATTGATGAATCAGGGGTGGAACGGGAGTTTCTGACAGATTCCATGAGTCCGGAGGAAGCGGTAAATCTGGTGTTCTTAAAAGGATACCAGTGGCCCTTTGATGCAAGCAGAAAGGATGCCTCCTCACGGATTGACCTATGTGTGTATGAGGAGACAGCAATAAAAGGCCGCAGAGTGTTCATGGATTTCATGCATAACCCATGTGGCATTAAAGATGGTTTTAAGAATCTGTCGGATGAAGCATATACGTATCTGGAGAAATCAGGTGCACTGTTCGGGACTCCCATAGAGAGGCTGAGGAAGATGAATCCTCTTGCCATCGAACTGTACAGCAGCCACCATATCGATCTGGAAAAAGAAATGCTGGAAATCAGTGTCTGTGCCCAGCATCATAATGGCGGAATAAAAGTGGATGCAAACTGGCAGTCTTCCATGAAAGGTCTGTTCGTCGCAGGAGAAGCAGCCGGAACCTTTGGAGTACACCGTCCGGGAGGTTCTGCACTGAATTCCACACAGGTAGGCTCTCTGCGGGCTGCACAGCATATCGCTTACACCAGGGAAGAAGCAACGCCGGATCCTTCTTTGTGGAAAATCAAACCGGACAGGCTGGCAGAGGAGATTGCAGGCAGTCTCCTGGGTATGATAGGAGAAGATAACAATGCGTTTACGGTCAGAGAGGAACTTCAGAGTGCCATGTCCCGTGTGGCTGCACAGGTGCGGGACATAAAGGGAATGGTCCGTTTAAGAGAAAAAGCGGAGAATTATCGGCTCCATTTTAAAGAAATGATCAAGGTCTCTAATGTTCGCACGCTGCCTGTTTTACTGAAAACTTATGATATGATTGTAACCCAGTGTGCGGTATTAGAGTCCATGGAACAGTCTGCGGCTCTATTTGGCAGCAGGGGCAGCTGTCTTGTAAAAGGGGAGGCAGAAGATTATATGCCAGCCAGAAAAAGGGAACAGAATTTACGTCTTATCACACAAAAGCAAAAGGGAAGTTTTGTAAGCTTTACGGAAGAAGTGAGCCCGGTTCCTCAGGGCAGGGAATGGTTTGAAACTATATGGGCGGAGCACCGAACACTGCGCCAGTCTAAAAATAATCCAATATAAATCGGTCTCATTTTACTTAAAATCATATTATGAAAAATTAAGGAGTGTCCCTATGAAATACAATAAAATGGCGCAGCGTATCGTTATATACGTAGTTGGAGTATTGCTGCTTGCACTTGGAGTCGTACTTAACACAAAATGCTTACTCGGGGTTTCCACAACCAATTCCGTTCCTTTTGTCATCAGCAAAATCAGCAGTTTGACACTTGGATCAGCCTGTACCGTCGTTTATCTGGCAGACGTTTTATTTCAGTGCATTGTTTACCGCAAGGTGAAAATTAAAGTTCTTCTACAGTTTCCGTTCTCTTTTGTTTTTGGTTGGATCGTAGATTTTTATAACAAGTTTATAATAATATCCAATCCGGATATAGCGATGCGGTCTGTTCTTTTGATATTAGCAATTATCTTTATCTCTGTCGGGATCAGCATGGTTGTCAATATGGACTTTGTTCCAAACCCTCCCGATGGCGGAGTACAGGCACTGTCCGCTCTTACCAAGCTGCCTTTTGGACGGGCAAAGCTGTTTTATGACGGAATCATGTTAGCAGTTACAGTTATCATCAGTTTAACTGCTTCCGGAAAAATCATTGGTATCGGTGTTGGTACGATTGTAGCTTTCTTTGCAATCGGTAATATCATACATTTCATCAACAAACAATTTGGGACCTGGTTTCGTTCTGTTTATGATAAGGAGTCACAAGCGGTAAAGGGTTAATGACCAGGACCAAAGAAAAGACAGTCTCAGGCTTTTACAGATAGCCCTTGAGACTGTTTTTTTCTGTAATTTTTAAAATATCGGTGACAAGTGAATAGGAACGTGGTAGAATACGTTTGCACTGCTGTAAAACAGCCTGATCTTTAACGAAAAAGGATGAAAAAACAATGGAAACAGACATGACGAAAGGCAGCCCTCTTCCGATTATTTTAAGATTTACCCTGCCGCTCTTTCTGGGTAATATATTTCAACAGCTGTACAATATGGTAGATACCATTGTAGTAGGGCGCTTCGTAGGTCCGGACGCATTGGCAGCAGTTGGTTCTACCGGTACCATTATGTTTTTGGTAATTGGCTTTTCTCAGGGAATGAGTACCGGATTTACCGTACTTACCAGTCAGCGGTTTGGAGCCGGTGACGGAGAGGGAACAAAGCATTCTGTGGCAAACGGCACCCTTTTATCTTTGTTTGTCATTGCATTCATGACAAGTGTAAGCCTGCTGTTCATGAAACCGCTTTTAAGGCTTATGAATACTCCGGAAGATATCTTTAAAGATGCATTGACCTATATTTCTATTATCTGTATAGGAATCGTTGCAAATGTATTTTACAATCTGTTTTCCTCTTTTTTACGGTCTGTGGGAAACAGCAGAGTTCCTCTTTTGTTCCTGGCATTTTCATCAGGCTTAAATCTTGTTTTGAACCTGCTCTTTGTTATTGCATTCCAATGGGGAGTTGCAGGATCTGCATGGGCAACTAATGTGTCTCAGGGAATTTCTGCGCTCCTTTGTTTTTGTTATATCTATAAAAAGGTTCCGACCCTTGCACCCGGGCGTCATCACTGGAAGCTGAACTTAGCCGACACAAAGCATCAGTTATCCGTAGGAATTCCAATGGCACTGCAGTTTGGAATCACTGCTTCCGGAACCATGGTCATGCAGTCTGCCATTAATTTATTTGGTTCTACAGCGGTAGCCTCCTTTACTGCTGCCAGTAAGATTCAGAATATCGCCATGCAGGGAATGATGGCAATGGGACAGACTATGGCTACCTACACCGGGCAGAATTACGGAAAAGGTGATATAAAAAGAATCCGGCAGGGAGTCCGTCTTGCTTTGGGAACGGAATTCATATATGCAGTTGTCTGCTCAGCAGCCGTAATCCTGACCCTTCCCCATGTGCTTGGAATATTTTTTTCCGGCGGTGTGGATATTTCAGCTATGCTTCCATGGGCGAAGACCTATATCTATTTGTGTGCGGTATTTTATATTCCTCTAAGCACCATTTTTATATTCAGGAATGCCATGCAGGGCTGCGGGCTTGGTCTGCTTCCCATGCTGGGAGGAGTTGTGGAGCTGATCGCAAGGTTCTCCATGGCAGCGCTTGCGATCCGGCTGGTAAGCTATCCCTTATCCTGCGCCTGCGATCCGGCGGCCTGGGTCAGCGCAGCCATATTTACAGGTATTTCTTATGTCATAGTAATGAAAAAGATAGAGAAAAAACGGCACTTTACGTAGAGAAAAAACAGTGAGATATGTTCAGAACACGAAATTCATAAGACTTATTTTGATGTTTTATTATCCTGTTTTAATTTTCTCAATTTATTATTGATTTATAGAATAATATTTAGTATATTATGTAATAGATTATCTTAGGGAGTACTTGAAAGGGGAATCGTGATGATAAAAGTAGCTGTAGATGCCATGGGCGGTGACTATGCGCCAACAGAGATGGTTGCTGGGGCTGTGGCGGCTGTGAATGCGAATAAAGAGATCCAGGTTCTCTTAGTAGGGCAGGAGCATATTGTATCTGAGGAACTGTCGGGACATACGTATCCAAACGATCAGATCCAGATTGTAAATGCGACAGAGATAATCGAGACGGAAGAATCTCCGGTTAATGCGATACGAAAGAAGAAAGATTCTTCTATTGTTGTTGGAATGAATCTGGTAAAGCAAAAGGAAGCGGATGCATTTGTATCGGCAGGCAGTTCTGGAGCCATACTGGTTGGCGGACAGGTGATTGTCGGCCGGATTAAAGGTGTGGAAAGACCACCGTTAGCCCCGCTGATTCCTACGGAAAAAGGTGTTTCCCTGCTGATTGACTGTGGGGCCAACGTAGATGCAAGACCGTCCCATCTGGTACAGTTTGCACAAATGGGTTCTCTCTATATGGAACATGTCATGGGAATCAAGAACCCAAGGGTGGCCATCGTCAATATTGGCGCAGAGGAAGAAAAAGGGAACGCTTTGGTGAAAGAGACCTTTCCACTGTTAAAAGAATGCAAGGATATCCATTTTACCGGAAGCATTGAAGCCAGGGAGATTCCTCATGGTGGAGCAGATGTCATTGTTTGTGAGGCATTTGTGGGAAATGTAATCCTGAAGCTTTATGAAGGGGTGGGCGCTACCTTGATTGGCAAGGTAAAAAGCGGCATGATGGGAAGCTTGAGGAGCAAGATTGGAGCTTTGCTTGTGAAACCGGCTTTGAAGGAAACATTAAAATCATTCGATGCATCCCAATACGGCGGAGCACCGCTTCTGGGACTTAATGGTCTGGTTGTAAAAACTCACGGAAACTCAAAAGCGACAGAAGTAAAGAACTCCATACTTCAGTGTGTAACCTTCAAAGAACAGGGAATTAATGATAAGATAAGAGAAAGTCTTAAATCGAAAAATGAAGGAACGCCCTTCGGACATACCACTATGCCTATAGAGAATGGGCAAGAATAAGGAAATCAAGAATAGGAGAGAGGAAGGAAGAGAAATGGAATTTGAAAAGTTAAAGAATATTATTGCAGAGGTATTAAATATTGAGCCGGATGAGGTTTCAATGAACTCCACATTTGTGGATGATCTTGGAGCTGACTCCCTTGATGTGTTCCAGATTATCATGGGTATTGAAGAGGAATTTGATATTGAGATTCCAACTGAAGTGGCAGAAAACATTGTTAGTGTCAGCGACGCAGTAGAACAGATCAAGAATGCATTAAATTAATAGATGTGGGTGCTGCCGGGACCGTCAGGTCTGTCCGCAGCACCTTCTTTCATAATTGGGAAAGAGGGATCATATGAGTAGAAGTTTAAAAGAACTGGAGGAACGGATCGGCTATCATTTTTCGGACAAGCACCTGATGACGCAGGCAATGACCCATAGTTCTTATGCCAATGAACACCGTTTAAATAAGCTGGAATGCAACGAACGGCTGGAGTTTTTAGGCGATTCGGTGCTGGAAGTATTTTCCAGTGACTGTCTGTATCATAAGTACCCGGATAAGCCGGAGGGGGATTTGACAAAAATACGCGCAAGCATCGTATGCGAGCCTACACTGGCTTATTGCGCAGAAGAATTAAAGCTTGGGGAATATCTGCTTTTGGGCAAGGGAGAAGAAGCGACCGGCGGCAGGGGACGTGCCTCGATCGTATCTGATGCAATGGAAGCGCTGATAGGGGCCATTTATCTGGACGGTGGTTTTGCTAATGCAAAAGAGTTTATTCTTCGTTTTATTATGAATGATCTGGAACACAAACAGCTCTTTTATGATAGCAAGACTATCTTGCAGGAGATTGTACAGAGTCAGTCGGAAGAACCATTGACCTACAAGCTCTTACGTGAAGAAGGGCCGGATCATAATAAGGTATTTGAAGCACAGGTCTTAATTGGGAATAAAGCCATCGGTGAGGGGATTGGCCGAACAAAAAAAGCTGCAGAGCAGGTAGCTGCTTACCATGGGATTCTTGCACTTAAAGGTAAGTAATGCCCTTCCGGGCATCCCTTTATGTCCAGAAGTCAGGACAAGAATATGGAACGCCCTTCCGGGCATCCCTTTATGTCCAAAAGTCAGGACAAGAATATGGAAAAGAAAGGGCAGGCTTTGTAGGTCTGTTGGCGTGAACTATGTATTTAAAAAGTATTGAAGTACAGGGCTTTAAGTCATTTGCCAATAAGATCGTGTTTGATTTCCATAATGGAATCACCGGAATCGTTGGACCCAACGGAAGCGGTAAGAGCAATGTTGCCGATGCAGTCCGCTGGGTTCTTGGCGAACAGAAGGTAAAGCAGCTGCGCAGTTCCAGCATGCAGGATGTGATTTTTTCGGGAACAGAGCTAAGAAAGCCCCAGGGCTTTGCATACGTAGCAATTACCCTGGATAATTCCGATAAGCATCTGGCCATTGATTATGATCAGGTTACGGTTTCCAGAAGAGTTTACCGCTCTGGTGAAAGTGAATACATGATAAACGGAAGTGCCTGCCGGTTAAAGGATATTTATGAATTATTCTACGATACAGGAATCGGTAAGGAAGGCTATTCCATTATCGGACAGGGTCAGATCGACAAGATTTTAAGCGGAAAACCGGAGGAACGCCGGGAATTGTTTGATGAGGCGGCCGGTATTGTAAAGTTCAAACGCCGAAAGGCGATTGCTCAAAAAAAGCTGGAGGATGAGAAGCAGAATCTGGTCCGTGTCAATGATATTTTATCCGAACTGGAAAAGCAGGTAGGCCCTCTTGCCAGACAATCAGAAGCCGCAAAGGAATATCTTCGTTTGAAAGAAGAACTGAAGCGATACGATGTGAACCAGTTCTTAATGGAAACAGAAGATCTTCGTCTTCAGATAAAAGAGAACGAGGATAAGGAAAGAATTGTTGCAAAGGACCTGGAAGACGCCAGGCAGAGTTCAGAGAGAATCCGTGAAGAATATGAAACGTTAGATACATACTTATCCCAACTGGATGATGCCATTACTGCACTGCGGAATGAAAAAAATGTGTCCAACATGGAAACCGGGAATTTAGAAGGGCGTATCAACGTATTAAAGGAGCAGATCAATACGGAACACATGAATGCGGAACATATTGCAGGTCGTGTGAAAGCCATTCATTCTGAGCTTGACGGAAAGCGGGCACAGAAGGCTTCCTATGAAGAAGCGCGGTCAGAAATTGCCGGTCAGGTCTCGTCTGCCGTGGAGAAACTAAAGGAAGCCGAGAAAATCCTTTTCTCAGAAGATGAAAAGATCCGTTTGTTGGAACAGAAGATAGAAGAGGGAAAAGGACGAATTATTGATCTTCTTAATGAAAAAGCTTCCTTTACTGCAAAGCAGCAGCGCTATGAGGCTATGCTGGAGCAGGTCAATGTCCGCCGTTCGGAAGTATGCCAAAAGCTCTTAAAATTTAAAAGTGATGAATCGGAACAGGATGAACAGCTTATAAACCTTCAAAAAGAAGCAGCCGAGATCGATGAAGCCATTGCAAAGAGGGAAGAAGCCCAGGCATTGTGTGAAAACAGGACGGAGGAGCTGGAGAATCAGGTTAAAAGGCTTGGTAAGAACTTAAACAACAGGCAGCAGGAATACCATACCTGCGATACAAAGCTTGAATCCTTAAAAAATATTGCCGAGCGGTATGACGGATACGGCGGCAGTATCAGAAAAGTAATGGAAGTCCGGGACCGGGTACATGGCATTCACGGTGTTGTGGCAGATCTGATTACTGTCCCGAAAAAATATGAGATCGCAATAGAGACCGCTCTTGGAGGAAGCATTCAAAACGTTGTTACGGATTCCGACCAGACAGCCAAGCAACTGATCGAATACTTAAAAAAGAACCGGTTTGGCCGTGCTACCTTTCTTCCTTTAACAAGCATTGGCAACAGAAGCACTTTTCAGCAGGATAAGGCTCTGGCAGAGCCTGGTGTCCTGGGACTTGCCAATTCTCTGGTAGAAGCAGATAAGCAGTACGAGGGCCTGATGAATTACCTTCTGGGCCGGGTAGTCGTGGTGGATACCATTGATCATGCCATTGCATTGGCTAAAAAGTTTCAGTATTCTCTGCGGATTGTCACCCTGGAAGGAGAACTTTTAAGCGCCGGAGGCTCCATGACCGGCGGTGCCTTTAAAAATACCAGTAATCTTCTGGGACGCAAGCGGGAAATCGAAGAGCTGGAAGAATGTTGCAGCAAAGCCCTTGCAGATGTGGAGCGTCTGGAAAAAGAACTGGTAATGAATGAAGGACTTCTTTCCGAAAGCAGGGAGGAACTGGAAAAGATCCGGTCAGAAAAACAGCATCTTTATTTAAGGCAGAATACGGTTAAAATAAACTTGCGCCGGATCGAAGATAAAAAGACGGAAATCCGGGAATCCTACGGAGATCTGGAAAGAGAAAACCTTCAACTGGAAGCGCAGATCCGGGAAATCGGCATCAGCCAGCAAGAACTTCTTACAGCCGTGGACAGTCTGGAAAAGCAAAATCTTGATACGGGCGGTGATCTGGAATCACTAAACGCAGAACTTGAAAAAGCAAAAACAGACAGAGAGCAGTTTTTTAAAGATTTATCTGCCATTCAGCTGGAAGTTTCCGGCTTAAAACAAAAGGATGCGTTTGAACAGGAAAACCTCCGCCGGATCGACGAGGAAATCAACCGGCTGGAAGAGGAACTTTCCGGACTTGCTGACGGTTCCTGTGATTCTCAGTTCGTTATTGAGGAGAAGCAAAAAGAGATCGAAGAATTAAAAAAACAGATCTGGAAAGAGAAAGCTCATGCAGAAGAACTGGAGCAGTTGATTCAGGACAAGGCTGCCAGGAAGGAGACGAAAGCCAGAGAGCAAAAGGAATTGTTTCAAAAAAGAGAAGAACTGACCGGCAGGATCAGCCTTTTGGATAAGGAGCAGTTCCGCCTTCAAAGCCAGAAAGAAAAGCTGAATGAACGTTTAGAAGGGCATGTAAATTACATGTGGAATGAGTATGAACTGACGTTTTCTACAGCCCAGGCTTTACGGAATGAAGCATGGACGTCTCTTCCTGATATCAAGCGTATGATTGCCTCTTTAAAGGATGAGATCAGGAAACTTGGAAATGTCAATGTCAATGCCATTGAGGATTATAAAGAAGTCTCCGAACGCTATGAATTTATGAAGACCCAGCACGATGATCTTGTGACTGCAGAAGGGACCTTGTTAAAGATCATAGAGGAACTGGATATGGGAATGCGAAAACAGTTTGAAGAAAAATTCCGGGAAATACGGGCAGAATTTGACAAGGTATTCAAAGAACTGTTCGGAGGCGGAAGAGGTGCCCTGGAGTTGGTGGAAGATGAAGACATTCTGGAAGCTGGAATCCAGATCATTTCCCAGCCGCCAGGAAAGAAACTGCAGAATATGATGCAGCTTTCCGGTGGAGAAAAGGCACTTACCGCCATTGCACTGTTGTTCGCCATACAGAATTTAAAGCCATCTCCATTCTGTCTATTGGATGAGATTGAAGCGGCTCTTGATGATTCCAACGTAGACCGTTTTGCAAAATATCTGCATAAACTGACAAAATCTACGCAGTTCATAGTAATTACGCACAGACGTGGAACTATGGTATCTGCGGACCGTCTGTATGGGATTACCATGCAGGAAAAAGGCGTTTCAACGCTTGTATCTGTAAACCTGATTGAAGAAGATTTAGATAGTTAAGGAGAGCGACTATGGGTGAGAAAAAGGGATTTTTTGGGAAGCTGGTAGCTGGACTGCAAAAGACAAGGGATAATATTATTGCCGGCGTGGATTCCATTTTCAGCGGCTTCTCAGCCATTGATGATGAGTTCTATGAAGAAATCGAAGAAACTCTCATTATGGGAGATCTGGGAATCCAGACCACCATGTCAATTGTAGAGGATTTAAGAAAAAAGGTAAAAGAAAAAGGTATTAAAGATCCTTCGGAATGCAAGCAGCTTCTTATGGACAGCATTATGGAACAGATGGATCTTGGGGAAAATGCTTATGAATTTGAAAACCGCAAGTCTGTTCTTCTTGTGATCGGCGTGAACGGAGTTGGCAAAACAACTTCTGTTGGAAAGCTGGCCGGACAGATGAAGGATGATGGGAAAAAAGTAATCGTTGCAGCGGCAGATACGTTCCGGGCGGCAGCTATCGAGCAGCTTACGGAATGGGCCAGAAGGGCCGGAGTGGACATTATTGCCCAGCAGGAAGGCTCAGACCCGGCTGCGGTGGTCTACGATGCGGTAGCGGCTGCTAAGTCAAGACAGGCGGATATATTGATTTGTGATACGGCAGGACGTCTCCACAACAAAAAGAATCTGATGGAAGAGCTTAAAAAGATCAACCGGATTATTGACAAGGAGTATCCGGATGCATACCGTGAAACTCTGGTCGTATTAGACGGAACTACGGGACAGAACGCTCTTGTACAGGCAAAACAGTTTATGGAGGTAGCAGATATTACCGGTATCATATTAACAAAGCTTGACGGCACTGCAAAAGGAGGAATTGCAGTTGCGATTCAGTCAGAGCTTTCCATACCTGTAAAATATATCGGAGTTGGGGAGAAAATCGATGACTTACAAAAGTTCAATGCAAATGAATTTGTGAATGCATTGTTCCACGTAGATGAGAAAGTAGAGGCGTAAATCATGTTGACATTGGAAAAGTTTGAAGAAGCAGCAGAAGTCGTAAGTAAAGTCACCCTGGAAACAAAGCTCATATACAGCGAATATTTTTCCGCCCAGACTGGGAATAAGGTGTATTTTAAGCCGGAAAACATGCAGTATACCGGAGCTTATAAAGTGAGAGGCGCTTATTATAAGATCAGCACTCTTACGGAAGAGGAAAAGTCCAAGGGGCTGATTACTGCATCTGCCGGCAATCATGCCCAGGGAGTTGCTTATGCGGCCAAGCTTGCCGGAATACCCGCTACGATCGTCATGCCGACCACGACGCCTCTTATGAAGGTAAACCGTACCAAGGGATATGGGGCAGAAGTTATCCTGGAAGGAGATGTCTTTGACGAAGCCTGCAATTATGCCTATCAGCTTGCTGATGAGCGGGGGCTGACCTTTGTTCATCCCTTTAATGATTTGGATGTTGCTGCCGGACAGGGAAGCATTGCCATGGAAATCATTAAGGAACTTCCTACTGTTGATTATATTCTGGTTCCCATTGGCGGCGGCGGTCTCTGCACAGGAGTATCCACGCTTGCCAAGATGTTGAACCCAAAGATCAAAGTCATTGGTGTGGAACCGGCCGGTGCAAACTGCATGCAGGAATCTCTCCGCCAGGGAAAGGTGGTTTCCCTTCCCAGTGTCAATACCATTGCAGATGGTACGGCTGTAAAATGTCCGGGAGATAAGCTTTTTTCTTATATCCAGGAGAATGTGGATGAAATCATTTCCATCGAGGACTCGGAACTGATCGTATCCTTTCTTGATATGGTAGAGAACCATAAAATGGTAGTGGAAAACTCCGGACTTTTAACGGTCGCAGCGTTAAAACACATGAATGTGGATAACAAGAAGATTGTCTCGATCTTAAGCGGAGGCAATATGGATGTAATCACCATGGCTTCCATTGTACAGCTTGGTCTGATTCAGAGAGACCGGATCTTTACTGTCTCCATTCTTCTTCCCGATAAGCCGGGAGAACTTGCAAAAGTATCTGCACTTCTTGCAAAAGAACAGGGAAATGTAATCCGGTTAGAGCATAACCAGTTTATCACCATTAACCGGAATTCTGCTGTGGAGCTTCGCATTACATTAGAAGCATTTGGAACAGAACATAAAAATTCCATTATGGCAGCACTGACCGAACAGGGATATCGCCCAAAGCTGGTGAAGTCTAAGGGGACTTATGGAGACGGGTGCTGATATGAAACAGGATATATTCATATTATAATTGCAAAAGGGATAAACGCTTTGGCTCAGGCGTTTATCCCTTTTGCTGTTTAAATATCTTTCAGCGCCTTATGTACTTTTCCCATCATTCGTTTGGAAACAGAGTAAGTTTCTTTGTTATCCATAGTCAAAAGCGCCTGTTCCCTGGAATATTTTGACACATGCTTTAAATTCACAATAGCCGAACGGCTGCACTGAAAAAAGGAAGAATTTAAAGTTGCATACAGTTCTTTCAAAGAACCTGTGATCTGACGGGTTCCGTTCTTCGTGTGAATGATTATTTTGTGATAATCCTCACTTGTTGTAATAGCAACAATATCATCCTGATCAAGAACCAGAGAAGCCTTGTCTATCTTCACAGAAAGCAGGCGTTTGGAGGTATCGAGCTGGCTTCTGTAGTTGGCTTCCGCATTCTTTATGCAGGCACAAATCTGCTCCGGCAGAGTGGCGACCTTGTCTTTTATGATAAAATCCATGGCTTCCACCTTATAACGGAAGGTGAGAATGGCCATTTCACTGTGAGTCGTGACAAAAACAATATATCCCCGCGGATCGTATTTTCGGATTTCCTGAGCCAGTTCAATCCCGTTTTTCTTCGCTTGTAAGTCGATGTCTAAAAAATAAAGTCCTATAGTATCGGACTTTTTTCTTACGGCAAGTAATTCCTCTGGATTTGAGGCGGTACAATAAAGCAGAGATTCGGTAGAATTCATTAATAAATATTTTCCTATAATGGTTTTCCAATAGGTTAATTGTCTGTTATCATCTTCGCAAAGATAAATGTGAATCATGTTTTACTCCTTAAGAACCAGGTTTCATTAAAATCAGCTCCTGTGTGAAATATGGTTCTTCATATGTAGTATTCCAAATGGTATTATCGTAATCTTTTAAAATCATTTCTACGTTATATAAGCCGACTCCCCGGTTTTCCCCTTTTGATGAGATTCCATGGCTGCGAAGCTCGGATATGGCATGGTCCGGCGGGAGAGAGGTGTTTTGTATAATCACGTAAAGATTTTCTTCTTTATAAAACATACAGAAAATCAATTCTTTTTCTTTGGTTTCCGCTGCAGCTTCCACGGCATTGTCTAAAAAGATGCCGATGATCCGTGACAGATCCAGGGTGTCCATATAAAGTCTTTCAATAGGCTCGGTCAGCTCAATCTCCGTTTTGATGCCGATTTCCATGGAATAGATGAATTTGGAAGAGAGAAGGCTCTTTAAAGCGGTATCCTTAATGTTGGAAAGAGTTCCAAGCTTTGTGTCGGATTCGGTAAATGAATGACTGATAGGAAGAATCCGCTCCCCGTAATATTTCATCAGCCCTTTCATGTCATTTTCTTCCATATACCCGGACATGGTACTTAAGATATTCATATAATCATGTTTAAATTTCCGCATGATCCCATAGGAGTTTTCCAGGCGCTCTGTATAGAGCCGGAGGTTTTCAAATTGTGCCATACGGTGCTTATAAGCCTGTTCTCCTACGGTGACTTTATAGATAGAATACATGAGAAACACGGTAATTGCAAACAGCAAAAGAAATATAATCCCGTTGAGTGCAATAACGCCATGATTATAACCAAGGAATTCCCCATAAGAAAAGTTAAATATATAAAAAAACACCAGAATAAAAAGGTCAATAAAAACGGCCTTTAAAAGATGCTGATTGGTTAAATATTTGGAAATAACCAGTTTCTTATGAATATACCAGCCAATGATTTTTGTTGTAATACCGCAATAGATACTGTATGTAACGGAAAACATCATATTAAGCTGATTATGGTTCAGTAATGCCCTCATATCCATATGGAGCACAATACCGGCTGCCCACATGAAAAGGTAATTAAAAGAAACCGTATAGAGGTAACCAAAAAGATAGCAGGACATATTCAAATAAGGGTCTTTTGCAAACAGGGAATTTAAAAGCAGAAGCCCTACAAATGTTATATATGTACCGGCCTGCCCATAGATCCTGTTAAACAGAAACAAACTCCCGAATGCATATAAAAACAGAATGAATTTTTTAAGAGCCGTTATTTTATCAGGAAGAAGATTAATACAGGAAAAATAAGTGCATAACCCTCCGGTTAATGTATATATAAAATAAGTCATGATGTATCACCTCGTTAGTAAGTACATTTATTTTACCTTGTTGACCAAGGAAAGTAAAGGGAATTGTTTGTATAAGATATACATCTAACGTTTAAGAAGAAAAATTCAACGAAAATTGCAAAAACATTCATTTGAATTAAGATATGGTAATATAAATGCAAATGGTGGTGATATTGATGGGGATTTCGGGAATTGCTGTCGGATTTTGCAACTGGATGAATAAAATAAATCCAAAAAATCAAGACGAAAATAAAGTGATTCAATATGGAATGGAATTGCTGCTTGATAATATTATAAAGTTTGTAATGATTCAATTGATTGGCCTTTTGATTGGAAAAGGATTTGAAACTTTTATAATCTTATTATCCTTTTGCGGCTTTCGGCTGCAGGCCGGAGGTATTCATGCCAAAACGGGAATGGGCTGCGGGTTCAGCATGCTGCTTATGTGGGCGGTATCACTTCTGGCAGATCTCTTTATTGACATGCATATATCCGTATTACCGTTAATCTATGCAGTATCAATTGTAGTTGTATGGATCTGTGCACCCCGAACCATAAATATTGAATTCTTCACTTCCAGGGATAAGTTAAATAAGAAGATATCTTCTTCTGTTGTATTATCCATTTTGATGGCGGCTGCTTCCATATTTCCGTCATTAAGAGAGTTGATTATGATTCCGGTTATTTTGGAAGTAATGACATTACTTCCCCAAAATAAAAATAATTAAAAAGGAGAGAACAAGGGATGAAGAAAACATTAGTTGAAAAAGTTCAAAAAGTGTTAGTTAAGGTTTCTTTAAATTCCGTAGGAAGAAGTATTCCTGCTGGAATTTATGAAAGAAAAATTCCGGAGGAAGTTTTAAAAGCGAACAATGCAAAATAATCTAAGACCTGTTATTTATGAAAACCTGTTAAAGAGATTTTTAAAAAACAAGTCCGGTATGAGTTTGAAAATGACAAAGTGTCATTTGAATTGAAAAAGCGCATTCATGTCAGAAATGATTCCATACATATCCTGACATGACAATTGATTTGCACTGAACAACCAAGGGGGAAATTCTGATTTGTTTGGCAAATATTTTGTTTCAAATCTTATCATTATTTTATGAGTTGTTCAGTGCTATATCATTAAAGGATTCATTTGGATTTAATAGTTATAAAGCGGGAGAAGGAGTATATAGATTTTTTCTATTCATGGTTCTTTTTGTGATAGGAGAAGATACGTATGAGAAGAAGTTTGTTCCAGAAGTTTATCAAACGGGATAAAAAGCTTTTTATCAGTTCTTTGGAAAAAAGGATTTTATCAACGAGAAGAAAGCGAATCATTATTCCTGAAGAGTATTTTATTGAGGTGATAACAACCGTTCCTGAGAGAAAAGCTGTGGTTGAATATCTCGACAAATAAGTAAAATTAATACAGTTGGGAACGATAAAAAGACAGGTACAGAAAAAGAGTTTTATATTCTTTTTTCTGTACCTGTTTTGGTATCATCACATTGTAATTGTAAAAGGATTTAAAATAAATCTGTGATAGCTGTTTAGATAAAAACCATATGGATACCATGAGCATACGCCTTGACACAGGTTATCTGTCCTGAATTAAGGCGTATTTTTTGTTTTCATGGAGCTGAATAAAAATTCAATAACTAAAAATATTTAGTAAGCGGAAATTAATAAATCCATTAATTGTATAATATTATGATAATAGGCCTCTTAAAACCCTGTTATTCAGGCATATTTACAAGCTATAAAATGATTGTTTACAATCATTTTGCCAAAATGCTAAAATATTTACAGGAATTCCCATTCCGAATTAACGAAAAGGAGGTCATAGAAACATCAAACAGGTTTATCAGGGAGGCGAAGTGCTTGGTTTACCATCAGAGAAAGCAGGGGATAACCAAGGAACTGTGAAAAAGGCTTAAAATATGATGTGGAGGGGAAACAAATGCTTTTAAGAACAAAGTTAAAACGAGGACTGCTTGTATTTGCCAGTGCTATTTTTATGACTGGAATGTCCTTACCGCAAACGGCAGAGGCAGGAGGGGGAAATGCCTCAGACAGGGCACTGACCGCTTTGACAACGGATCAAGGGGTCTTTGTAAGCTGGCGGTTTTACCATGAGGATGGACCATCAGCCTCTTTCATCCTGAAACGTAATGGTCAGGAAATCTACCGAGGCGCAAATACTAATTTTCTGGATAAAGAAGGAAAAGGGGGAGACCGGTATGATGTGGCAGATAGCAGGGGCAGCCAGAATATAGGGCAAACAACACTTGCATGGGAAAAAGAGTATTTGGAGTTAAATCTTCAGGCTCCTGATCAACAGGTAATGCCGGATGGAGCTGTTACGGATTATACGGCAAATGATATGTCTGTAGGGGACTTAGATGGAGATGGCCAGCTGGAATTGATCGTAAAATGGTATCCGGATAATGCACAGGACAACTCAAAAGACGGATATACGGGAACTACTTTTATTGACGCATATGACATTGATACAAGTACCGGAGCAGCAGAGCTGCTGTGGAGAATCGATTTAGGAATAAATATCCGTTCCGGTGCCCATTATACTCAATTTCAGGTTTGGGATTACGATGGGGATGGCCGTGCGGAATTGCTGTGCAAAACTGCAGACGGGTCCACCACCTATCAGAATGTAAATGGTGTTTTAAAGGAAACAGGACATGTTGGAGCGGTGAATGCTGCAGCACTTCCTGTCAGTAAAATTAGTGAAGAATACGATTTCCGCAGTTTTAGCGGAAGAATCGGACGCATTGTAAACGGAGATGAATACCTGACTGCCTTTGATGGAGAGACAGGAAGCATCATAGACACCACCGCCTATATTCCTTCCCGTGGAATTTATGATGAAAAAACAGGAACCTGGGATACTTCCATGTGGGGGCTTGACAGCAAAGGAAATCCGGAACCTCCGGGTTATGCAAACCGCCCGGACCGTTTTCTTGCCGCAACGGCTTACCTTGACGGAAAAACTCCAAGTGCAGTATTCTGCCGTGGTTACTACGGGAGAACTGCTATTGCCGCATGGAATTTGAAGAATGGAAAGCTGGTTCAAAAGTGGGTTTTTGATGTTCCTACCGGAGATCAATATGCGGGTCAGGGAAATCATAATCTTTCTGTAAACGATGTGGACGGAGATGGAAACGATGAAATCATCTACGGTTCCCTCACACTGGATGATAATGGTAAGCCGAAGTATACCACAGGGCTTGGCCATGGAGACGCCATGCATGTCAGCGACTGGAATGATGATGGGAAACTGGAAGTATTTCAGGTGCATGAAGAAAAGGATGCTCAATACCATATTGAACTTCATGATGCTGAGACCGGGAAGATCCTTTGGGGTTATAAATACGGAAAGGATACTGGCCGCGGTGTGGCCGCTGATATAGATCCGAGATATCCGGGAGCGGAAATGTGGGCCGCAGTTAAGGCGATCACCTACAATGCGAACGGACAGCAAATATACAAAGAAGGAATCAAGCCAAGCCAGAATTTTTCCATCTTCTGGGATGGGGATCTGTTGATGGAACTGTTTGATTCTAATAATTCCACCGAATTGATTCCACAGGTCCAGAAATGGGATTATGAAAATCAGAAAACAGATGTTATTCTTCAGATGGATGGAACGAAACTGAATAATGGCACAAAAGCAAATGCCGGACTGGTGGCGGATATTTTAGGGGACTGGAGAGAAGAAATAATTGTCCGGGATGAAAAAGATAAAAATAAAATAAGAATTTACAGCACTCCCATTGAGACCGATTACCGGGTTCCCTGCCTTTTGACGGACAGGGCTTATGCAGAAGGAGTCGCCTGGCAGAATACTGCTTACAACCAGCCTGCAAATTTAAGCTATTTGTTGTCCTCTGGGATAAAGGTACCGGAGATTACGGCAGAGGGACGAAGGGATCAGACCATCCGGCTTAACTGGACCGCAGCCAGTGACGGAACGTATGGTCATAAAGTTTCCGGTTATAAAATTTACCGGGCTGAACCGGGAAAAGAGTATGAGGCAGTGGCAACCGTAGACAAAAATGTTCTGACGTATCAGGATAAAGGCTTAAATCCGGATACGGAATATCAGTATAAAGTAGCTGCGGTTGTAGATGGAAAGTCATCTTATCGGTCATTTCCGGCGACTGCAAAGCCCCAGTCTTAAACAGGGTGTCAAGATAAATGGAATGGGAATTGGATTTATGAAATAAATAACACAGGAACCGGCTGATAAACGCGTACGGTATGACCGGTCCCTGTGTTTATATAGAGTCAATTAATGTTACTGGCATTCCTTTAAGGTTAATTTGGGCTCTGCAACCATGGAATAGTTGGTGTGGTATATGACGAAGCCAGGAGCAGCGCCGGTTACCTTTTTAAGGTTTTTTTTCTGAATATAATCCACTTCTACCTTATCGTTATCCCGTCCTTTGGAATAGTATGCCGCCAAAGCCCCTGCTTCTTCAAATACTCTGTCCGGAAGTTCCTTTCCCTCCGCTTTCACAATGACATGGGAACCTGGAATTCCTTTGGCATGGAACCACCAGTCATTGCCGCTTGCAACCTTAAAGGTCAGTTCTTCATTTTGATAATTGTTCTTGCCTACATAAATATGAAAACCGTCGGTGGATATATAATGAAACGGTTTGCTCATGATTTTCGGTTTCTTATCTCCAGCACGGCGATGTTTGATGTAACCATACTCCATCAGTTCTTCCTTGATCTGAACCAGATCTTCTTCCTTTAACGCAATATCCAGTGAAGCGCTTACGGACTCCAGGTGATCGATCTCCCGTCTGGTTTCCTTTAGCTGTGCGGTAACGGCTTCAAAGGTTCGTTTTAGCTTATTGTATTTGTCAAAATATTTCTGTGCATTTTCCTTTGCGGATAACTGGTCATCCAAAGGAATTGTAATGTCCTCATTGGTATAGTAATTGAAACAGGTGAGCGTCTTCTCTCCGCCGGTCAATTCGTATCCGTAGGTATTTAACAGTTCCCCGTAAATCTTGAACTTGTCCCGTTTTTCCGTATCTTTCAGCTGCTTGGACTGCAGATCATATTTTTTATAATTCCGTTCCAGAGCGGTCTGAACTATTTTTCTTAAATCTACGGACTTTTGACGGATTCTTGTAATGGTGTTTTTGGAAGCGTAGTAGGTTTCCAGCAGAGAACTGATGGATTCAAAAGAAACAGCATGATAGCCGTCCCCTTCGTAGCAGGTCAATGGAAGAGCAGAAAATTCCACTGGTTCCTCGTTCCTGTATATGATGTTAGGAGTAAAATTCCCCTGTTTTATGTCTTCTGTCATCAGGGAGAACATCCGGTATAAATGGATCATTTCCACTTCAGTCAGCTCGTTGGCAAAACGGTCCCCGTCAATGGAGGCAAGATGACAAAGTTCATGTCCCATAACAGGGCTGAAACCGGTCAGCTTTAAATATAAGGCTTTTTGTATGGGAGCCGCTGTAGAACCGATGACTTCCTGAAATTCTTCCTGGGTAATGGTCAGCGGATTCCTCTTTTCTGTAGTCTTTGGGATGAAGTAGGTCCTTCCCGGTAAAACTTCCCTTACAGAGCTGACCTGAGCGGAAATGTGCTTGATGCTGTCTAAAATAAGGTCATCCTCGTTGCAGAAAATAATATTGCTGTGTTTTCCCATGATCTCAATGATCAGTTTTTTGGTCCGTTTATCCCCCAGCTCATCCAGATGTTCAATCTCCATGCAAAGAATGCGCTCCAGTTCCGGCTGGCTTATTTTAATAATGCGCCCGTTTCCGATATGCTTTCTTAACAGCATACAGAAATTAGGTGCGGTTAAAGGACTTTGCTTATTGGATTCCGTAAAATAAACCAGCGGAAGACTGGCGCTGGCGGAGATTAAAAGTCTCCAGGTGTTTTTTTGATTCTTAACAGTAAACAGCAGTTCGTCTTTTTCCGGCTGGGCAATTTTAGCGATTTTTCCGCCTTCCAGCCGGTCGGTCATTTCTGCTGCGAGATTCGCCATAACAATTCCGTCTAATGCCATCGTCTGATTCCTCCGGTAAATGGTCTATATGATGGAAATAGTATAGCACAAAAATGCTGTTGTGTAAAATTTAAAACCAATTGACTTGTATTTTAATATGACTTATAATGGATAATATCTATGGCGAAAGAGAGGCATTTGTAATGATTAAGAGCATGACAGGTTTCGGCAGGTACGAAACCGTCACGGATGAGTATAAGATTTCCGTCGAGATGAAAGCTGTAAATCACAGATATTTGGATTTAAGCATAAAGATGCCGAAAAAGTTTAATTTCTTTGAAGCAGGAATCAGAAATCTGTTAAAGAATTATATTCAGCGGGGAAAAGTTGATGTTTTCATCAGCTATGAAGATTATACGGAGAATAAGTTGTGTTTAAAATATAACAGCGCTCTGGCTGCTGAATATATGGATTATTTCGCAAAGATAGAGGCGCAGTTTGGAATAGAGAACGACATCAAGGTATCAACCCTGGCAAAGTTTCCCGAAGTCCTTACTATGGACGAGGTGCCTGAGGATGTAGACCAGATGTGGAAATTCCTTTCCGAGACTGTGGAAGAGGCTGCAAAGCAATTTGTTGATACCAGAGTGACCGAAGGTGAGACACTTAAAAGCGACCTGATGAAAAAGCTTGATTATATGACAGAAATTCTGGATTTCATTGAAGAGAGATCTCCGAAGATCCTTATGGAATACCGTACAAAGCTTGAGGATAAGGTAAGGGAGCTGTTGGAAAGTGCCTCCATTGATGAAGGAAGAATTGCTACAGAAGTAACCATATTTGCTGATAAAATATGTGTGGATGAGGAAACAGTACGTTTAAGAAGCCACATTGAAAATACCCGGACAGAGCTGGAGGCTGGCGGAAGTGTGGGAAGAAAACTGGATTTCATTGCACAGGAGATGAACCGGGAAGCCAATACCATATTATCAAAGGCCAATGACTTGGAGATTTCAGATAAAGCAATCATCTTAAAGACTGAGATCGAAAAGGTCAGAGAACAGATCCAGAATATTGAGTAGGGAGTGTACTAAATCCATGAATGAGCAAGGCATGTTGGCAGTTGTATCCGGTTTTTCAGGAGCAGGGAAAGGAACTCTTATGAAGGAGCTTCTGAAGCGGTATGATAATTATGCGCTGTCTATATCCGCAACTACAAGAAACCCCAGAGAAGGGGAAGTGGATGGGAGAGAATATTTTTTCGTAACAGAAGAATCTTTTCGGGAAATGATAGAGCAGGACGCGTTGATTGAATATGCCCAGTATGTAAAACATTTTTATGGAACACCCAAAGAGTATGTTTTAAACCAGATGAAAAAGGGCAAAGATGTAATACTGGAAATTGAAATACAGGGTGCACTGAAAATCAAAGAACGCTTTCCTGAGGCTATTTTGATTTTTGTCATGCCTCCCAATGCGGAAGAATTGAAGCGCCGCTTAATTGGGCGGGGAACAGAGAGCATGGAAATCATCAATGCCAGACTGCGCAGAGCTTTGGAAGAGGCGGAGTGCATGGAGGCTTATGATTATATCCTTATTAATGACAAGATTGATACCTGTGTGGAAGAGATGCATCAGATGATCCGGGTGCAGCATAACCGTGCTTCCAATAATGTGGCATTTTTATCCCAGATCCGGGAAGAATTGAAAAAAATATAGTTATTTGAGAAAGGGGAATAAAAGATGTTACATCCATCTTATTCAGATTTAATTAATGTAGTGAACAGCGAGGTAGAACCTGGAGACACTCCTGTTGTACAAAGCCGTTATTCCATTGTAATTGCTGCTGCGAAAAGAGCAAGACAGATCATCGGCGGATCAGAACCTGAAGTACCTGGATACGGTAAAAAACCGCTTTCTGTTGCCGTAGAGGAACTGTATGAGGGCCAGGTAAAGATTCTGAGCGAAGCGGACGCAACAGAAGAAGACGATTAATTAAAAAGAAGGCCGTCTCCCTTTTGGTAGATGGCTTTTCTCTTACACGAAATATAAACGACAGGAGTTTTATGATGAAATTATTATGCATTTCACTGGGTTGTGACAAGAATCTTGTTGATACGGAGATGATGTTAGGCCTTCTGAATAAAGACGGATATACCTTTACCGATGATGAATACGAGGCGGACGTGATTGTAATCAATACTTGCTGTTTTATCGGAGATGCAAAAGAAGAGAGTATTAATACCATATTAGATATGGCTCAGAGAAAAATAGACGGCAACTGCAAAGCACTTATTGTCACAGGCTGCCTTGCCCAGCGGTATAAACAGGAGATCATTGATGAGATTCCGGAAGTGGATGGAATTCTTGGAACCTCCACATACGATGAGATCTCCAATGTCCTAAATGAAGCATTGGGTGGAAAAGAGCACGTACAGCGTTTTCATGAACTGGAAGGGATTCCGCAAGTGGATGCAGGACGGGTTCTTACGACCGGCGGTCATTACGCATTTCTTAAAATTGCAGAAGGCTGTGACAAACATTGTACTTACTGTATCATTCCGGCACTGCGGGGAAACTACCGCAGCGTTCCCATGGAGCGGCTTATAAAAGAAGCGGAAGATTTGGCGCAGAAGGGTGTAAAAGAGCTGATATTGGTAGCTCAGGAAACCACTCTCTACGGAGTGGACTTGTATGGGAAAAAATCACTTCCGGAATTATTGAAGAAACTCTGCCGTATTTCAGGCATTCAATGGATCAGGATTCAGTACTGCTATCCGGAGGAAATTACGGATGAACTGATTCAGACCATAAAGCAGGAAGAAAAGATCTGCCGTTATCTGGACCTTCCGATTCAGCATGCCAGTGATAAGATTTTAAAACGTATGGGAAGAAAGACGACCAAAGACCAGCTTCGCAGTATCATAGGAAAACTTCGGAAGGAGATTCCTGATATTGCACTGCGTACCACACTGATCTCCGGTTTCCCTGGGGAAACGGAAGATGACCATGAAGAACTTATGGAATTTGTGGATGAGATGGAATTTGAACGTCTTGGTGTATTTGCATATTCGGCGGAGGAAGATACTCCTGCCGCAGAGTTTCCGGACCAGGTTTTACAGGAGGTGAAAGAAGAACGCCGTGATGCAATCATGGAACTTCAGCAGGAGATATCCCTTGACCATTCAAATTCCATGATCGGAAAAACGGTGGAGGTCATGATTGAAGGCAAGGTAGCAGACGAAAACGCGTATGTAGGCCGCACTTATATGGATGGACCGGGTGTCGATGGAATGATATTCGTTCAGACCGGCGAAGAATTGATGTCAGGTGATTTTGCCAGGGTTCGGGTAACTGGAGCCATGGAATATGATTTGATGGGAGAGTTGGAAGATGAATTTACCGAATAAATTAACAATTTTAAGGGTTATCATGATTCCGTTTTTTGTTTTTTTCCTTCTTCTGGGCGGGGGAGCGCATGCAGCATACCGTTACATTGCAGCTGCCATATTCATTATTGCAAGTTTTACGGACATGCTGGATGGTATGATCGCCAGAAAGTATGGTCTGGTTACTAACTTTGGAAAGTTTATGGATCCCCTTGCAGACAAACTTCTGGTCTGTTCCGGACTCATTTGTTTTACCGCCCTGGACCAGCTTGCCGCCTGGATCGTAATTATTATCATCAGCAGAGAGTTTATCATCAGCGGATTTCGTTTGGTGGCATCGGATAACGGTGTTGTAATTGCGGCAAGCAAATGGGGGAAGTTTAAGACCGTGTCCCAGATGATAATGTCTGTTCTTCTTATTTTAAATATTCCGCTCTTATCACCGGTTACTGCAGCGTTTACCTGTATTGCCGTCCTGTTGACGGTGGTATCGCTGATTGACTATATTGCAAAAAATTATAAGGTTCTTACAGAAGGGAGTATGTAAACGTTATGGTTGTTGAACTGGTTTCCGTCGGAACAGAGCTTTTGCTTGGTAACATTGTGAATACAAACACCCAGTATCTTGCAGAAAAATGTGCTCTTTTGGGATTGTCCATGTATCACCAGGTGACTGTCGGTGATAACAGAGAACGTTTGTCTAAAGTGATTCAAGTTGCATTGGAACGTTCGGATGTCGTTATTTTAACCGGTGGATTAGGACCTACAGAGGATGATTTGACAAAAGAGGTTTGTGCGGAGGTCATGGGATTTGCACTGGAAGAAGATGCCCATACCAAGGAACGGATTGTTCAGTATTTTAAGAACAGTATCTACAAAGAAATACCGGATAATAACTGGAAACAGGCTTTGGTTCCTCACGGAGCGATTGTTCTTGACAACAACAACGGAACTGCCCCCGGACTGATTATGGAAAAGGATGGAAAAGCTGCCGTTTTGCTGCCTGGACCTCCCAACGAGTTAAAGCCTCTTTTTCAAGAGGCGGTTGTTCCTTATCTGCAGAAGCTGCAGCCCGATATCATACGGTCTCAGATGATAAAGATCTGCGGACAGGGAGAAAGCCAGGTAGAGAATAAAATCCTTGATTTGATCGATGGTCAGTCCAATCCAACGATTGCCACTTATGCGAAAACAGCAGAGGTACATTTAAGAATTACTGCAAAGGCTTCCGGCGAAGAAGAAGCCAGAGAACTTTTAAAACCGGTCGTGAAAGAAATCAAAAGCCGTTTTGGTAATGATATCTATACCACAAAGGAAGAAGAGACTCTTGAAATGGCAGTCGTCCGCCTTCTGAAAAAGTACGAATTAACGGTAACTACAGCAGAATCCTGTACCGGCGGACTGATTTCGGGACGCCTGGTCAACGTATCAGGAGCTTCTGAAGTTTTCAGGGAAGGCTTTGTTACCTATTCCAACAAGGCAAAGCGTAAACTGCTCAATGTCAATAAAAGTACGCTGAAAAAATACGGTGCCGTCAGCAAACAGACAGCCAAAGAGATGGCTATCGGTGGTGTCTTTGCCACAGATGCAGATGTCTGCATTGCTGTGACAGGTATTGCCGGCCCTAATTCTGAGGGAGAAAAGCCGGTAGGCCTTGTGTATATTGCCTGTTATCTGAAAGATAAGGTAAAAGTTGAAGAATATCACTTTAAAGGAAACCGTGAAAAGATCAGGGAACAGTCTGTGGTGAAGGCGCTGGATCTGCTGAGACGGTCGATTCTTGCCAATTATAATACTTAAGAGGATCCGAAAGGAGATAGATTGTGGAAACCCGTTTGCTGAAAAAACAGATGACCGCTGCTTACCAGTATTCTTATGTAAGGCTGGCGCTGAACTATTATACTTTTTTTGAGACGATTGCAGAAAATCCCCGTATTCCGGAACGCATCTTCCATTCTGTCAATCGGCTGAACGAACTTCTTGACGGTCATTTTTCCGGTCAGGATAAGTTTGGCGGATTGTTGAAGCTAAGAGAAGATATTACTCATGAAGTAGAGATTATGACTTCCTATGCGGACTGTTTTCAAATATATGAATACGTCTTAAACCGCCTGGAACGAAAATTTAAGACTCTGCCGTCTGCCGGATCTGATGATGAAGCATTTGTAAAGCGCTTATTGGAATTTGTTACAGGAACCAATGATGCTCCGGTAATGAATGGCAGAATCAAGCAGATCATCGGACAGCTTCCGATTCGTTTGACAAAGCAGAAGTTTTTCAGCCTTCTGATGGAAGGATTGTCTGTCTATATCGGTTCTTCCAGAGAGAATCTAAAAGATATGATGTATACCCTCCGGACAGAATCCATGACAAGGCTTCCAAAGGATATGGAACATGGACATAAGGAGCTCTATAAGCTTCTGGAGCAGTTTCGTCAAACAGACTATCGGAATATGACTGAAGAAGGCTTTGATGAAGCAATGGCAAAACTGACCTCCGCCAGTGAGGAACTTACCAATGAATCAGGGCTTTATGTTATGATTCAGGAAATTATCAATGATTTTTGCGTGCTGCTGCTTGCAGGAACGGAAGCGGTTGTTGATATAAAGGAGGAAGAACTTTACCGGTCAATCGTTACGGATATCCTTCAAAAATTCCGCAAGGAAGATTATTCCATTGGAGAGGATTCCTTCCTTGAGAAGTTTACTCAGCTGGAAGGCCGGCAGGAAGCATATTATGAACGCTATTTAAAGATTGAACTTCCTCAGGAAAGGGGCAGCAAAGATCCTGATTATATAAAGGCATTCAATGTAGACAGGCTGTTATCCGGAAGCAGTTTTGCAGAGCTGATCGGTCCGGAGTCCGGTACGGAGCAGGCAGAAGAGGAAGCTATCGTAGACCGCGCGTATCTGGAAACAGAAGCGGGTGCTTATTTAAAGGAACTGGAAGATATCTTCTCCAGTTCCTCCAAACAGGTGGTACGGGCCATTATGGCTAAGGTTTTATCAGACCTTCCTGTGTACTTTAACTCCATGGATGAAATACAGGCATATATCAGAGGAAGTCTGGAAAGCTGCCTGGACGAAGCGGAAAAGGAAACGTGCAAGGAATTATTGGAAGAGCTGATGGATTATGAAAATAAGCTGGTTTGACCGTCTGTATGTTGGGGAAAAAGCAAAGAAAAAGCGTTACCGGATTATACGGGGAATCAGGAAATCAATACCAAGACCGGATATTTATGTGATTATACCTGCTTCAAATGGGAATAATATACTTGATATCTATCCGACTGCGGAATTGTTTGCTCCATTTTTCCGGAAAGAAGAGATTCTCATTTTAGGCATTGCTGCCGGTTATTGGGAAGCTCTGGAAGTGGCCGGACATGTGATTCATGATATGTACCGGATAACAGATGGCTTTGATTTATCTGCCTTTTTAGAGGAAGGAAGCCGGTAAGGTGTGAGGTGTTCATGCTTCATATAATTTTATTAATATTAAAAATAATAGGACTTCTTTTACTGATCATTCTGGGGCTTATTCTTGCAGGGCTGCTGCTAGTGCTTCTGGTACCGGTACGCTATCGCGGAACAGGTTCTTATTACGAAAAGGGACAAGGGAGTGTGGTTCTCTCCTGGCTGCTACATATCCTTACCGTAAGAGTGGAGTACGAGGGGGATGTGAAAATGGCAGTCCGCTTATTTGGGTTCCGCATTCTAAAACCTAAGGTCATGAATGAAGAACTGGAGGAAGCGGAAGATATCATGGTTCATGCCATGGAGCGGCTGGAGCCGGAGGCATTGGAAGAAGCAGAGGAACTAAAAGAGGATGTTCAGGAAGAAATCAGGAAACAGCAGGATGCCCTCAGACAGACATCAGACAGACCTTCCCCTGTAACAGCAGAAACAGAAAAGAAAAAAAGCTCTTTTTTCATTGGACTTTGGCCACATGTAAAAAAGGCAGTACTCAGGTTTTTATCAAAACTTAAGTTTTTTTTTCGCAGAGTTTATGATACACTGAGAACAGTAAAAGAAAAAAAAGATGAAGTTTATGCCTGGTTTTCCAACAAGGATAATCAGAGAACAGTAAAGCTGGTTCTAAAGCAAAGCAAAAAGCTGTTACGGCACGTTCTTCCTCTAAAGGGAAAAGGAACGGTTACCTTTGGCTTTGAGGATCCTTCCCTGACCGGTCAGGTGCTTATGTACGCAAGTGTGGTATACCCCCTTTGCCATAAGTATTTGGATATTTATCCGGTTTTTGATGAGACCGTGTTTACAGCGGAAGGTACCTTTCGTGGCAGGATCCGCTTGGGAACAGTACTTTTCATCGGGTTACGCCTGGTGATGGATAAGAATTTCAGGATTCTGTTAAAGAAATGGCTTCGATAAAGGAGGAATTGCTTTCGATGGCAGACAATAATTTTACATCTACAGTTGAGGCTCTGTTTAAAGGAATGGATGCTTTTGTAGCAACAAAAACAGTGGTAGGAGATGCCGTAAAGGTTGATGATGCGATCATTCTTCCTTTGGTGGATGTGACCTGCGGAATGGCGGCTGGTTCTTTCGCTGAGAATTCCAAGCAAAGAGGTGCGGGTGGCATGCATGCAAAGATGAGCCCCAGTGCGGTCCTCATTATTCAGAATGGGGTAACAAAGCTTGTGAATATCAAACAGCAGGATGCTGTTACAAAGATTTTGGACATGGTTCCTGATTTTGTGAACAAATTTGCAGGTGGCTCAAAAGAAGTATCCTCTGACGCTATAAAGGTGGCCGAAGAGATGGCTGCGGCACAAGAGAAGGAATAAGAAGGGGATAAGCCGCATAGGATGTCATATAGCCTGAATGAATTGAGGGATGATATGAGAAGAGTATGCGGACTTATGCTGTTCTGTTTCGGAGCGGGAATGGCAATCCTGCTTTTTATCCCGGCAACAATTGTTACAATTTTATTTATCATTGGATGTCTGGTATTGGGATATAACCTGTTCTGCTGTTAACAGAACATTGCCATAGAAGTAGAAATAGAAATGGGGACTGGTTTCTTTAAAGGAGGCCGGGCCCCATTATAATTAAAAAAATACCCCTGACTGATATCAGCCAGGAGTTTCGTTTCCTTTGATTAAGCTCTTTCAACTAATCCGGATCTTAAGCAAGAAGTACATACGTACATCTTCTTAGCGCCGCCTGTAACTTTTACTTTAACGGACTTTACATTTGCTTTCCACATCTTATTGGATCTTCTATGGGAATGGCTCACTGCATTACCAAAGTGAGCAGCTTTTTCACAAATTGAACATTTAGCCATGATTGCACCTCCTTAAAAGCTACTTGGATTTTTTATGGTTGAAAAATCCACAACAAATGTATGATAACAGAAAACACAATGATTTGCAAGTGAAAATTAAAAATTTGTTTCTTTTTTTGGTAAAATAATGTATAATCAAAACAGACAGAAAGAACGGAGGTAGAGACTATGAAGGGTTATATCAATAATAAACTGGGCGAAATCCAGGTAAGCCCTGATGTTATCGCTATGTATGCCGGAACTACTGCAGTAGAATGCTTCGGTATTGTCGGTATGGCGGCTGTCAGTATGAAGGATGGACTCGTTAAGTTGTTAAAGCGGGAAGGCCTGACTCATGGAATTAATGTAAACATCCAGGACAACCATATCACCATTGATTTTCATGTGATCGTTGCTTATGGAGTCAGCATTTCTGCAGTAGCGGATAATTTGATTGAGAATGTAAAATACAAAGTTGAAGAATTCACCGGAATGACGGTAGATAAGATTAACATCTACGTCGAAGGCGTAAGAGTGATTGATTAAGGAGGAAACCACCTGTGGGTATGAAGTATATAGACGCCGTGATGCTGCAGAAAGCATTTCTGGCAGGTGCAAAAGGACTGGAAGCAAAAAAGGAATGGATTAATGAATTAAATGTGTTTCCAGTTCCGGATGGAGATACCGGAACCAATATGACCATGACTATTATGTCAGCGGCCAAAGAAGTAGCAGCCATTGAAGATCCTACCATGGAGTCATTGGCAAAAGCGATTTCTTCCGGTTCTTTACGAGGCGCCAGAGGAAACTCGGGCGTAATATTATCCCAGCTGTTCCGTGGTTTTACCAAAGAAATCGCCGGCGCAAAAAAGGTGACCACTACAATTTTGGCAAATTCCTTTGTCAGGGCTACTGAGACTGCTTATAAGGCTGTTATGAAGCCAAAGGAAGGGACGATTCTTACCGTAGCCAAAGGAATGGCAGATAAAGCGGCAGAGCTTGTTACAGAGACAGAAGATGTGATTGAGTTTTGTCAGAAAGTAATTGACCATGGAGATTATGTATTGAGCCAGACTCCGGAGATGCTGCCTGTCCTAAAACAGGCAGGTGTCGTGGATTCCGGCGGTCAGGGACTGATGCAGGTCATGAAGGGCGCCTTTGACAGCCTGTTGGGAAAAGAAGTTGATTTATCCTTAGAAACAAGCGTCCGACCTGGCGCATCTGCAGGAGCTGATGGCCTGAATCTGGCAGACATTGATATTAAATTTGGGTATTGTACTGAATTTATCATCAATTTAGAAAAACCATATGATGATAAAACAGAACTTGATTTTAAGGATTATCTGGAATCTATCGGAGATTCACTGGTTGTTGTATCCGATGATGACATGGTAAAGGTTCATGTTCATACCAATGACCCTGGTCTTGCCATTCAGAGAGCGCTTACTTACGGTTCTTTATCCCGTATGAAGATCGATAATATGAGAGAAGAGCATCAGGAAAAGCTGATCAAGGAATCAGAAAAGCTGGCAGAACAGCAAAAAGCGGAAAGGGAGAAAAAGATACAGCCAAGAAAACCATATGGCTTTATTTCCGTTTCGGCAGGAGAGGGCCTTGATGAGATTTTCCGCGGCATTGGTGCGGATTACTTAATTAAGGGCGGTCAGACCATGAATCCCAGCACAGAAGATATGCTTAACGCCATAGAGCAGGTGAACGCTGACACCGTTTACATCCTTCCGAATAATAAAAATATTATTCTGGCTGCCGAGCAGGCAAAAAGTCTGGTTGAGGACAAAAAAGTAATTGTGATTCCGTCAAAGACCATTCCTCAGGGGATTACTGCAATCATTAATTTTGCAGCGGATCTGTCACCGGAAGATAATGAAAAGAACATGACAGAAGAGATGTCCAAGGTTAAGACAGGACAGATTACTTATGCCGTACGCAATACCATGATCGATGACATTGAAATCAAGGAAGGGGATATCATGGCTTTGGGAGACAGCGGAATACTTGCTGTTGGAAAAGATATGGAATCCACGGTGCTTCATGCTCTCCGGTCTATGGTTGAAGATGAATCAGAATTAGTGACTATTTATTATGGAAAAGATATAAGTGAAGAAGCTGCAAATAAGCTGAAGGAAAAGGTAGAAGAGACATTCTCAGCCTGTGAAGTGGAACTTCATGCAGGCGGCCAGCCTGTCTACTATTATTTGCTTTCTGTAGAGTAGTGCACATAACTCCCGGGCAGACGGGATATCGTCTGTCCGGTTTTTGCTATAAAAAGAAACCTGGAGGTGAATGTATCTGTGAACCGTGACCCCATTGATACATTAAAAGGAATTGGAGAAAAAACAGGAAAACTGTTTCAAAAGGTAGGCGTATTCACTGTAGAAGATCTTCTGGGGTATTATCCAAGAGCATATGATGCTTATGAAGAGCCGTCAGCCATTGGAGAGCTGAAACCAGACCGTGTTATGGCGGTGGCCGGAATGCTTTATAAGACTCCGGATGTAAAGCGGTACAGCCATATTCAGGTAATAACCACCACGTTAAAGGATCCTACAGGAACCCTTACCCTTACCTGGTTTAATATGCCTTATCTCCATTCGACTCTGAAAGCGGGTATGCGGGCAGTTTTTAGAGGAAGAGTGGTAAAGAAAAGCGGCCGGCTTACCATGGAACAACCGGAAATATTTACTAAAGAAGCCTATGACCAGATCATTCATTCCATGCAGCCAATCTATGGCCAAACTAAGGGACTCAGCAATAAAAGCATTGTAAGAGCAGAAAAACAGGCCCTTGAGATTCGTAAAATGGTAAGGGATTATATGCCTGCAGATATAAGAAAAAAGCATGAACTGGCAGAATATAATTTCGCTATCGAGCATATTCATTTCCCGGCAGATCGGAAAGAATTGCTGTTTGCCAGAAAAAGACTGGTCTTTGATGAGTTTTTCCTGTTTTTAATGGCAGTCAGAAAGCTGAAAGAGAAAAGGGAGGACAAGCTGAGTCCTTATTCTCTGACTCTGTCTCAGGAAGTGGAAAACTTAAAGAATCATCTGCCCTATTCCCTGACTAAGGCACAGGAGAAAGTATTGCAGGAAGTGTATGGAGATTTGACAGGCGGACGGGTTATGAGCCGCCTGATTCAGGGAGACGTAGGGTCAGGTAAGACCATTATAGCGTTTCTTGCACTTCTTCAGGCCGCCTGTAATGGATATCAGGGTGCGCTTATGGTTCCTACGGAGGTATTGGCAAAACAGCACTTTGAGTCCATGACAGAGCTGTTTGCATCCCACGGGATTGATAAAACCCCGTTGCTTGTTACCGGTTCCATGACAGCAAAGGAAAAACGGATTGCTTATGAAAAAATCGAATCTCATGAAGCAGATATTATCATTGGTACTCATGCCCTCATCCAGGAGAAGGTAGTCTATGATGACCTGGCACTGGTCATTACCGATGAACAGCACCGGTTTGGCGTGGAACAGAGAGAACTTCTGGGGCAAAAGGGGAAGGAACCTCATGTCCTTGTTATGAGTGCGACACCGATACCGAGGACTCTTGCCATTATTATTTACGGCGATCTGGATATTTCGGTTATTGATGAACTGCCTGCAAGCCGTCTTCCCATAAAAAACTGTGTTGTGGATACCGGATACCGGAAAAAAGCCTATGAATTTATCCGGAATGAAGTGGCACAGGGACGTCAGGCTTATGTAATCTGTCCCATGGTTGAAGCCAGTGAGATGATCGAAGCAGAAAACGTTGTGGATTATACAAAAGTGTTAAAAGAAGCACTTCCGGGCATTGCGGTAGAATATCTTCACGGAAAGATGAAGCCCAGGGATAAAAATAAAATCATGGAACGCTTTTCAAACGGAGAAATTCAGGTTCTGGTATCGACGACGGTGATTGAAGTAGGAGTGAATGTGCCGAATGCAACGGTTATGCTGATTGAAAATGCAGAAAGGTTTGGTCTGGCTCAGCTTCATCAGTTAAGAGGAAGAGTCGGCCGCGGAAAGTATCAGTCCTACTGCATTATGGTGAATGGTTCTGACCAGGATGGGACAAAAGAGCGGCTGGATATTTTAAATAAGTCCAACGACGGTTTTTACATCGCATCGGAGGATTTGAAACTGCGCGGCCCAGGTGATATTTTCGGAATTCGCCAGAGCGGAGACCTTGAATTTAAGTTGGGAGACATTTTTACTGATGCAAATCTGCTGAAAACAGTATCCGAGGAAGTAAATCTGCTTTTTAAAGAAGACCCGGAGCTGGAAAAAGAGGAGCATCAGGAATTAAAGTTTAAATTACAGGAATATTTGGAAAAAAGTTACGATAAGCTAAATTTGTAATGAAGTGTACACTGGTATTGTCAGGAATCAGGAGGTATGGGATGGAAAGAAGTGTTTTAAAGATGGATGCAAAAGCCGCCATGAGGGAAGCAGTGATCAGTCCTTATGGGGTTACGGTGATTTACGGAATTATTTTAATTATTTTGTCTGTAATTCAAAGCTTTTTGGATATTTGGGAAAGAATCCTTGATAAAGCAAATGGATACATAGATCCCGCACAGCTGATTGCCTTTATAGGCTCCAGCATCGTATTTTTTATTATTTCTTTTGTAATAACTACGATCATTGAATTTGGATATTCTTCATTTTGTTTGAAGGTTTCAAACAGAGATGCCACAATGTCTTATATGGATCTGTTTTCCAGTTTCAGATATTTGTTAAAAGCCATAGGGTTATCGGTTGTGACAGGTATTTTGGTGCTTCTGTGGTCCCTTCTTTTCATTATACCGGGGATTATCGCTGCATACCGTTATTCACAGGCTGTCTTTGTAATGGTGGAGGACCCGAGAAAAGGGATCATGCAGTGCATTCAGGAAAGCAAGGATATGATGGTTGGACATAAATTTGAATTTTTTGTACTTCAATTGTCTTTTTTATTGTGGGAGCTTATGGGAATCTTTACCTGCGGCCTGGGCTACATCTATGTTTACCCTTATATGAATGTTACAAAGGCAAACTATTATAATGCAGTTAAGCCCAAAACAGCTTTTTATGGAGAATATACGATGTATGAATAAAGATTATACAGGTTCAGCTTTCGTTTGAGAACTGAACCTGTCTTTCATTTTACAATAAAGTAATTGAAAAGAATTGAATAAAATCTATGATTCTGCTAGAATATGAATGGTAAATATTTGAAGGCAATATTAGTGGAGCTTACTATGAAAATAACAGAACTAAAGTGTAAGGCCTGTAATGGCACATTAAAGATAGACGAAAATAACCCTAACATTGCAGTTTGTGAATACTGTCACAGCAACTATGTAATTGAGTCTGATAATCATGAAAACGTATATTTTACGGATCCAGTGCAGAACAGCTCCGGGAAATCACAAATCAGCGCAGGATCAAGACTTTTTATTTCCATTCTTTTTATGACCATATTTTATTTAGGGGCAAGGGGACTTCTGTTAAAGTTTGCTCATAAAGCGGACACCGCTTCCCTGTCTGACGTCCAAATTGAAAATCACGTCACGGAAGAAGCAGCTTTATCCGGCCCTCTGGGGGCTATGGCTGAATCTGTAACCGGCCGCCCGGCAAAAGATTTAACAGAAGCTGAGCTGTCCCGTTTTAAATGGTTGGAAATCACATATGAGGCAGACGGTGTCCGTATTGGATACAGCTTCGCTGATCCCTATGAGGATGCAGATGCAGAGCTGACATATATATCCTATAACAGAGAGACCGGAATAACAGCAGATGACATGTTGTCCCGTTTTACCGGACTTAAAAAACTTAAGACCGGAGGTTATCTGGATTCTGATTCTTTAAATGGACTTTCTTTGAAAGGAATCAGCTGTAACGTGAAATCTCCTTTGGAACTTGCGGAGATATATCCGGGAGTGTCCGGGTTAAAAGAGATCGAATTTCAATCAGGGGTTAATAATCTTGACGGGCTGGAGCTTTATTCGAATTTAGAAGGCTTAACGCTTAACGGACTTAATTTATCCGATTTAAAAAATCTTGCGAGCTTAAAAAACTTAAAAAGTCTGACACTTACGAACGGTGACGAAATCAATGATTTTTCGGTTCTGTCTGTTATGCGTAAATTAGAATCTTTGTCGCTGGAATCCGAAGGAATCCGTGATCTGGGATTTATCTCAGGCATTACCGGGTTAAAATCATTTTCTCTTTATGATGCGGGCATATTAAACGTTAATGATTTAAGTTCTTTAACAGGGCTGTCTTCCCTAACCATTGATAACTGCGATGAGATAAAAGATTTAAGTGAAATACAGGAGCTTTTAGGATTAAAGGAACTGGCCCTTGAAATTCCCGGCAACTGTCCTCAGCCGGATTTAAGCCGTCTGACAGGGCTGACAAAGCTCTCTGTCACCCATGCCGATGATGTGGGATTTTTACATAACATGAACCTACTGGAAGAGCTTGAGCTGGAAGGCTGCAGAGTGAACAGCAAAGATGGATTTTCTGCTCTCACCAGCTTAAAAAAATTAACCTGCAACCGGTTATTTGGGGATTTTACAGATTTGAGTTTTATAAGTGATATAGCATCTCTGGAATATCTGGATATTAATGGTTACTCCACATATGAAGACATATCAGGAATTTTTCATGCTCCCGCTTTACAGGAAATTTATTTGAACGGTGTAGAATGTGAACTTGATTTTGATCATGTAGAGTCTTCAGAAACTCTGAAGGTTTTAGAAATGGATGGAGTAAAACTTTATAAGAACGTAAAAATAAGCGGAGGCGGCGGAATTTATTCTGTGGATTATGATAAAGTGATATTAGATGAACATCTGGATTTCTTTGCAAAATTTCCAGGACTTAAGAAGCTTAGTTTAGCAGATAATACTTTAACAGGAATCGGTTTTGCTTCTTCACTTCCAATGCTGGAAGAATTAAATATCAGTGGAAATTATGTGACAGATTTAAAACCACTTCAGAATCTAAATCAACTTAAAACGGTAAACTGTACCGATAATCCGATAGAGAATGACCGGGTATTGGCTGACAATATAGTAATAATTAAATAAATATACAATGTAGAAACAAAAAGGGATTAAAGGAGTGCGGAAGATGAAGTCTATATTAATTGGTATTGCCGGAGGAACAGGTTCAGGAAAGTCTACCTTTACCAACCGGCTGAAAGAAGCGTTTTGTGATAATATTGCGGTCCTGTATCACGACAATTATTACAAGAAGCAGGATGGAATCCCTTTTGATGAAAGAAAAAAGATGAATTATGACCATCCGGAAGCCTTTGAAACGGAGCTTTTGCTCAAACAGCTGACCCAGCTCCGCTCAGGGAGATCGGTGGAGTGTCCCATCTACGATTATTCCATGCATAACCGTTCCAATGAGGTGGTGACTGTTGAGCCGAAAAAGGTGATTTTAGTGGAAGGAATCCTGGTTTTTGCCGATGAACGGTTAAGGAATATGTTTGATATTAAGATCTTTGTGGAAGCCGATGCGGATGAGAGAATCCTCCGTCGTGTGATCCGGGATGTAAAGGAACGGGGCAGAGATATCGAAGGCGTGGTGGAACAGTATCTTACTACAGTAAAACCAATGCATTATCTATATGTAGAGCCGACAAAACCTTTGGCTGATGTGATTATGAACAGCGGTATGAATGAGGTTGCTTTTCAGCTGGTAAAGACTAATATTGAAAAAATACTTGATTGCGACTAACATGTTTTTAAGGTACATAAGAACTATTATAAGGGTTAAAAAACTCATTCCAAAAAATGACATTTTACGAAAAACCTTCTAGTGTATTTCATTCTGTTTCAGCCATAATAGGAGTGTAGCACAAAACACACCATGTAAAAAACAAATCAAAGACATGGTGAAATAGATGAAAAGGAGGCATTTTATTATGTCAGGAAAATCTAACACTACAAATGTACCAGAAGCAAAGGAAGCAATGGACCGTTTCAAAATGGAAGTAGCAAATGAATTAGGAGTACCGTTAACAAATGGTTACAACGGTAACTTAACTTCCGCACAGAATGGTTCCGTAGGCGGCTATATGGTTAAGAAAATGATTGAATCCTATGAAAGAAATCTTGCAGGTAAATAATCTGTAAACAAGGAACAAGGAAAAAGGAGCTTCGGCTCCTTTTTTCTTTGCCAGAAAAGACGTAATTATCAGATTTTTTTATTGGAAGCGGACAAAATCTGGTTGTATATCTTTTGATTTCATACTATAATTATTTGGAAAAATAAAGTGAGGTTTATCATGAGAGTAATTGCAGGAAAAGCCAGAAGGCTTTTATTAAAGACAATAGAAGGTCAGGATACCCGGCCTACCACTGATAGAATTAAAGAAACTCTTTTTAATATGATAAATGCGGACATTCCGGACAGTTGTTTTCTGGATCTTTTTTCCGGAAGCGGAGCCATTGGAATCGAGGCTCTAAGCCGAGGAGCCAGAAAAGCCGTGATGGTGGAGCAAAATCCAAAAGCAGCGGAATGCATCCGTGAAAATTTAAAAACCACCAGATTGGAAGAGGATGCTTTAGTCATGAACTGTGAAGTTATGACTGCACTATCGAGACTGGAAGGAAAAGGAGAGGTCTTTGATTTTGTTTTTATGGACCCTCCTTATAACTTTGAATGGGAAAAAAGGGTCTTGCAGTATTTGTCCAATTCTTCCATCATTGATGAAAATACGGTAATCATTGCAGAGGCATCTTTAGAAACATCGTTTGAATATCTGGATGCCATGGGATATCATATGAGTAAGGATAAGCGTTATAAGACGAATAAACATATTTTTATAGAAAAAAAGGAACAGGAAAAAGGAAAAAAACTATGAGAAAAGCAGTATATCCGGGAAGCTTTGATCCGGTAACTTTTGGACACTTGGATATTATTGAACGTTCGGCCAAAATGTCTGACCATCTGATTATCGGAGTTTTAAATAATAATTCAAAAACTCCGTTGTTTTCTGTAGAAGAACGTGTTAATATGTTAAAGAGCCTAACCAAAGATTTACCAAACGTAGAAGTCGCATCGTTTGGAGGACTTTTGGTTGATTTTGTACGAGCCAAACAGGCGAATGCGGTTATTCGCGGACTTCGCGCTGTAACAGATTTTGAATATGAAATGCAGATCGCACAGACCAACCGGGTCATTGCACCGGAAGTGGATACTGTGTTTTTAACGACGAATCTAAAATATTCTTACTTGAGTTCCAGCATTGTGAAGGAGATTGCCACTTTTGGCGGAGAGATAAACGCGTTTGTGCCTGAAGCTGTTGCGGAACGTGTGATGAAGAAAGTGAAAGATAGAATGAAATAAAAGTAAGGAGTGTTCGAATTTATGATGAGCAGAATTGAGCAGTTAATCGGTGAAATTGAAGAATATATTGACAGCTGTAAGTATCAGCCCCTTTCTAACAGCAAGATTGTGGTGAACCGGGATGAATTAGAGGAGCTTCTGGTGGAACTGCGTCTTCGCATTCCCGATGAGATCAAACAATACCAGAAGATTATCAGTAATCGTGATGCGATCATTAATGAAGCTCGTCAGCAGGCAGATTCTATACTGGCCCAGGCCAATGCCCAGACCAATGAACTGGTCAATGAACACGAGATCATGCAAAAGGCTTATGCCCAGGCCAATGATATTATTGAGCAGGCCAGCCAGCAGGCCCAGCAGATCGTAGAAAAAGCAGTTGCCGATGCCAATGGCATCAGACAAAGCTCCGTACAGTATACGGATGATATGTTAAAGAGTCTCCAGACCATCATCAGCCACTCCATGGAAGGTGCACAGGGGCGTTTTGATGCATTTATGACCTCCATGCAGTCAAGCTATGATATCGTCTCATCCAATCGTCAGGAACTGACGGGTGCTGTTATGGGGATGGCACAAGCACAGGAACCTGAGTCAGCAGAATAAACAGGATAATGGTTAGAAGGCCGTGAAAGGCTTTCCATGCTACATAGTGCCGGATGGATAATCCGGCATTTTTTATAACACTCTTTGTTTGAAAAATCCCTGATAAGCCGCCAAATGCAGTGGCGGCAGCGATCCAAAGGCCACCGGAGAATCCGGAGAACGTTTCGGATATTGCTTTAATTCCGGTTGTAATTTCTACAAGGCCCAGTAAAATCGCCTTATATTCAGGAATATTTACAGGAAGCTTTGTTATGTACAGGGCAAGAATGGAAAAAAGCATGATATATCCGCCGATCTTTACCATAACCTCGCAGGAATCCATAAGACTGTCATCAAAGGTCTGGACTGCTTTTTTACTGACAGGAAGGGAACGGGCAGGGCCTGTGATCCGGTAGTAAGCTCTTGCTGCAGCAGATACTGGTAAAATGGGTAAATAGATACATACAAGAAGCAGCCAGACCGGAACCGTCTGTGGAAGGCCGGAAGCGGCATACCCCAGAAGGAACATGGGACTTGGGTGATTACAGATTGCCAGTAGGTATTTCCCTTCATTTTCTGTAATGCGTCCGTTATCCATAAAGTCACTGCAGGTACGGGCACCCATGGGATATCCGCATAAAAGACCGGAAACCAGAGCATAACTGCCTGCATCAGACAGGCAGAAAAACCGGTGTAAAAGTCTTTTCACCGGAAATATCAGAATATGGATGGCATTTAAGGCCACAATGACATTGGAGCAGATCATAAAGGGCAGTAATGTAGGCACCACCACAGATCCCCACAGAAGCAGTCCGTTTCTGGCCCCTTCGTAAGCAATGGAGGGACGTAGGAGCAGAAAAAACAGTGCTGCAACAGAAAGCAGGCGGAAAAAGGATTTTTTCATATGGACCCGAATAGATTGTTTTATACATTTATATGAAAAGGCGTGACCGATATGATGCTGATTGTATTTTTCATTATGATCCTGTCGGTGTTCCATGTGACCATGATTGATTATTTATATAATAATCCCACCTTTTATCAACTGAATGCATACACCTGGGAAAGTGATGATTTCAGAAGTCTGAAGCTTGGCAAAATGGTTGCAGAATGGGATTCCATTGATTACGATACACTTACCGCATTGATGGTGGAACACCAGTACGATCTGACAAAAGTAAAGGATAAGGAAAACCGGGGGGCACGTCTTAAAAAAGTAAAACCCCAGGAATACAGAAAACTGAAAAATGCCTATATCAGCCTGCTGGGAGATTTAAGGTTTTTTCCGGTTCCACTCAATATGAAAACGGATGCCCCTGATATTACCTATGAAAACGGCTGGATGGATCCCCGCACCTATGGCGGTGAGCGGGGGCATGAAGGCTGTGATCTTATGGGAAACAAACGGCCCAGAGGCTATTATCCGGTGGTCAGCATGAGTGACGGCGTTGTAGAGAAAGTCGGCTGGCTGAATAAAGGCGGCTGGCGCATCGGAATCCGGGCCCCAGGAGGTGCATACCTTTATTATGCCCATCTTTACGGTTACAGTAAGGAGTGGAAAGAAGGGGACACGGTAAGGGCCGGAGAACTTCTGGGCTTTATGGGCGATACCGGCTACAGCGAAATCGAAGGGACCACCGGGAATTTTGACGTACATCTTCATGTTGGAATTTATTTAAAAACAGACCATAACGAAGAGATGAGTGTAAATCCCTATTGGGTCTTAAAATATCTGGAGAAATACCGGTTGAAATATTCCTATTAGTATATTAAGATTGCTTACATAGATGAGAAACAGGAGCAAAAATGTGAAAGAAATAAAGATTTCGGAAGAATTTTTAAATAGAATGAAGGAATTGCTGGGGGAAAAGGATTATGAAGCATACGTAAGGAGCTTTGACGAAGAACGGCTTTATGGTCTGAGGGTCAACACCTTAAAAATCACCCCGGAGAATTTCACAGAAATAACGTCTCTTTCTTTAAGACCCGTTCCGTGGACCGCAAACGGATTTTATTATGAAGGAGATGAGCGGCCGGCAAAAGATCCTTATTATTACGCAGGCTTATACTATCTGCAGGAACCAAGTGCCATGACGCCGGCAAGCCTTCTTCCGGTAGTGCCGGGAGATAAAATTCTCGATCTTTGTGCCGCTCCCGGCGGAAAGAGCACAGAACTTGGGGCAAAGCTGAATGGAACGGGAATGCTTGTGTCAAATGATATCAGCAGTTCCAGGGCAAAGGCGCTCCTTAAAAATCTGGAGCTATGGGGAATTGAAAATATCTGTGTTACCAGTGAGGAACCAAAAAAATTAAAAGAAACCTTTGGAGCTTTTTTTGATAAAATTTTGATCGATGCTCCCTGCTCCGGAGAAGGAATGTTCCGGAAAGATGCAGACATGGTAAAAAGCTACGAGGAGCATGGGCCTGAGTATTATGCTCAGATACAGAAAGAGATCGTGAATCAGGCGGTGGACATGCTGGTTCCTGGCGGTCTGCTTTTGTATTCCACATGTACCTTTTCGGTTTGTGAGGATGAGGATATCATCCGATTTATTCTTGAACAGCATCAGGATATGGAACTGGTTTCTCTTCCTCTCTTTGAGGGAGCATCGGATGGCATCGGGCTTTCCGGCTGCCTCCGCCTGTTCCCGCACCGGATAAAAGGGGAGGGGCACTTTATGGCATTGTTAAGAAAAAAACAATCAAGTCCACTCCCTGATACCATCGGAAAACTTCCGGAGAAAAGGACCGTTTTGCCGGAGGAACTGACGGAATTTCTTTCCATGACAGCAAAACCGATCGACCAAAGCCGTATCCGGATCAAACATGAGATGGTATATTATTTGCCGGAGGGCTTTCCGGAGCATGCCGGGAATCTTCGGTTTTTAAGAACCGGTCTGCTGCTGGGAGAAATGAAAAAAGGACGGTTTGAACCGGCACAGGCCTTTGCCATGGCCTTAAAAGTACAGGAATTCAAACAAAGGGTGTGCTGGGAGAAATCGGATGAAAGAGTAATCCGTTACTTGAAGGGAGAAACCATATCCTTGAAGGAAGAGGAGGGGCAGATAAAAGGCTGGTGTCTGGTCTGCGTTGACGGTTTTCCTCTTGGATTTGCAAAGGGGACCGGCAGTACCCTGAAAAATAAATATTACCCTGGATGGCGGTGGCAGTGATGAAAGAAATCAGATTGGATAAATACCTTGGAGAAATGGGAGAAGGAACCCGGAGCCAGATTAAGGAAATGGCAAAAAAAGGCAGAATATGGGTAGACGGAATCCCGGAGAAAAAAACAGAAAGAAAGATCGATCCGGAACGTAATCAGGTAACGGTAGACGGACGGCAGGTTTCCTACGCTGCGTTTGAGTATTATATGCTGAACAAACCTCAGGGAGTGGTTTCTGCCACCGAGGATAAACGGTATGAAACCGTGGTCGGCCTGATCCGGGAAAGAAAACGGGATGATCTCTTTCCGGTAGGAAGGCTCGATATTGACACGGAAGGGCTTCTCCTTATCACCAATGACGGAGATCTGGCCCACCGGCTTCTTTCTCCGAAAAAGCACGTGGATAAGGTTTATTTTGCGAAGATTGAAGGAGCACTGCCTTCTGATGCAAAGGAACGCATAGCAGAAGGACTTATCCTTACGGATGGGACGAAAACCCTTCCTGCATGGCTGGAAGTTCTTAAAACCGGAGAGATCACAGAAGTCCGTCTGACCATACGGGAAGGAAAATTCCATCAGGTGAAACGTATGTTTGAAACTCTTGGGTGCAGTGTGGTATACTTAAAAAGGATGGCAATGGGCAGTCTTTTATTGGATGAATCATTAAAGCCCGGAGAGTATCGTGCTCTCAGGGAAGAGGAAATTGAGGAATTAAAGAAAGGAAAGTAAGCGCATACATGTTAAACGGAAAAAAGGCTGTGATTTTTGATCTGGATGGGACACTTGTAGATTCCATGTGGATGTGGAAAACGATTGATATAGAATTTTTGGAAAGCAGAGGCATGGAATGCCCCGATGACTTACAAAAGGAGATTGAAGGGATGAGTTTTTCTGAAACCGCATTTTATTTTAAGGAACGGTTCAAGCTCAAAGAATCTCTGGAAGAAATCAAAGAAATATGGGTGGGTATGTCCATTGAAAAATACCGGAATGAGGTTCCGCTCAAACCGGGAGCCAAAACGTTTTTAGAATACATAGCAAAGAATGGTCTGAAAGCAGGCATCGCTACCAGCAACGGAAGACAAATGGTTGACGCGGTGATTGAGTCTCTTCACATTGGGCAATATTTTCAGGTAGTGGCTACTTCCTGCGAAGTAGCGGCCGGAAAGCCTGCACCTGATATTTATTTGAAAGTGGCAGAAGAGCTTTCTGTATCTCCTTCCCATTGCCTGGTGTTTGAAGATGTGCCTGCAGGAATTCTTGCGGGAAAGAGGGCAGGCATGACGGTCTGTGCCGTTGACGATGAATTTTCCAGGGAAATGGAAGAAGAAAAAAGACAGCTTGCAGATTATTATATCAGTGACTATTACCAGATATTGAATAGAAATGGAGCAAACGAATGATACACGATTATCTTCCTGTCAGCCGGACGGATATGAATATCAGAGGTTGGAAGCAATGTGACTTTGTCTATGTGATCGGTGATGCCTATGTGGACCACCCTTCCTTTGGACATGCAATTATCAGCCGCCTGTTAGAGGCTCATGGATACAAAGTGGGAATTATTTCCCAGCCCGACTGGAAGGATAAAAAAAGCGTTCAGATACTTGGAGAACCCAGGCTTGGGTTTCTGGTTTCCGCCGGTAACATGGACTCCATGGTAAACCATTATTCTGTTTCAAAAAAGCGGAGACAACAGGATTCCTATACTCCCGGCGGAGTTATGGGAAGACGTCCGGATTACGCGACCACGGTTTACTGCAACCTGATTCGTTCCGTTTATAAAAATGCACCGATTATCATCGGCGGAATCGAAGCCAGTTTAAGACGTCTGGCCCATTATGATTACTGGTCTGACCGTTTGAAGCATTCCATTCTCATCGATTCCCAGGCGGATCTGATTTCCTACGGAATGGGAGAAAAATCAATCGTAGAGATTGCAGATGCTTTAAACAGCGGCATCGATATAAAAGACATTACATTTATAGAAGGTACGGTTTACAAGACAAACAGCCTGGAATCCGTTTATGACGTTCATGTGCTTCCTTCTTTTGAAAGCATGAAGGCAGATAAACTGGAGTATGCAAAAAGCTATTACGTTCAGTACTGCAACACAGACCCGTTTCTTGGGAAGCGTCTGGCAGAACCCTACAAAGACAATTTATTCGTGGTCCAGAATCCTCCTGCGAAGCCCCTTACTCAGGAAGATATGGATTATACTTACGGTCTTCCTTACATGCGCAATTACCATCCTTCCTATGAGGAGCAGGGAGGTATTCCGGCAGTAAGGGAAATCAAATTCAGCCTGATTAATAACCGTGGCTGCTTTGGTGCCTGCAGCTTTTGTGCTCTTACCTTTCATCAGGGCAGAATCATTCAGGCAAGAAGCCATGAGTCTCTGGTGGAAGAGGCAAAGATGCTGACAGAAGAACCGGATTTTAAAGGATACATCCATGATGTGGGCGGCCCTACTGCAGATTTTCGCTTTCCGGCCTGTGAAAAGCAGATGACAAAAGGCGCCTGTCCCAATAAGCAGTGCCTTTTTCCGGAACCGTGCAAAAATATAAGAGCAGACCACACAGATTACATTGAGCTGCTTAGAAAGCTTAGAAATCTGCCGAAAGTAAAAAAGGTATTTATCCGCTCAGGAATCCGTTTCGACTATGTGCTGGCTGATCCGGGAAAGAAGTTTTTAAAGGAGCTGTGTGAATATCATGTCAGCGGACAGCTGAAGGTTGCTCCGGAGCATGTGGCAGACAAGGTGCTTTCCAAAATGGGCAAACCGGAAAATAAAGTTTACCGGCAATTTGTAAAGGAATACAATGAGATGAACGGCAGGATTGGAAAAAAACAGTATCTGGTGCCCTATCTGATGTCCTCTCATCCCGGCTCCGGCCTGTCTGAGGCCATTGAGCTTGCAGAATATCTGCGGGATCTGGGGTACATGCCGGAACAGGTACAGGATTTTTATCCGACGCCTTCCACCATTTCCACCTGCATGTATTATACAGGCTATGATCCCAGAACCATGGAAAAGGTATATGTTCCTACCAATCCCCATGAAAAAGCCATGCAGAGAGCCTTGATACAGTATAGAAATCCAAAGAATTATGATCTTGTTGCAGAAGCCTTAAAACTGGCTGGCCGGACGGACCTGATCGGATTTGAAAAAAAATGTTTAATACGTCCAAAAACTGGTTCTCCAAAAGGGTTTACGGATGCAAAAAACGGGAAAAATTATGGAAGTATGAGACGAACAGATGCAGCTTCCGGTGATACCCAGAAGAACCGCAGGAAAAAGACCATACGGAATGTTCATAAGAAGTCTGTAAAAAAATAGTATAAAACATTCAGGAAAAGAAGGGATCAACATGAAGATTGCGATTGTAACCGGCGCTTCTTCCGGTATGGGAAGAGAATTTGTTATACAGATAGCGGACCGCTTTAACGGAATCGAAGAGATCTGGGCCATAGCCAGACGTCAGGAGCTTATGGAAGAATTGGCTTCCATGGTTCCGGTTAAGCTTCGGACATTTTCTCTTGATTTAACGGATGAGCATCAATTAAAACAGCTTGAAGAGACTTTAAGAGAAGAAAAACCGGAAGTAAAATGGCTGGTCAATGCGTCCGGCTTTGGAAAGATCGGAACCGTGGGAAGTGTGAACCTGGCTGACGAGATGGGAATGGTGGATTTAAACTGCAGGGCATTGATTGCAGTCACCCATTTAACGCTCCCTTACTTATCGAGAAACAGCCGGATCGTACAGTTTGCTTCTGCTGCTGCCTTTATGCCCCAGCCTGGGTTTGCCATTTATGCGGCAACAAAGGCATTTGTTTTAAGCTATAGCAGAGCATTGAATGAAGAGTTGAATGAAAAGGACATTTTTGTAACGGCGGTCTGCCCGGGGCCGGTGCGAACGGAATTTTTCAGTATTGCAGAGACAACAGGGGTGATGCCTCTTTATAAAAAGATGGTTATGGCAAATCCAAAGAAGGTGGTGCGTCTGGCCTTGCGTGACAGTATGATGGGGCGTTCTGTTTCCGTGTATGGCAGTTCTATGAAAGCCTTCCGGGTTATATGCAAAGCATTGCCTCACATCGTTATCTTCCGCCTTATGAAAGGGTTTTTAAAGGTACACTAAAACCAATTGCATAAGCGGCTGACAGAAAGGATAAATCATGCAGTCTTTGATTGTATCGAAAAATGAAGCAGGCCAGCGTCTGGATAAGCTGCTTGCAAAGTATTTGAATCTGGCCGGAAAAGGATTTCTCTATAAAATGATGAGAAAAAAGAATATTACTCTGAACGGCAAGAGATGTGATGGATCAGAAAAGCTTGTTTCAGGAGATGAGATAAGGCTTTTTTTATCAGATGATACCATTTCAAAATTTTCCGAAGTAAAGATTCCGGTTGTGAAAAAGGTGGATTTAAATGTTATCTATGAGGATGAACATATTCTGCTGGTCAATAAGCCTTCCGGTATGCTATCCCAAAAAGCAAAAGAATCTGATGAATCTCTGGTGGAATACATGATCGACTATCTGATTTCAAGCGGACAGTTATCCACAGACCAGTTAAAGAGCTTCCGCCCTTCCATATGCAACCGTCTGGACCGGAATACCAGCGGCCTTGTGGTAGGAGGAAAATCTCTGGCAGGGCTTCAGATCATGTCAGAGGTGTTTAAAGACAGGACTATCCATAAATATTATCAGTGCGTGGTCAAAGGGCAGATTTCTGACAGACAGAAAATCACCGGATTTTTAATCAAGGATGAGGCTGGCAATCAGGTAACTGTCCACAGATCTCAGGTACCGGGCAGTGTTCCCATTGCTACAGAATACGAACCGGTTCAGCACTGCGGCGGATACACCCTTTTAAAAGTCACATTGATCACCGGACGGACCCATCAGATCAGAGCTCACTTATCATCCATCGGACATCCGATTGTGGGAGATTACAAGTATGGCAACCGCCAGGTCAATGAAGAAGCAAAAAGGTTATACCACATCAATTCCCAGATGCTCCATTCTTTTCAGGTGGTATTCCCTCCGCTCAAGGAGCCTCTGGCGTATTTATCAGGAAAATCCTTTCTTGCACCGCTTCCGGGAACTTTTTCAAAAATATGCAAAGACTGGAGATAGGAGATACACATGGGAACCTGGAAAACAAGGGGCTTAAGAGGGTCAAGCCTGGAGGAGCTGATCAACCGCAGCAACGAAAGCTACCGGGAAAAAGGATTGGCTCTGATTCAGAAAATACCGACCCCTATTACGCCTATTTCTATTGATAAAGAAAGCCGCCACATTACCCTTGCTTATTTTGAACAAAAGAGTACGGTAGACTATATTGGTTCCGTACAGGGAATCCCCATATGCTTTGATGCAAAAGAATGTGCAGTCAATACATTTCCCTTGCAAAATATCCATCCGCACCAGATTGCCTTTATGGAAGAATTTGAGCAACAGGGCGGAATCTCTTTTATCATATTATCTTACACCCATAAGAATGAAATCTATTATCTGCCCTTTATCCGGTTAAGAGAATTCTGGAAGCGGATGGAGGAGGGAGGAAGGAAAAGCTTTACTTATGAGGAGGTGGATAAGTCCTGGAAAATCAAAAGCCACCGGGACATCTTTGTACATTATCTGGAAATGATTCAGAAAGATTTAGACGGAAGAGATTGACAAGACCGGATTTCTAACCTATAATTAACAGCACATCATTGAATTAGCACTTTACTACAAGAAAGTGTCATAGAGTGAATAATCATGAAATAAATTTTCTTCGCTGTATTCTGGCGGTCAGGAGGTTTTTATGACAAATAAACTGTTACATACACCGGACGGGGTCCGGGATATCTATGGAGCGGAGTGTACAAGAAAGACAGTCATACAGGATAAGATGCTAAAGGTCTTTCATCTGTGCGGCTACCAGGACATAGAAACTCCGACCTTTGAATTTTTTGATATTTTCAGCGAAGCCCGCGGAAGCGTGAAATCAAGAGAAATGTTTAAGTTTTTCGACCGGGATAACCGTACTCTGGTGCTCCGGCCGGATGAGACGCCTGCCATTGCAAGATGCGCGGCAAAGTATTTTCTCAATGAAGATATGCCGATCCGCCTCTGCTACATGGAACGTACCTTTATCAATCACTCCAGCTATCAGGGAAGGTTAAAGGAAGCCAGTCAGACAGGGGTTGAGCTTATTGGTGATGATTCTGCAGATTCTGACGCTGAAGTTCTGGCCATGGTGATATGGGCCCTGAGGAATGCAGGCCTTAATGAAATTAAGGTAGAACTGGGGGAAGTGGATTTCTTCAAAGGCCTTTTAGAAGAAGCAGGCATGGATGGGATACAGGAAGAATCCTTAAGAGAGTTGATTGAGAACAAAAACTATATTGGCGTAGAAGAGCTGGTTATGGCCCAGTCCATCTCTGAGGAACTGAAGCAGGCATTTTTAAAGCTTCCAGAGCTTTTTGGTTCTCTTGACCAGATCAGGGAAGCAAAAAGCTTGACAAAGAATCAAAGAGCCCTGAGAGCCATTGAGCGTTTGGAAGAAGTCAACCGCATTCTTTCAATCTATGGATTGGCCGATTATGTTTCCTATGATCTTGGAATGCTGAGCCAGTACCAGTATTATACCGGCATCATCTTTAAAGCTTATACGTCTGGTTCCGGCGATTACATTGTGAATGGAGGCAGATACGATAATCTGTTGGAGCAGTTTGGAAAAGATTCTCCGGCAGTAGGCTTTGGAATTTCAGTGGATAATTTGCTTCTCGCCCTGTCCCGGCAGAATATAAAGACAGAAATTCCTGTGACCAATACTATGATTCTCTACGAACAGGTATCCAGAGAAAAAGCCATTCTTCTGGCGGAACATTTCCGAAGCTCCGGGGTGGCGGTTCAGCTTCAGCTTAAAGATTCTTCCCGTTCCATGGAAGATTATGAAGCGTATGCCCGCCGAAGAGAACTGATGAATCTGCTTTATTTGGATGAACGTGGGATTTCGGTTTCTATCCATAATCTTTCTATGGGGCGTATAGATGAGATACCGCTTTCAGAATATTTGAAATAACGGGAGGGGACTTATGAAATACTTGACATTTGCGCTTGCAAAAGGACGCCTGGCAAACCAGTCGCTTTCCATGTTTGAAAAAATCGGAATCACTTGTGAAGAGATGAAGGATAAGGATTCCAGAAAGCTGATCTTTGTCAATGAAGAACTGGGTATCCGCTTCTTTCTTGCAAAAGCCAGTGACGTTCCTACTTATGTAGAATACGGTGCGGCTGACATCGGAGTGGTCGGCAAGGATACCATATTAGAAGAAGGTCGAAAGCTTTACGAAGTCATGGACCTGGGAATGGGAAACTGCCGCATGTGCGTCTGCGGTCCCCAGTCGGCAGGAGAATTGTTAAAGCATCATGAAAGAATCCGGGTTGCCACCAAATATCCGGCCATTGCAAAAGACTATTTTTACAATAAAAAGCATCAGACGGTGGAAATCATCAAGTTAAACGGTTCCATCGAGCTGGCCCCCATTGTAGGACTGTCGGAGGTAATCGTAGATATTGTGGAAACCGGAACTACCTTAAAGGAAAACGGCCTTACGGTTTTAGAGGAAATCTGCCCCCTTTCCGCCCGTATGGTAGTAAACCAGGTGAGTATGAAACGGGAGAATGACAGAATTACAAAGCTGATTCATGATCTCCGTATTTTACTGCAGGAGGAGAGCCAATGAGAATTGTTAAATTAGATGAAGCTTCCAAACAGAATATTCTTGCTGATCTTTTGAAACGGGATCCCAATCAGTACGGTACGTATGCGGATACGGTTCAGGAAATCGTTGATATGGTAAAAAAAGACCGTGATCAGGCAGTTTTTCGTTATACAAAACAGTTTGACAAAGCGGATATCAATGGATCAAATATCAGAGTGACGGAACAGGAAATTGAAGACGCTCTTAAGGAAATAAAACCGGAACTTCTGGCAGTCATGAAAAAGTCCTTGAAAAATATCCGGGAATTTCATGAAAAGCAAAAACAGTACAGCTGGTTTGACAGTAAGCCCAATGGAACGATTCTTGGGCAGAAAGTCACTGCTTTGGAACGTGTGGGTGTCTATGTTCCAGGCGGCAAGGCAGCTTATCCGTCTTCCGTTCTTATGAATATCCTTCCAGCAGAAGTGGCCGGCGTAAGCCGTATCGTAATGGTAACTCCTCCGGGAAGGGATGGAAAGGTAAATCCGGTAACATTGACAGCGGCATATCTGGCCGGCGTTACGGAAGTGTATAAGGTTGGCGGAGCACAGGCCATTGCTGCGCTGGCTTTTGGAACGGAATCCATCCCCAGAGTCGATAAGATCGTAGGACCTGGAAACATATTTGTGGCTCTTGCAAAAAAAGCAGTTTACGGACATGTGAGCATTGACAGCATCGCAGGCCCAAGTGAGATTCTGGTGCTTGCAGATGAGAGCGCTAATCCCCGCTTTATTGCTGCGGATCTTCTTTCCCAGGCAGAGCATGATGAGCTGGCTTCCGCCATATTAGTCACTACCAGTATGGAGCTGGCAGAAAAGGTTTCAAAGGAAGCGGAAGCCTTTGCGAATGAACTGACCCGTTCTGAAATCATTCATAAATCCCTGGAGCAATATGGTTATATTCTGGTAACAGATACCATGAAAGAGGCCGTTGCTGCAGTCAATGAGATTGCGCCGGAGCATTTGGAGATTGTTACAAGGAATCCCTTTGAAGATATGACAAAGATTCAGCATGCAGGTGCTATCTTTATCGGAGAATACAGTTCAGAGCCTTTGGGAGACTATTTTGCAGGACCGAACCATGTGCTTCCAACCAACGGAACTGCCAGGTTCTTTTCCGCATTAAGCGTCGATGATTTTATTAAAAAATCAAGTATCGTATATTACTCCAAAGAGGCGTTAAAAGAGGTGCATCAGGATATTGAAGCATTTGCAGAGGCAGAATATCTTACGGCGCATGCAAATTCCGTAAAAGTACGGTTTGAGGATGAGGAAGCTTAAGAGAAAGGGAGAAAAGCGGAATATGGGACGAAGTTGTGATATTTCAAGAGTAACCCGGGAAACTGATATCAACATGAGTCTGGAGCTTGACGGAAGCGGAAAAGCAGAAATAAAAACCGGAATCGGTTTTTTTGACCATATGTTAAACAGCTTTGCGCGCCATGGCTTTTTTGATCTGAATCTTCTGGTTCAGGGAGATTTGGAAGTGGATACCCATCATACCATAGAAGATACGGGAATCGTTCTTGGGTCTGCCATAAAAAAAGCGCTTGGTGATAAGAAATCCATCAAACGGTACGGAAGTATGATACTTCCTATGGATGAAACGTTGATCCTCTGTGCTGTCGATCTGTCCGGAAGGCCTTATTTCAGTTTTGATGCAGCCTTTACCTCAGAACGGGTAGGGGAGTTTGAAACTGAGATGGTAAAGGAATTTTTCTATGCCGTTTCCTGCGCTGGTGAGATGAATCTGCATATAAGAAAGCTGTCCGGGGAGAATAACCATCATATCATTGAAGGAATATTTAAGGCCTTTGCAAAGGCACTTGATGAAGCCACCATGCTGGATGGAAGAATACACGGAGTTTTATCTACAAAAGGTACATTGTAAAGGAGAATCCATATGCAGCTATATCCAGCCATTGATTTAAAAAACGGACAGTGTGTCCGTTTAAAACAGGGAGCCTTTAAAGAAATCACAGTTTATTCTGATAAGCCGGAAGAAATTGCAGCAAAGTGGCAGTCCAAAGGAGCCAGTTATCTCCATCTGGTGGATTTAGACGGTGCTTTGGCCGGACATTCCGTTAATGAAAAAGCTATTAAAAGGATCGTAAGCACCGTATCCATTCCCATTGAGATCGGCGGCGGAATCCGAAGTGAAGAAGCCATAGAAGCCATGCTTTCACTTGGAGTTTCCCGCGTTATTATTGGAACGAAAGCTGCTGAAAATCCGGAATTTATCCGTGATATGGTGAATAAGTTTGGACAGGAGCATATCGTAGCCGGGATCGATGCAAAGAACGGTATGGTTGCAGTCGAAGGCTGGGAAAAATTAAGTGATCTTTCCGCCTCTGAACTTGTAAACCGGATGAAAGAGTATGGAATCAGACATGTGGTATATACGGATATTGCCAGGGACGGCATGCTGTCAGGACCAAATGTGGAATATACAAAAAAGCTGACAGACGATACAGGACTGGATATCATTGCTTCCGGCGGAATGTCCTCTATGGAGGATTTAAGGGAACTTTATCATGCAGGCGTACACGGTGCCATTATTGGAAAAGCATTGTATGAAAACCGGATTGATTTAAAAGAAGCCATAGATGCATTTGAAAAACAGGACCATCAGGGGAGGATAAGTTGATGGAGTGCAAAAAACTGATTGCTGGTTTCGGCATAAAAAATGGCCGGGCAGTCAAATTAAATGATTTACAGACCTGTTATGAGGAAGATCTGCTGGCGCTTGCCCGTTATTTCGGAGACAGCGGAGCCGATGAACTCTTTCTTTATGATCAGTCAGAATCAGAAGAGGATCATGAAAAAACCATTGGATTTATGAAAGAAGTTGCAAGACTTTCTGATATTCCGGTCATTGCAGGAGGCAGGGTGAAACGGCTGGAGGATGTTAAAAAATATCTGTATGTCGGATCAAAAGCTGTCTTTCTGGATGCGGGAATCGATGAAAATGTAGATCTTATGAAAGAAGCGGCAGACCGTTTTGGAGACGATAAGATTTATGCATATTTACCGGATGTCTCTTATCTTGACAGGGCTGCGGAATGTGCCCAGCTTGGGGCTTCCGTCATGATATTAGGGGATCCGTATATTACCGAAGATACCCTTAAAGCGGTGTCAGAATGTGAAGAACATTTCCTGCTGACCGGTTCCGGTAAAGACCGTCAGCTCCTTGCAGCTTCCCTGAAAATAAACAATGTGGAGGGCTTCGTGGCTGCCTTTGACAATGACTGCGTCTGCATGGACTTAAAACAGGATTTAAAATCTCAGGGAATCGGAGTGGATACCTTTGAGAGTTCCATTGCTTTTGATCAGTTTAAATTGAATTCCGATGGATTGATTCCGGTAATCACTCAGGATTACCGCACCAGAGAAGTGTTGATGATGGCCTATATGAATGAAGAGGCATTCCATGAAACATTGAAAACCGGCTGCATGACCTATTATAGCCGCAGCCGTCAAAGTCTTTGGAAAAAAGGAGAGACCTCCGGTCACTATCAGTATGTAAAATCATTGTCCCTTGACTGTGACAACGACACTCTGCTTGCAAAGGTCAATCAAATCGGAGCTGCCTGCCATACCGGGGAAAGAAGCTGCTTTTACCAGAATCTCATTCAAAAGGAATTTAAGGATTCCAATCCTCTTAAGGTGTTTGAAGAGGTGCTACAGGTAATTCTTGACCGAAAAGAAAATCCCAAAGAGGGTTCTTATACCAACTATCTGTTTGATAAGGGAATTGATAAGATTCTGAAAAAACTGGGAGAAGAAGCAACCGAAATCATTATCGCCGCAAAAAACCCCAACCCGGAAGAAGTAAAATACGAAATCTCGGATTTCCTTTATCACATGATGGTTTTGATGGCACAAAAAGGAGTTAGCTGGGAGGATATTACCAGAGAACTGGCAAACCGTTAATCAAATAAAAAAGTCGGAAGGATTAGCACTTTCCGGCTTTTTTATCCTGTCAAAAAGTCCGTCAGGGACCGCACTGCGGCAGGATTCTTTCTAATTGTACCAAGTTGCGGACCTTTTGCCGCAATGTCTTTAGGGATAGTATCTTCCCCGGAAGCTTAAATACGGTTTTGGTAAGCTCAATACACCGGAAATAACTGGATTTTCACCGTATTTTTTCGATACTGGAAGTTTTTTTGGCATGCTTCGCAGACCTTCCAGTGGGAGGCTTTTTTTAAATCATATGAAATTTGTACGCTTTTACCAGAAAGAACCATATACCTTTCTCAGTTGTTTCATGGTGGCATGTCCACAATCCGGACAGATGCGGATATCAAAGTTCCAGACCGCTTTTAACAACTCTGCAATGGTCAGACCCGTGTAACGCCGTTTGAATCTCTGCTGGCCCTGAAGAGTAAATATGATCTTTAGATTTTTGGACTTCATCTGGTTGTTGGAAATGGCAATCTTGTGGGTATAGCGGCCCAGATACTCGATGGCATTGCCGAAACCATTAAAGGTTTCTTTTATGTAATGACACCAACCTTTCCGGCAAAGACCGTCTTTCCATTCCTGCCAGTGGTAAGCGTTTTTGAGATGTTCACAAGAGGAAGAAAAGGTCAGTTTTCCACCTTTATAATAAGAATCCAGGCAGGCCAGATACTTCCCTTTAAATTTATCTCTTAAGACATACACGGGAATAAAGAAGTGACTGTTTGACTGTCGTATGTTCCAGTCGCAGGTGAGCCCGCAGCAGGAAATGATGCAGTGCATATGCACGTAGTAAGAAAGTTCCTGATTCCAGGTATGAAGCACCTGTATGATTCCTGGAGTTGCGCCGAGATACTTCTTATCAGAAGAACATAGAACATTTTATAAATGAATCAAAAGGTATCATATGTCCATCGAGTAGCGTATGGATAAAGAAGAAAAAGATTTATACAGGCTTGTATAAAGAACGGAATGGAGTAAAATAACGAACAGACCAGTTATTTTATTCCATTCCTTTTTTCGTGCTTAGAAATTCATGCTGTGATGCATTATTTTTGGTATAATGGATCGAAACAGGAGGTAACAGAATGAAACGGAGACGGTTCAGGAGAAACTACTAATAGAAACTTATTTTCCACATCGCAAACGAGTTCCTACCCATAGGAGTCTGCTACATATCTATGGCAACTTACCAAAGAAAACAACTATAATAACTGAAATAAACGTAAAAGTAGTAAAAATATATTTATAAGTCTTTTTTATGTTGCGTAGCCATATTATACAAGTCCAACTTATTGCAATAACAATGCATAAAGCTAACATTTGATAATGACTTATATTCCATCTGTAATTATTTGCAATCCACAAGATTATCATAAAAACCACATAAGTAATCTCCATGATTGTTTCTATGATTTTTTTTATAATTTTTTTCATATTAATATGTATTAACAGACATAACTTGATGTGTAATTTTATATACTTGTCGTCTGCCCATTCTAGTCCTGTAATATTTAACGGTTTTTATGTGCAATTTTATACCATGATTAGAATCATTAGGGATAACCAAAGATCCAAATCCTCCAGCTGTACAAATTTCACCAATTTTAGTCAATACGCCACTAGCAAACTCTGCTGCTGGAATTTTTGTTACAACTAAAGCAACGAATCCTGCTACAGTAAACGTTGTACCTAAAGCATTTCTAATATCAGAATAAGAAATATACTCAAAACTATAAGAAGATACCGAATCTGGAGAGATTTTTCCACTAATCTCACTATTGTTTAAATTAATTGTTTTTCCCGTAATAGATGAGTAAATTGTATTAGACGACTTATCATATTTTAAATAATCTTCCTCGCCTGTTTTAGTATTTTTAATTGTTACCGTTCTTGTGCTATCATCTTCTGCAACAGATACAAGTTCTGATTCCCCCTGGGACTCTACCAATATCGAAGTATCATTGTTATTTGTTTGCTTTTCCGATAATACGGAATTTGTTTCTGCTGCAGAAACTGGCGTAACAAATAATGTTGCTACTGTAGTTATAGACAGTAACATAGCTAAAGCTTTTTTCATATAAATTTTTCTCCTTTTTATAGTTAGACAAATCTAACTCTTTATTGTTGGAGTACGATCGTAATTCCATTTTTATTATAGTACTTTTATATTTTTATATCAACATGTTTATTCTTAAGTTATTTTTAACTAACTTCTATATTTTATTCAAAAGATTGCACAATATCTTTCTTTATTCGACATTTTTTGATATTATTTGATATAAATTCTTACAGAATATTTAAGTTTTGTAAACTTTTTTATTAAATTATTGAAATCATTTAATATTTTATATATGTTATTCTTCGTTATAATATAGTATCTACAAGGATAGATAGTTCTGGAATCGAGGATTATATTCCAAATGCATATGCTCATTTTTGAACATACCCAGTCACTCACGGGTAGTAATTAAATTTTGGAGTAAGAGTGAAGCATGAATGGATGGGTATGTCAAGAACACCTGAATTTTCATACCATCTTGTGAAAAAATGAAATCAGGAGTACAATGGGGTAATATGGAAGAGAGCAGCAAATATGAACGAGAACATGGAATATCACACACATAAAGCAGAGTATGGAACCGAGTATACCCATTCCCATTTACCCGGTCACCCGCATAAGCATAGCAATACAAAGATGGTTATCAACCGGCTATCCCGTGCGATCGACATTTAGAATCTGTGAAACGTATGGTCAGTGACGAAAGAGACTGCAGTGAAGTGCTGATTCAGCAGTCATATCAGCATTAAATCAGACAGGAAAAGTGATAATCAAGGATCATATTGAACATTGCATTGTAGACGCGGTGGAATCAGGAGACAAGCAGGCAATTGAGGATTTGAATAAGGCAATTGATGGACATAAAGAGTAGTGGAATATAGAGATTTATGTCCAAGGAGAGCTTTAATGGTAAGGAGATCGGCCCCGTCTTTATAGAGATGCGTGCCAAAAGCATGGCGGAGAGAATGGCAGGTGATCCGTGGTTCCCAGCCCAGGAGACGTTCCTGGTTGTGTATGTGGCGGGAAAGGAAAAAAGTATCAATGGGCTTAGCTGGATCATTGCGGAGATGGCAGACCTCACCAATGCGCAGGCCGGAAGAATAGGCAAGTGCAGTCATAGCTTTGACTTTAAAATCAGTCATGGAATCAATCAGGGTCAGAACCTGTAGTTTAGAGGGGACAAAGGGAAGAAAGGAATCAAATTTCCGAAAGGGAAGCTGAGTTTCATCCCAAGGTTTATGAAGAACATAGATGGTGAAAAAGCGGATCTGTGAAATGACACAGTTCATGGTACGGTCAGAAAGAGAGCGATCTTTTTGAAGCCATCTGACGAAATCGCGCAGATCAGCCCAGGAAACATCCTCTGGAAGTTTCCGCAGAAAGAGCTCAAGATAATCGAGGTAAGCGCGGAGGTAGGTGCAGTAGTTTTTTAAGGTATGGTCGGTAAGACCACGAAGGGAAATCATTTCCCTGAAAGAATCAAGATATTTATCCATAATAAAATCTCCTTTGAAAGGTGTTAGTGGATAAGGCTACATTTCAAAAAAGGAGGAGGACGAATAAAAAAATTAAATATGTAGTTGTTGAGTTTAAAAATCCATGATAAAGTAAACATAGCAGTTTCTGTCGTTATGATTTATGGTTGTCTTGTGGTGATTCAACAATAAAGCATAAATGCAAAAACTGCTACCTTTATATTGAAAAAAGACAAAAAAAGTAAAAAATAGAGAAAAAAGTAGAGGAATCACGTACCTGGGTCTAGCCGTCGCGCCAGCGACTTGGTATAATAAAGCAATTGGGATAAGGGAACGCTATTAAAGAAAACTAAATTATTTAAGAAAAAGAGGCGATTATTATGTCAGACGTATTAAAGCATTTTTTAAAGTATATATCCTTTGACACCCAGTCAAAAGATGAGGTAGAAGCAGTTCCAAGCACAGAGAAGCAAAGATTATTAGCCCAGGAGCTGGCCGCAGAGCTTCGTGCCATGAAGGCAGAGGAGGTAATGGTTGATGAACACAGCTATGTTTATGCCACCATCCCTGCGACTGTAGAAAAGCCACTTCCGGTTCTGGGTTTTATTTCACATATGGATACATCTCCTGCATATTCTGGAGCAGGAGTAAAACCGCAGATAATAAAGAATTATGATGGAACGGATATTCTGATGAATCAGGAAACCGGTCTGACGATGAAGGTCAGTGATTTTCCCGACTTATTAAAATACAAAGGCCAGGACATCATTACCACTGACGGAACCACGCTTCTGGGTGCGGATGATAAAGCAGGGGTTGCTGAGATCATGACCATGGCAGAGTTCCTTTTATCTCATCCGGAGATTCCTCATGGAACCATCCGCATTGGTTTTACTCCTGATGAAGAAGTGGGCAGAGGTGCTGATTTCTTTGATGTAAAGGGATTTGGCGCTGATGTGGCTTACACCGTAGACGGCGGCGGCCTTGGGGAACTGGAATATGAGAATTTCAATGCTGCTTCTGCGAAAGTGCAGATCAACGGTACAAGCATCCACCCTGGTTCATCCAAAGGTAAGATGAAGAATGCACTGTTGATTGCCATGGAGTTTCACAATATGCTTCCCGTATTTGAAAATCCCATGTATACAGAAGGCTATGAAGGCTTTTTTCATTTGGATTCCATGGATGGAACCGTGGAACATGCCCGTATGGACTACATCATCCGTGACCACAGCAAGGGGAAGTTTGAGGAAAAGAAAGCATTGATCAAAGGAATTGAGGAATATTTAAACCGCCGGTATGGAGCCGGGACCGTAGAACTTTTATTAAAAGACAGCTACTATAACATGAAAGAAAAAATTGAGCCTCATATGTATTTGATCGACATTGCAAGATCTGCCATGGAAGAACTGGGAATCGAACCTCAGGTGACGCCCATCCGGGGAGGGACAGACGGAGCCCGTTTGTCTTACATGGGCCTTCCATGCCCGAATCTGTGTACCGGTGGTTATAACTTCCATGGGAAGTTTGAGTTTATTCCGGTTCAGTCCATGGAAAAAGTGGTGGAGCTGCTGCTTAAGATGATTGAAAAATTTGCAGAAAGATCATAAAAGCAAAATTGCTGCAAAACATCTGGAAGCGGTTGTTCCATTTGTTTTGCAGCAATTTTGTTTATCTGATTTACTCTAAGATATGAGAAGATAATGTACTTCCTTTTCGCAGTTCCTGTCTTGCATTCTGTATTAAAGAATCCATTTTTTCAAGCTTATCCAGCAGTTTCTTTTCTTCCTCCGTTGTCTCAATCACCTTGCTGATACCGCCGTTTTTAATGACGATCCGCTTGTCCGCCATAAGTGCCAGAAGAGGGTCATGGGTTGCCATGAGTACGATCTTATCGGAAGATACCAAAAGATCCAGTGCCTTTTTGCGGTCGATACCTGCATTTTCAATCTCATCAATCAGCACAATGGGAGAGGAACTTAAGATAGCCGTATCCGCAATCATAAGGGCTCTTGACTGTCCGCCGCTTAAACTGGTAACAGGAGTGGTTAAATCAAACTTTTCTCCGGCAAGATTATTGGCCGCTTTTATGATCTCTTCAATGACAGACTGAGGGTCTTCCACCATACGGCTCACTGCATGCATGTTTAAAAAATCATGGACTGTAAGGTCCATTACAAAATTCATATTCTGAGACAGCTGTGCCACCAGACGGTTATTTGAGGAAAAACGCCATTTGTTGTCCGGAGTCTCTCCGTTAATCAGAATGCTTCGTCCGGTCGGCGTATCGTTCTGAGCTGCCCATTCAATATCGGCAAGAAGGCGGCTCTTTCCGGAACCTGTTGGACCAACAATGGAAATAATCTGGGATGTGAGAGCAGTAAGTTCAGTAAAGCCTTCCGGATCCCCTGACTTGTCATGGCCAGCCAGAATCGTCAGGGAATGAACCAGGTTTTTCTTTTCCGTTCCAAGAAATGCCTGCATTTGTTCTATATATAAGGGAAAGTCGGATAATATTTTTTCTTTATCAATGGCCTGGTCCTCCAGCTCCATGATTGAAAAATGCTCCAGGTATTCTTCTAGTGTATTCCCTTCATAGCCTGTGATATCCAGCTTGTTCTGCTCAAAATAGGATAAGGCAAAGGGATATTCTTTTAATATTTGTTTCAGTGTCCAGTTTGTCATGTTTTATCAGCCCCCAAATCCATCTTTTTAACATTCCCCATCTGATAGGCCTCTCCAATTCTGGTTTCCCCAAGACAGTAGGAGCAAAGCGCAGAAGGCATGGGAAAGCGCAGCTTCATTCCCTGAACCGTTTTGATATCCTGGCTTTCATCATATAAAAGACTGCCAAGCTCATAGGCCCCCTGCCCGGTTAATCCATTGACATGCATGGTGATTGCACGAGGATTGACAGAGCTTACACAGGAGGCAAAAACTTCACGTTCTGCCTGTGATACGATATCTCCCTTTGTAATAACAACAAAATCTGCAGATTTTAACATAGGGCCGATTTTTTTTGGCGTGTTAATACCGGATAAGTTATCGATCACACAGACTCCTTTGATATCCTTTAAATAGGGAGAACAGCGATTGCATAAGCCGGCAGATTCTGTAATGAGTAAATCCAGCTTCTCCTGATTTCCCCAGTTGACCACTTCTTCAATATTGGAAGCGAAAAAATGGTCCGGACATAAAGCACCTGATAATCCTTTTTTGACCGGAATCCCGGCTTTTTCATAGGCTAAGTCATCATCGGTATATAAACAGTCAAATTTTACTACGCCTACTTTAATATTTCTTTTATTATAAGAAGCAATGACCTTTAATATGATCGAGGTTTTCCCAGAGGAAGGCGGCCCCGAAAAAATAATCAGATTCATAAGATCTCCCTTTCTGCAGCCTGATAAAATTTACGTTCAATGGTTTTTATCAGTTCGCCGATATCATGTTTGTGGATAAAGTCCCAGCCCAGCCACATGAAGTTCTGGTTGTCAGTTAAATGATTATCTACAAGCGGGTTGGTAGAAGGAAACTTTCCGTTGGAAGAAAGGACCTCGCCCACTTCTTTGGAATAAAGAAAGTCCACGAACGGTTTTACTTTGTCTTTGTTCTTTTTTCTTGCAAGAAGGAATATGGGACTGAGAATCGCACCATCCTTTGGCCAAACCGGGCGCATGGGACCTTTCTCATCTGCCATGCTGGCAAAAAAGTATGGAGTAACTGTAATCGTCGGTACTTTTGCATCACCTTTTGAGATGTGAGATTTAACCATCTGAGCCGGGTGCATGCTGCGAAGAAGGGCTTTTCCCATTTTCTCCACTCCATCTTCTCCATAGAAACGGTAAATATGAAGTAAAAATGCATTGAACATATCCAGATCCTTCATTGGAAGGCTGATGCTGTTTTCAAATTCAGGTTTCATTAAGTCGGCCCAGCTTTCCGGCATGGGACGGTCACCAAGGGCATTGATATTGACCATAAAAATGGCTGGAACCACTCCAATGATGGCATACTGGCCTTTTGGATCCTTTAAGGAAATCTGATCATTGTCAAAATCAGAATTAATCTTATCCAAACCTGAAATATCCTCAAATTCGCCTGCTTCGCCATAACGCCCCATAAGTCCCTTATCAAAAAACAAATCAAATCCTGCAGACATATAAAGATCAGACAGCAAATCAGCGTTGCCATTTGCAGCAACCACACGTTCTTTAACATCATCAAGCCCCAGATTCGCAGATTTTAAGTCATAATCCACGGTATAACCAAGGGTATCCTTTTTTTCATCTAGCCATGACTGGAATTTTTCCATCAGCGGCAGACGGATGGGGCAGGGCAGTACTCCTTCAATACGGATATCACCGCCATTTTCCTTTTTCATGGGAGCAAGACCGGCAGATGTGTCAGGAGCTGTTTGTTCAATTACTTCAGACAGTCTCTGAATAAAGGCTTCCTGATTGATTTTTTTCATGGAAAGAGCCATTTCCAGGGTAACGGTTTTTCCAAGTGTGCGGCGCATAACCGGATTGCTGAGATTTTCAAAGCCATTTGAAACAAAGAAGCTGATTGTCTCCGGGTATTTTTCTGTTATATCATATATAGTATCTGTAGCTTTTACATAGTTTGTCATAATTTTTCCTTTCTATAAATGAAAAGTTATTGGTTCACTGCTTATTGTGAGTCCTATCATATCATACTATTTCTGGTTTGTTTGTTGTAAATACAACAGTTTACGAAATGTTTATTGATACAAATTCTTACCTGGCAAAAAAGTATTTTTAAATGAATCATACCATAGAATGTAAAATTTTGTTAAAATTTTTTTGTATTAAATTTTACAATCAAGATTGTACTGCTATATTCTTTATGCTATACTTACTAAGGTTTGTCAATTTTTGCGTATAAATATACTTCTTTTAACGCTAAAAAAGATGGTTTTACTACAATTGTATATAAAACCTCTTATTAAAAAGGGAAACATTCGCAAATTGTACAATCCATAGGACAAATACGGTGACTGCAGTTGAATTTTGATGCTGCAGCGAAAATTTTGGAGGTGATTTCTTGAGCATTACCTTAAACGAGTTTTTACTGGAACTGACAAAAAATCTGCCGCTTGCGATTGTTTCAGTTCTGACATTGGGAGTTATTCTTGTTAATGGCTGGACGGACGCACCAAATGCAATCGCAACTTGTGTATCCACTCGTTCCCTGAGGCCCAGAACCGCGATCTTAATGGCGGCAGTGATGAACTTTGTCGGAATTTTAATTATGACCTCGGTGAATGCTACGGTTGCCATGACCATTTATAATATGGTCGACTTCAGCCAGGGGGCAAATCAGGCCGGTGATGCACTGACTGCACTTTGTGCGGCTTTGTCAGCCATCGTGCTTTGGGCCGTTCTCGCCTGGAAGTTTGGAATTCCTACAAGCGAGAGTCATGCACTGATCGCTGGACTCAGTGGTTCTGCAATTGCACTTCATGGAAGCTTTGCAGGCATCAATGGAAGTGAGTGGATAAAGGTATTATACGGACTGATTGCTTCCGCAGTTTTGGGATTTGGTTTAGGCTGGATCATGACAAAATTGACGGAACGGCTATGTGCCCGTGCAGACCGTGGTAAAGCACAGCCCTTTTTCCGGGGAGCACAGATTGCAGGCGCCGCAGCGATGGCTTTCATGCATGGAGCACAGGATGGCCAGAAGTTTATGAGTGTATTTTTACTTGGTACATTCCTTGCCAGAGGCAATGGAAGTGAAAGTACCTTTGCAGTCCCTCTTTGGCTTATGATTTTGTGCGCCATTGTTATGGGGCTTGGAACTTCCATTGGCGGTATGCGAATCATTAAAACCGTAGGAATGAGTATGGTGAAACTGGAAAAATATCAGGGATTTTCAGCTGATATTGCAGCGGCGGCCTGTCTGTTACTCTCCACATTGACCGGTATGCCAGTCAGCACGACTCATACTAAAACTACTGCAATGATGGGTGTAGGAGCATCAAAACGTATCAGTGCAGTGAACTGGGGAGTTGCCCGGGAGATGGCGCTTGCGTGGATCTTGACGTTCCCAGGCTGCGGTTTGGTTGGCTTTTTGATGACACATTTATTTTTACGCATTTTTTAGTGTGAGCAGTTCTGAAAGGAGAATGAAACATGGCAAGAAGAAATGACAATGAGTATTTTACACTGTTTGTCAAAATGGCAGAGGTTGCTCTGCGGACCCAACGGTTACTGACAGAGATTCTGGAAGATTTTGATCCGGACAAGCTGGGGGAACAGCTTAATAAGCTTCATGAATTAGAATCTGAAGGTGACAGACATACTCATGAACTTATGAAGAGAGTTGCAAAGGATTTTGTAACTCCTATTGAGAGAGATGATATCATTGCTTTAGGAAGAGAACTTGATGATATCACAGATAATATAGAAGATATCTTAATTAAAATCTACATGTATAACATCAAGTCCATTACACCAGAGGCCATGGAAATGCTTAAGGTAGTGGGACAGTGCTGTGAAAAAGTGAGCATTGTAGTGACTGAATTCTCTAATTTCCGTAAATCTGGCACTATTTTAAAGGATATTGTTGAGATCAACCGTCTGGAAGAGCTTGGTGATAACTTATATATCCAGGCGTTCCGTAAGTTATATACAAAAGGCGGTGATCCACTGGAGATCATTGCGTGGTCAGAGGTATACAAACAGCTGGAGAAATGCTGTGATACCTGCGAACACGCTGCAGACGTTATCGAATGCGTAATTGTCAAAAACACATAAAACTGCAAAATCCCTGATTTCTTTTTATATAAAAGAAATTCAGGGTTTTTATGTTTTAAAAATTATAAGTTCTTAAAAAAGTCCAGCAATACATTGGCTTTCTCATATAACTGGGGATTCTCATCATTGGGAATCGGCTTTACAATCCCGATTTTGGTCTTTACTGCATTTCTTATGCGGTAATAAGTCAATCTGGGGAACAGCTGAAGATTTGCCAATTGTCTGGGAAGAATGGCACAGCCTCCTTTTTGAACCAGAAGAGGGTAAATCATCATGTGCCTTGGAAATGTTCCCTTAAGTTCCCCTTTAAATCCGATATCATTTAACTGCATCTTAGCCAACCGGTAAACATCCGAATCTTTCGTCAGCGTATATATATTTTCCAGCTTAAAACCGGATAAATCAATTTCGCTGCCCTGTTCAAATGGATAAGTATCCTTATTGCATATTAATACCATCTCATCTGTACACAATGGAATTGCCTCATATTCCTTATCTGAAAGGAAATCAAGGCGGCATATAGCTACGTCGATTTCTTTTTGAGAAAGTTGCCTTAATAAATGACATTGATCCGATTCCATAATTTCAATCGCATAGTTGCTGTTCTTTTCCTGAAACTGGAGCAGCGGCTCCATGATCCCGCTTTCAGCCAGACAAGGTATCGTACCAACGGCTAACCGGTAGATACAGGGAGAAGTTCCGAATTTATTTAATTTAAAACGGAGTTCGTGAGAAAACTTGCGTATATTGAGTGCATACTCAAGATATATATTTCCTGCTTCTGTAAGTTCAGCTTTTGTGTTGTTTCTTATAAACAATACCACACCAAGTTCATTTTCAATCGCCTTTATATGCTTTGATAAAGCTGATTGAGATATGTAAATACTGTCGGCTGCGGAAGAAAAATTCTTATGCTCCGCTAAGGCCAGAAAATCATCGATCCATTTAATCATGAGTGTTGCCCCCCTTCCTGTTTCATACATAATATGCAACAGTCCATCTAGTTATAAAATAATGAAAAACCATCTTTTTCAAGATAATTTGTTATCACAGCTATTATAATACAGAATGGGCGGAAGGAAAATATGATTTTATTATTTTCTCTTGACATTTTCGAATACACTCAAACGACATTATTCGACAAATATCGACATGTTTTTACCAATATCTCTGTGCATTTCATCTATTATTCCAGCAGTATTTTATAATTTTTCGTTTGTTTGTCCAAATATAATAATATTATTAGTTATATGCATTTCTATTTTGGAATATACCTGTATTTTTTTTCGAATTGCCACAGAATTTATGTATGTTTATAATCATGGCAGTTGGTTATAGATCAACCGAAATCCGTAAGCAGTTTACAAATGATTAGGAGGAAAAATTATGGCAAAGGTATATCAGGATTTGCGCAGTTTCCTTTCCACCTTGGAGGAAAACGGTCAGTTAGTACGAATTAAGGATGAAGTCAATCCCGAACCTGATATTGCTGCAGCTGGCAGGGCAGCGGCAAATATCGAGAATGCTCCCGCTGTACTTTTTGAAAAGGTTAAGGGGTATCCTTACCGCGTTGTGACGAATGTACATGGCTCCTGGGCCAATCATGCGCTGATGCTTGGCATGCAGAAAACAGCTTCTACCAAAGAACAGTTTCATGAAATTAACCGCCGCTGGGACAGCTTCCCGGTGAAGCCGGAGATCCTGTCCAGAGAAAATGCTCCCTGTAAGGAGAATACCATTGATAAACCGGAAGATATCAATCTGTTCGAGATATTACCCCTTTACCGGATCAATGAGCAGGACAGCGGATTCTTTCTCTCCAAAGCTTCTATTATCACAGCAGACCCTAATGAACCTGACAATTTCGATAAACTGAACGTAGGAACATACCGCATTCAGGTCAAAGGGAAGAACCGTGTGGGAATTCAGGCGCTTGCATTTCATGACATTGCCATACAGCTGGAAGCGGCAGAACGTAAAAATGAAAAAGTCCCGATCTGCATTACAGTGGGAAACAGCCCTCTGGTTACCTATATGGCTTCCACTCCCGTCATGTATACCCAGAACGAATATGAATTTGTGGGAGCATTGCAGGATGGCGTTCCAACGCAGATTGTTAAGTCGGATCTTTATGATAACTTATATGTTCCTGCCGGATCTGAAGTGGTACTGGAAGGATATATTGAACCTCGTGTCCGTGAAGTAGAGGGTCCTTTCGGAGAGTTTCCGGGATCATACTCCGGTTCCCGCCGCCAATGTGTCATAACGATTACCCATGTGACACACCGGACCAATCCGATTTTTGAAAATCTTTATCTTGGTATTCCATGGACAGAAATTGATTATCTGATGGCACTCAATACCTCCGTTCCTCTTTACCAGCAGATCAAACGGGATTTTCCTGAGGTTCAGGCAGTCAATGCCATGTATACCCATGGAATCGGATGCATTATTTCAACTAAGGTACGTTTTGGCGGTTTTGGGAAGGAAGTTGCGTTCCGGCTGCTTTCCACTCCTCATGGCGGCTCTTACAGCAAAATAATCATTATCGTTGATGAATTTGTTGATCCATTTAACCTTCCTCAGGTAATGTGGGCACTGACAACACGGGTCCGTCCGGATAAAGACGTAGTAGTGATTCCGAATTGTCCCGGAATGCCATTGGATCCTTCATCCTACCCGGCAGGTATGCATTCAAAGCTGATTATTGATGCGACCACACCGAAAGATCCAGAGCCGAATCCCCGTGAAGTGGAACTGCTTGAACCGCCGGTTGGCTACGAGAAGTATGAGACACTGATCCGTAATCTGATGTCTGATATGAAATAACAAATGAGAAAGGGGTAATGAAATATGAAATGTCCACGTTGTGACGGTAACAAAATTGAAGTAATTGCAACTTCACCGGTAGGCAATGTTTGGGAAGTCTACGAATGCATGGATTGCTTTTATTCCTGGCGATCCACAGAAACACCCGTCGTACATGAAAAGTTTAAACTGACCAAAGAACAGATCGATCATCTGCCTATGATTCCGCCAATCCCTCCTCTTGACAAATGACAAACGGGAGAATACCTCAATAGAAAGGGGCGTTTGCGATGAAATTCAATAAGCAGATCATAGGTTTTTTCAGCGGCATCATAGTTTTGATAGTTGCCTTGCTTCTGCCGCTTCATGGGCTGGCATGGGAAGGACAGGTATTTCTTGGATTAACTTTAATGACGGTAGTCTGGTGGGCCACACAAGTGGCCCAGTCCGGATACGTTGGCGGTTTTTATATCGTATCTTTGTGTCTTTTGAAGCTGGCTGATACAAAGGTAATATTTGCAAGCTGGACCGGTTCCACGCTCTGGCTGGTAATCGGTGCATACATGATTGCAACTGCTGTAAAGCGGTCAGGTCTTGGAGAACGGATTTCCTATATGTATATACTGAGATTCGTAAAGTCATGGAAGAGCATTATCATAGGGATTTTTGTATTGACCCTGATATTATCTCTGTTGATACCCAATCCATGGTCCAGAGCATTTCTCATAATGTCCGTAATGTCCGTTATCATTAAGGCGGCAGGAATGCCAAAGGAGGATGCTGTTAAAGTTGGATTTACCGTATTTGCGGCTTCTGTTCCGGTGTCTCTTATATTTATGACTGGTGATTCCATTATAAATCCGTTGGTTATAAGCTATTCCACGGAAAGTATTAACTTTGTGCGCTGGTTTGTGATTATGGGACCTCCCGCAATCTTTTTAAGCATTATGAACATTTTATTGATTCTTATCCTCTTTAAACCTACAAAAGAAATAAATATGAATTTTGAAGAGGTGAAAAAAGCACAGTCGGATCTGGGAAAGATGAGTGAAAAAGAAATACGGACCATGATCTGGATCCTGATAGCCATTGTTTTATGGATCACCAATGGAATTACCGGTTTGGACATCGGCTGGGTGACGCTTGCAGTGGCCATGTGCCTGTCTCTGCCTGTAATTGGAAACGTTTTGACGGCAAAAGAATGGGGAGAAGTTCCGGTTCATGTACTGGTATTTTTGACTGCAGCCATGGCAATTGGTAAAGTGGGCGCTGAAACAGGACTAAACAATTGGCTGGCAGTTACACTTTTGCCTGGTGAATTGCCGGGAAACATCTTTATTCTTGCAATTTTTATTGCCATCATAGCAATAGTCATACACATGTTTATCGGTTCGGTCATTGCAGCCATGGGAGTTGCAGTTCCTGCAGTTCTCGTATGTACCAATGCTTTGGGAATTAATCCCTTTGTCATTGCAGCCATTATTTATCTGGCAGTTTATACTCATTATGTCATGCCGTTCCATCATCTGAATATTCTGGTGGGGCAGGGAGAAGAGAATGGAATGTATACCCAGAAGGAAGCCCTGAAGATGGGAATCCCTCTGCTTGTGCCTGTTCTTCTGACCGTTATTTTTGGAGTTTTATGGTTTTCTGTTCTTGGACTGGTATAGGAACAAATATTCAAATGAGGATGTGAGTCAATGCGAATAATTATTGGAGTTTCCGGTGCTACCGGCGTAATCATGAGCTATTATTTACTTAGGGCGCTAAAAGAAGTGGAAGACTGTGAAACCCATCTGGTGATATCTGACTATGCAAAGCTAAACTGGGATCTGGAGACGGACCTGCCCTTTCAGCGGCTCCTTGACTATGCGGATAAATATTATGATGTACATAATCTTGCGGCAGCAATTTCCAGCGGTTCCTATAAGACTGACGGCATGATCATTATGCCCTGCAGCATGAAAACGCTGGCGGGAATTGTAAGCGGTTATACCGATAATTTATTGATACGTGCGGCAGATGTATGCCTTAAGGAAAATAGAAAGGTTGTCCTTTGTACCAGAGAGATGCCGCTCAGTAAAATACATCTTCGCAATATGCAGGCAGCTGCAGATTTTGGCTGTACGATTATACCGCCGATGCTTACGTTTTATAATAATCCTCAATCTCTTGATGACCAGATTAATCACGTTGTGGGGAAAACACTGATGCAGTTTGGGATTGACCATAAAAGCTTTGTTCCGTGGAACGGTATCAATTGACTGGATTTAAAGCAGGAAAGCAGAGGCAGAACAAACAGTTTTTAAGAAAGGCTGCATGATTATGATAAGTGAAACCTATGGAAGCGGAAAACACGTTGTAAATGTAAGCGTTCATGATACAAATGGCTGGGGGCTTGCAGTCTTTGTAAGAGGAGGTGACAGGCCCCATCTTGGAGGCGTTGCACTGGCTTCTCCGGGAGTGGAAATCCATGGCAAAAAGCTGTCAAGCTGTGATTTGTGGACGATAACGGTGCCTGGTCATAAAGATGCGGAACTGGCACAGAAGATAGCGAAAAAGATCTGCAAAGCAACCGGAGAGCCGGTATCCGTCAGCCTTGGAATCCATGTGGAACATGCAAAAGCAGAAGATATCGAACTTGTTTGTGCAAATGTTGATACTGCAGTAACCGCTTTTTTAGAAAAATATTCAAATTAAAGACAACCGGTGTCTAAATGGAGCTTAAAACCGGCTCAACCCGGCATTTCCAGTTGTTTGTGAGAAAAATCCGAGGATACTCCTCTGGATTTTTCTCTGCTGTTAAAACAAGTATTGATCGATTACTTTTTACCAAAGAAAAATAAATACGAGGAGCCTGAACAATATGGCAGAATCCCAGTTGTCATTCCAAGACGGAAGAGATAGGTTCATCATAAAACACAAGTGGGAGGTATTTTTATGAATGAGAAAAAAGCATCAAAGGTTTTATTGAAAGGGTTGTCAGTGAAATGGAAACTGACAGTAGGATTTGGAGTTGTATTCATTATATTACTTTTATCCCTGGCTACGTCAGCCAGGAGCATTTCCAAAATCGGACAACAGGTAGAAATGTATTCAAAATACACCTATCCTCTTACCACTTATAATCTAACCGCACAGGTGAATATGGTTTCGGTACAGCGTTATCTCTTGATGGCAATAATTGATAAGGAAGCCGGAAAAGATTATCAGGCCTCCCTTGATTTATCAGACGAGAGCGTGGAAGGCTTCAAAAAGAATATGGAGTATTTCTCCACGCATCAGCGCAGTTCTGCCAATGATGAAAATATTGCACAGGTAATGCAGCATGTAACAGAGGCAGAGGCAGCGCGCAAACAGATTGTCGATATGATTAAAGACCCATCAAAAAAAGATATAAAAGCAATCTATGATCTGTTTCAAAATGATTTTGTACCGGCGTTCAACCAGATTGCCCAGATCATGGATGATATGAATGCAGTGGGTAACCAAAAAGCGGAAGTACAAAAGCAAACAGCCACCAATATTATTTCTCAGGCGTGGGTGATTTTGGTCATTGTTCTGTTAGGTGCCATTTTAGCTACTGCTGGTGTTATCTTTGTGCTGGTACGTGCCATTCTTACTCCGGTCAGGGAAATCGAAAAGGTATATACGGAAATGGCAAAAGGAAACCTTCATACAAGAATCCAGTATGAAAGCAATGACGAACTGGGCCGTATGGCAGCAAATATCCGAGATACCAACGAAAGGCTTACTTCATATATTGAAGACATCATTGCGAAGCTGACCCAGCTTTCTCAGGGAGATATGTGCATTTCCATGGATCTGGATTATGTGGGAGATTTTGCTGTAATAAAGCAGTCTCTTATCCAGACAACGGCTGCCCTTAATTCTACCATGCTGGTGATCCAGGCTTCTGCAGATCAGGTCAATTCCGGAGCAGGACAGGTAGCAGACGCTTCCCAGGCCCTTGCTTCAGGTGCCACAGAGCAGGCAGCCACCGTAGAAGAATTAACATCTGCCATTCAGAGCGTAACGGAAAAAGCAGAAAAAAACACTGTTTCCGTACGCAAAGCAACCGAATATGTGGCACAGGCTGGAGCTGGTGTATACGAAAGCAATAACCGCATGAAAAATCTGAATGCTTCTATGAAAGAAATAAGTCAGTCTTCTGAGGAAATCTCCAAAGTTACAAAACTTGTAGAAGATATTGCTTTTCAGACAAACATACTGGCTTTAAATGCCGCCGTGGAAGCAGCCAGAGCCGGAGAAGCCGGAAAAGGCTTTGCAGTGGTTGCGGATGAAGTCAGAAACCTGGCTGCAAAATCAGCAGAAGCAGCAAAGCAGACTGCAGATCTGATTCAAAAATCCAATATTAAGGTTTCAGAAGGTGAAAAGATTGCCAGTGAAACCCTGGAACTTTTAGCTGATGTTGCGGAAAAAGCTGCAATGGTTGACAAAGCCATAAAAGAAATAGAGTCAGATTCCTTAGACCAGACCAATTCCATCGTACAGATCAACCAGGGATTGTCACAGGTTTCCGCTGTTGTACAAAACAATGCTGCCACAGCAGAAGAAAGCTCTGCCTCCAGTGAAGAACTGACTGCCCAAGCTCAGATTCTGCGTGAAGAGATCGCAAAGTTTAAGCTCTCTGGCAATTCTTCGGTTCCGGCAGGTGACGCTGCACCGGTAAAAAATATTGCCGGTTATCAGGAGAACCTATTGGGAAAGTACTAGATTCCTTGTTCGGTTAGGATAAAACCCTTAGTATTTGCGGTCCAGGCAGATACCAAGGGTTTTATTTCGTTTTCCGGTCAGAATCCTGGATTTTACTAAATAGTGTTGCTTAATCACCTAAAGTACTTTATAATTATTCAGTATATTATGAAATAACAGGTGATACAACGGTTGTATTTTATATCCCTGTACAATGAGTCAATTATAAAATGTGAGCCATTCACATGTAAAAAAGGAATCAGCATGAAAAAATTAGCTTTAAGTGACGAAATCTTAATGAAAATCGAGAAACCTGCCCGCTATATCGGCAATGAGGTCAACATGGTCAAAAAAGATCCGGCAGCAGTGGACGTTCGTTTTGGCATGTGTTTTCCTGATGTTTATGAAATCGGAATGTCTCATCTGGGAATGCAGATTTTATATGATATGTTTAACCGCAGAGAAGATATTTACTGCGAACGTATCTTTTCCCCGTGGACAGATTTGGACAAGATTATGAGGGAACAGAAGATTCCTCTTTTTGCTCTGGAATCACAGGATCCCATAAAAGAATTTGATTTTATTGGAATTACGCTGCAGTATGAGATGAGTTACACCAATATCCTGCAGGTACTTGACCTGGGCCAGATTCCGCTTCATGCGGCAGACCGCAGGGAGGAAGATCCTATTATAATCGGCGGCGGGCCCTGCGCCTATAATCCTGAGCCTCTGGCAGAGTTTTTTGATCTGTTTTATATTGGCGAAGGAGAAACCGTTTATTTTGAATTGATGGACCGCTACAAGGAAAATAAGAAAAAGGGCAAAAGCCGCAAAGAATTCCTTGAGATGGCTGCTGAAATAGAGGGCATCTATGTGCCGTCCTTTTATGATGTCATATACAAAGAGGACGGAACCATTGAAAGCATGAAGCCAAATAATTCTCATGCAAAAGAAAAAGTAAGGAAACAGCTGGTAACGAATATGGATGACGCTTACTATATTGAGAAGCCGGTTGTACCATTTATTAAAGTGACCCAGGACCGTGTGGTGCTGGAGATTCAGAGAGGCTGTATCCGGGGCTGCCGTTTCTGTCAGGCAGGTAACGTATACCGTCCCTTAAGAGAACACAGCCTGGAGTATTTAAAGGATTACGCATATAAACTTTTAAAAAGTACCGGGCACGAGGAGATTTCCCTAAGCTCATTAAGCTCCAGTGATTATACTCATTTAGAGGGAATTGTGAATTTCCTTATTGATGAATTTAAGGACAAAGGGGTGAACATTTCCCTGCCTTCCCTTCGTATAGATGCATTTTCCCTTGATGTCATGAGTAAGGTTCAGGATATCCGCAAAAGCAGTCTTACATTTGCACCGGAAGCCGGCTCCCAGAGACTTCGTGATGTTATTAACAAAGGGTTGACGGAGGAAATCATCTTAAAAGGTGCCGCAGAAGCATTTAAGGGCGGCTGGAACCGGGTAAAGCTCTATTTCATGTTAGGTCTGCCAACGGAAACCGTAGAAGATATGGAAGGCATTGCAGAGTTATCGGAAAAGGTTGCAGAAACCTATTATGAAATTCCAAAGGATCAGAGAAACGGAAAAGTCCAGGTAGTTGCAAGCTCCTCCTTCTTTGTTCCAAAGCCATTTACTCCTTTCCAGTGGGCAAGAATGTGTACCAAAGAGGAATTTTTAGAGAGAGCCTATATCGTTAAGGACAAATTCCGTACCATGCTTAATAAAAAGAGTTTAAAATACAATTATCATGAAGCGGATCTAACCGTTTTGGAAGGTGTGCTGGCAAGAGGCGACAGAAAGATTTCTGCTTTGATCGAAGAAGCTTATAATAACGGCGCGATTTACGATTCCTGGGGAGAGCATTTTAAAAATGATATCTGGATGAAAGCCTTTGAAAGCTGCGGACTTGACCCTGATTTCTATACCATAAGAGAGAGGGACTTAGAGGAAGTATTTCCCTGGGATTTCATTGATTCCGGAGTTACCAAAGAGTTTTTAAAGAGAGAGTGGCAGAATGCCATCGGTGAAAAAGTAACTCCCAACTGCCGGCAGCATTGTACCGGCTGTGGAGCCATGAGTTTCAAAGGAGGTATCTGCTATGAAGCTAAGAATTAAATTTTCCAAACACGGGCCAGTAAAGTTCATCGGACATCTGGATGTAATGCGTTATTTCCAAAAGGCCATAAGAAGAGCAGAAATTGATATCAAATACAGCGAAGGCTTCAGCCCTCATCAGATCATGTCTTTTGCAGCACCCCTGGGCGTGGGACTTACAAGCAATGGAGAATACATGGATATTGAAGTGAACTCCATGACAGATACCAAAACCCTTATGGAACAGTTAAATGCAGTCATGGTTGACGGAATCCATATATCAGAATGCAGCATCTTAGAGGAAGGGGCGAAGAATGCCATGTCTCTGGTAGCTGCTGCTGATTATACGCTTTCATTCCGGGAGGGAAAGCAGCCCAAAGACCTGGAAGGGTTTCTAAAGGGGCTTGAATCATTTCTCAATCAGCCCCAGATCATCATAAATAAGAAAACCAAAAAAGGGGAGAAGGATGTGGACATTAAGCCATGGATTTACCAGCTTTCTGTCGACGGTGAAACCATCTTTATGAAAGTATCTTCCGGAAGTGCTGATAATTTAAAACCGGAACTGGTGATGGAAGCCTACTATAACTTCCTGGGACTTTCTATGCCTGAATTCGCATTTCATATTCAGAGAGAAGAAGTTTATGCCAATACCGGAGACGAAGATAACCGCATTCTTGTCCCCCTGGGTCGCTTAGGAGGATCCTGTGAGTAAGCTGATCATTACAAGATGGAAAGGCTCTGTTCTCACACTCCTTCATTCCGGAAAAGAAGCAGTTCAGATTCATATTGAATCAGAGGAGAGCCAGTGTGTTCTTGGGAATATTTATATTGGAAAAGTAAATAAAATTGTCAAAAACATTAACGCTGCCTTTGTAGATATGGGGCAGGGGCAGATGGGGTATTTAAGCCTTGGAGACGGGATGGTCCATCATGCCGATGGCCGCCTGAGTGACGGCAAGCTGCGGCAGGGAGATGAAATCATCGTTCAGGTGGAGCGGGATGCGGTAAAATCCAAAGCACCGGTCCTTACCGGAAATTTAAACATCACAGGCCGTTACTTTGTTCTGACTTCAGGGAAAAAACAGATTGGTTTTTCCTCTAAGATTACGGATCAGGCATGGAAACTTAAGATGAAGTCTCAGCTTGAAGCTGTCAAAGGAGAGAACTTCGGAATCATTGTAAGGACCAATGCTCCCGGTGCTTCTGAGGAGGAGCTTCAGAAGGAGCTTCAGAGCCTTATTCATACCCTTAACAAATTATTTGAAGAGGCGAGATACAGAACGTGCTACAGCCTGTTGTACAGTGCGGCACCCTCGTATTTATCAGGCTTGAGAGACAGCCTGAAGTCAACGCTTGAAGCTGTGATTACTGATGAACCGGATATTTATGAGGCTGTTAAATCTTATCTGGTTCAGAATCAGCCGGAAGATTTGAACCTTCTGGTTTTATATGAAGATAAGCTGCTTCCTCTTTCAAAGCTGTACCGGATTGATAAGACCATGGAAGAGGCATTAGGAAAAAGAGTCTGGTTAAAATCCGGCGGATACCTGGTGATCGAACCTACAGAAGCACTAACTGTTATTGATGTAAATACGGGAAAATATTCCGGAAAGAAAGAACTTCGGGATACGATTATGAAGATAAATCTGGAGTCGGCAGAAGAAATCGGCCACCAGCTCCGGCTAAGAAATTTATCCGGGATCATAATTATCGATTTTATTGACATGGCTTTTGAGGAAGATAAAAACAGACTGGTGGCACGGCTTACCGATATCCTGTCAAAAGACCCCGTCAAAACCACAGTCGTAGAGATAACAAAACTGAATCTGGTGGAAGTCACAAGAAAAAAAATACGCAAGCCGCTTCATGAGCAGGTATCTCAATTGTCACAAGAAAGAGTCTGACAAGTCAGACTCTGGCGCTGACGCGCCGTCGCTTTAGTGACATCTTCCTCTTAAGCGTCATGTGCATCCTGCAGGTCGTGCTTTTTATTATACAGGGGAGTTCGCAGAACTTTCCTGTATAATAAAAAAAGGATAAGCCGATGATATCAAGTGCTTATCCTTTTTTTGTTAAGTTAATGCATTATTTTTATGACGGCCTCTGAAATTAATAACTGCCAGAATAATTACGAAAACAATATTAAAACTCAGAATACTGATAGCTGCTACGATTCCAATCTGATCTGCTGCGGCCCCCACAAGCTGCGGTGTTATGATGCCCCCCGCAGCAGAGATAGCGGTTAAAATAGACATTCCTACGGTAGACCCTTTAATATAAATACCGGCATTTGCAATGCAGGTCGGATAAATACCGGAAAGAAAGAGCCCCAGCCCTAAAAGAGCAACTGTAATCATTGGAAGACTTTTAATTGTGATCAGTAAAAAGAGGCAGATCCCGCTTCCTAATGCCAGTATAAGTATTATGGTGCTTTTTTCCAGCCTTTTTGAAAGGGCAGCACAAATAAGGCGCCCTGCCATAATGACCAGCCAGGTAACGGATACCAAGGTGGTTGCGTAGCCCGGACTCATAACACCCGTATTCTGTAAGTAAGTGATAAACCAGCCATTGATACAATTTTCAACGCCCAGGTAAAAGAATAAAATAAATGCAATACAGTAAAAAGAAAAGGATTTCATAAAAGCCTTGTTTCCTGTCTCCTTCCCTGAGTCTGCTTTTTTACTTCCGCTGGATGATGTATTAAGCAAGGCTTCATCCATCGTACCATAGGAAAGAGCAGTCAAAGCAGCCAAAAAGAGAATCACATAAAGAATGTCTCTCCAGTTAAAGCCAAATCTCATCAAAACAGCTGTCATAAAAGGAGCTATGAATGCTCCGATTGCAAAACTGCAATGCAGCAGATTTAATTTTCCTGTTGCATTCTGTCCATAGATATCGTTCACGGCAGAGTTATTTAAAATCGTAATACATCCCCTGACCAGGCCGTAGATTAAAATAGCCCCGTACATAACCGGAAAAGGCGGCAGCAATATAAGCAAAAACAGGCAGATCGGAGAAAGAAGAGTTATTAAAAAAATCGCCCGTTTTCTTCCGATCCATGAGGCAAGAATGGGGAACAGAAAGCTGGAACTTAGATTTCCTATGGCCATTGCGGATAAAAGGCTTCCAGCTGCTAAATAACTGATGCCGGCTTCTTTTATAATAGAAGGCAGAATCGCTCCTATAACAAGAACCGCCATACCGCTGACAACATATCCATAACAGCAGCGGATAAAAATTTGATTGTACTTATCTGTTTTCATCATGATACTCCCTTGTAATTTCAAATACATCTATTATACTAAGATGCAATAATAAAAACAAGGAAAAGCGTATATTTAATAAAAAACTCTGATTTATTTTTATATAAAAAATATTGACATTACTGACATGAAATGCTATATTAATAAAGTATGCCGCACAATGAGGTCAAAAGTTTTCATATATTTTATATGGTATGAAACACCGAAGTTGGCGAGTAATGATAATAGGAGGTGCCATATGTACGCGATTATTGCAACAGGTGGAAAGCAGTACAAAGTAGCGGAAGGCGATATCATTAAAGTAGAGAAACTTGGTGTTGACGCTGGCGAAGCTGTCACATTTGATCAGGTTCTTGTTGTAAACAATGGTGAATTAGCAGTTGGCTGCCCGACCGTAGCAGGTGCGACCGTAACCGGTACAGTTGTGAAGGAAGGCAAAGCTAAAAAAGTTATTGTTTACAAGTATAAGAGAAAATCTGGATACCATAAGAAAAATGGTCACAGACAGACTTATACACAGGTTAAGATCGATAAGATCAATGCTTAATTATGATAAGAGTAACTGTATTTGTTGATTCAGAACAGAATTATACAGGGATTCAAATGGTAGGACATGCAGGCTTTGCAGATGATCATCAGGATGGACAGGAACTTGTCTGTGCTGCAGTATCAGCGCTTACATTTAACATGTCCAACAGTGTAGAGCAATTTACAGAAGATTCCTTTGAAGTAGATCAGGAAGAAGAGACTGGTGCTTTTCATTTTCGTTTTACTTCATCTATTAGTTCAGAGTCACGACTCCTTATGAACTCTCTCATATTTGGTTTACAGGATATTGAGGAGGAATATGGAGAGCCATATATTAAAATCCGATTTAAGGAGGTGTAAGTTATGTTAAAAATGAACCTTCAATTTTTCGCTCATAAAAAGGGTGTTGGTTCTACCAAAAACGGTAGAGATTCCGAGTCCAAAAGATTAGGCGCCAAAAGAGCTGATGGTCAGTTCGTATTAGCAGGCAATATTCTTTACAGACAGCGTGGAACTCATATCCATCCAGGCATCAACGTAGGCCGCGGCGGTGATGATACATTATTCGCTTTAGTGGATGGCGTTGTTAGATTTGAGAGAAGAGGCAGAGACAAAAAGCAGGTTTCTGTTTATCCAAAAGTAATTAACGAATAATTGGACCGGCTTCATACCTTACGTATGGAGCCGTTTTTTACGATACAGATAAAATATTTATCTGTATTTTCCATCTTTCTGGCAGATTTTTGCAGATTGATGTTATTTTGATGCTCATGTTCAGTTTGGTTTTTATCCTCTTAAGAAAGAGGCTGAACCTGATTGATAGATAAATTAGAAAGGGAACAGGTGAATGAATGTTTGCCGATAGAGCAAAAATATATATTAGATCCGGAAAAGGCGGCGACGGCCATGTCAGTTTCCGGAGAGAACTTTATGTTCCGTGCGGAGGTCCTGACGGAGGCGATGGCGGCCGGGGCGGTGACATCATATTTGAAGTGGATGACGGACTTAATACGTTAACTGATTTCCGGCACATTCACAAATATATGGCAAAAGACGGGGAAGCCGGCGGAAAACGCCGATGCCACGGAAAAGACGGGGAAGATCTGGTAATTAAGGTTCCGGAAGGCACCGTTATTAAAGAGTTTGAAACCGGTAAGGTAATTGCCGATATGTCCGGAGAAAACCGCAGAGAAGTAATATTAAAGGGCGGAAGAGGCGGCCAGGGAAATATGAACTTTGCAACTCCCACCATGCAGGCGCCTAAATATGCCCAGCCTGGACAAGCGGCTCAGGAGCTTTGGGTTCAACTGGAATTAAAAGTGATTGCCGATGTAGGATTGGTTGGTTTTCCTAATGTAGGAAAGTCTACCCTTTTATCCAGAGTCAGCAATGCAAAGCCTAAGATTGCCAATTATCACTTTACAACTTTAAATCCTCACCTGGGTGTGGTTGACGTTGCCGAAGGCAAAGGTTTTGTAATGGCCGACATTCCCGGACTTATTGAAGGTGCTTCGGAAGGCGTGGGGCTGGGACATGATTTCCTTCGCCATATCGAGCGTACCAGAGTACTGGTTCATGTAGTGGATGCTGCTTCTACCGAAGGCAGGGATCCTATTGCGGATATCCATGCCATTAACAAGGAGTTGGAAGCTTATAACCCTGAGCTTCTTAAGCGTCCTCAAATTATTGCTGCCAATAAGACGGATGCGATTTTTGATGAAGATGAGAATCCGGTCGAGAAATTGAAGGCAGAATTTGAACCTAAGGGAGTAAAAGTATATCCGATTTCAGCAGTAAGCGGACAAGGCGTAAAAGAGCTTTTATTCGCCATTTATGAGCTGCTTCAAACGGTTAATTTAAGTCCTGTTATTTTTGAAAAAGAATTTGATCTGAAGAGTCTGAGAAATGTTCTACTGCCTTATTCCGTAGAAGTTACAGAAGACGGAGTCTACGTAGTGGAAGGGCCAAGGATCGATAAAATGTTGGGGTATACCAATCTGGAATCAGAAAAAGGCTTCCGTTTCTTTCAGAATTTCTTAAAAGAAAACGGAATATTAGATGAATTAGAACGGGCAGGAATCAAAGAAGGTGATACCGTCCGTATGTATGGTCTGGAATTTGACTATTACAAGTAAACAAGGAGAATATTATGACAAGTAAGCAGAGATCCTATTTAAAAGGATTGGCGATGAATATAGATCCGATTTTCCAGATTGGAAAATCAAGCCTGACTCCGGAGATCACCAATGCAATTGCAGAAGCACTGGAAGCCAGGGAATTAATAAAAATAACGGTATTGAAAAATTGCCTGGATGATGGCCGCAGCATTGCAGAGGTTCTGTCAGAGCGCACCCGTTCTGAGATCGTTCAGGTAATTGGAAGGCGTATTGTCCTTTATAAGCAGGCAAAAGAGGAGACAAAGAGAAAGATCACACTTCCTAAATAATCCTGCTTCATTATCCGGTCAAGGAGTCGAAGATTATGGGGAATATAGGGATTATGGGTGGAACATTTGATCCCATCCATAATGGGCATCTTATGCTTGGAGAGCAGGCATATCGTGAATATCACCTTGATGAAGTCTGGTTCATGCCTTCGGGGCAGCCGCCTCATAAAAAAAATCATCATGTGACTGCGCCGGACCAGCGTCTGGCCATGACGGCTGCTGCAGTAGAAGGGCGCCCGGGGCTTATCAGTTCTGATTTTGAAATAAGGCGGAATGGGAACACCTATACGGCACAGACCCTCAGGCTGCTTCGGAAGGAATATCCGCAACATACCTATTATTTTATAGTGGGGGCTGATTCTCTCTATGAGATTGAAAAATGGTATGAACCGGACCAGGTGCTGACTCAGGCAGTTCTGTTGGCTGCAAGGCGGGAATATGAGGCTAAGGACCGATCGATGGAACTTCAGATAGAATATTTAAACCATAAATATCAAGCGGATATCCGAATGCTTCATTGCAGGGAAATGAATGTTTCTTCTGCCGAGCTTCGTGAAAAGGTTTCTAAAGGAGAATCTATTGCTGAATATGTACCGGAAAAAGTTATGGCATATATCCATGCCCACAGTTTATATCAGGAGATGAAAAGGTGAAAGAAGTTATTTTAGATCTGAGAAATGAATTGAGGGGCAAATTAAGCCCGCAAAGATATGAACATACTATAAGTGTGTCATTTATTTGTACGGCTCTGGCAATGAGATATGGCAGTGATTTATATCATGCAGAATTAGCAGGATTGCTCCATGACTGCGCAAAGCATCTTGGAGATGGAGAAATTATAAAAAAATGCCAAAAACAGGGCATACAATTAACTGATGATGAACGGAAAGCACCGGCAGTACTTCACGCCAAATACGGAGCTTGGCTGGCACAGTATAAGTACGGTATTGAAGAGGATGAAGTTATTAATGCCATAAGGTGGCATACGACTGGAAGGCCGGAGATGTCCATACTGGAAAAGATTGTTTTTGTTGCGGATTATATCGAACCGAGACGCGACAAAGCCGCAGGGCTGTCTGTGGTACGTTCCATTGCTTTTAAAGATTTGGATGAGTGTATTTATCTGATTCTAAAGAATACCCTGGACTATTTAAAGGGAAAAAACTGTTTTGTGGATTCTATGTCTTTGGAGGCATATGCTTACTATGAACAGATTCATAAGGAAATGAAGGGAGAACAATGATGAATCAGTCAGTGGAAATGGTAAAAACCGCATATAGTGCGTTGTCTGATAAAAAAGGGGAGGATATCAGTGTTATTGATATCCACAATGTATCGGTGGTAGCAGATTATTTTATTATCGCCAGCGGTACAAATGCAAACCAGGTACAGGCTATGGTTGACAATGTGGAAGAGGAGCTAGGGAAAAAGGGATATGTCTGCAAACAGGTGGAGGGATACCGGACTGCCAACTGGATCTTAATGGATTATGGCGATATTATTGTCCACGTCTTCGACCGTGACAATCGTTTGTTCTATGATCTGGAAAGAATCTGGAGAGATGGAAAGACAATTGATGTAAAGGATCTGGATTCATTATAAGAAACAATAAGGGAAAGCGGCTTAATAAATATGTAAGCCGTCTTTTTGCATTTCTGCCTTTATAAAAAGCCGGGTCATAGTTGACATAAAATAATTATGTCAACTATGACCCGGCTTTTTTTACTCAGACATTTATCAATGAATTCCTAACCGGAATAAACCGATTACCTTCCCAAGTATCTCCACATGCTCTACAATAATGGGTTCCATGGAATCATTTTCCGGCTGCAGGCGGTAATGACCGTTTTCCTTAAAAAAGCGCTTTACCGTAGCAGAATCTTCCACCAACGCAACAACAATCTCACCGTTGGCTGCAGTAGGGCAATGCTCCACAATTATCTGATCCCCTTCTAATATGCCAGCATTGATCATACTGTTTCCTCTTACCTTAAGCATAAAAGTTTCTCCGTTAGGAAGAAGCTCCGATGGAATTGGGTAATAGCTTTCAATGTTTTCCTCTGCATAAAGAGGCTGACCGGCTGCAACTGTTCCTAAAACCGGAACATTCACTAATTCTCTGCGGGTCAGATTAAAGCAGTCATCAATAATTTCAATAGTTCTTGGTTTGGTAGGATCTCTTCTTATGTATCCCTTTTCTTCCAGTGTCTCCAAATGAGAGTGAACGGAAGATGTTGATTTCAAATGAACCGCTTCACAGATTTCCCTGACTGCGGGGGGATAACCCTTCTTTAAAATCGTCTCTTTTATATATTCTAAAATCTCCTGCTGCTTGGGTGTTATCTTTTCTTGTGCCATAGCACAGCCTCCTCAATCCTTTGTCATTAAATCTATAGTAACATATGTTCGAAGAAAATGCAAACCTTTGTTCGAAAAAATGCAAAACGAATTGACAAACGTATGTTTGGATGTTATTATCTTCTTGGAAATAAGAACATATGTTCTGAACGCATTTTACAGGAGGTATCTGTATGATAAGACAATTAATTGTACTGTTATTAATTACGTTACTGGGATCCCGTGCATTTGGAAGTTCAAAGGGACAAAACTCTGCCGACGGTTTTGATGCTGCGGCAATAGAAAGATATTACACCAGTATACAGATTCAGCAAGGAGACAGTTTGTGGAGCATTGCATGCAAATATAAAGAAAACAGCGGACTAACAGTTGAACAATATATAAGGGAGTTAAAGAACATCAATGGATTAAAGGAAGATACTATTCACAGCGGACATTATCTGACTGTCATGTATGTTACCTCTGATCAGCTCCCTTAATACTCATTCTGTAATATTTTTAAGGAACATACCGAAATTCGTTGATTTTATAAGGATAATAACTTAGAATAAAGGCAGTATTAATCATTGAGCCTCAGGATGGTTCTTATGAAAATATAGTTGATCGGAGAGGAGCTTGCTGCCTGATATTGCAGTTCATTTAAGTTATGAACGAAAACATATCCGGCGACTGCATTCGATACAGAGAATGTGATACGATAAACCTGTGTAATTTAACAAATGAATCGGAACCACATATTATTTCAGCACTTTAATATTAATTTTTGTTAAACTAATAATTCATGTTAATGTATTCTCCATTTTTAACAGTTACCATTAACAACTATCTCCATAGTATTTATATTAAAATATATATTAAAAATAGAAAGGAAGTATTTCAGATCAGATGGTTACTGTTATCCGAATGTTAGTGGTTATTATTTATCTAATAACGGGTATAACTAAAATATAGAACTTAAGCAAACATCCTGTATCAAATAATACAATTAATAGGGAAACGCTTGACTTAGGAAGGATAAACGTTATAATACAACCAAGGATTCCTAAAAAAAGTATTCTTTTGTGCAACCAATCATTTAATTTCCGGCATTTTAAGTTGAAGTAATGTCTATAATGGATTTTAAGAATGTAAAAATCATTATCAGGTATTAAGGCTTATGAATGTTAAAAACAGAAAGGTATAGTGATACATGAGTTTAGAAAAGCAGAAAGCATTTATTATCCATTGTATATTTGCATTTATTTTATTAATTATCGTATATGCAGGAGTTAAATATGTTTTCCCCCTTTTAATGCCATTTATAATCGGTCTGATCATTGCTATGGCATTCCGTAAACCCATTGATTTGTTAGTTAAGAAATTAAAAATCAAAAGGACATTTGTCTCCATTTTTGTTTTACTGATATTCTACAGTGTTTTAGTATTAATTATCAGCTTAATCGGCGTCAGGTTTTTTCAGTTTATCAGTACCTTATTTAATAACCTGCCTTCTTTATACAAAGGAACCATCCAGCCGGTGCTGCTTTCATTCACGGATCATTTATCTGCCAGGTTTCCAAGTATAAAAGATTATCTGGATAATTTTATTAATAACATTGGGCAATCCATATTTACTTATATCTCCAATATTTCGACAAAAGTAGTATCGACGGTAACCGGATTAGCCGGTCAGGTGCCAACCTTATTGATAAAAGTGATTTTTACCATTGTTTCATCCTTTTTCTTCACTATTGATTATTATAAGCTAAGCAAATTTATTATACGTCAATTTGGAAATGAACGCAGAGAAGTTATTATTAACTTAAAGAATAATGTTATAGGAACCTTAAGTAAGTTCATTCGGGCATACGCATTGATTATTTCTATTACATTTATAGAGTTATCCATAGGTTTTGCAATAATTGGAATCCCTACACCGTTTCTTATTGGTTTAATTGTTGCGATTATCGATATCTTACCGATTCTAGGCACCGGAGCAGTGCTTTTGCCCTGGTCCATAATTGCCTTCTCCATGGGAGATACACGGGTGGGAGCAGGTATGTTGATTCTTTATATCTTTATTACGGTAGTGAGGCAGATCATTGAACCTAAGATTGTTGGACAGCAGATTGGCCTGCATCCTATAGTAACTTTAATTCTAATGTTTGTAGGCGCCCAATTAATGGGGATATTAGGTCTGTTTATGCTTCCGATTATTGCAACCATTCTTATTAAGCTGGATAAAGAGGGCAGTATTCATCTATTTAAATAAACGTTATCTTTAATAAACAGGCAGGGACTTTTCAGCCCCTGCCTGTTTTGTCAAAAGAGTTATTTTCGTTTTTTAATAAACCATACAATAACAGCAACGCCAATAACAGCCAATCCTATAACTGTTACATGGGAATAAACATCCATATATCCTACAATGCGTTCCCAACGGGAGCCGGCAAAGGCGCCAAGAAACACAAGGACAATGTTCCATATAAATGTACCAAGAGTTGTATAAAGAAGAAATTTCCCTATATGCATCCTGGCCATGCCTGCTGGAATGGATATCAAACTACGTATAAGCGGAATAAAACGGCAGAAGAAGATGGTTGGGGTTCCCCGCTTTTCAAACCAGCCTTCCGCGCGCTTAATATCAGCCCTTTTCAATCCAAGGATATGTCCCCATTTATCAACCAGCAGTTCCAGTCTTTCTACGGGCAGCAACAGACCAACGCTATAAAGAACGCAAGCACCCACAACAGATCCAACGGTCGCAAACAGGACGACTAACCATTTATTCATTTCGGTATATGTGGTCATAAAGCCGCCAAAAGTCAGAATCAGTTCTGATGGAATCGGTGGAAATATGTTTTCGATTGCTATAAGCAAAGCAATCCCCAGGTATCCATATTGATCCATAGTATTAATTATCCATTCCTGCATGTTCAAGTCCTTTCTTGATTTATTATTATCGGTAACTAGCTTTCTCGTAATTTAACCTTATTTCTTGCACTTCGGCGCCGTTCATCCTCTATAGCTGCATAATGTTTTTTGGTGGTATTAACATCTGAGTGGCCAAGAACATCCGCAACCAGATAAATATCACCCGTTTCTTTGTATAAACTGGTTCCATACGTGCTGCGCAGCTTATGCGGAGTGATCTTTTTTAAGGGAGTAACGAGTCTGGAATATTTCTTCACCAGGTTTTCGACGCTGCGAACAGCAATGCGTTTTTTCTGAAGAGAGAGAAAAAGTGCTTTTTCATGGCCCTCCTGGGGAATTATCACGTTTCTTTCTTCCAGATAATCGAGTAAAGCATCCTCGACCTCTGAGCCGAAATAGACCATAACTTCTTTGCCGCCTTTTCTGACAATACGAATTCCGCCGTTTTTAAAATCAATATCATCCAAATCCAGCCCAACACATTCTGATACACGGATTCCTGTACCAAGAAGCAGTGTGAGAAGAGCCAAATCACGTATTTTTGTTTTCGCATGGTAGGCCTTTTGCTTATCAGTCAGAGCATCCCCGCTTTCAACCTCATCAAGCAGAAGAGCAACTTCATCCACATCTAACCGAATAATATCCTTTTCATGAAGCTTTGGCAGCTGAACAAGAGCCGCCGGATTGTTTTGAAGCCGTTCATTCCGGTAATAATAATTATAAAAGCTTTTCAATGAGGAGATTTTCCTCATAATTCCCCGTTCTTTATTGGTTACTTGTTGATTTTTGTCATTGAAACGATATTTAAGGTATTCCATGTATTCTTCAATATCCACAACCTTGAGATTATCCAGGTTATCAAGGGAAATATTATGCATATCAGTCTTGCATAGAGACGGATTTTCTTTTTGCAGGAAATCAAAAAAAACTTTTAAATCATATGCATAAGCGATTCTTGTACGCGATGATGTACGTGGCTCAATGCCACGGAAGAAATCTCCGCAGAAATTGGGAAGTTCTTTTATTAATTCTCTAAGATGCCTTATATTTTCAATATCCTTTTGCTGATGATAGGATAGAGGAGCACTCATAATTTCACCTCATTTCTTTAATCGTAGTAGAATAATAGTTCCGTAAGGACTGGATCCGATTAACAATTGCATGGCCGATGAATAAATTAAAAATACATAACTTGAGTTGCACAATAATTAAACACATGAGTCATAGTCATATAAATAAGAGAAAGAAGATAGTCTAAGAAATATTTGTATACAGAGAGAAAACAATGCATAAGCACCTGAAACAAAATTCAAGTATAATTAGCAGATTGAACGAAAGTCTAATTTACGCCTTCCAACTATTCGTTAAACTAGACTTTCGCGAATAGTTGGAAGGCGCCATCTTATAAAGTCATTTTTTTATAACAAAAAAACACTTCTCTGTAAATTTTCCTTACACCAAATACTAGACTATTGCTTCTGCTTATAATCATCTACAACAATCCAAAATGCTCACTCTCCATAATTGCTTTCATCTGGCATAAGCAAAAAGGGTGTCCGGCAGGATCAAACATGACTCTCCAATTATCAGAAAATTGCTGATCTGCGGTTTTTGCTCCACACTGGATGGCATATTCAACGGATTTTTCTAAATCATTAACAGCGAAGTCTATATGTGCCATTTGCTGTTGAGCATCAGGCTCTTCCGGCCATACAGGAGGTTTATATTCACAATTCCGTTGAAACAATATGCTGGGATATGATCCTTGATTGGTTCCTGGAGCATATGCACAGGCATAGTCTTCATCCATAACCAGAACTTCCCACTTGAGCAATGCGGCATAAAATTTTGCTAATTCATTTGGGTCTTTGCAATCCATGGTAAATGCATACATTTTGATTTTCAATTCATCAGCCATTAAGCTATCCCTCCTTATTATTGAACTCCCGGACCGGCCTCTTCGTTATCTTGCAGCCCGGTCTTTTCTTCAGGATTTTCCTTTGTTCTGGTTTCTTCTTTTGTATCTTCTTTTGTTTCCTTTTTTGCTTCTGTTTCTTTTTGCTTTTCTTTCTGATCTTTTTGGGGTTGCTGCAAATCGGCACCTGGGCCTATGAGACTGCCATCTCCATTGGTTGGAACTGCAGTACTCTCCTGTTTCTCTGTCTCTGGTACTGTTTCCTCCGTACTTTCGTCGGATGGTTCGGTTATAGTTTCAGCCGTCGTTTCCACCGGCGCTTCCGTCTGGGGTACATCAGTATTTACAGATCCGGAAGAATTTTTCTTTTTGCTTTTCTTTGTGCCTCCTCCGGAAGGAGCATTTTCCCCAGGTTCAGAAATACCGCTTTCTTTGGCAATTCTGCTGCTGATTGCTTTAACGGTTGCTGATGGATGATAATCGGTTGTGCCATAAAGAAATTGCTGGAGCTGTATTACATTGCTTTCCAGCGTTGTGGCAATGACACAGTCCATGCGTCCCATTTTCATGGTAATACGTGAAAATGGAAAACCGGCAGTCTCTCCAATATGATATTTACTGATTCCTTTCGCAATCGACAGCACATCATTCATGCCGATACTGGTTGATATCTGAGGAAATACGGCAGTTACCAGACTGCTTCGCGTTGCAAAGTCAGCATTCTTTGCTTTTTCCATAGCCAGATTCACTACTTTACGCTGCCGTTCCGTCCGGTTAAAATCCGTATCCATAAGACGAAGTCTGGCATATGCAACTGCTTGTACCCCATCCAAATGATTCATACCGGCATGCTTTAACTGATAGGAGCCGATTCCTGTGGAATTAACGGTCTCTGTAATAAATCCATTTATGTATTTGAATTCCGAATCTGTAATCTCCAGGTCAATTCCTCCCAGAATGTTGATGGCATCGGCTACAGACTTCCAGTTAAATGTGGCATAGTCATCAATGTTAAGATCCAGATTTTCATTTAATGCTTCAATTCCCTGTTTATGACCGCCTTTAAAATAGGCCTCGTTGATTTTATGATAAGTCCCCTTGCTGTTGATTTTTAAATAAGTGTCCCGGAATACAGAAGCCAGCTTAATTTCTCCGGTAGCTTTATTGATGTTGCAAATCATTATCACATCGGACAGAGCACCCTTATCCAACTTTCCATCCCTGGAATCCACGCCGAAAATGGCAATGGTCCAGAATCCTTTCTGGTGAGTGCGCTGCTTCAGCATAAAGAATCCTGCAAATACCACCAAAACAAGGATTGCAAGCTCCATTAATATGATTCGCCGCTTATTCTTTCTCTTCCGCTTTTTTGCATTCCTCTTTTGACCGCTCGGAGAGCCTGCACGATGGGCCCTGGGGTTCCTTCCGGCTCCTTCGCTGTAATAGGTCCTGTCCCTTCCTGACGCCTGCTGCCGGTGTTTTCTTTGCGTTGACCGTTCCGTTTCACTGCTTTGCCCTCTCTTACTGTTCCCGCGTTTTTTACGGGCTCGCATCCGGTCTAATTCATCCTCATAATCCATGATCGAATCATCTATCCTTTCCTGAATTGTCTTAGACAGACTCTATTTCATTTTACCAGAAATGCATCTGTTAGTTCTTGCTTTTCTCTTAATTTTTTTCAATCGATTAATTTTCGGTAATAGGGCCAGTTAGCATCCATTGTCGTAACGGTAACATTGTTTACCAATGCACTGGATTCATGGATTACGGTCATAGTTCCATCCCTTTCCCAGCATAAAAACATAACTACATGCCCCTCATCTCCTGTCTTTAAAATGATATCACCTGGCTGCAGATCATTTCTTTGAACAGCTTCTCCGGCAGCTGCAAGACCAGATGTACTTTCAGATGAAAGCCTTTTATGGATCGAAGACCAGTACACCCAACTGATCCATCCGGAACAGTCAAGACCTTTCATGGCTCGTCCCTTTTCATCAGGTGTTACAAGTGCTCCAAAATTATTATTTTCATAATCTGCACAAGCCGGTTTTCCACCCCAGTAATAGGGAACTCTTCCTACGGATGCCAATGCATAATGAATCAGCTTACGCCTGTTCTCAGAAAGGTTTTCTGGAAGACGGTTCATATAGTTGTCAATTTCTTCATAGGAAAGAGGCTTTGTAAGAAAAGAAGGGGTCAGAGTCAGGCCGTAAGCTTCCGTCCAATTCTGATTCGCCAGGTTCCTGGCGCTCTTTTTAGTTTCCTCTGTCCACCCGGGCCAATTTACAGTATTATTTTGAGTATTGCCTATGGCGTCCAGGGAAAATAACCCTTTTTTACTGTCTGATAATCCTGCAATGACAGCCTTCACATGAAGATCCACATGCCCTGGACATGCAGTTTTCACAAAAGTCTCCGCTGGTTCTGTTGGCTGGGCTTCCGCTGTCACAGTCTCCGCTTTTATTAAGTCAATGCCAGGACCGATTTCCTTTGACGGTTCTGTTTCATTTTGTTGGATTTCCTCAGCGTCTGGCAGATCTGCCTGCGATGGAGAAGCCTCATAAGCTGCAGCGAAAGAATTCTCAACCAGATTTCCTTCAAGGGAACCTCCGCAATCATAGATGTCACTGATGGAGTATTGAAAGCTATGGGAGCTTTCCCACAGCTGATTGGCATAACTTAAAAAAGCATCGTAGTCTTCCGGTGCAGAATAATAAAGATATGTATTGGCCATGGACATGATTTCCTGTATGTTGGATCGGGGAGAAATCTGTTTTCCATTTTCATCATAAAAGCAAATATCTGCGTTTTCAAAAGAAAGACCTTTCAAAGAACCAGATGGCATCCCAAGGCTTGCAGCCACCTTTTCCGGGCTTTCATTTGCCAGTTGGTATATAGAGGCCAGCCATGCAGAATCCTTTAGAGACAGCATTTCTGCTGCCTCTGCTCCAAGGCTTTTTTCCTGGCTGCCGCCTTCTCTATAAAGAAAGGCCAGATTCAATGCTGTAAGGGAAGGAACATAAGGAGCAGGTATCTCCTGCACCTCTTTTATCCTGACAGGATGTTTTTTTTCTGCTGCTGCTTTCGGTTTGGGTAATGAATCATCCGCAAACGCAGCCAAAGGTCTGTCATAAAAGGAAATATAAGATTGGGAGAACCTGCAAAGACCGCCTCCCAAAAGAGCCATTAATATGGCGGCTGATATCTGTACTTTTGCTGTTTTTTTTCGTTTCATCTGCTATTGTTCCTGTAATTATTCTTCTAAAACAGAACTATAGCACAACACAGCAGTAAAATACAGACAAAAAGATTTAATAGTTTATTAAGATTGAAGGAATCAGCAGACTGCTGCTGCCTCTGAAAGAATAAGGGCTTCAATAGCAAATGCCACGCCATCTTCCTCATTGGTTCTTGTGGTAAGACGTGTACTTTGTTTGATAAGATCGGAAGCATTTCCCATGGCGATGGTATATCCAAACGGCAGGCTTAGCATGGATAAATCATTTTCACTGTCGCCGATAGCCAGGATCTCTCTCGGATGGATCTTGGATTTTATGGCGTATTCCATAAGCGCAGAACCTTTTTGTGCCTTCTCGTGAGTCAGTTCCAGATTGTTGGGAGCGGAAGAAGCAATGGAAATCCCATTTTCCTTTTCCAGCAAAGCTCGAATCTGCTCCAGTACCTCTTGATTTTCGTGAACCACCGACATTTTGTAAATATTCATGGCGGATCTTAACAGTGACTCCTCCGTTGTAAACTTAAAGCGGCTTTCTATGGTTTCATATGTATGTTCATCAGATACCATGGAAAGAAATACTTTATTTTCAAAACTATTCTTAAGTTCTTCCCGGCTGGCGGTAGTATAGCTTCCCTCTTCTGTCATGAAATCAAAGATAACAGGATAAGGACGGCAGATATTAAGAATACTGGTTACCTGGCTTTCCAGTAAAGGCTGATTTCTAAGCTTTTTCCCATTCCTGTCAAATACGGCGGCACCGTTCATACAGATAATATCGCAGGAAATTCCAGCCTCTGCCAAAGGTGCATAGGCATCTTCGTAATTTCTGCCGGTACAGACAACAAGTTCAATATTTCTCTGTGCAAGTGCCTGAATGGCAGCGACATTTAATGGGGAAATTTTCCCATAGCGGTTTAATAAAGTTCCATCCATATCAGAGGCAACTAATCGAATCATATGTTATTTCCTTTCTTATCTATAATTTTTCTGGCAATATCAGGGGTATTGGTAATGATTGCGGCAACCTCCTGCTCTGCCAGGTATTCTATCAAATGTTCATCATCGACTGTCCATACGTGAAGCGGAAGCTTTCTTCTTCTGGCGTCTTTCATCAGCTTATCGTTTCGGAACTGATATACCGGCGGATGCAGCGCATCAGCACCGATAAGCCTGGTGTAGCCTATGACATTGATCCAGCCGTCTGAGTAAAGAAGTCCTGTGACAGCATCAGGATCCAGTTTCTTTATCTTTACAATACTTGGATGGCAGAAGGAAGAATAGATCACTCTATCTTCCATTCCAGCCATTTTTACCTCAGTCAAAACCTTTTCTTCAATGCCTTTGTAGCGGAAGATTCCGGTTTTCAATTCGATATTGACCGTAAGAGACGTTGGCTTTAACAGCATCAATACCTCCCAAAGCTCCGGAATTACCGCATCTTTATATTCCGGACACAGTATATTGCAGGGAAACCGCTTCAGTTCTTCCAGGGTAAAATCCTTTACATATCCGCTTCCATCACAGGTACGGTCTATGGTTTCATCGTGAATTACCACCAGTTTTTTATCTTTTGTCAGCTGTACATCCAGTTCAATTCCATCTGCATCTTGTTTGATTGCGAGTTCAAATGCTTCCAGTGTATTCTCTGGTGCATAAGCGGAGGCGCCTCTGTGTGCCCAAACCTTTGTCTTCATTTGCCAATACCTTTCTGAGGATCATTTAATTGTTTAATAAATTATAATCTTCAATAGATTTATTGATGTTTTCTGCCATTTTTGCAACTGCATCTTCCGGTGTACCGTTATTGTTGATCATATTTTCAATTTCCGTTTCCACGATCTGTCTTGCTTCCGGGAATACGCTTAATAATGCACCGGCAGATTGAGGAGTGGAATCATGAAGCTGGTCAATAGCAGTCTGAAACTGAGGGAATTTTTCAATGTTTTCCTTGAAAACAGGCTCATCATGTGCGGCTACCGTAACAGGGAAATATCCGGTCTGTGAATTCCAGTAAGCCTGGCTTTCCGGTGATACCAGAAATTTTACGAATTCCCATACCGCCTGCTGCTTTGCAGGATCTTCGTTGTTCAACGCCCATAAAGAACCGCCGCCAATGGAAACGCCGCCTTTGTCATCATCACTTACTTTAGGAAAATATGCAGTTCCTACTTCAAATTTTCCATTAACATCATTTAAAATCTGTTTTAAGGATGCGGTAGAGCCCAAGGTCATGGCTGACTTACCGGCACTGAAATCTGCAAGACCTGCATCTCCGCCTCTTCCTACATTAGGTGCATAGCCTTTTTCTGATAATTCTTTCCATGCTGCCAGGGTCTTTACACCTGCTCCGTTTTTGTCAAAATCCACTGCGGTTGCTGCTGCTTCTCTCCCGTTTCCGTTGTCTGCATAATGAGCCTGCTGTTTACAGATAAACTGCTCAAAAAACCAGCCGTAGATACCAAGGGAAATAGCCTCTCCGGCTCCGCCTTTGCTTGTTAAATCATCTCCGATTTCAGCAATGCCTGGAAGACTGTCGGGAATCTCTGTAATTCCTGCTTTCTCAAAGATATCTTTGTTATAATAAAGAATTGGTGTGGAGGAATTAAAGGGCATGGAATAAAGTTTGCTGTCCACAGAATAATAAGCGGCGATGTTTGGTTCTATCTGAGTAACATCCCATTTATCCTTATCAATTAAATCCTGCATTGGGACCACCCAGCCGGAATCGATCATAAAGCGGGTTCCGATGTCATAAATCTGTACCAGATCGGCGCCCATATTGCCAATCTGGGCACTCTTAAGTTTATTAATGGCATCGTCATAGCTTCCCTGGTACTGGGCTTCCACTTGAATGCCGGAAGTATTTTCTTTGTTAAACTTATCCACAAGTGTATTGATAGCCTCTCCGTTGACACCTCCCATGGAATGCCAGAAGGTTATGGTCGTTCCTTCCGGGGCCTTGGTTGTTTCGGCGTCGGTAGTCTCTGCGGTTGCTGCTGCAGATTCGCTGGAACCGGAATCATTAGTTCCTGTCTGGCTTGCACATCCAGACAGCAATCCTGTTGCCATCATGATTGCCATAGTTAAGGCAAATATTCTTTTTCTCATTTTCTTTCCTCCAGATTTTAATGGTTTTATGTTCTGAATCAGGTCAGCCTTTGACAGCCCCTGAAAACATTCCTCGTATCAGCTGCCGCTGTCCTGCGATAAATATTGAAATTGACGGAACAATGATCATGACAACTCCTGCAACCATCATTGATATTGATTGTGAATCCACACTGTCCAGCATCCCGATTCCGATCTGTACCGTTCTCATCCGGTCCGTACCGGTAACCAGAAGAGGCCACATATACATGTTCCAGGCATTAATAAACGTATAGACAGCCATGGCCCCTATGGCGGATTTCGTTAGCGGCAGCAAGATACTGTAAATAAATCTTAAGTTGGAACAACCATCTATCTTTGCAGACTCATATAAAGAGATGGGAAAGGATTTATAAAACTGCCGGAAAAGGAAAATTCCCATAGCTGAGGTCAAGTAAGGAATAATAAGCACCTGATAGCTGTCAAGCCATTTTAACCCGCTTACAGTTAAGTAATTTGAGATAATGGTAGCCTCTCCGGGAATCATCATGGTCGCCATAACAAGCATGAACAGCAGATTTTTTCCCTTAAAGTCCAGAAATGAAAAGGAAAATGCTGCAAGAGAACAGGATATCATCTGACCAAATGTAATACAGCCTGCAACAAAAAAGGAATTTACGATAAACCGGCCCAATGGAATTTTAACCATGGCCTGCCGGTAATTCTCAAAGGTAGGACTTGACGGAATTAAGTTCATACTTGTTGTGAACAGTTCGCTGGAAGGCATAAAGGCAATACTGACTGCATACAAAAGAGGAAGCAGTATAAAGACGGACATAACCAGATTTGCCATTACAAGTGCCAGTTTCCCTGCCCTTCTGCGTAAAATAGCTCTCGTAACGGCTGACCGTTTGAGTTTTTCAAGTTCTTCCTGATTCATATCTTTAGTGGCATTTGCAATTACAGATTCCATCAGTAGTTTACTCCCTTCTTTTCTAACCGGAACATACACAAGGTTAGAATCATTATAATGATAAACAGAATAACCGACTGAGCAGCAGCGCTTCCAAAACGGTAGTTAAAGAATGCATCCCGGTATATGGAATATACGATTAAATTGGTGGACTCTCCCGGTCCTCCCTGAGTCAGCACCTTTACCTGGCCAAAGGATTGAAAAGCCTGAATGATGTTGACGACCAGTGTGTAAAACATAATTGGACTTAACCCGGGTAGTGTCAGGTAAAAAAAACGGTGAAAGGAATTTGCTCCGTCTACGGAAGCTCTTTCATAAATCGTCTCATCAATGTTGCTGAGTCCTGCACTGAAGTATAGAAAATTAATTCCGCTGTTTAACCATGCCGTCAAAAGAGCGACACAGACCAGCGCATACCTGGGATCACTGATCCAGTTAATATTTAATCCCAGGACCTTATTAACAATTCCGATGGAAGGATGAAGCATGATTTTAAATATCATGGCTGCGGAACTTGAAGCAATGGCCATTGGAAGTGCATAAGCCGTACTGAATATCCGGATACCAGGAAATGTTTTATTGCAGAGAACCGCTCCCATTAACCCTAACAGCATGCTTACGGATACGACAATAAGAACAAAGACCCCGGTCACAAGCAGGCTGTTAAAAAAAGAGGAAGATTTTAAAAGCTCCGAGTAATTGCCAAGCCCCACGAAAAGCTTGGCCTGTCCCATTTTATTGGTTTTATAAAGGCTTAAGTAAATCGTCTTAAAAAAAGGATAAAACAGGAATAATGCAAATACCGCTAATGCCGGAACAAGATAAGCATAAGGACCTGCTTTCTTCACAATGGTTTTTAAATTCATAAGAAAACTCCTTAGATATATAATATATTCTGATCCGTATCCATATCAAATAACTTGATCCGGTCCATGTCCACATATACCGGGAGACTTTCCCCGGCTTCTGCTTTAATGCCAGGTATTAATCTGGCACACACTTCCGATCTTCCGATCCGTCCATGAAAAAGGATTTCAGAGCCCAGTACTTCCCTGATATCCACCTGTAAGATAAGTTTTTGTTCTTCAGGCCCAGTCTCGTGGAAATCCTCAGGTCTGATTCCCATACATACCCTTTTGCCAATGTATCCTCCCTTTATAAGCCGGCTGGCACAAACAGGATTGACAAAAAGTCTTTGATTGTTAAATTCCAGACAAATCCGGTCTTCCTTCCGTTCCACCCATACCGGTATAAAATTCATAGAAGGAGAACCGATAAAACCGGCAACAAACTTATTCACAGGATTCTGGTAAATATCGCCTGGAGATGCAGCCTGCTGGATCTCCCCCTGGTTCATAACTACAATCCTGGTTCCAAGAGTCATGGCCTCCACCTGATCATGGGTCACGTAAATAATGGTGGCTCCCAGTTCTTTATGCAGCTTTGAAAGCTCCACTCGCATCTGTGTCCGGAGCTTTGCGTCCAGATTTGATAAAGGTTCATCCATCAGATAAGCTTTTGGCTGACGTACAATCACACTTCCGATGGCTACCCGTTGTTTCTGCCCTCCGGATAATGCGTATGGTTTTCTGTCCAGTAAATGGCTGATATGAAGGATATCAGCCGCTTCTTTTACTCTTCTGTCTATTTCTTCTCTGGGAACTTTATGTACTTTTAACCCAAAAGCCATATTCTGGTAAACTGTAAAATGCGGATACAGAGCATAGGACTGAAAAACCATGGATAAGTCTCTGCTCTGAGGGCTGGTCATATTCATGAGGCAGCCATCGATCCACAATTCACCGGAGGAAAGATCCTCCAGCCCTGCGATCATCCGCAGCGTAGTCGATTTTCCGCATCCGGAAGGGCCCACCAGAATAAGAAACTCCCGGTCTTTAATTTCGAGATTAAAATTTTTTACGGCACTTTGGCCATTTTTATAAGTCTTACAAACATTTACCAAAGACAAGCTTGACATGTTTATTTTCATTCCTTTCCCCTGGTCTTAAATTCATTGTATTGGACCGATGTAAAATGAAAAAGAAACTTTACGTAAAAAGGATGTAAATCATAGTATTGACTCACAAACCAACAAAGGCTATAATAAACTGTATTTATGAAGGAGGCATAAATTCTTAATAGCAAAGCTAAGCGCCATGCACCTGACGGTACGAACGTGAACGTTTTTCTCTGAAAAACGGTATCAAAGGTTAACGAGGTGAAAGGTTATCGAAAATTCGGCGGATGCCTTTCCATGCCCTCCGGGCGTGTATCCATCGTGAAATATGCAGGTAACTGCAAAACAAACACGCTGGAACCGGGGATATACGAAAGATGAAAATGCAAGGAAGAGCTGCCTTTCGATAAGGAAACAGACAGCCTGTTTTTTGTTTGCCGTTTTTCTCTTGCATGCATGAAATGGAAAATAAAAGGAGATCGAAAATTATGTGTGGAATTATAGGATATACAGGACCTTTAGACTCAAAAAAGATATTGCTTGAAGGACTTTCCCAGTTGGAGTACCGCGGCTATGACAGTGCAGGGATTGCTCTTTGTATGGAGAACTCGCAAATCCGCCTGATCCGGCACACCGGTAAGGTATTAAATTTAAAAGAAGGCTGCAAGGACGTGACAGAAGTGTCCCATTGCGGGCTTGGACATACCAGATGGGCAACCCACGGAGGTGTAACCATGGAAAATACCCATCCCCATCAGGCCGGACGGGTCACTTTGGTTCATAACGGCATCATAGAAAATTATCACCAGCTCACTACAGATTTTCAATTGGAGAGCAAGCTTCGTTCCGAAACGGACAGCGAAGTAGCCGCATGGGTACTGGACAGTATCTATCAGGGTGATCCGGTAGATGCTATTGCAAAACTGGTAGGTTATTTAAAAGGCTCCTACAGCTTCTGTATGATGTTTGAAGACCACCCGGGGGAAATCTATGCCATCCGCAATGTAAGCCCTCTGGTGGCTGCTTATACCCGCTCAGGGTCATTTCTGGCTTCGGACCTGACTGCCCTCATCCCTTATACCAGACAGTACTTTGTAGTTCCGGAGGATCATATCGTAAAGCTGACCTCTTACCAGGTGCAGTTATATGACTTAAATCAGCAGGAACAGCATCCGGAACTATTAGAAATCAACTGGAATATGGAGTCAGCGATGAAGAACGGATTTCCCCATTTTATGCTCAAAGAAATCCATGAACAGCCCGAAGCACTGAAAAATACCATTCTTCCCCGTCTGGTAAAAGGTCTTCCCGACTTTACCGATGATCAGATTCCGGACCGTGTATTGAAAGAGTGTAATCAGATCCATATTGTGGCATGCGGAACAGCCATGCACGCAGGCATGGCAGCCAGGGCCCTTATGGAGCCGCTTTTGAGAATCCCGGTAACAGTATCCATTGCTTCCGAATTCCGCTATGAGGAGCCGCTGGTAGACGAAAAAACACTGATCATCATCATCTCCCAGTCCGGAGAAACCATTGATACCCTTGCTGCCATGCGTCTGGCAAAAAACTATGGTGCGGCCACATTATCCGTTGTAAACGTAAAGGGCTCTACCATAGCAAGAGAAAGCGACTACGTTCTATATACCCATGCCGGCCCTGAAATCGCAGTTGCCAGCACAAAAGCTTATTCCGTACAGTTGGCTGCCCTCTATATGATTTGCTGCCGTATGGCATATGTGCGCGACAGCTACAGCAAAGAAGAAGCCAAGGATTTCATGAAACAGCTGCTGGATGCCATTCCGGCTATGGAAGCAATGATCGAAAAAAAGGATTTGGTCAAAGACCTGGTATCTCATCTGATTCAAAAGCCGGATGCTTTTTTCATCGGCAGGGGCCTTGATTATGCATTTTCTCTGGAAGGTGCGCTGAAATTAAAGGAAATATCCTATATTCACGCAGAGGCCTATGCTGCCGGAGAATTAAAGCATGGAACCATTGCACTCATAACCGACCAGGTTCCTGTCATTGCCATCGCCACTCAGGAAAAGGTGTTTTTAAAAACCATATCAAACATCAGGGAAGTGAAAGCACGGGGAGCCTTTGTTATCTTACTGACAAAAGAGAATGCCAGGGTGGAAAACGGGATTGCTGACATTCAGATCAATATACCAGACATCGGTGACCGTTTTACAGTTTTCCCAATTGCAGTAATTCTTCAGCTTATCGCTTATTATGCTTCGGTAGGGAAGGACCTTGACGTGGACCAGCCAAGAAATCTGGCTAAATCTGTAACCGTGGAATAATCAGTTTTAAACAAAATATCCCAGATAACCGCAAACGGACATTTTCAGTTAATCCTGAAAATGTCCGTTTGCTCTGTTATGCAGTAACAGATCTATTGTATAATGGCAATATCCATCTGAAAGGGAAATATCTCCGCTTTCTTTTCCTTAAAATCAACCTGATATCCCAATCCGTCTTTATAAAAGAATCCATTGACCGGATCGATTTTGATATAGCACATGTTTTCATATGCTTCGTCGTTATGTTGAAAATACCATGCTTCAAATGCATTTATTAATTTTTCCCGTATATCTTTGTTTTTCGGATCAAGGGGATGGCCGATATTAGTTGCTATTCCCTGAAAACGATGCATATCCTTACATAAGGCGACCATGGAATTGCTTTCAATTTCCCGCACCTTTTTTGTTCCGGTAAAAGTCACAATGTAAAAGCTTCCGTTATCAAACAACGTATCCACAAACCGGAGGGAAGGTATATTATTTTCTGATGTAGCCCATGCAAACTGACAATCCCGCCCGAATAGATCCTGCAGGACATTCATGCTCTTGTTGTAATCGTCCATACTATTTCTCCTTTATCCTAAGGGTTTTTGCATTCACAAATTCCTGTATAATCTTAACCGCACCATCGATTCCTACGGCACTGCGGTTGATGCATAAATCATAGCTTTTTACATTTCCCCACTTCTTGTTGGTATAATAATTATAATAGCTGGAACGCTTTTTATCCGTCTTAACCATCAGATCCTTTGCTTTTGCATCATCAATTTGGTGCAGCTCCTTTAAGGCTTCCATTCGGTCATTCTCATCGGCTGTAATAAATACGGATATCAGATTTTCATAATCGGCCAGAGCATAATCCGCACATCTGCCTATAAAGACACAGGATTTTTCTTCCGCCAGCTGCTTAATGGTTTCAAACTGGGCTAAAAAAAGTTTGTGATCCATGGGCATATCCATATGACCGGATGTCGTAAAACCCAGAGAATACGTATCCATAACTAGAGAATACAGCAAACTGTTGGCAGGCTTTTCATCATGAGAATAAAAAAGTTCTTCACTTAATCCGCTGTTCTTTGCTGCAACAGCAAACAGTTCTTTGTCATAACACTTGACGCCTAATTTTTCTGCCAGCTTTTCCCCAATCTTTTTTCCTAAACTTCCACATTGCCTATCTATTGAAATGACGGGATGCTTATTCATACCAAATCACTCCTTTAACTTATATTATATAATTAATTTTACCATCAAATTGTATAAATGTCAGTAAAATTAAAATAAAGTTGCTTACAAGGCAATGCCGGAGGAAAAGAAGCAAAAGTAACTTGTATAAGAAAGAATCCCCAACCGCCGCAGTGCGATCCTCTGGAAGTTTTTTTCCTTTTATAGGACGAACTTTCTTATACGAGAAAAAATGCGGCCATAAAATCGGCCGCATCATCTTTATATATTGGATCTTAGTTTTTTTAATAAATCTTCAAAATAATCCGGCAAAGGCGCCTTAAATTCCATGTACTCCTTGCTCCTTGGATGGCGGATTCCCAGAACACCGGCATGCAGGGTCTGCCCGTTTAACCGAAACGGAGATTTTGCCGGACCATAAACAGAATCCCCTAGCAAAGGATGGCCAATGCTTGCCATGTGCACACGGATCTGATGGGTGCGTCCGGTCTCAAGCTGACATTCCACATAGGTAAACTGCCGAAACCGCTCCAGCACCCGGTAATGAGTGACGGCATCTCTTCCGTTTTTTTCATTGACACTCATCTTTTTCCGGTCGACGGGGTGACGTCCAATGGGTGCGTTTATGGTTCCTTCATCCTCTTTCAGGTTACCGTGGACTACTGCATAATATTTTCTTGTAATGGAATGTTCCTTTAACTGCTCCGCAATGGAATTATGAGCCATATCATTCTTGCATACAATAAGGACACCTGTCGTATCCATATCAATCCGGTGAACGATTCCGGGGCGCATAACCCCATTGATACCGGATAATTCACCACGGCAGTGAGCCATTAAGCCGTTGACCAGTGTTCCGCTGTAATGGCCTGCGGCAGGATGAACCACCATGCCTTTTGGTTTATTGATGAGTATGATATCCTGGTCCTCATAAACAATATCAAGTTCCATGTCTTCCGCTTCAATTTCCGGTTCTACGGCTTCCGGGATGGATAACTCGATCTGGTCTCCAACATTCACTTTATAATTACTCTTTACCGCTTTCTGATTGACCAGTACAGTTTCTTCTTTTAGTAATTTCTGCAAATAGGAACGGGAAATCCCACTGCATTTTTCAGCCAGGTACCGGTCAATGCGAATTCCTGTTTCCTCCGCTGTTACGGTAAATCTCTGGTTCAATTGTCTTCCCCCTTCTTACCAATTGACAGACAGGATAAGTCTTCTTCCTTATAATAAAAAAAGAACAAAATCATAAAAAAGAACATGGAAACGGTAACGTAACAATCTGCCACATTAAAGATTGGAAAATCAATCAGCTTAAAGTACAGAAAGTCAACAACATATCCTCTTGAAAAACGGTCGATCATATTTCCAACTGCACCTGCGGATAAAAACATGGCGATAAGATGAAGAGGAATATATTTTTTAGTTGCCGGCATACGCGCAATTGCAAATATGGCGGCTGACAGTACAATAACTGCAACAAGCAGGAAAAAAAACTTTTTCCCCTGAAGCATTCCAAATGCAGCTCCCCGGTTCTCTGAATATAACAGTTCAAACACACCATTCCAGATATTATAGGCACTCTGATTCATAAGATGTTTTACTGCAAGGAACTTGGTCCACTGATCAAGGCCGATTGCCGCAAAAAATCCGATGAACAGTCCAAAGATTAGTTTTGTCTTCTGATTCATGAAACTCTCCTTATGCTAAGATTGGTAAAAGACCTTCTGACATTTCCGCCTCAGTGACAGTTTTATCCACGTATGCTTTTCCAATCTGTTCTAACAGAATAAACCGGATCGTTCCGGAATCCATCTTTTTATCGTTCCTGGTAAGATCAATGATTTCACCGGCAGAAAGCCCGCTCACAGTAACAGGCATATCAAATTGTTTCATGATCTCCCAGAGCCTTGAAAGCTCATGCTCTGGAATCAGTCCCCGTTTCATGGATATGGCCATCGCAGAGATACAGCCAAGACCCACACAATGACCATGAAGCAGCTTAAAATCGGAAAGCTTTTCAATGGCATGTCCAAGCGTATGCCCTAAATTTAAAAGGGCTCTTTCTCCCTGTTCCGTAGGGTCCTTTTCAACCACATCACGCTTGATCTGGTTGCTGACACGCACCATCTCCTCAAGTATAACAAGCTCTCTTTTCTTTATGGCAGGAATATGCTTTATGAGCCATTCATAATAAACTGCATCCCGAATCAAACCATGCTTGATGACTTCCCCCATTCCGGAAGAAAACTGTTCTTCGGAAAGAGTTTTTAATGCGGATATATTGGTATACACAAGCTTTGGCATGTGGAAAGCACCTACCATATTTTTATAAGCATCAAAATCCACACCGGTCTTACCGCCGATGCTGGAGTCCACCTGAGACAATAGTGTGGTGGGAACCTGAACAAAGGAGATGCCTCTTAAATAGGTGGCAGCGGCAAAACCACACAAATCTCCAACCACACCACCGCCTAATGCCAACAGATAATCATGGCGGTCAAATTTCTTATTAATCAGGGTTTCATATAAACCGCGTACGGTATCCAGATTTTTGTTCTCCTCCCCTGCCGGAAAGATAAAAGGAACCGTCTCCCTGCAACAGGCTGCTACGATGGCTTCCACCTCCTTTAAGTATAAAGGAGCAACATTAGAATCTGTAACAATGCATACCCTGCGTCCTTTGAGGTTCAATTGCCTCAGTTCCTGTTCGAGTCCATTAAATGTCATTTCCATGACGATATCATACAAAAAAGCACCATTTAAGTGTACCGGAATTCTATTTCCCATGACGCCGTTCCTCCATCGTATATTTTCTCTTCCATTACGGAAGAAAGCAAACAATTCCCCTCTCCACTTTTGCCCTGCAGCCTGGCAGTGCGAATAACAAGTGTGCAAAACGGAAAATTGTCTGCTTGTACCATTTCAACAAATACATAATCTCTTTTTCAAAAAACTTGCTAAAGGCGCAGATTCATACCGCCCATATCCAAGCTTCCGCTATTTAATAAGTCCTGAAAATCACCAGACAGTTCAACGGATTCGGGAGTTGCTATGAATATGTAGTTTGATATCTTCTGCAAATTGCCATTCATGGAATACGTGGCGCCGGAAGTAAAGTCAATGATCCTCTGAGCAACTTCCGTATGAATGCCTTCCATATTAAGAACTACCGCTTTTCCTGACAGCATATGATCACAGATTTCTTTCGCATCTTCAATAGAGGTCGGCTTCACCATTGACACTTCCATTGTCCGTGACTGTTTCATAGGAACTACTTTGGGAGAACGTGACAGGAAGCGAGGCTTCTGCTCATATTCCTCTTCTTCATCGTAGTAATCATCCTCAGTCTTCTTTGAAAAGAGTGTTTTCTTTGCAGGCTTTACTTTTTCATCCTCGTAATCGTCATCTAAGTAATAATCATCGTCATCTTCTGTATCATTTAAGCGCATGCTATCCATCAGTTTGCCTAAAATGCTCATACTTCATTCTCTCCAATCTTATATCTTGTACCAAAAATTCCGGTACCGACTCTAACAAGAGTAGCCCCTTCTTCTATTGCAACTTCATAGTCTCCGGTCATACCCATTGAGAGCATATTCATATTAACATTATCAATGTTTTTGCTTTGCATGTCAACATAAAATTGTCTTAATTTTTTAAAAACAAAGCGATTTTCCTCAGAATTTTCTACAAAAGGCGCAATAGTCATAAGGCCTTTTATCCTTACATGGGGAAACAAGGCGATTTTACGAATTGCGTCTTCTGTTTCCTCCAAACGAAATCCAAATTTACTTTCCTCTTCTGCAACATTTACTTCCAGAAGAATGTCAACCGTCAAAGCTTTTCTGGCTGCCTCCGCTTCAATCTGTTCTGCCAGGCGAAGGGAATCCACACTGTGGATAAGTACCGCTTTATCAACGACCTGCTTTACCTTATTCCGTTGAAGATGACCAATCATATGCCACCTTATGTCTTTTGGAAGCTCTCCGTATTTATCGCAAAGCTCCTGCACCTTATTTTCCCCGAAATCCCGGACTCCCGCAGCATAGGCTTCTTCTATCATGGAAACTGGCTTCGTCTTGCTGACTGCAATCAGAGTTACTTCCTGCGGATCTCTTCCAGCCTTCTTACAGGCAGAAAGAATACGTTTCTTTACTTCTTTAAGATTTTCCAGAACCAAATCAATCACCTCTTATTGATATATTAATTCCCCTTCATTAACAGTATCTGCATTAAGAACAATATGGTCATATACAGCAAGTCCGTAAGTCATGTTCTTTTTGATCGTGTAATATTCATCATTGGAGGCCAAAACGTCAATTTGTTTAAATACAGCATACCCTTTATTGATGTTATACACCCCCTGCAGAGAAGCAATGGGGCCTAATTGATAACGATCCGTGGAATTGGGCTTAACAATATAATCTCCAACCTTAAACCCGCCTTCCGCTCCAGTCTCAATATAGTAATTATTACCTTCAGAATAATAAATTTCAGCTGGAACAAAAACAACAGAAGTGCCGGACTGAGAATAAACTTCCTTATTAAAGCCGGTTTCCGTGCTGTCTCCTCCCTGGGTCAGGTAATCTATGGGAACAAGATAAAAATCCTTTTTCGTCACAGAAGTCACCGGAATCTTAAGACCGTCGACCCGGTCGGACATAATCTCAAAATCCACATAGCGCTCAGACGCAAACTGTACCATGTATTTGTCAAAATCCAATTTTCCGAATGTCTTTCCATCCTTACCAGAAAACACAGAAAAGTTTCCCGAAGCCTTTAGATTCTGCCCGGCGAATTCAACGGTAAGGCTTGTCTTATCCCCGTATACCTTTGCATCCTCTTCTGTCAAAGGAAATACTACCGACCACAAGTCCGAAGTAATAAGTTTATATACCGGAACCCCTTTTTCAATCAAATCTCCGGATTTTATTATGGATTTTGTATACTTGCTTCTGTCAAAGACATCCTCCGAAATGTCAGATGGAGTCAGCGTTTCATAAGAATCTACACCATAAGAAACAATACCGGCCTTGTCCGACTTTACCTGCTGAAAATTAACACCGGCCTTGTCCATCTTATCACCAAGATCATTCAGGGCATTTAAATTCATGTATTCCATAACTTCAGCATCTAAGGATAATTTGGTATCATAGACAGACCGAAAACGGTCACTATTGTATGCCAAGCTGAATCCGGTCAGCTGTTTTTTCAGTTCTGAAAGATTTTCAGGTTTTAAAGTCACTTTTTCCTGGGAATTCTCCGCAAGAAAAGAAGCAATACTTCCGGTTTCATCAATAGAATATACCCGGGTTCCATTCGATGCCCGTTTGCCTTCTCTGACGTAGTAATTAACGTATCCGGAACGGTCTGTATTCCTGACTTCTTCCTGCCGTAGAATAATGCCTGTATGATTTTTATTGTTTACGATGCTTCCTTCCTGCACTTCGTAAAACTGTATCTTATCTCTTCTGAAGTAAGCGGTTACACTGAACACCATATAAACAAAAATCAACGCAAAGATGATCATGCCAACATTGATATTCAGAGGCCGTCGGTAACGGATGATTTTTTTGCTTTTCTTTGGGTGAGCAGCCTGCTTTGATGGCCGCGGTGCCTTATGTCTTGCCAACCTGACGCCTCCTTTCCCTTTACACATTATAAAAGGAAATTCATAAAAATTCAAGAAAAATAAAGGGGACCGTCATGCAGCCCCCAGTTTAATATCTATGATTATAATGAAACAATCACATCGGCCTTGGCATTCTCCGGCAGATGCTCTGCATCCAACGAAATGCTGAGAACGAAAGTTACGTGATACTTTTCACCGATTTTTTCCAAAGTTGCAATGGTCTCAGATATATCTTCCCCTTCCAAACAGGCCAGTTTTAAAAAACTGTCAAAAAACATCATTTCCAAATCGTGATCCTGAGATATGATGCCACAGATCAAACCTATAAAACCTTCGCTTGATGTTATTGGGTACTCATTCACATTAATGAGGCGGACTTTGTTGCTTAATTCATACATGTGTTTAGAACTTTTATCCAAGTATACAATGGAGCCTTTTGAGTTTTTTACAGCGAAATTCGCCCGGTCTAACAGATGCTTTGTCTTTCCCTTACCCTTTTTTCCCGCTATTATCTGAACCATAGCAATCTCCTCCTTGCGTTATATAATTTGTATAAAAAGTCTATTCGGATTAATGTAATTATAGTACAAATCCATAAGAAAGGCAATGACTATTCTACAATTTTATTCAATATATCTGTCATATTATCGTAAAGGCCAACGTGGTTGGGTGCTTTTAAGACTACAGTAATATATTCACGCTTAGAGGAATCAGAACTCCCCATAATCAGACAGCTTCCTGCCGCCTGAGTGGTGCCCGTCTTTCCGCCAAGAGCTGTAAGGCCTTCTGGCATTTTACGCTCTCCTGAAAGATACCAGTTTGTATCTTTCCAGGTCACATTTATCGGTTTCCCTGCTTCATTCTGATAGGTAGTGCTGTATTTTTCTGTACCAACAATTTTACGAAATTCCGGATACTTCATCGCTTCATTAAAAATCAGGTACAAATCGTAGGCTGTGGTATAGTGATTTTCATTGTTCAGTCCATGAGGATTCATAAAATGGGTGCCCGTGGCTCCGATTTTTAAAGCTTCATCGTTCATCATCTGGGCAAAAGGTTCTATTCCCCCCGCAATATGAGTTGCGATTGCCGCTCCTGCATCATTTCCGGAAGGAAGCATAAGCCCATATAAAAGCTGTTCCAGAGTCAGTTTGTCGCCTGGCTTAATGCCGCACAAGCTGGCACCTGGTTCTGTAATGACCGCATCTTTCGTAATGGTGATCTTATCAGTTAAATTGCCGTATTTTAACGCCACCAGCGCTGTCATGGTTTTCGTAATACTTGCAGGATAAAGACGCTCAAAGGGATTCTTTGCAAAAAGCACTGTCTTATCCGTAAGATCAAAAACAGCCGCCGCTTCTGCAGTCACTTTATCATCCTGACTGGGAGTATTCTCTGTAACTATGCAAAGTTCCTGGGCAAAGGTTGCGGCTTTGTCCATTGTACTGCCTGCTTCATATAAAGCTGATCTTTCGGAATATACATAAGGATTGTCAAGCTTACGCAGACCAGAACAGCCCGTTAACAGTGCAGCGGCTAAAAAAAAGCCGCCTGATGTTACAAAAGCTTTTTTCTTCACAGAATATTACCTCGTTATTTATACATTTCGCGCCATTCCAAATCGCCGCGCTCCAGAGATTTAATCAAAAGCTCTGCAGTAGCCAGATTGGTAGCCAAAGGAATGTTATGCATATCGCAGGTCATCATAATGTTTACAATATCCGGTTCATGAGACTTTTGAGTAAGAGGATCTCTTAAAAAAACCACAAGATCAATCTCATTATGCTCAATCTGAGACCCCAGCTGCTGTTCTCCGCCCAAATGGCCGGCCAGATATTTATGAACATTTAAATTTGTAACCTCTTCAATCAAACGTCCGGTGGTACCGGTCGCATATAACATGTGTTTACTTAAAATGCCTCGGTAGGCAATGCAGAAATTCTGCATGAGCTTTTTCTTTGAATTATGAGCAACTAATCCTATATTCATAACGATATACCTCCTTTTAATTACCGATTTTGCGTTGCAATCCAACATTCAGCACCAGTCCCATGCCCATAAATATACTGATAAGAGAACTGACTCCCGAGCTGATAAACGGGAGGGGGAGGCCTGTATTCGGGAAAATCTGTGTAGCTACAGCAATATTGGCAAATGCCTGAAAACCAATTAAAGCAGCCATGCCGGTACAAATCAGTTTTCCTGACATATCCCTGGCACGGGATGCCATATAGAGACATTCAAAAACAACAAGACCAATAAGAAGAATGACAATAGCACTGCCTCGAAATCCCATTTCTTCGCCGATAATGGCGAAAATGAAGTCAGTTTCCCCGGCTGATAAAAAGTTCCCATCTTTGACTGATGCGATGGTCGTATTAAAAAGTCCCTTCCCCTGAAGCTGGCCGGAACTGATTGCCATAATTGAATTTTTTTGCTGGTACAGATTCTCTGCATATTGCTCCGCATGAGGATAGATCCATGCAAGGATACGCCGTGCCTGATAGTCATGAATAAAAGGAATTAGTCCCTTTGTCAGCAGGAAAATAAAAAGTGCACCTGCCGGCACTGCCACCGCAAGCACTCCGCCGATCCAGCGGTAACTGATTCCTGCGGAATATACCATACAAAGGATAATGATGGTAGTCACAAGGCTGGTAGACAGGTTTGGTTCTGCAAAAATAAGGCCAATAGGAATGGCAGCAAGTCCAGCAGCCATTCCTACCATGACCGGCATATTCATCTTCTCCTGATATTTATTCCAATACCAGGAGAAAAATACAATTAATCCGATTTTTACAAATTCAGAGGGCTGGACTCGTCCAATACCAGGAAGATTGATCCATCTGGTGGCCCCTCCTGCCGTATGCCCCATAACAAGAACTGCACCCAATAAAAGAATGCAGCCTGCATAAACCAAAGCATACAACTTTGTGATATTATGATAATCTATGATGGAAATTCCAATTGCCAGAGCAAATCCCACCATTACACCTATTATCTGTTTCGTTACCGTAGCGGAATCCTGATTGGAAGCGCTGGCCACAACCAGAATCCCTATAACAGATAACGACAGCATGTACAAGACCAAACGGTAATTATAGTGCTTTAAATTAAATTCTGAAAACATATTAATATATCCCCTTTTCAGGTACATCGCGAATAGGGATGTTAGCATAAAGCACCGGTGTAAAACGCTCACAATCCGGCAGCTTTAACTTCTTCATCTGTATCTCTATTCTGTCGGAATCAATATCCATGTATCTTGAAACTACACGGACCATATCGTCTTTTATCATCTGCATGATTTCAGGAGAACAGTCAGCCTTGTCCGCAACCAGCAAAAGTTTTAGACGATTTCTTGCAATTTCTCCTGAATTCTTCTTACGGAACACAGGAAACAGGCTCATGTCAAACCCTCCTATGCTCTCTTTAGGAGATTCGAGAGTTTGAAAAACAGGCCTTCGCGCAAAGCAGGGTTCTGGATCGGAATGGTTTCTCCGATGATCCTCCTGCAGACATCCATATAAGCCTGCCCAGCCGGGGTTCCCATACCTACAAGCGGTTCCCCCTGGTTTGTGGAAATGACGATGTCCTCGTCATCCGGAATAGCACCAATAATATCGACGGCAAGGATGTCCATGACATCATCCAATGACATCATATCTCCGCGTTTGACCATGTCTGCCCGTATCCGGTTGACAATAAGTTCAATGCGTCCCATATCAGCGGCCTCTAAAAGCCCGATGATCCGATCCGCATCCCGGATTGCAGAAACCTCCGGTGTCGTGACAACAATTGCTCTGCCTGCACCGGCAATGGCGTTTTGAAACCCCTGTTCAATCCCGGCCGGACAATCGAGGATAATAAAATCATAATCATCTCTCAAATCGTCAACCAGCTTTACCATCTGTCCGGGAGTGACTGCAGTCTTGTCCCTCGTCTGTGCAGAGGGCAGTAAAAATAAATTCGGGTATCTTTTGTCTTTAATCAGGGCCTGCTTCATACGGCAGTTCCCCTCTACCACGTCTACTAAATTATAGACGATCCGGTTCTCCAGACCCATTACAACGTCCAGGTTACGTAGCCCGATATCTGTATCAATCAGAACTACCTTTTTACCAAGAATCGCAAGTCCGGTACCGACGTTGGCAGAAGTTGTCGTCTTGCCTACCCCGCCTTTTCCAGAAGTGATTACGATGATTTCACACATACCATATCCTCCTGCTTTTATACCTTATTTTATTTTACCTTAATTTTCGGAATATTTCCATACTTTTTTTCATTGGTTTTATAATGACTTTATTATTTTCCAGATAAGCCTTCATAGGGCCCCTCCCTAACCGCCTGCCCCGTCCGTCAAGACCAGCGGTGCAGTCTCCAATCCGAAGCTGCAGCGGAGCCATCTCAAGAGCGGTTATCAACGTATTCCTGTTACCGGCTACACCGGCACATACCGTTCCTGTGATCTTGCCAAGAACAACTACATTTCCCTTGGCAAGAACTTTTGCTCCCTTGCATACATCTCCGATAATAACGATACTGGCTTCTGATTCCAAAGTCTCTCCGCTTTGCAGATTGCCTTTAAAAAACTGTCCTGTCTGACAGGACAATTCCATTAGTTTCTCGTTCAGTGCTTTTTCACATCGTTCCAATCGACTTGCATCCGTATCGACCAGACAGATGATTTCCACATTAGAATTCTCCGTAATCTGATTAATGATTGCGAACTCTTCTTCTGAAGTTAATTGCCTGCCCTCTAAGGTCAGGGTCATTTGTACAGATCCCCAGAATTTTGCATTATCCCCAAATTTTTTCCCAACATCAGAAAGAAGCTGAGGGAAAGGGATATCCGGGTCCAGGATGACAATCATACCTGCTCTGTTGCTTTTTATCACTACGGTATTATGCATCATATCACCTCTTATCCTAGTTAATCGCGAATGTTGACTTTCGCTGCATCCAGGGCACCCGCATTGACAATAGATTCCAAGTCTGTATAGCCATAATAATACTTATAGACATTCTTCGCTATATTGGCCGCGTTGGAGGATGAATAGCCGTAAGGAATATTCACGGTAACGCAGATTTCCGGATTGTCATATGGCGCATAAGAAATGAAGAACGCATGGTTCGGTTTGTTGCGGGCTTCCTGGGCTGTACCTGTCTTGCCTGCAATCTCCACTTCAAGGTCTGCAAACAACCTTTTTGATGTACCATTTGCAATCACCTGTCTCATTCCCTGTTGTACAGTATCCCACGTTGTAGCCGCTGCGTCAATATGAGAAGAAATCTCAGGGGTATAATCTTTTATCAGATTACCTTCAGAATCCGTTGTTTTATCCAGCAAACTGAGTTCAAAAACGGTTCCTCTGTTTGCAATGGCTGCCACATATCTGGAAAGCTGAACATTAGTGTATGCATGGCTTCCCTGTCCCATGGCAGAACGCTCCGGAGCATCTTTGGATATCTGGGGATCAAGCTCTGCAATTTCCACGCCAGACTTATGATCAAGTCCGAACATGGCTGCGTATTTACGTAAAGCATCAAGGCCCACATCCGGTGTATATACACCGCTTGCATCCATGGATAGCCGATGCCCTAAATCCGCAAAGAATATGTTACAGGAGTTTTCAATGCCTCCGATAATATTTAAAGGCCCATGATGGCCAGGATAGATCCAGCATTTGATCGGTGGTTCCACATCGGTATAAATACCCGTACAGTTAATGGTCTCATCGATGGTAATCGCATGTTCCTCCAAAGCAGCTACTGCGGTAATCGGCTTAAAGGTAGATCCTGGGGCTTTTCTGGTCTGGGTTGCATTGTTATAAAGCGGCAATGATAAATCTGACTGGAGCTGACTGAAATAGGTGCCATCACCGATCCGGTTATTATCATATCCCGGATAGGATACAAGAGCCAGAACCTCTCCGGTTTTATCGCTTGTCACTACAACGCCTGCATTACAGGGATAGAGAGCCAGCTGGGCCGGTGTGATTTCCAGTTTGGACAGTTTTTTCAACAGAAATGTATAGGCATCTCCGGTTGCCCGCAGCTCCGCTGCATCCTGCCCGTCATCATTTAACACTCCCTGGTCATATAAAGCCAGACACAATTCCTGACCGGTTATAATATCATCGTTGATCAGATAACGATAAATTCTTTTGGTAAAATTACGGTCCCCTTCCAGATTCCCCAGCACATAATTGACAAGCTGTTCAAAGGTATCATCTGCATTGGTATATTTAGAACCGGTTTCCAACTTGGTGGTGTCTACCCAGCCTTTTGCAATTCCATAATATAAATAATTCCGCAGGCTGATTTCATCGGACTTCCATGCCTGATACTCTTCACTGGAGGTATCAATGGAATCTTCGTTTATAATTCCCACCGTAGGACCGGACAAATAGGAGTAAATATAAAACATATATGCTTTCATATCTTCAGGGAGATCTTTCATAGCAGTGGAATGATCACTCATCAGTTCATTCCTTAAGCTGGTGAAAATCTGCTCCTGGGAAGAAACATATTTTCGGTAGATATTCTTCTCTGTTTCAGAGGCATCGGCTTCTTCCAGCGCTTTCAGGGAAAGCACATTGTTGTTCACAAGCTGGTAATATGCATCTTTTACCGGGATCTTCATATTGGAGCCGTCCGTAGTGCTGCCTGCCTGATAATCCCCATTTACAATGGTTTTAATTAAAACACCTGCAAGAGACTGTTCGATCAGGTGATAAATTCCCTTTTGCAGGTCTGCATCCAGAGTCAGGTATACATCGTTTCCTGCGGAAGCGTCGGTTTCATCTTTTGTTTCCCGAATCCGCCCCACACTGTCTTTGTATATGGTCTTTTTTCCTTTTGTGCCCTGAAGGTCGTGTTCCATGGTATATTCAATGCCTGTCCGTCCAACGATGTCATTGATATCATAATCCTCTTTTTTCTGCTGGAGCCCTTCCAGCTGATCCTCCGGAACCTTTCCGGTATAACCGATCACCGGCGCAAAAGGAATGCTGTCATTATATGCACGAATGGTGGTTTCTTCTACGTTAACCCCCTGCATATCACTGAGATGTTCCAGGATATCTGCTACGGTTTCATCAGATACCTGTGTTGCCACAGTCGTCGATTCATATTTGCGGTAAGACATAAGACGGAGTGCATATTTAATATTAATAATATCAAGAGCTTCCTGGTCTGTCAGGGTGACCGGGGTTCCTTGCTCATCTTTTAATTCAGATAGGCCATTTTCCTTGCAGGCACGTTCAAAAAGTTCTCTTGCACTCAAATTAGAAGAATAGTCTCCCTTTTCATCATCTAAGTCCTCTACCCTTTTTATGCCGTAATAATCCCTCAAAAAGCGCTTTCTTCCTGACTCGGAGGAGGAAGTATAGACCATGTCTCCGTTAGGATCAATAGCTACTTCGAATTTACCCTGTATCGTTTCTCCGTGTCTTTGAAGTATCTTTACCAGTCTTAAATACATATTATTTCTGGATGCAGAATCTTTATATGCTCCCGTATCCTGCACAGTCACGGAATAAGCAAGTTTATTGTAAGCCAGCACCTTTCCGTTCCGGTCATATATATTGCCTCTTGTACCGGCTGTGGTAATGGTCTGTTCCGTCAGCTGCATGTACTCATTAAGGGCTTTTTCTCCATTAATAATCTGCATGTTGAATAATTTGTTGATTAATCCGGCGTACATGGCAAAACAGACAACTCCCAGAACAAAAAGCCGCGAAGAAACCGCCTTTTTTAAAAACTCTGCAAAAATTTCCATTAAATCCTTAAACAATGTTTGAATCCCCTTTTTTTCCTATCTCTTCCAAATGACGGTTCAAAATCATTAATACCCGGTAAAGAAGCAGTGTCGTTACAACCGTAAAGATTATTTCCGGAAGCACTATGTTGATAAAATAATACCCAATCCTGACCTTCTGACGAATCAGGAACCGGAAAACATAGATGTATAAGTTGTAAGTCAATTCGTTTAATACGCTGAGTATTAATGGAAGGGTGATATAATCTTCATAGTAGTATTTGGTGCAGATACCATTAACATACCCGACATACAGAAAAATCAGTGTGTAGAAACCGAAAGGTCCGGTGTAAAAAAGATCCATTAAAAGTCCTGAAAGCAGCCCATAATACATCCCGGCTTCTTTTCCATGCATGAAGCCAAAGGAAAACGTGAGAATCAGAAGCAGATTCGGGGAGGCTGATAAAAACGGCAGCAACGGAAATATACAGCTTTGGATGGTAAATGCCAGAATAATCAGCAGTACATTGAAAAAAATACGTCTCATGTTACTCCTTTTCGCTATTGAGAAGCAGACTCCGGCTGCAGAGCAGAGGGACTTTCTTCTTTCATCATTTCCGACTTTAACTTTGTAATAACCAAAACTTCCTGCAGACTGTCAAATTCTGCCGCAGGGATCAGATATCCGGACTTTGTGACGTTGTTAGTGTCATTGGTTATATCCGCTGCATATCCGATCAAAAGACCTGGAAGGAACACCGAACTGATGTTAGACGTTACGATCTTATCTCCGTCTTTTAAATCACTTTCCTTTAAGACATTGGTAATCCGCAGCCTTCCCTCTTTAAACAAAGTCAGATCACCGGCAACAATGCAGCTGTCACCAGACTGCATGGCCATACCGCTTACACGGCTGGAATCGTCGATAATCGAACGGACTGTAGCGTAATTAGCTCCTACATCCGTAACAAGTCCAACCAGTCCGCCTCCGGCAACTACATTCATATCCACAGCAATGCCATCCTTTGAGCCTTTGTCAATACGGAATACCTGAAACCAGTTGCTGGAGTCATTGGCAATGACCCTTGCTCCTACTTTTTCATACTGTCCGTATTGCTGGTCAAGGTCATAAAGCTTACGAAGGCGGTTTAACTCAAGTTCCTCTGACTGGAGCCTGGTATTTTCTTCGGTTAATTGTGTGATAATGTCTTTCATCTCTTTATTTTCTTTTTGTGCGTTTTTTAATTTTGTCAAATCGGTCAGCTCGTCATAAATCGATGATCCAACGGAATTTACACCGGACTGTACCGGAATCAGAATATAACCGACACCTGTCCGAAGCGGCGTCAGCCATTCGTCATGAATGGAGGTTAAACCGATCAGCAGTACACAAAATACGGTTAAAGATATAAGAACATATTTACTGCGCTTTGATTCCATCTATAAGATTCCCCGTTCCTTCAGACTGATATAGGAATTATCTCCTATAATGATGTGGTCCAGCAACCGGATTCCCAGTAACTCCCCAGCTTCCTTTACCCGCTTTGTAAGGCTGATATCCTCTCTGCTGGGGGAGGGATCCCCGCTTGGATGGTTGTGGACCAGTACCAGGCTTACGGCATGATACTTTACAGCTTCAATGAAAATCTCCCTGGGAGAAACTACGGAAGCATTCACCGTTCCCTGAGAGATCATTACGTCCTTAATCAGGACTCCTTTTGTATTTAAGAGCATGATATATACAAGCTCCTGTTCCCTGTGACGCATATCTTCTACAAAGTAGTTGACAATGTCAAGGGGATTATGGAAAGATGCTGTCTCCAGGCGGGCAGTTTTTTTCCATATCCGTCTGGAAAGCTCACCGATGCACAAAAGCTGCGCACCCTTGACCCTTCCGATTCCCTTAATCTGCATAAGTTCCTGCATAGAAAGGTGTAAAAGCCCTAAAATACCCTTCTTCGGATAATTTAAGGCCAGAATCTTTTGTGCCAGTATCAGAGAATTTTCTTCTCTGGTACCTGTGCGGATAATGATGGATAAAAGCTCCGCATCGCTTAAGCCCTGAGCCCCTTCTTTCAAGCACTTTTCATAGGGCCTCTCATCCGTAGGAATATCTTTCATGGTTATATGTTTCATATGCCTCCTGACCGTTACTCTCCAGGCACGTAAAAGACATATGTAAGAATCAAATGAACCGATACGTAATGAGGGCTGCCGCCACCCCTATAATGCCAGCCATAGTGATCTTAATATTAATCCCAAAGGTAATGACTAATATTCCGAAATTTACTACAAGAGGAGTATCAAATCCAAAGGATTGTCCCGCATTCAGCCATGACAACCCGGAGATTCCCTGAGTTAAATTTCCGACAAAACCTCCTAATACAACACCGGCAAGTATAAGAAGAAGCAGTACCCAGCAGTTTTTATGCTTCATCTGCTCTATTACCCCTTTTGGTTTTATGGCAGGAATGTCCATACCTATCAAAATATTTTAGCATAGATTTCCAGTTGTGTATACCGTTTTTTTATAATTGAATCAATCCGGTATCCAAAAGTTTTTGCAGGGACATTAAAATACCCAGCTTTGCATGATACCAGGTAAGGCCTCCCTGAAAATAAACGGTATAGGGCGGTTTGATAGGACCATCAGCGCTTAATTCAATGGATGAGCCCTGAACAAACGCTCCGGCTGCCATAATGACAGGCGCATCATATCCCGGCATATCCCAGGGTTCCGGAGTTACGAAGCTGTCTACCGGAGCCGCTGCCTGAATTCCCTGGCAGAAGGCGATAACTCCTTCTGGATTTCCAAAGGTCACTGCCTGAATAATATCGTGTCGTGACTCACTTCCATTTGGCACCACCTGGTATCCCAGCTTTTCATAAACATTGGCTGCAAATATTGCGCCCTTTAAAGCGCCAGCCACAACAGCAGGTGATAAAAACAGTCCCTGGTAAAAAGACTGGTTGAGTCCAAGACTGGCTCCCACCTCTTTTCCAAGTCCTGGCGCTGTCAGCCGGTAGGATGCTCTGTCAATACACTCTGTCTTACCGGCAATGTAGCCTCCAATGGGGGCAAGTCCACCGCCCGGATTTTTTATAAGAGAACCAACGATCATATCCGCACCTACATCAGAAGGTTCTATTCGCTCAACAAATTCACCGTAACAGTTATCCACCATACAGATCACATCTGGTTTCAGCTTTTTTATAAATGCAATGAGTTCACCGATCTGGGTAACGGAGAAGGTCGGGCGCGTGTCATAGCCTTTCGATCTCTGAATCGTGACCAGCTTTGTCTTATCATTCACTGCTTTTTTGATGGCTTCATAATCAAAGGTTCCGTCTGGCAGAAGATCCACCTGACGGTAATTGATTCCGTATTCTTTTAAAGAGCCGGTACTTTCCCTGATTCCTATGACTTCTTCCAGAGTATCATATGGTTTTCCTGCTGGGGAGAGCAGTTCATCTCCAGGCCGGAGGTTTCCGGAGAGCGCAATGGAAAGCGCGTGCGTTCCGCTGATCAGATTGGGCCTTACCAGGGCACTTTCCGTATGAAATACGCTGGCATAAACCGCTTCCAGGGTATCTCTGCCGAGATCATTGTATCCATAACCGGTAGTTGCAGCAAAATGTATGTCACTGACACGATTGTCCTGCATGGCTTTGATCACTTTCATCTGGTTATATTCCGCATTCTCATCGATTCCTTCAAACCGCCCTTTTAATTCCTTTTCAATCTTTTTCCCAAACTCCAGTACATTCCGGCTGATTCCAAGCTTATCATACATTGCATCTATTTTCATGTTGCCTTATTCTCCAATCCGTACCTTTCGTTGATGTCTTCTATCATCTTTTTAAGTACCTTATCTAAATCATAACCATAATCAGGAAGATTGAGCCACCTTACGTCTTTTTCACGCTTAAACCATGTAATCTGGCGTTTTGCAAAATGTCTGGTGTCTCTTTTCAGCAGATATAGAGCTTCCTCCAGAGAATATTCTCCCTGCAGGTAATCAAGGATTTCCTTGTATCCAAGCCCCTGCATGGATACCATATCTTTTGTGCAGCCGGAGTCCTTTAGCTTTTTCACCTCATCTACCAGCCCCTGTCCCATCATATCATCCACCCGCTTATCGATCCTCTGATACAGGAGGTCACGGTCTGTATTGACTACAAAGTAAAGAAAATCATAGGGGGATTTCTTTTCCCGTTCCCGTTTGTTGTGTTCAGAAATCCGTTCCCCTGTCTGCCGGTAAAACTCAATTGCACGGATGACCCGTTTGACGTTATTGGCATGGATCTGTTTCGCGGATTCCGGATCAACGGTAAGAAGAAGGCCATGGAGATATTCCGCACCTTTTTCTTTTGCGATCCTCTCCAGTTCTCTCCTTATAGAAGGATCTTCTCCTGTTTCCGTAAAGTCAATATCATTAAGAAGGGCCTGGATATAAAAACCGGTTCCGCCGGCCACAATGGGAATGTGCCCGCGGGAGTATATCTCCTCTACCGCGGCCTTAGCCATCGTCTGAAATACGGTTACATTAAACTCCTCACTTGGTTCCAGAACATCAATCAGGTGATGGGGGACTCCCATCATTTCTTCTTTGGTAATCTTTGCAGAACCAATGTCCATGCCCCGGTAGACCTGCATGGAATCCGCACTGATGATTTCCCCTCCGATTGCCTTGGCAAGACGGATAGACAGTGCGGTTTTTCCTACTGCGGTGGGTCCGGTTAAAATAATCAGTGGTTTCATTACACAATCCTCTTAAATTTCTTTTCTAATTCATACTTGCTCATGGAAATGATGGTAGGTCTTCCATGAGGACAGGCGTAAGGATTCTCAAGGCCAAGAAGCTGATCGATCAATTCATTGGCTTCCGCAAAAGACAGACGGTTGCCTCCCTTGACTGCTGCCTTGCAGGACATGGAGGCAACCCGCTCATAAATAATATCCGAATTACTGACGGAACCTTCCTCTGACAGACCATCAATCATCTCAATTAACAGTTCTTTCTTTGCAATGGAGAATAAGTTGGCAGGAACTCCCCGGACCGCATACTCCCTGCCTCCAAAGGGTTCTATTTCAAATCCCATTTCTGTAAAGTACTTTAAATGCTGGTTCAGAAGGATTTCTTCATTCCGGTTCAAAGTGAGAATAATGGGCGGATTAACCAATTGGGAAGTATATTCCCTGGTTTTTAGTGTTGCCATTGTTTTCTCATATAAAACCTTTTCATGAGCTGCATGCTGGTCGATGATATAAAGCTGCTCATTAAATTCCACCAGCCAGTAGGTATCAAAAAGCTGGCCGATCAGCTTATGCAGGGACCGGGCTTTGGGTTCCAGAAGTTTTCCGTCAAACAGATCCATCTGCTTTGGCTTTTCCGCTTTTACAGAAGAACCTTCTGGAATTTCTTCCGGTTGAACCGGTACATCCGGCTGGCCGGTCAGGGGCGCCCGGGACTGCGCCAAAGGATTCAGCCAGTTCTCCAAAAGATCATCTGGTTCCTTCACCGTATTTACATTGTCAGCAGAAGGCTGTGGGGTTAAACGCTTTTGGAACCCTTCCGTAAATGCAGGGGATGATTCTTTTAGTTCCTCTGTGGCAGCCTGCTGCTGCATTGCCATAAGCCGCCTTTTTTCAAAGGGTTCCGGTGCCGGTTCATGCTTTTTCCCTGTCAGATTCTGGAGATTATCCTCCGTTTTTTTCTCAAGTTCCACCTCCGGGATCAATTCCTTATGGGCAAGGGCATTTGCAACCGCCTGATATACCATATGGTATACCATTTCACCATCCCGGAAACGCAGTTCCATCTTTGTAGGGTGGACATTTACGTCAAGCATCTCCGGTTCAATGGTGAAATGAAGCATGGTAAAGGGATATTTATGTTGCATCATAAACGGTTTATATGCCTCCTCGATGGCACGACAGATTATGCTGCTTTTAATATACCTTCCATTGATAAAATAATTCTCATAATTCCGGTTTCCTCTGGCAATCACAGGCTTTCCTATATAACCTTCGATGGAAATCTCCGGTTTATTTACCGAAACCTCTAAAAGATTGGAAGCAATCTCCCGTCCAAATATCGTGTATACAATATCCTTTAAATTATGATTCCCGGATGTATGCAGCTTGTTCTGATTATTCTGAATAAAACGAATGGATACTTCCGGATGGGATAAGGCCAGCTTTTCTACCAGATCAGAAACATGTGCGCCTTCTGTCATGGGAGTTTTTAAAAACTTCTTTCTGGCCGGTGTGTTATAGAAAAGATTCCTGGCAATAAAGGTAGTGCCTTCCGGAGCACCGATCTCCTCCAGGGTCCGTTCCTCTCCTCCGTCAATCTGATAACGGGTTCCGGTTAAACCTGTGCTGGTTTTTGTAATAAGCTCCACCTGGGCGACTGCCGCAATACTGGCAAGGGCTTCCCCCCGGAAACCTAACGATGAGACAGTAAATAAGTCTTCTACTGATTTTATCTTGCTTGTAGAATGGCGCAAAAATGCCAGCGGCACCTCTTCCTTCGAAATCCCGCAGCCATTGTCTGTTACACGGATAAACGATGTGCCGCCTTCTTTAATTTCTATTGTCACCGCAGTAGCTTTGGCATCAATGGCATTTTCCAGTAACTCTTTTACAACAGATGCCGGCCGCTCAATTACTTCTCCAGCAGCAATCTTATTAATGGTATTTTGGTCCAGTACAGTTATATTCGGCATGACATCAGCTCCTTTTTCTTACTGCCAACGGTTCTTAAGCTTTGTCTGCAAACGGTATAAGGTATTGAGGGCATCAATCGGTGTCATATTGCCAAGTTCCAGATCTCCCAGTTCTTTAATGATGTCGTTGTCTTTCACTGTATCAAAGAGAGACATCTGCTGTAAGTCCACTTCATCCGGTTTGGGTACGGCTTTTCTCTGAGTAATATTTGAATTGATCTCTGCAATTTCCCTTGCTTTCACAGTAATATCCGCATCGCTTAATTCTGCCAGCAGATCTTTGGCTCTGACAATGACGGAATCGGGAACGCCGGCAAGTTTGGCAACCTGAATTCCATAACTTTTATCCGCTCCGCCTTTTATGATCTTTCTTAAAAAGACAATATCATCGCCCTGTTCTTTTACCGCTATACAGTAATTGTTGACTCCGTTCATAGTACCTTCCAACTCCGTCAGTTCATGATAATGGGTGGCAAACAAAGTCTTTGCGCCGAGAATTTTCGGATTGCTGATATGTTCTACCACTGCCCACGCAATACTTAAACCATCAAAGGTACTTGTCCCCCGTCCGATCTCGTCCAAAACAATAAGACTGTTTTTTGTGGCATTGCGAAGGATGTTGGCAACCTCTGTCATCTCTACCATGAACGTACTCTGGCCGGAAGCCAGATCATCGGATGCTCCCACTCTGGTAAATATCCGGTCACAGATCCCAATATTGGCTTCTTCCGCCGGAACAAAACTTCCGATCTGGGCCATCAGGACGATCAAAGCCGTCTGTCTCATATAAGTGGATTTACCGGCCATATTGGGACCTGTAATGATGGAGAGGCGGTTTTTACCATTGTCCAGATAAGTATCATTGGCAACAAACAGATCATCCCGCATCATTTTCTCAACCACCGGGTGGCGCCCGTTTTTAATATCAATCAGACCTTTTTCATTGATATGAGGCTTTACATAGTTATTTCTTGTTGCTACGGAAGATAACGAAGCGAGAACATCGATTTCCGCAACAGCCCTTGCTGTCCGCTGAATCCGGAGTACCTGATCAGCAACAGAATCCCGGACTTCACCAAACAGGCGGTATTCCAGAGTAAAAAGCTTATCTTCCGCACCGAGGATCACATCCTCCAGTTCTTTTAATTCATCGGTGGTATACCGTTCTGCATTGGCCAGGGTTTGCTTGCGGATAAAGTAATCCGGAACAAGATCTTTAAAAGAATTGGTAACTTCAAAGTAATAACCGAAGACCTTATTGAACTTTACTTTTAAATTTTTTATTCCAGTTTTTTCTTTTTCCCTCGCTTCCAGTTCTGCCAGCCAGTTTTTTCCCTCAGTTTTGGCATGGCGCAGCTTATCGGCTTCCCCGTCAAAACCTTCTTTTATGATTCCGCCTTCTCTGACCGTAATAGGCGGATCCTCAATAATGGCTCTATCAATCAGTTCCCTGACATCATTTAATGGGTCCAGTCCCTCATGGAGTTCCTTTAATCTTTCGCTGTTAAATTCTCCAAGAATATTTTTAATGAACGGAAGCATCTCAAGGGAATTTTTAAAGGCAATCATATCCCTGGGATTGGCTGTTTTATAGCTGATCCGCCCAATCAGACGTTCCAGATCATAAATCGGATTCAGATATTCACAGATTTCCTCTCTGGAAATATAGTTCATGTTAAGTTCTTCAATAGCATTCTGTCGCTTGATAATCTCCGCTTTGTGAATCAACGGCTGTTCTATGTATGTACGGAGCATTCTGGCACCCATAGCGGTTTTTGTACGGTCCAGAACCCATAAAAGGCTGCCCCGTTTCTGCTTTTCCCTCAGCGTTTCCAAAAGTTCCAGGTTTCTTCTGGTCGAGGTGTCAATGATCATGAACTGACTGGTGGAGTAGGGAGTAATGGTTGTGATATGGGATAAGCTGTTCTTCTGTGTCTCATACATGTATTGCATTACTGCACCAGCTGCAATCACTCCGTTGTCATAATCATCAAGCCCCAATCCGGAGAGTGCGCCTACCTTATAATGCTCTTTTAGAATTTTCCGGCAGACTTCATCCGAAAAGAAATGATTATCCAGAGATGAAACAACCGTCTGATAACGGTTTCTGATTTCCTCAATATCCACTCCTGAGACATAGAATGCCTCGTTGCAGATGATTTCAGATGGTGTGAATTTGTTGATTTCATCGGTCAGCTCCCGTTCGGATTCAACCTCAGTGACAAGAAAATCGCCGGTACTGATATCAGCAACAGCAATTCCAAATGTCTCTCCAATGTATACAATTCCCATCAGATAATTATTCTTTGTCTCATCAAGGGCCTGGGCGCTTGTAATGGTTCCAGGTGTTACCACACGGATAACCTCTCTCTTTACCAGTCCTTTTGTCAGCTTGGGATCTTCCATCTGCTCGGCAATAGCCACTTTAAAGCCTTTTTGAACAAGACGGTTCAAATAAGTCTCAACGGCATGATGAGGAACGCCGCACATCGGTGCCCGTTCCTCTAATCCGCATTCTTTTCCTGTTAATGTTATTTCCAATTCCCTGGAAACTGTTATCGCATCCTCAAAGAACATCTCATAAAAATCTCCCAGTCTGTAAAACAGAATGCAGTCAGGATATTCTTTTTTCGTCTCCAGGTAATGGGTCATCATCGGTGATAAACCAGCCATGCTATTTTGTATCCTCTTTTCTTATGTTTATGGTCTCAAAGTTCCCATATAATAAAAGCCTTTGGATTCCTCCAGATACACATTCACGATTTTTCCGATAAGAGAAGCATCTCCTTTAAAATGCACCGTTGTATTATTGCCCATGCGTCCGGTCAAAAGGCCTTCTGCATGATCGTTCACATCTTCAACCAGAACCTTTTGTTCTGTATGCTCATCTCTTCCGCAAACCTCTGAAGATATCTTCTGTACTTCCGTCAATAAGCGGTCAAAACGGTCCTTGATCACATCTTCCGGAATCTGGCTTTCCAGCTTGGCAGCCGGTGTTCCGGTACGTTTGGAATAAATAAAGGTAAACGCACTGTCGAAACGGACCTTTTTCACAACATCCAAAGTCTCTAAAAAGTCTTCTTCCGTCTCGCCGGGATATCCTACAATAATATCTGTGGTCAGTGAAATATCCGGCATGGCTGTCCTGATTTTCTCCACAAGTTCCAGATACTGTTCTTTTGTATAACTCCGGTTCATAGCCTTTAAGATACGGCTGCTTCCCGATTGAAGTGGTAAATGGAGATGACGGCATACTTTCTTTGAATTTTTCATCGCCTCAATCAGTTCATCGGATAGATCCTTTGGATGAGACGTCATAAAACGAATCCTCTCAAGACCTTCAATCTGATCCACCTGTGTGAGAAGCTCCGCAAAGGTTACCGGCTCATCCAGATTTTTTCCGTAAGAGTTGACATTTTGTCCAAGAAGCATGATTTCGATTACACCATCCTCAGATAGCTTTCTGATCTCTTCCACAATATCCTTTGGGCTTCGGCTGCGTTCTCTGCCCCTGACATAAGGAACGATGCAGTAACTGCAGAAGTTGTTACAGCCAAACATAATATTAACGCCTGATTTAAACGGGTACTTCCGGTCAGTCGGAAGATCTTCCACAATGCGGTCAGTTCCTTCCCAAATATCTACAACCATCTTTTTCTTTTCCAGCCGTTCTGCCATCAGCTCTGCCAGCTTAAAGATGTTATGAGTACCAAAAATAATATCAACGAACCGGTAACTCTTTTTAATCTTTGCAACCACTTCTTCTTCCTGCATCATGCAGCCGCAAAGAGAAATCATCATATTGGGGTTCTTCTTTTTTAAACTGTTTAAATAACCCAAACGGCCGTAAACTCTTTGATTTGCATTCTCTCTGACCGTGCAGGTATTGTAAAGTACAAAATCGGCTTCTTCCGAATCTGTTTCCACAAAACCGATTGTTTCCAATATACCCTGCAGCTTTTCGGAATCTCTGGAATTCATCTGGCAGCCAAAGGTTGCAATATGGAAGGTAAAGGGAACCTTTCCCGACACCTCCTGCAGCTTTTGAAGCAATGCCTTGCAGTATTCCATAAAAAAGTACTGCCTTGCGGGTTCTTCCACCGGTGCGTAATGACAGGCTTCTTCATAAGTCATATTTATATAATCCATCTGCTTAACCTCTTACTTTTATTCGATTTCCCCATTATATCATAAATACCATTTATTGCAAAGTCAAAAATCCACTTGTTCCAGATGTACCGTATGGGTAGAGACACGGCTGGTAAACGCTTCATCATGTTCAACAAAAAGCATGGTAGGCTTAAATTCCAGGATTAACTCTTCAATCTGGATTCTGGAATATACGTCGATAAAATTCAACGGTTCATCCCATATATAAAGATGTGCCTGCTCACACAGACTGCGGGCAATAAGAACTTTTTTCTTTTGTCCCTCACTGTATGTTTCCATCTGCTTTTCAAACTGTTCCCTGGAAAAATCCAGTTTTCTAAGAACCGCTTTAAACAAAGAATCTTCAATCCCACATGCTTTGGCATATTCTGTCAGACCACCTTTTAAAAAGGAGGTATCCTGGGACACATGGGAAATCCTTATTTTGCTTGCCCTTTCGATTGTCCCCTCATAGGACATCCGGCTTCCAAAATCCTTTCCCCCTGTAATAAGTTTGATAATGCTGGTTTTACCGCTTCCGTTCTTTCCCTGCAAAGAAATACGCTGTCCCTGCTCCAATTGAAAGCTCACCGGTTTACACACCGGCCGGTCAAAGCAGGGAACCACATCCTTTAAGGATAAAATCCGTTCCATATGGTGCACTTGGGGATATAGTTTTAATCGTTCGGCTTCCTCTACATTTTTCAAAAGTCCCTTTTTCTCATCAATTGCCTGATCCTGTCTGTGTTCCAGATTCTTTCTTCGCATCTGCATTCTTCTGGACTTTTCCCCTATATAAGCCCGGGAATCAATAGACTTTTCGCGTCCCATGGATTTCTTTCCTATTTTTGTAGATTCCACCTGATCCGCCCATTCTTTTGACTGCCTTGCCGCCGACTCCAAACGGCGTATTCCTTTTTTCAATCTTTCATTCTCTGACTGTTCAAACTGATCCTGTTTTTGTTTATTTTCATACCAGGAGGAAAAATTCCCTTTTTGCACTTCTATATTGGTCTTATTGATGGAAAGTATATGATCTACTGAATTATCCAAGAATTTTCTGTCATGAGACACCAGTATAAACCCTTTTTTGCTGTTTAAATACCGGCTGACCAATTCTCTTGCTTCTCTGTCTAAATGGTTGGTAGGCTCATCAATTAAAAGAAAACGGTCTTCTTTTAAAAACAGTGCAGCTAAAAGTATTTTCGTACGCTCCCCATTCGACAAGGTAAAAAAAGGGCGGTACAGCACATCTTCCGTAACCTGTAATCTGGAAAGTTCTCTCTTAAGCTGCCATTGTTCGTAATCTCCAAGTAAAGAATCTACGATTTCCAAAGTGTCTCTTTCCAGGTCTGGCACTGGAAATGGAAAATAATCAAATTCCACGCTGGAAACAATACTTCCGGAATATTCATAACGCTTCATCAGAAGATTTAGAAAGGTAGTTTTTCCTCTGCCATTCCTTCCCGTAAATCCCAGCTTCCAATCAGTATCAATCTGAAATGATACATGCTCAAATACAGGGTCATATTCACCCTCGTAAGTAAACGATAAATCCGTAACCTGTATTAACGACATATACATACCTCCATACTTGCAGAATTAAATTTCTGCATAAAAAATGACTGCAAGATATCAATTCTCACAGCCGCCTGTCAAACTTTTTTCTGGCACGGACTATATATGCTCTTAACCTGTTACACAATAAAAAAAGAGCCTGAGAATGGAGTGATATTCTTGCAAAACAGGCACGAAAAAAAAGACTAAATCTTATCTTTTCTTCATGCAGTTACTTCGGCAAGAATTATAACTCCATTCTTTCACCCCTTCCTATTTCATATACCAACAGCTTATCATACAAATTTAAAAAAGTCAAATCCTTCGTCTTAATTTGCACTGCCTGTAATCGTAATTTCCACCCTTCGGTTCTTGGCCCTGCCCTCTTCCGTATCGTTGGACGCAATCGGATTATAGTGCGAGTTTCCTTCGATGGACATCTTATCCGCTTCCAATCCAATAGAAGTCATTTGATTTAAGACCGTTACCGCACGGTTTACTGAAAGCTGCCAGGAATCCGCTTCATTATAAGCATCCCTGTTTCCTAAATCAGCAGTATTTCCGGTAATTGTGATATGGTTAATATCCGAATAAATCGTTTCCAAAGTTCTTGCAATCTCTTCAATGACCGGCTTGCTTCCCGGCAGTAATTCCGCTGTGTCCGGTTTAAACAACATCGCATCTTTCATACGAATGGTAATCGTCGTTCCAGTGGAAGTCAAATCAATCGTCTGCTCCAAATTCCGTTCCTTTATGTAAGCCTGCAGGCTTTTATATACATTCTCCAGATTATCTGCAGAAACAGAACCGCCTTTGACTGTCTGAGTTTTTGAAGTGCCATGATTCAGTGCCTGTTCCAGTCCCTGTGACATCTCTTTTACTTTCTGTGAATCCACAGAACTCATGCCATACATGATAATAAATAAGGCCAGGAGCAGAGTGATCATATCTGAATATGTAAGCAGCCAACGCTCTGAATTATCTTTTTCGGCTTCGGGTTCTATGCTTCTTCTGCCCATCTTACTTTCCTCCTTTGTTTAGTTATCGATTCCCTGCTTATATCTCTTTCCGCCATCAGAAAATGCCTGGAAATAAAGTGCAAGCTCGTTTTCGATATTTCTGGAGGTGCTTCCTCTTGCGATCATGCAAACACCGTCAACAACCATTTCCTTCTGAATGTGCTTTCTCTTTAACTGTGTCTTTAATTTGGTTGCAATCGGCAAATAAACAATATTGGCTAAAAATACGCCGTAAAGAGTTGCGATAAACGCAGTACCAATGGAACCGGCCAGCTTGGAAGGATCATCAAATCCGGAAGCAAGTACCATGATCAGCCCCATAACAGTACCGATAACTCCCATGGTCGGCGAAAAACCCCCTGCAGCTTCAAATACACTGACTTCAATGCTTTTCTGCTGCACATATGCTCTGATATCAGACTCCAGAGTATACTGGATGTCTTCCGGCGATTTTAATTCCTGTATCAATACCAGGCCTTCTTTCAAAAGCAGATATTCCTCCTGATTAAGCTCAGAATCACGGCTGATTTCTTCGAGACAGGTTACCCCTTCGGTTCTGTAACGGGTCGCTATCATGGAGATCTTGGATATCATGCGTTCCATGCTGCCTGAATGGGGATGCTTAAAGCTCTTGAGCATCGCCCTCATAGCCATAGAGATATCATTGAGGGAAAAGGAAGCCACCACGCAGCCTACAGTCCCTCCAAAAACTATAACAAAGGGGCTAATCAAAAACAAAGATGATATTACACCGTGTTCCAGCACATAGCCCGTTAAAAGCGCTGCTACACCAATAATAATTCCAATAATCAGTGAAAAATCCATAATATTCTCCTTTGTAACCAATGATGTATTTATACAGCTTTCATTTTATCACATTATGTCGAATATGAAACGCTAAAAAAGTGCTAATTTTAGTTTCAATCTCAAACGAAATGCTCAAACACATAATTATTCTGTAACAATATGCAGAGTACGGCACATTATGGACGGATTTGTCCGCTTCCATAAATAATATATTTTGTTGTTGTCAATTCCTTTAAACCCATGGGGCCTCTTGCATGAAGTTTCTGAGTGCTGATACCAATTTCTGCTCCGAATCCAAATTCATATCCATCGGTAAACCTGGTAGAAGCATTGACATAAACAGCAGCCGCATCGATTTCATTTAAAAATTTCTGGGAATTGGCGTAATCAGATGTGATGATGGCTTCTGAATGCCCGGTGCTGTAGCGGTTTATATGGCTGATGGCCTCATCGACTGACCCTACCAGTTTTAAAGATATGATATAATCTAAATACTCCTGGCCCCAATCCTCCTCTGTGGCCGGAACAAAACTGCTAATCATTGAACATGCTTCCTCATCTGCCCTTATTTCCACAGATTTAAGGGACAGCCTTTCTTTTAAGAGAGGAAGAAATTCAGCGGCAATCTTTCTATGAACCACCAGGGATTCACATGCGTTGCACACTCCGATTCTCTGTGTCTTTGCATTAAAAATGATATCCAATGCCATATGAAAATCCGCAGACTCATCCACAAAAATGTGGCAATTGCCCGTTCCTGTCTCAATGACAGGAATTGTGCTGTTGTCCACAACCGCTTTGATCAGTCCGGCACCGCCTCTTGGAATCAATACATCCACATACTCCCGCAGACACATGAACTGTCTCGTCACTTCCCGGTCCGTATCCGTAATGAGCTGAATGGAATCTTCTGGAAGACCGGCCGCTGAAAGTCCGGCTCTCAGCCATTTTACAATTGCAATATTGGATTCAAGAGCATCGCTTCCGCCTTTTAGGATTACTGCGTTGCCGGATTTAAAGCAGAGTCCGAACGCATCAGCCGTTACATTGGGTCTGGCTTCATAAATAATCCCTACAACTCCCAACGGAACACGTTTTTGACCAATTACAAGGCCATTGGGGCGCTGCTTCATAGAAAGGACTTCTCCCACAGGGTCCTCGAGAGCCGCAACAGACAAAAGACCATCTGCCATGGCCTCAATTCTTTCTGAAGTCAGTTTCAGACGGTCAATCAAACCTGCATTCATGCCTGATTTTACTGCTTTTTCCACATCACGGTCATTAGCAGCAAGAATTTCAGCCGTTCCTTCTAACAGGGCTGCTGCTGCCGACTTTAAACCTTCGTTCTTTTTTTCAGAACCAAGGATGCCAATCATACCGGTCATTTTTTTTGCTTTTTTTCCAATTTCTGTAATGGTCATAGAAAAATCCCCCTATCTAATCCTTTCGGAGTAATGATCCGGTCAACCCTCTTGTCGTAAGGTTCTGCCGGGATTCGGTCAAGCAGCTGAAAATCATAGGCAATTGCCAAACGGGGATGAGACGGTTCCCGTTCAAAAAAGCGGTCATAATATCCGCCCCCATATCCCAGGCGGTTCCCTTCTTTATCAAAGGCAACTCCCGGGACGATCACCGGAGCTTCCGGATCATAGATCTTTAAACAGGTGGATTTCGGTTCCATAATACCCATAACCCCTTCTTCCAGATCTTTCTTTCCGCTTATTGCATAAAACTCCAGTTGTTTTCCTTTTACTTTGGGAACCGCTATGTATTTGCCCTGGGTAAGTAACGCCTCGATAAACTTCCATGTCCCTGCTTCTCCATGGAACGAAGCATAGCAGTAAACACAGAAGGCCTGGCGTATTTCAAGCAGGTCAAGCAGCTTCCGGCAGATGGTTTCATTCCATAAATGCTCGGTAGCTGAATCCAGGCCCTGCCGCTGTTCCTTTATAAGTTTTCTTATTTCATTTTTCTTTAGCATTTCCATATTTTTTACCCAGATCGGTAATGGTACCGTCTTTTTCCTGAACGGAAATATTATTTAAATTTCCTCTTAAACTGTTACGGATCGATGCAATGTATTCTTTTCTTAAAGCCGCCTGCTCTGCCAGTTCCTTTTCGTCAAGCCCTACAGACTTTGATTTGTGGTAAAGTACGTTAATGCGGTCTATTTTTTCCTGGTTCATCGGTTTCTCCTTAATACTCGTAATTAATGTAGTTCATTAAATCAAAATCATGGTTGGGATGGGCTATAAATAAAGTTCCTTTTTCCTCACCTGCCATGATCTGCTGTATCACTTCCACATGGTCTCCATTGGCAATCACCATATCCGACCCTCCATCCGTGGCAATCCGGGCTGCGGCCAGCTTTGCTGCCATGCCTCCGGTGCCTACATCGCTGCCGGAAGTAGCTTTGCCCATGAGAAGAAGCTCAGGGGTAATCTCTTTAACCAGGCCAATGAATTTTGCATCCGGATTCCGTCTTGGATCATCCGAATATAATCCGTCAATATCGGATAGAAGAATTAATAAATCAGCTCCAATAAGGGCTGCTACAATGGCAGAAAGCCGGTCATTATCTCCAAAATTATCCACAAGAGGAATCTCAGAAGTAGAAACCGTATCATTCTCATTCACAATCGGAATGGTCCCAAGCTTTAGCAGCTCGTCAAATGTATTCTGAGCGTTGTAACGGTTGGTGTCATGAGTCATGGTATTCTTCGTCAAAAGAACCTGTGCGGCGATTTGATTGTATTCTGCAAAAAGCTTTTGATAAACCATCATAAGCCTGGCCTGGCCAACTGCCGCAAATGCCTGTTTTTCCGCAATCGTATCCGGCCGTGAATGATGTCCCAATGCCTGCCGGCCAGCAGCAATCGCTCCGGAAGAAACCAATACAACCTCCTTGCCTTCTCCCTTTAAATCACTGATTACCCGGACCAGTTTTTCGATTTTCGTCAGATTTATATCTCCGGTGCAGGCATGAGTTAAGGATGAGGATCCGATTTTTATTACAATTCTTTTTTTGTCTTTTAGTATATCTCGCTCCCTGATGTTCATTTTTCCATCCACTTTCTCCAGTTCTTTTGCTAAATATCTTACATCATTTTTTAACATTCGTCAATTATATGGGAAACCTTTGAAATCTGGAAGCAACCGCTTCTGCTACTTTTAATCCGTCCATAGCTGCTGATGTGATTCCTCCTGCATACCCTGCCCCTTCTCCACAGGGATAGATTCCTTTGATTTCGGATTCAAAAAATTCGTTTCTGGGAATACGTACGGGAGAGGAGGTCCGGCTTTCCACACCGGCAAGAATGGCATCCCGCCTTGCAAAACCGCGGATCTTCCGGTCAAAGGCTTCCACTCCTTCGATCAATGATTCTGATAAATAAGCAGGAAGAAACTCTCTGACAGAAGCAAATTCATACTGCCCTTTAAATGCCGGCTCTACATCTCCAAAAGATGTGGATAACCGGTTGTCTTTAAAATCACCATACAACTGTACCGGAATTTTGCCTGCACCGCTTAAAAACGCCGCCTGTTCCAGCTTTCTCTGATAAGCAACTCCTGAAAGAGGTCCCATCCCCCTAAAATCATCAGGTGAAACCGTAACAATCAGGGCGCTGTTGGCATTTGTTCCGGCCCGGTCGTGATAACTCATTCCGTTTACAGCCAGCATGCCTGTTTCCGAAGAAGCATTGACTACATATCCGCCCGGACACATACAGAACGTATAAACGCCTCTTCCGCTGGAGCTTTGATGGGTCAGCTTATAGTCTGCAGCCCCTAATACATCATGGTGCCTGCTGCCATACTGGGAGTTATTGATACATTCCTGGGGATGCTGAATCCTAAGGCCCACTGCAAATGCCTTGGCCTCCATTGGAATTCCTCTTTTTTCCAGAATCTCAAATGTATCTCTGGAGCTGTGCCCTATGGCCAGAACAAGAATCTCAGCCGGAATCTCTTCTTCGCCCCCCACGACCACATGAGAAAGCCGTCCATCTTTTATAATAAAGTCCGTAACCCGGCTGTTAAATCGAACGTCTCCTCCGTGACGGTTGATTTCTTCCCGCATACGTTTTACGATGTCACTTAATATATCGGTTCCTATGTGAGGTTTATTCATATAAAGTATGGAGGGATCTGCGCCAAATTCCACAAATAGTTCAAGCACCTTCCTGTTTCTCATAAAAGGATCTTTTACCAGGGTATTTAACTTACCGTCAGAAAAGGTTCCTGCTCCGCCCTCCCCAAATTGTACATTGCTGTCAGGCTTTAAGATACCATTCTTCCAGAATTCATCCACTGCCTGTCTGCGCTTTTCTACTGCCTCTCCACGCTCCAGAAGAATCGGGCGGTAGCCATTTCTCGCAAGCATGACACCGCAAAAAAGGCCGGCTGGTCCCGCACCGATGATAACGGGCCGGCTGGACATCTTTTCTGATCCGGAACCGGGGAAACAGTATTCTTTTTTTTCAGATAGTACGACGTTTACATTTTTAGCTTTATGTATAACTGTTTCTTCATTTGGAAGCACTACATCAACAGAGTAGGTAAAATGGATTTCGTCCTTCTTTCTTGCATCAATGGACTGCTTGATAATTTGAAGATCTTTTATCTCTTTTACAGGAACCTTTAATGTTTTTGCTGTTTTTGCCCAAAGAGCCTCTTCCGTATGATCCACCGGAAGCTTTAATTGATTAATTCTGATCATGCTTTTCCTCTTCCTGCATGTTTTCCCGCCAACACACCGCTGGCCCATGCCCATTGTAAGTTATATCCGCCGCAAATTGCATCCACATCAAGAATTTCACCAGCCAGATACAGTCCGTTTATATTTTTTGATTCCATGGTTTTTGCATTTACTTCCCTGGTGTCAATTCCGCCGCTACACACCTGAGCCTGCTCATATGAATTGGTGGCAGTGATCACTGTTTTTAATCCCTTTAAGGCGGCTGTGAGATTTTTTATCTGGGCAGGAGTGATCTGTTCAGCATTGCCTGATTTGATGCCTGCCTCCTGCAGGAGTATGGGGATCAGTTTTTGATTGATTACACCGTTTAAATACTCTGATGCCGGCCTGTAACCAAAGCGTTTTCTTCTCTCGATAAGCATTTGCTGAGTTTTTGTAAAATCAACAGCCGGAAATAAATCAAGTTCTGCCGTGACCTGTTTTCCATCTTGGAGTGCTCTGGCAGCAAACCGGCTTATCTGGAAAACAGGAATTCCTGAAATGCCATAATCCGTAAACTGAAGCTCTCCCCGGTCCCAGGCTATTGCTTTTCCATCTGTTTTTAAGGTAACAAGAGCCTCCGTCCGGACGCCTGCGGCCTGTTTATACCATTTCTCTTGGCATCTAAGCTGCACCAGGGCAGGTAAAGGCGGAATGATATGATGCCCCAGTTCCTTTGCAAGCGCATAACCACTTCCATCGGAACCGGTTTTGGGCGCTGCCATGGAACCGGCTGCCAGAATCACCGCATCTGCTTTTTTCTTTCCCTTTGCAGTTATGACGGTTAAATCAGGTTTAATCTTCTCCACCTTGCATTCGGTAACAATGGAAACTCCCAGATGCTTTAGTTCAAAAAGCAGTGCTTCCAAAACAGTAGACGCTTGACCGGAATTGGGATATACATAACCGTTTCTATCCGTCAACACGATTCCAATATCCTGAAAGAACTTTAATGTATTCTCCACCGTAAAACTTTTCAGCACCTTTTCCGCAAATTCCGGCTGACCGCTGCGATATGCGCCTTCAGGCATGGATAAATTGGTCAGGTTGCATTTGCCGTTTCCTGTGGAAAGGAGCTTTTTCCCCGGCTTTGACGTATGTTCCATAATTGTAACAGAAGCTCCCGATCTGGCAGCTATAATTGCCGCTGTAAGACCGGAAGCGCCTCCTCCTACAACTATTACCTGTTGTTTCATAAAATCCTCCTGTATCTTCAGACAAGCCGGTTGTAACCAGCCGGCCTCTTTGTTTCAAGAATTTCTTAGCTTGTATAGGATTCCAGATAATTAAATACCTCTATCATGGAAGAAAACCATATGCCCTCCATTAATTTTCCACGTTCTTCCTCCGGAAAATCCGTCACTGGCATATGGGTATAAAGGCAGATGGTGGTCTTATCCTGATAGAGGACGAGTAAATATCCGTCCTCTGAGACAAGATAATATTTTTCTTTTCCCGTTGCGTTCGCTGGCTGGACTTCTTCCTGGTTTATGACGATCTGAGCTTCTGTCACCGTTTCGGTTTCCAGCGTGGCGCCCGGCACAGCTTCTTCCGGTCTTACGCTGTCTTTCGTAATGATAAAGCCGACGCCCAGGCAGATCGCCGATGCCGTGACAAACAAAAGAAAGCAGAACATATACTTCTTCATGAAATGATACCTCCTTAAGTAAGTATAGTATCTGCCTTTTTTGGTATTTTTAATCATAATAAATGGAATTTTCTTGCAATATTTACTATTTTCGCCCCTCCTGGCAAAGTAACCAGCTCTTTTTCATCTACACAGCGAAGTTTCAGCAGAAGAATACCATATACCCCTGCTGCCACCACAATGGAAACTAAAACTCCCAAAACATTGCTTTTTAAGACGAAATGAACCAAAAAATAAGCTCCGTAAGCAGCTGCCCCCATAACCCCTGAGGCCAGTGCCGGCAGAATAAAAGTCTTCTTCACTTCCTGCCTGTAGTTTAAAAACCTTCCGATTGCCAGACCGTTAAGGATACACATTGTCAGAGCAAACAGAATGTTAGAATAAAGCACTCCATATATTCCCATCTTAAATACAAATAACATGACGCAGAGAATTCCAATATGAAGGATCAGGGAAATAACCGCATTCTTCAATGGAGTCTTCATACGGTTGATTCCCTGCAATACCGCATTGGTAACTGTTGACAGGGAGAAAAGCACAACTGCTACGGATCCGTATATCATCATATTAATCAGTGACGTATTGTCGGTTCTTCTGAATAAAAGATTGCAAATGGGTTCTGCCAGTACGGTAAGTCCCACCGTAGCCGGAATGGAAATTATCATGGAAAAACGAATTACCATGGAAATCTTTCTGAGGATCTGCCCTCTGTTTCTTTCCGCAACCGCCTGAGATAAAGACGGTATAAGAGCTGAAGCCAGCGAGTTTGCAATCGCTACCGGAATATTAAACAGCAAACGGTATTTTCCGGAATAGATTCCCCAGTTGGAAGCAATTTCTGAAGCACCCATTCCAAGAGAAGCCATCCCATTCCCATAAATGCTGTTATCAATGATAAGGCTGACGTTATACGCAACACTGCTCAGTACGATAGGAAAAACCGTCAGAACCAGAACTCGCGACAGTTCCTGATAAGTCTCCCAATGTCTGGTACGGTCTCTCCTGGCCTGTTTTTTCATTACCGGACGGTAATTGAACAAGATAAATCCAAGGAATATAAGAGCGGCCAAAGCTCCCGCACCGGTACCAATGGTTCCGCCGGCTGCACCAAAGGCATAGGAATATTGCGATGAACCATAAATCACATTGGATTTAAGGCCTGCTTCAAACAGCTTTGCCGCAGCATAGATGCTGATGACCGCATTGACAATCTGCTCAAATACCTGGGATATGGCAGTAGGCAGCATGGTCCCTAAGCCCTGGAAGTATCCACGGAATACACCAAGATAGGCTATAATCCAAATAGTGGGAGCCAGCGTTTTCAACGCGTAGCTGGTATAAGGCATCTTTAAAAACTGGTTGGCAAACACATCTGCTCCAAACCATAGTACCGCTGCCCCGGTTCCGCCAACCACAGTTCCATAAAACAACGATACCTTTAAGACACGAAAGGAATTTACATATTCTTTTCGTGCGACTCTCATGGCGACCATCTTAGAAACTGCAGTAGGCAGACTATAGGAGGATACGATTAATAGAATCGAATAGATGGAAAATGCCGAGCTATAATATCCGTTTCCCTCATTACCCAGAATACCTGCAAGCGGAATACGGTAAAACATTCCGATGATACGGACGATAATTCCGGCAACCGCAAGAATTGTACCCTGAACGAGAAAATTCGAGGTCCCTCTTTTTGTTGATGTTCTTCTTATCCTATTGTTTTCCATATAATTCTACATTGGGAGAATCCTGTGCGGATATAATGCAAACCCAGGTTTTCCCCTGGTTCAGGATAATCTCATTATTCTCCATGTCGTAATAATGTGTTGGACCGAATTCATTATCCTTCGACCACTTGACGGGAATGGCACGTCCTCCTGTAATGAAGGTACCGAAAGAATCACTCTGAACGTTAATGTCCAGATAATCCGTGGTCGCATAGTGAGCAGCAGGACAATACTGCAGAATAATATTCTTCACTTTAATCTGTCCTTCATCCCCTTTATGTGCGGCTCCGTATTGAAAGCGGTAATAAAGCCCTTCATCCTCGTGGTATTCAAACCACGGCTTATTCAGCCTGTACCCCGGATAAACCTTATATGCCTCCTTAACACCAGTCTTTCCCAGAAGGGTAACTTCTTTCCCTGCTGCAGCAAAACGGTAATGCCCCTGATAGGAAGGATCATATTCCTGGGAATATCCCAGTTTTAGAATGGCTTTATTTAACCGCTTGCCGCTGGTGTAGGCATTGTGAGGAGCCTTGCGGTCGCTGGACCGGAAATATGCGACATTGCCAATGGCTTCCACCCCATTGATATTGTCTACATTGGCCAAGTAAGGTTTGGCAAAGGTACTTTGCCCGTAATGGGCATAGATTGCATCAAATTCACGCGCAAAGTATGTATAGTACGTACGGCAGCTCCTGACGGAACCAATACGTTCCAGATTGTCATAATCCTCCAGTATGGCCATATAGCGGTTTATGCCGCCTTCGGCAGGGGCTTCATAAACAACTCCGGCCCGGTTAATACCGTATTGGGGAAGCGCTTCTTTATCATTGCTCATCATTACCGCAACCGGTCTCCGGTTTCCAATGGCTGCATCCACCATCTCTCCGGTCAGATAACTGCGTACCATTCCGTCTTTTTCCTGGCGTTCTGAAAAGGTATAGTAATCACCGGAGCTCTCATTCGGTGTCTGCACGGCATCCGTACTGCTGTTTATCTTGATTTCCTCTGTGCCCGCCTCTTTTGTTGCCTGCTCCGTTACCGATACTGCTTTATATGGTTTTCCGCATCCAAACAAAAAGGTGCAGGACAGCATGACACCGGCAAGCCCAAACCATACCTGTTTCATCATCTCACATATCCCCTCCGACTTAAAATTTCCTCCTGCTTCTTCTCCATCAGCAGACGTTCATCTTCTTCCATATGGTCATAGCCAAATAAGTGGAGCATGCTGTGAGCCACCAAAAAAGCCATCTCTCTCGTCTCAGAGTGTCCGTACTTTTCTGCCTGTTCTTTTACCTTATCAACGGATACTACAATGTCTCCCAGCAAAAGCTCCCCTGTTTCCGGATTAAAATAATCATTTGCCATCTCCTCCAGACGGTCAAAATCTGAAGGGGTCTCATAATCGACCATTGGAAAAGAAAGCACATCTGTAGGGCTGTCTATGTTTCGGTATTCCTTATTAATCTGACGGATGTCTTCGTCATCGGTGATAAGAACATTGACCTCTGCTTCATAAGGGCAGTTCTCATAGTCCATGGCTTCCTCCACCACATTGTTAATAATCTCCTTATACGGAATATCCAGCATTTTTTCAGCCTCGTATTCAATATTAATTGTCATAATGCGCCTTTCTGCCTCTGACGGTCTTAGTCTTTCGCTCTTCGGTCTTTTTCTTTGACTCAAATTCATCATAAGCCTGTACAATTTTTTGCACAAGAGGATGACGGACCACATCATTGCTCGTCAACTGACAGAAGCTGATATCATCAATCTTTTTTAAAATCCTCATTGCCATGTCAAGACCGGATACCGTACCTGACGGAAGATCCTTCTGGGTCTGGTCACCGGTAACAATCACTTTGGAACCAAAGCCGATTCTTGTTAAGAACATCTTCATCTGGGCAGGAGTGGTATTCTGGGCCTCATCAAGAATAATATAGGCATTGTCAAGGGTACGCCCCCTCATGTATGCCAGCGGAGCAACTTCAATCAACCCTTTTTCCGTATTATGGAGAAAGCTTTCCGCACCCATGATCTGGTATAAGGCATCATACAACGGTCTTAAATAAGGATCAATCTTGCTTTGGAGATCACCAGGAAGAAACCCCAGCTTTTCTCCTGCCTCAATGGCTGGTCTTGTGAGAATGATCCGGTTTACTTCTCCGTTTTTAAATGCCTGAATCGCCATCGCCATGGCAAGATAGGTTTTTCCCGTTCCGGCAGGTCCGATTCCAAATACAATCATCTTTTTACGGATCTGATCCACATACTGCTTCTGCCCGAGAGTCTTGGGCTTTACCGGCTTTCCTGCAATGGTCCGGCAGATAATATCTTTATCGATCTCAAGGATCTGGCTGTCGTTTTCAGAAAATGACAGAGAAAGGGCATAATCCACATTTTGCTCCGTAATGGTATTCCCCCGTTTGGACAGTTCGATCAGGTTGCTGAATACGCTTTTTGCTTTCTGGACCATCTGTTCCGGTCCAATAATTTTAAGAACACCATCTCTTCCGATCATGGTAACATGAAGGGTTCGTTCAATTTTCTTTAAGTAGCTGTCAAACTGTCCGCATACATTCTTCTCATGTTCTGTTGGAATATCTATGATTGTCTCAATTACGCTCATTTGAATGATTTGTCTCCTCCGGTTCCTCTGTTCTTTGTATCTCCAATGCTTCCTGCTTTCCAAACGGTTCATCAGTCACGAAATCTATGGTGAATTGGCACAGAGATTCATTATCTAGTATTTTAACATGATTTTCTAGAATTTGTACCCCTTTTTCCAATAATTTTTTTTCATAATCTTTGTTAAACTTATCGGCAAGTTCTTTTTTCTCTTCATCCTTATAAGGACGCTCATAAGATATAAATTCTTTCCCCGTTATGGTTCCTGTATAAATGGGCAGGTAAAAATTCTCGAATAAATGAAGCTGCTCTTCTTCCATGGTCCTCTTCCATGAAGTTCCCTCCGGTCTTGGACGCATGAGCAAAAAGGAGTATTCAAATACCTTAATATAATAACCTTTCCGGACTTTTCCCGTTTCCACATCGATTTTGCGGTACATCGGTATCTGCCTGGTGTAATGATATTCGGTTCTGGCACGGATATCCGCATCGGAATGGACATAATGGGTGTTCATAATCTCTTCACTGTCACCAATGACAGGAAGCGTACCGCTGACTAAGATCTGTCCTTTGGTCACCGTATCACCGACCGCTACCATAGGAACTCCGGTGCGTACAATCATGGAAGTGATGACTCCGTCTTTTTCTGCTACAATATCACACGGAGTCTCATCTTTTGCCGGAATCTCCGACAGCACTTCATTTTCTTTTATCTTAACCAAAAGTCTTGTTCCTGATACTCTTGCCGATACCCAGGTTATTTCAGGAAATGCCGTACGAAGGGATTCTTCCAGTCCGTCACAATCAATTTTCGACTTTTGCATGCCGTAACGGATCTGTTCTGATTCACAATATTTCAATAAAGTGTCGTATGTATACATCCGATTCCCCTCAAATTCAATGTCCCAGAGGAAAAGAGACAAGGAATAAAGAATCAGAAAAAAGCTTAAGAATCCGAGGGCATAAAATTTCCGCCTTTTATTGCGGTATAAAAAAAAAGGAAGTCCAAACTTTTTTAAAATCCTAAGTCTGACCTTCGATTTACGGACAAGGGGCTTTATTTTGCGGAACCCGGAGACAGTCATGAAAAATTGATAAGTCTGACCCGAATTTACCACTTCCCATAATTCAATTTCATGAACCGTACACATATTTAAAAACCGTTCCGGAGAAAAACCGGACATTTCTATAAAAAGATAACCGAAGAAACGGCGATTCAGCCATTCAAGCACTTTCTTACACCTCCAGTTTCCCTATTTATTCAAATTCCAGGGATTTGATAAATCCGTTGATTTTCATCTCTTCATTGGTGTAATACTCAATCATCAGCCGGCTTCCGCTGATAATTACCCGGCAATTTTTTGCCTGGATCTTAATGGAGCAATCGGTGTATAAAATGATGCTCCGGTAATTTTCAATCACAACACTGTGACGTCCGAGAAAAGACACAAGCACCTCTCCAAGAACAACATCTTTGGGGAGTTTTAAGGCAAAAGCCGCTTTTTCCTTTGATTCCTCCAACATATCTTCTCTGCCTTTCTCTTTTTATTACTTTATACTATATGCAAAGAGGATATGGAAAATTCTACAGCACTGCAAAACCAGAAAAAACCCCTGGTTATGCCTAGGCCAAACCAGAGGTTTATCTTTTAACAATTAGTTATATTTACGTTTTCTTGCAGCTTCAGACTTTTTCTTACGTCTTACGCTTGGCTTTTCGTAATGCTCTCTCTTACGAATTTCCTGCTGGATACCTGCTTTCGCACAGTTTCTTTTGAATCTGCGTAAAGCGCTATCTAAGCTCTCGTTGTCTTTAACGATTACATTTGACATAGCTCACACCTAACCTCCCTCCAGTTGTGTACTTGTGCATAATACAACTGTTTGGGTATTTTATAGCACTGATATGATTATAGCATAATTCTGCCATTCGTCAAGAAAAACTTTCATAATTTTTCGTATTTCAACAACAATTATTTCACCTGTTCCGCAACCACTTCTGCAACTTTTAAAAGGCATGCATCAACACCAGCCGGATTCTTGCCGCCTGCCTGAGCCATGTTCGGTCGTCCACCGCCGCCGCCGCCCACAAGGGCCGCAATGGCTTTGAGCAGGTTGCCTGCATGAGCCCCTTTTTTCTGAGCTTCATCGGTTACAGCAGCCATAAGATTGACTTTCTCCCCCTGAATGGATGCAATCACAATGACACCTTCTCCAATTTTATCCTTCAGCTGGTCGCCAAGATTGCGAAGCCCGTTCATATCCACATCCATTACCTTTGTTGCGAGAACCTTTACTCCGTTAACCTCCTGAATCTGGTCCGTAACGTTGCCAAGGGAATCTTTTGCAAGCTTACTTTTTAATTTCTCATTCTCAGAATGAAGCGTTTTGATTTCTTCTAACAGAGACTCAATCTTTGCGGTAAGGGAAGAAGGCGTCGTCTTTGCTGCTTTGGCAGCTTCATGGAATTCTCTTTCCATCTCTTCATAATAACGCTTGAGTCCGTCACCGGTTAACGCTTCAATTCTGCGGACTCCGGCAGCTATTCCTGTCTCGGAAAGAATTTTAAAGGATCCGATTACGCCGGTATTTGAAATATGGGTTCCGCCGCAAAGCTCTGTAGAAAAATCTCCCATCTTCACAACACGTACCGTATCTCCGTATTTTTCGCCAAATAATGCCATAGCGCCGGATTTCTTTGCCTCTTCTAAAGACATGACTTCCGTATTAACAGGAAGGGACTCTTTGATTTTATCATTCACAAGAGTTTCTACCTGACGGATCTCTTCCGGTGTAAGAGCTGAAAAATGAGTAAAGTCAAAACGCAGCCGGTCTCCGTCAACAAGAGATCCTGCCTGTTCTACATGATTGCCTAAAACAGTCCTTAACGCTTTTTGGAGAAGATGAGTGGCACTGTGGTTCTTTCCGGTATTCTGGCGGTTGTTCTCACAAACTTTTAAAGTAACTGTATCGCCGGTCTGAAGCATCCCCTTTACCATCTTTCCCACATGACCGATCTTGCCGCCCTGCAGATGAATGGTATCCTCTACCTTAAACTCACCATTCTCACTGACAATTGTGCCGATATCTCCCTGCTGTCCGCCCATCGTGCCGTAAAATACAGTCTTCTTGGTGATAACAGTGCCGATCTCACCATCAGTAAGAGCCTCCACGATCTCAGTATCCGTGGTAAGCACTGTAATTTCAGAATCACAGATTAATTTATCATAACCAATGAATTCTGTAGAAACAGCCGGATCTATGGACTGGTAGACCGTAACATCCGCACCCATATAATTGGTTGTCTTTCTGGCATTCCTTGCAGTTTCCCGCTGCACCTGCATGGCAGTCTTAAAGCCCTCTTCATCAACCTTGAAGTTCTTTTCAGCAAGAATTTCCAGGGTCAGATCAAGTGGGAATCCATAGGTGTCATATAACTTAAAAGCTTCCTCTCCGGAGAGAACGGTCTCGTTCTTCTTTCTCATATCTTCTTCTAACTCAGTCAGGATAGCAAGTCCCTGGTCAATCGTCTTATTGAACTTATCTTCCTCCTGGGTGAGAACCTTTAAGATCATGGCTTTCTTTTCTTCCAGTTCCGGATATCCATCTTTTGACAGTTCAATTACCGTCTGGGACAGTTCCGCAAGAAACTTACCTTCTACTCCCAAGAGTCTGCCATGGCGGGCGGCTCTGCGGAGCAGGCGGCGGAGGACGTAGCCTCTTCCTTCGTTTGAGGGCATAATGCCGTCAGAAATCATGAATGTACAGGAACGGACGTGGTCTGTGATCAGGCGAAGGGATACATCCACATCAGAATCCTTTTTATATTGGGTGTGTGCCAGCTCTGCCACACGGTTTAACAGTGCCTTTATGGTATCAACATCAAAGATGGAATCAACTTCCTGAACAACTACTGCCAGACGTTCCAGTCCCATACCGGTATCGATGTTTTTCTGTGTCAGTTCTTCATAGTTGCCATGGCCGTCATTTTCAAACTGAGTAAATACGTTGTTCCATACCTCCATATAACGGTCACAGTCACAGCCTACCGTGCAATCAGGCTTCCCGCAGCCATATTTTTCACCGCGGTCATAATAAATCTCGGAACAAGGCCCGCATGGACCTGCACCGTGTTCCCAAAAGTTATCTTCCTTGCCCATACGGAAAATACGTTCCGGTGCAATTCCGATTTTTTTATTCCAGATATCAAATGCTTCATCATCTTCCAAATAGACTGATGGATACAGCCTGTCCGCTTCCAGTCCAATCACTTCCGTTAAAAATTCCCAGGACCAGCGGATTGCTTCGTCTTTAAAATAATCCCCAAAGGAAAAATTACCGAGCATCTCAAAGAATGTGCCGTGGCGTGCTGTTTTGCCGACGTTCTCAATATCTCCTGTCCGGATGCACTTTTGACAGGTAGTCACCCTTTTTCTGGGTGGAATCTCCTGTCCGGTAAAATACGGCTTTAGGGGAGCCATTCCTGAGTTGATCAACAACAAGCTATTATCATTATGAGGAACCAGGGAGAAGCTTTTCATAGCCAGATGTCCCTTACTCTCAAAAAATTCAAGGAACATTCTCCTCAGTTCATTCACACCATAGTTCTTCACGTTACTGTCCTCCGTTTGTTTATTGTCTATTCTGACAAAGTGCCGGCACTGGCGGCATTCTTGCAATTTATCTTACTATCCTATCATATGGAATTTTATTTATCAAGATGTTCCAATGGAAATTTTTGCATCTCAATAAAGAAGTACGGCAAAAGCCGTACTTTATGGGTTACTTTCCTCAGAGAGAACATCTGCATATTCCTTTACCAGATCATAGGCTCTTGCTCTTGTGGACTCTGCAAGAGAAGCCGTATATTCCAGACCTTCCAGAGTCCCTCCGCTGTATTTTTTAGCCGCTTCCTCTGCTTTGGCATCCCTGCTTTTCATCCAGTCCTGCTGGGAGGCTTCCAGAGACTTTTTACCGTCATCGGAAAGCTTCTGGGCTATGGTTTCATAAATGGTGTTCTGCTCCAGATTCCATAGCTTTAATTCTTTATCTGCGAGGGCTTTCATGGAGTAGGTATTGGAATCTGCTGACTCTTCCCGGATTTTCCTGATTTGTTCATCCAGGTTTTCCAAGTGTTTTTGATAATAGGCCGCCCCTTTTGAAGGTGCTGGTGCATTGGATAACTTATATTTTTTTTCAGGTGCCTTGGGAGACATTACGGTTTCCTGCGCAGACTCTTCTACCGGGATTTCTGAAGCCGCCTGAGCAACCTGGGGGGCCCCATCTGCTGGTTCTGGGCTGTCAGCACTCTTCACCTGCATCTGCGCATCTGCTGCAGAGACTGTCTGCTCTGTGTTGCTGCTTCCTGCTTCCGTCACACTCCCTGCCGCTTTTTTTGGCATTGCCTTTTCTTCAGGAAGTTTGGTCTGTCCGCCTGTTGCTCTACTTTCTGCCGAAAACAATTTCTGTTCTTTGCTGTGATACTGCCCCTCCTCTGAGTCAGAAGGCAGTTCAGAGCTGGAAAGTATCTGATCATTATAAGAATCAGAAGTACTTTCTCTGCTGCTTATAAAACTGGTGGTCGCTAAAGTCATAAGCACTCCAATCACCAGTATCATTCCTATGACAATCCATATTCCTCTGCTTCTATTCATGAACGATCATCCTAATCTGATTTGATGAAGCTACCATATCACAAATAAAAAAGAAAGAAAATAGGAATTCGCATTTAGTAAGACATCGTAAGAGATATGTAAGTATTTGACATCCCATACGTTTGATGTTACAGGCCCTCATCGACTAAAAGATTCTCTCCATCAGCAGCACTTGTTGCCAGCAGATCGCACCGCTCATTCTGAGGGTGACCGGCATGTCCTTTTACCCAATGAAATGTCACCTGATGGGGTTCCTTGGCCTTTAATAACCTCTTCCACAGATCGATATTCTTTACCGGACCGCTTTTCCCCCTTTTCCAGTTGTTTTTGATCCAGTTATCAATCCAGTGCTGGTTAAATGCATCAATCACATATTTGGAATCAGAATAGAGTTCCACCTGGCATGGTCTTGTCAATGCCTCCAGACCTGCTATGGCTGCCATTAACTCCATTCGGTTATTGGTCGTCTTTACATACCCTGCTGAAATGGTTTTTTCATGGAGCTGCCCTTTGGAATCCGTAAATTGTAAAACCGCACCGTAGCCACCCGGTCCATCGGGGTTTCCTCTTGCAGCTCCGTCAGTAAATAATAGTACCTTTGTCACGTTCTCTTGTTCTCCTTATCTATCCCATTTATCACATAATGAATTAATTTGATCTGCAAATTTGGCAAGATCCTTGTTGGCACCGCCCTCATTATGGCGTATCACCTGCAAAAGCCTTTCTCCGGCGGAAAAAAGTCTTCCATAAACACCTGCCGGCTTCTTTTGAGGTTCCAATGCTCTGGCAGCTTCGATTCCTTCTGTTTTTTCAAGCCATCTTCCCCTTGAAAGGTCATACAGGGATCCTGAAAATGGAGCAGTTACCTGAAATCCATATTCATTTTCAAGAAGCTGTTCAAAAGAATCGCAAACCCGATTGTCACCGTGAACCAGAAATACTTCCCGTGGTTTTTCTTCAAATGCATTCAACCAGCCAATCAATCCTTCCATATCTGCATGGGAACTCATCCCGTCCATTCGTTCAATGCAGGCCTCAACCTGAATGGTCTCACCAAATAACCTGACTTCACCTGCACCGTCAATCAGACTTCTTCCAAACGTTCCAATGGACTGGTAGCCTGTAAAGACAACGGTGCACTCAGGCCTCCATAAATTATGTTTCAAATGATGCCGGATACGGCCAGCATCGCACATTCCCGCCGCTGATATAATTACCTTTGGCTTTGGATTAGAATTAATATATTTGGACTCTTCGCTGGTAACAGAAAGCTTAAGCCCCGGAAAAGAGATAGGGTTAATGCCTCTTAACACCAGCTCTTTTGTCTCGTTATCATAGCAGTCCACCAGATTATCTTTAAATACCTGGGTAGCCTCTACTGCAAGAGGACTGTCAACGTAAACTTCAAATCCGTCATGTCCTGTGACCCGCCCCTCCTCCTTCATACGGCGGAAAATATAAAGCAGCTCCTGGGTTCTCCCTACTGCAAACGCAGGAATTACCACATTGCCGCCTCTGTCCAGAGTTCTCTGGACAATTTGGGAAAGCACCGAAACATGATCGGGGATTGCCCCGTGCAACCGGTCCCCATACGTACATTCCATCACCACATAATCGGCCTCTTTAATATACTGAGGGTCGCGGATAAGAGGCTTGTTCCGATTGCCGATGTCACCAGAAAATACAATTTTTACAGAGCGCCCATCTTCGTTGATCCAGATTTCAATAGAAGCGGAACCAAGGAGGTGACCTACATCAATAAAACGAATGCTTAAACCATCGTCTAACTCTGCTTTTTCGTCATAAGCATAGGAACGAAACAGCTTAAGCACTCCTGTCACATCATTGATTCCATATAAGGGCTCTTCCTCGGGAAGCCCTGCCCTCCTTGCCTTGCGGTTTTTCCACTCCGTTTCAGCCTCCTGGATATGTGCACTGTCTTTTAGCATGATGCCGCACAAATCTGCGGTCGCCACAGTGGAGATCACCTGTCCCCGGAAGCCTCTGGCATAGATAAAGGGGAGCATACCTGCATGGTCAATATGCGCATGGGTTAAAAGAACATAATCAACCTCCGCATAGCTTACTGGCAGATCCGCATTCTGAAACCGATCAATTCCCTGCTCCATACCGCAGTCCACAAGGATTTTTAAACCTGCCGCTTCCAGATAATGACAGCTTCCGGTAACCTCATGGGCTGCGCCAATGAACATCAATTTCATATGAGCCCTCCATCTGTATCTTTTTTTTGTATTATACCATTAATTTAGATAATAATGCAAATCATACCGCCATTACTATCATTAATAATTTTTTGGAGGGTATCCTGAAGCTTTAACTGACAGTCTTCCGTAAGCTGAGACACTTTTGCCTGTATGCCGTCTTCTACAATCTGCTCGATGGATTTTCCGAAGATATTGGTATTCCAGATTCCTTCTTCACTGTCCCTTGCATTTTCTTTAATATAAGCGATCAAATCCTCTGCCTGCTGTTCACTTCCTACGATCGGAGCAATTTCCGTCTGGATGTGGGCTTTGATCAGATTAATGGACGGAGCTTCCGCACGCATTTTTACTCCGTATTTGTTCCCATGTTTAATTACTTCCGGTTCGTCTAACATGATTTCAGACCGTTCCGGCGTCACTACGCCATACCCTTTTAATCTTACCTGGCTCATGGCCTGGTTCACCTTTTCATACTCGGCTTTCATCTTGGCAAGCTCACTCAATGTCTGCATGAGCTGATATTCTCCCTCGATGGGAAGGCCAACGTAGTCGCTTAAAATCTGATAATAATAACTGTCATCTACATCCATGCCTACTGCCACACTGCCGTCTGCCATATTCATATTCTGTACTTTGATGGAACGAATGCTTTCGGCAGCGCCGTCGTATAAGTCAGAAGCAACATCCTTCATATGGGTTACTTTCTTCACCATATTCTTGGCAGCATCAATCACCTGAGCTTTCAGCCAGTGAGTTGCAGGAAGAATTTCGAGCCATTTGGGAATGAAGAAATCCATTTCAGTCACAGGAAATTCTTTTAATACCCGTTCCATAATGTTATTGACATCCTCTTTCTTTAATTGCTCACAGTTTACCGGCAGAACGGTTACGCCGTATTTCTGGTTCATTTCCTTTGAAAGTGCTGTGGTCTCATCGGAGTATGGTTTTGCAGAATTAAGAAGAATGATAAACGGTTTCCCCAGATTTTTCAACTCCTGGACGGTGCGTTCCTCAGCTGCTATGTAATTGGCACGTTTCAGTTCACCGATGGAACCATCTGTAGAAATGACGACTCCAATGGTAGAATGGTCGTTGATAACTTTTCTGGTTCCGATTTCCGCAGCTTTGGTAAATGGAATCTCATAATCAAACCAGGGCGTTTTTACAAGGCGTTCCTCGTCATTTTCAATATGTCCGGCGGCTCCGTCTACCATAAAGCCAACGCAGTCAATCAAACGGACCTTTGCTTCAATTTCTTCTCCCAGACGAATGGTAGCTGCTTCCTTGGGAATGAATTTAGGCTCTGTAGTCATAATGGTTTTACCTGCCGCACTTTGGGGCAGTTCGTCCCTTGTCTGATTTTTCTGGTGTTCATCTTCCATGCCCGGCAAAACCATTAATTCCATGAAACGCTTAATAAAAGTTGATTTACCAGTTCTTACGGGTCCAACCACTCCGATGTAGATTTCACCGTTGGTTCGGGCTTTAATATCATTGTATACGTTATAATTGTCCATAAAGATTCCCCCTTCTGTGCTGTTACACTATATGCGGAGGAGAAAAGATTATTCCCTTTTATTTTCAATCATGGCTCTGATCAATTTTCCTTTTGTCTGTATAAAACGGTATTTTTCTTTTGAGATATAGCCTTCATAAAGTGCCTCTTTTAATTCTCCCTCATTCAGTGTAAGAATCCTTCCATCAGATGTTTTTACCACTTCCAGATGCAGCAGTGTATAGGACACATCATGGTCCCCGCAGGCACTTAAGTTTCTTATTATATAGTAATGTTCTCTAATAACTGTTCCTGCATCATCGAAGACAGTTTTTATATACCAGTCATGTCCCTCCGGAAAAAACATTTCATAACCGGAACCGGTAGTTTTCCACCGGATGGGCGGTGTTTCTTCATCAAGAGAAAAAACAAATTCCGTCTGTTCTTTAGGAACCCTCACCATCAGTCCCTGTTGTCCCTTAAAGGAGCATTGAAAGGCATTTGCTGCAAATCCCTGGTAAAGGCCTGATTCTTCCTCATACCGGATCCGATAATGATCGCTGCCATCCAGACCCGTGAAACTTCTTGAAAGTCTTTGATGGGCTTTTGCAATGATTTCATTCAGTTGGTCAAACAACCCATCCTCGGTCAATCCCTTGAAAGGTAAAAATTGAATTCCCGCAAACATGGACAAAGGAATTTCATCTTCTTTATAAAGAAAAGTTCTTCCGTTTAAGGAGAGAACGGAAAGCACCGCCTGATACACAGATTCATAATCTGCCGTTCCAAACGTTACCGCGAATTTATCTCCGGCAATTCGGTATAGCCTGGCACCATCCCCCATGTGCTTTTCAATTCTCTGAAGCGCCTTTAAGGCCGCAGTCTCTCCGGAGGCTCTGCCATAGCAGGTCTTTATAAAGCGAATGCTGATAATATCAAAGCAAGCCACAATACACCCTTCCCGGCCTTTCAGTTCGTCCATAAGCGGAGATAGGTCAAATCGTCTGCGGAACACTTTACACACATCATAATAAAATTCCTGCCGGGGAAACAGTTGATAAAAATGCCGGTGTTTCCGGTACACACCTGGTGTTTCTTCCCAAATCTTATTGAACGCTCTGGTAAAAACCTCCTGAGATCCAAATCCAAAATCATATGCCACAGTACAAACGGTCTTACTGGTACTGATTAATTCTCCGGCAGCTTCTGTAATTTTTCTTCTATTCACATAATCCATCATTCCAAATTGGAATACTTTTCGGAACAGATATTTTAAATTGGATACGGAATAATTGCATGAGCCAGCAATATCTTCTGCTGTAATGGCATCTTTTAAATGCTTTTCCACGTAATGAATTGCATCATTTAATATGTAGAAACTTTCCATGTCATTCTCCTGATGGATCCGATGTATATAATCTTCGCACAATTTCATCAATTTCCGGCTTTTTTATTATAATATCCGTCACTTCATAAGAGGCTGATATTCTATTTAAAAGCATGTTAATGGATACCTTAGAGGCCGATATCTGATACGTATGGCAAAAAGGCTGATCCACTGTCATACTGATACCCGGTATTGATAATATCTCCCGGCATTGGGAAAAGGTAACTACTACATAATACTGTCCCGTCCCCTGGGCTTTGAATTCATCTATGGACTTGTCAAGCATTAATTTTCCATGATCAATCATTAGGATCCTGTCACAGATTTCTTCAATATCAACCATATCATGGGTCGTTAATAAAACGGTAGTCCTTTTTTCTCTGTTCAGCTGCCGGATAAACTTACGGATCTTATCTTTTACCACCACATCAAGTCCAATGGTCGGTTCATCTAAATAAAGAATGGCCGGGTCATGAAGAAGGGCAACCGCTAATTCTGCCCTCATCTTCTGCCCCAGACTGAGCTGCCGTACCGGTTTTTTTAAAAAAGGCTGCATCTCCAGCATTTCTACAAACATGTCCACGTTTTTTCTAAAGGCTTTTATTTCCACTTTATACATTCTTTGATACAGCTCAAAGGTATCTTCCATGGGCAGATCCCAGTTTAACTGTGAGCGCTGTCCAAACACGACTCCAATATTCCCGGCATTCTGTTTTCTTTTTTCCCACGGCACAATTCCTCCGGTAAGAATGTTCCCGGACGAAGGTACCAGTATTCCGGATAGCATTTTTATGGTGGTGGATTTACCTGCTCCATTGGGGCCGATATAGCCAACCAGCTCTCCTTTCTCAATGGAAAAGGAAAGGTCATCCACTGCTTTTTTTATATCATAATCCCTTTTTAGTAAAGTATAAAGGGCATCTTTAACCCCTTTTGGCCTTCTAAAGCTTTTAAATTCCCTTGTTATGTGATTAACCTCTATGTATGCCATGGATTTTTCTCTCCAATCAATCGATTTTAAGAACCTGTGCTTTGATACGCATGAAGTCCCTTAAGCCAGAATAGATATGCTCCGGTGAAAGCACAAAGGCCAACCAGAGGCGTTAAATACTGAAACCAGGGGGCAAACATCCCTTCCTCCCTATTAAGAAAATATTGTACCGGATAAAAATTAATAAATCCATAAGGAAGCAGAACGGTCAGAAATGCCTGGATTCCCCTATTATAGATGGACAGCGGGTATTTTAGAAACTCTGTCAGATTTTTATAAAACAGGCGGTAAAGACCATCACTCTTATAAAACCAGAAGGCAGGCACCGTAGTAACCATAAACCCCGAAGCCTGTATCAGCGATGCACCCAAAATATCAAAAAACATCCAGATCATTCCAGACAGAGTTAAGGAAATTTCCAACCTTTCTATACAGAAGACAATGATCCCAAGAGCAATCACATAATTACTGGTATAACCGGCACTGATTCTCGTGCATACAAGATACACAAAAGTATTCACCGGCTTTGTCAAGATGCCATCAAGCTCTCCCTGTCGAATAATTCCTGGCAGATTACCAAACCCGCCCATACAAAAAGTACCTGCAATGGAATAGGATAACACCTCAAATCCATACAAAAGAAGAACTTCATAGATTCCCCACCCTCCAATCGTGTGAAACTTTTTAAGAAGTACTAAAAGCATGATAAAACCGGTGGACCAGCCAAGGATCTTTGCAACCATACGCATAAAATACTGTCCCCGGTACTCCAGCTGTGTAAAAAAGGCGATCTTGGCAAAAGCAGTATACAAACTTAGCATGTTTTTAACCTCCCTGAATTTCAATGCTGTTTTTTATACATTTCCATAGACGGTTTTCCAGCAAGGACAGGACCAACAGCCACAGAATCTGCAGAAAAAGAATCCATACAATTTCTTTTCCCTTCGCCTGTCCCAGCCACACCATAACAGGTTCAAAAACGACAAAACGGAAGGGAAGCATATGGCTGACGTTTCTAAGCCATTCCGGATAAAACCAGAGAGGAATTTCAATGCCGGAAAATAAAACAAACAATGCATCCGTAATCATCCGTGTATAGGTCCCGTCTTTCATCCAAAAAACAAGGAGTCCAATGGTATATTGAATATAAAACATTATTACCACCCCTAAAACCAGGCATAAAAGAGAGGGAACAGCAGTTTTCACTTGCAAAAGAGGCAGTTTCCAGATTAGCCATGAAAAAACCGCAATAAATATACCCTCAAATAAAAAATGAAACAGATTTTCACCAATTTGTTGAAAAAAACAATACCATTTCAGAGAAACAGGACGAATCAGGTCTACGGCTATCATTCCTGATCTCACCCGCTCAGAAAGATTTGCTGCCACACGGGAATTGGTCAAAATTAAAATCAGTGACGCTGCTACAGAATAGGAAGCCAGCGAACGATAATCTGCCATATCTTTCGTTCCTGCCTGAATAAGTGCCTTCCAGATACATATTTTTATATATATCCTCAGCCAGTCCCCTATGATCTGGAACAGCAGATTCCATTTAAACTGTATTTGCTGTTTAAAGCTGCATTTTACCAGTGCCCAATACATTGCTATCTCCCCTGTCCGTAAAACTGTTTTGTTTGTTATTTTACCATAGATAGGTAAACTATTCTTGATTATATGGACAAAAAATCAAATTTGTACAACAAAAAATCCCTGTACCTTGCAGTAAAGTTTTTAACAAACTGCAAGGTACAGGGAACTGAATATTCCAATTTAAATCCAGATAGTTTTTATTCACTTAAATAAGCCTTCTTCACAGAGTCGTTATTCATAAGTTCCTTGGCATCACCGCTTAATACAATATCTCCTGTTTCCAGAACATAAGCGCGGTTTGCAATGGACAAGGCCTTTTTCGCATTCTGTTCCACCAATAATACCGTTGTTCCTGACTTATTGATTTCCTGAATAATATCAAAGATCTCACTTACGTAAATCGGAGAAAGTCCCATAGACGGTTCATCCAGCACAATTACTTTCGGATGGCTCATCAGTGCCCGTCCCATAGCTAACATCTGCTGTTCTCCGCCGCTCAAGGTTCCTGCCGGCTGGTTCTTTCGTTCCAGAAGCCTTGGAAAACGCTTGTAGATCATCTGCAGAGTTTCTTCGATTTCATTTTTATCCCGTCTTGTATAAGCACCGAGTTTTAAATTCTCGTAAACACTTAACGCCGCAAACACACGGCGTCCCTCCGGAACATGAGCCATTCCCATCCCGACAATTTTATCTCCACGTATCTTTGTAATATCGTGTCCGTCAAACTGAATGGTACCGGAAGCCGCTTTTAAAAGGCCGGTGATGGTATGGAGAGTCGTTGTCTTTCCTGCGCCGTTGGCACCGATCAAAGCAACAATCTCACCTTCGTTCACTTCAAAGGAAATATCTTTAAGCGCCTTAATAACGCCGTAATATACTTCCAGATTTTTCACTTCAAGTATTGCCATGTCTTAAGCCTCCTTATTCTCCCAAATATGCCTTGATGACTTCCGGGTCATTTAACACATCTGCTGTTTTTCCCTGCGTAAGAACCTGGCCGAAATTCAGAACCGTCAGCCGCTCGCAGATGCCGGAGACAAGCTTCATATCATGTTCAATCAACAAAATCGTCATTTCAAAATTATCCCGGACAAAGCGGATGGTATCCATAAGCTCCGTGGTTTCATTGGGATTCATTCCTGCCGCAGGCTCATCAAGAAGCAAAAGCTTGGGTCCGGTGGCAAGAGCGCGGGCAATTTCCAGCTTTCTCTGCTTTCCATATGGAAGATTGGAGGCAAGAATGTCTTTTTCCTTATCCAGATCAAAGACTTTCAAAAGCTCAATGGCTTTTTCATCCATCTCCTTTTCCACTTTATAATAATTCGGCAAGCGGAGAATGCCCGCTAATGTGGAATAAGTATTCTGATTATGAAGTCCGGTTTTTACATTATCCAGTACCGTCAATTCCTTAAATAAACGGATATTCTGAAACGTTCTGGCAATTCCGGACCTGTTGATATCCACCGTTTTTTTACCTGTAATATTTTCCCCATCCAGAAAAATGGTTCCGGCGTTGGGTTTGTATACACCGGTCAAAAGGTTAAAGATGGTAGTCTTACCTGCTCCATTAGGACCAATGAGACCATATAACTGACCTTTTTCAATGGTAATACTGAAATTATCTACGGCACGCAATCCACCGAAGGAGATTCCAAGATTTTTAATTTCCAGCAAAGCCATGGTTACACCCTCTCTCTTTCTGTCCTGTTCTTATGAAAATAACGCTTTCTGAAGTCAATGAGCTTGGGACTCCAGTTGAATATCATCATGACAATGAGAACGATGGCGTAAATAAGCATACGATAGGTATTCAAACCTCTTAGCAATTCCGGAAGCAAGGTGAGAATCACTGCAGCGATCATGGACCCACGGATATTACCAATACCGCCAAGAACAACAAACACAAGGATCATAATGGACTGGTTATAACCGAAATTCTTCTGGGTTGCAGTAAGAGATGATAAGTTATGGGAATACAGGACTCCCGCAACTCCTGCCAGTGAAGCAGATATGGTAAATGCCATCAGTTTATATTTTGTGATGTTAATACCAATGGATTCTGCCGCAATACGGTTATCACGAACAGACATAATTGCACGCCCGGACCTGGAGTGAATCAGATTAAGGACAATAAATAAAGTGACCAGAATCAGAATCACACCAATCAGAAAGGTAGAGTCCTTTGGAGTTCCGGTAATTCCCTGAGCACCGTTCAGGATTACGGAACCATCCTCGTCAAGGTTCAGTGCCATGGCATTTTTCATAGAAAAATGAAGGCCGCTGGAATCTTTCCCGATATAGATAACATTCACAACATTTTTAATAATTTCACCAAACGCCAGAGTAACGATAGCCAGATAATCGCCCCGCAGCCTTAATACCGGAATTCCTACAATAATGCCAGCGGCTGCAGCGGCTGCAGCTCCAATAAGGATTGCAAGAAAAAAGCGAACACCTGTATTTGGTATGATCTCAAGCATGGAAATGGAAAACAGGGAACTGGAAAATGCGCCTACACACATAAAACCGGCATGTCCCAGACTAAGCTCTCCAAGAATTCCCACAGTTAAATTTAATGAAATTGCCATGATTGAATAAATACACAGCGGAACCAGCAGCCCTTTCATCAGACTGCTTACCTGACCTGTATTTAAAAGGATCTGTACAATAATAAACGCTGCAATCACGATTCCATAAGTGATGATATTACTTTTTAAAGTTTTACTCAGACGAAAACCTGTTTTTATACTCTTTTCCATATGTTCCACCTATACTTTCTCGCTGATCTTCTTGCCTAATATTCCAGTCGGCTTTACAAGAAGAACAACAATAAGAACTGCAAATACGATGGCATCAGACAGCTGGGAAGAGATATACGCTTTGCTCAGATTTTCAATGACTCCCAGCAAAAGTCCTCCGATTAAAGCTCCCGGTATTGAACCGATTCCACCGAATACAGCGGCTACGAATGCCTTAATTCCCGGCATGGATCCGGTATAAGGTGTTAAAGTCGGGTATGCAGAACACAAAAGCGCACCTGCAATGGCTGCCAGTGCGGAGCCTATTGCAAAAGTAAGTGCAATGGTACCGTCCACATTAATTCCCATTAACTGTGCTGCCCCTTTATCTTCTGATACTGCTAACATGGCCTGGCCGGCTCTCGTTTTTTTAATAAAGGCGGTCAAGCCGATCATAATCACGACACAGCTGATGATTGTTACAATTGTCTCACCGGAAATGGTCATTTTTCCATCCGCCAGTTTCAGTGCCGGAATCGTAACGACTGATGTAAAGGACTTCGGATTGGAACCAAAAACAAGCAGTGCGATGTTTTGAAGCAGGTAGCTCACACCGATTGCTGTAATCAGAACTGCAAGGGGACTTGCCATACGCAAAGGGCGATAAGCGACACCCTCAATGACCACGCCCAATACAGTACATAAGATAACCGCAAGGAGAACGCCGGCAACCGGGCCTAAGCCCATCGTGCTGACGACAGTGAACACCACGTATCCCCCAATCATAATTACATCGCCATGAGCAAAATTCAGCATCTTGGCAATGCCATATACCATGGTATATCCTAAAGCAATGATTGCATAAACACTGCCCAGGCTTAAACCATTAATAAAATAGGATATGAAACTCATCATACCAACGCACCTCATTCGTCGTTTATTTTAAAAAAGAGGGTCGTCCCTTGGACGACCCTCCATTGGGTCATTTACCAAATGATATTCATTTCGTAATTACATTGCCGTATAAACACCATTTACAATCTTAACTGCCTTAGGAGCTTTCTCCGGTTCTCCGTCAGCTGTCCATGTCATATTTTCACCGGTCAAACCATTGATGGTGATTTCTGTCATGGATTTCTTTAAAGCATCACAGATCGCAGATGCATCCATATCCGGTGTTAAAGCAGATTTCTCAGCAGCCGCTTTGATTGCATAAATAGCATCATAAGCATCAGCTGCGAACTGGTTTGGTGTTTCTTTGTATTTTTCTTTGTAGGAAGCTACAAACTTCTGAGTCAGCTCATCTTCTGCATCAGCTGCAAATGGTGTCAGAAGCATAACATTCTCAGCTAAAGATGTATCGAAATTTTCAACATTTAATAATCCGTCAAGTCCGTCACAGCCAAAGAATGTGGTCTCAAAGCCCATCTGTTTTGCCTGAGCAAGAATGAGTGCTGCCTGAGAATAATAAATTGGAAGGAATACCAGCTCAGCACCGGAATCCTGTGCTTTCTGAAGCTGTACGGAGAAGTTGGTGTTGTTATCAGCTGTAAAAGCTTCATCAGCAACTACTTCAATTCCCTGGCCTTCTGCTTCAGAAATAAATTTATCATGGATACCTGTAGAATAAACGTCAGAACTGTCATAAATTACAGCAACTTTGGTCGCCAGTTTGTTTTCTCCGATATACTGTGCAGATGCAGCACCCTGATTCGGGTCAGAGAAGCATACACGGAACTGATTTTCAAATTTTGTACAGTCTACAGCAGATCCGGAAGGAGTCAGCTGGAACATATTATCATTGCTGGACTCTGCACCGACTGCAATACATGGAGCAGATGTAACTGTACCAACCAGCATCTGCATTCCCCAGTCTTTTAAGGTATTATAAGCATTGACCGCTTTCTCTGTATCCCCTTCATCATCCTGGAAATTATAATCGATCTGAGCACCGTTGATTCCGCCGGCTGCATTGATCTCGTTGATTGCCAGTTCCGCACCGTTCATAACTGCCTGTCCGTAAATTGCCGTGCTTCCGGTGATCGGGCCAATACCGCCAATCTTAAAGAAACCTTCACCAGATGCCTCTGTCTTTTCTCCTGATGCCGTTGACTCAGCAGCGGATGTAGACGGGTCTGAAGCCGTTTTACCGCAAGCAGTCAATGATGCTGTCATAGCTACTGCCATGGTAACGCTCAATAACTTCTTCATAGATTTTTTCATAATCCATTCCTCCTCATGAAATGTTTTAATATATACAGCACCTCTGACTATATATACATAGTCTTTATAATAGAATGGCTTTAAAAAAATGTCAACTGCTTTTGTTTTAAATATAAAAAAAATCAGTATCCCCTTATTTTTCCCAAGGGAGGTCAGAACTCTCGATGGTTTTATCCCGAAGCATCAGATCCTTTACTGCATCAGAAGCGGATTTTCCATTGAATAAAACTTCATTTACCTGTTCTACAATGGGCATGGAAACATCATATTTCTTTGATAATGCAAGGGCTGCTTTTGCGGAATAAACGCCCTCCACCACCATCTTGACTTCCTGGGCCGCCTCTTCCATGGTCTTACCCTGGCCGATCAAAATACCGGCTCTCCGGTTCCTGCTGTGCATACTGGCACAGGTGACAATTAAATCACCGATTCCGGAAAGCCCGCAAAAAGTCTGGAACTTACCGCCCATGGCAGTCCCAAGCCTGGAAATCTCTGTGATTCCTCTCGTGATCAGGGCAGCTTTTGTATTGTCTCCATATCCAAGTCCGTCGGCAATACCCGCAGCAAGAGCAATAACATTTTTAAGAGAACCGCCGATTTCAATTCCCTGGATATCCGGGCTTGTGTAAACGCGGAAAACCTCATTCATAAATATTCCCTGAATGTATTCAGCTGTCTTTCTGGTACGGGCACCTGCAACACAGGTGGTAGGCAGGCCTTTGCTCACCTCTTCCGCATGGCTGGGACCGGATAATACAGCAACATCTGCCATCGGAAGTTCTTCCTCTAAAATCTCAGAAAGCGTCATAAGGGTGGTCTCTTCAATCCCTTTTGCAACATTGACCACCACCTGGCCATACCTGCAAAACGGACGCATCTTCTGTGCCGTAGGCCGAACATAAATGGACGGGACTGCTGTTACCAGCATGTCTTGTCCTGTCATGGCTTCCTTAAGACTGTCTGTAAAGATCATGTCATCTGGAAGAACCAGTTCCGGCAGTGTATGATGCCTTCGGGTGGTCTTCATCTCAGCGATCTCATCGGGAAGCGCCGACCATACCGTCACCTCGTTCCTATTATTATATAGAAGAGATGCCAAAGCAATACCCCAACTCCCTGATCCGATTATTCCAATTTTTGCCATATCCTTCACCTCATTTTATTTTTTTCCAAAGCTCATAGAGATTTTATTCTCTGTACCACGGACAAGACGACCGATATTGGCCCGATGACGCCAGAATGCCAATCCACTTATAACTGCTGTCATTATGTAAAATTCCGGCAGCAATTTCCTGTCCAGTCCGTATGCCCCCATCCCTGCAAACAGGAGCAGCCAGGCAAATAGTATGACAGCAACCACCAAAGATCCCAGGGAAACGTATCTGGTGATTCCAACGATCAGTATAAATGCAATGATACACAAAAGCGTCATTCTTAAATCTAAGGCTACAATCAGGCCGGCAGTTGCCGCAATCCCCTTTCCGCCTTTAAAATTTAAGTAAAAAGGGTAATTATGGCCTAAAATCACTCCTAAGCCAGTATACAAAATCATAAGGTATTCCATCTCCGGCCTGTCATGGAATATGGCGCGGACCAACAGACAGGGCAGCAATGACTTTAAAAAATCTCCAAAAAATACAATTGCTCCTGCCTTTGCCCCCATAACCCGCAGGGCATTGGTGGTACCGGTATTTCCGCTTCCGTAATTGCGGATATCGATCTCATGGGTTTTTCCATAAAAATAGCCGGACTGAATTAAACCGAGCAGATAACCGGCCACAAGACAGATGATTCTTTCCATACTACTGTTCCTTTCCGCTTCTTTCTCTGTAAATAAATTTCAGGGACGTTCCCTTAAAGCCAAACGCATCACGGATCCTGTTTTCAAGGTATCTTGTATAGGAGAAATGCGTCAGTTCTTTATCATTGACAAAGATTACAAAAGTAGGAGGTTTTACGGCGACCTGAGTAATATAGTAGAGCCTCAGACGCTTGCCTTTATCAGACGGCGGCTGCTGGAGAGCCACAGCTTCTGTCATGATCTCATTCAATACTCCGGTAGCGACCCTGAGTGTCTGGTTTTCCCTTACCATATCAATCAGTTCAAAAAGCTTATTCATTCTCTGGCCGGTTTTCGCAGAGATAAATGCAAACTCTGCATAAGGCATAAAGGACAGCGTATTCTTGATTTTATTGGTATATTCATAAATAGTCTTGTCATTTTTTTCGATGGCATCCCATTTATTAACTGCTACAATGATCCCTTTTCCCCGCTCGTGGGCAATGCCGGCAATCTTGGCATCCTGTTCTGTTACACCTTCCTCTGCATCAATCACCACAACCACCACATCCGCACGTTCAACGGCTGTAACCGTTCTGATAATACTGTAACGCTCCAGTTCTTCTTTGATCTTGCTTTTCCGCCTTAAACCGGCAGTATCAATAAATACATATTCCGTACCGTCATGAATGATCTCCGTATCCACCGCATCTCTTGTGGTTCCTGCGATATTTGATACAATGACACGGTTTTCTCCTAAAAGCTGGTTTATGATCGAGGACTTTCCTACATTCGGCTTTCCTACAATGGCAATTCTTGGACGGTCATCTTCCTCCTCGCCCTCCTCAGCTGCACCAAAATACTTGATCACTTCATCCAGAAGTTCTCCAAGCCCAAGTCTGGAGGCTGCAGATACGGGAACAGGATCACCAATTCCTAAATTGTAAAACTCATACACATCGTTGCCGAATTTCTGAAAACTGTCTACTTTATTCACTGCAAGAACCACAGGTTTTTTTGACTTCCTTAATATATCTGCAACTTTGGAATCGGAATCCACCAGTCCCTGACGTACATCCACAATGAAAACGATGACATCTGCGGTGGCAATGGCAATTTCAGCCTGTTCTCTCATTTGTGACAGAATGATATCCTTGCTGTCCGGCTCAATACCCCCTGTATCAATCAGCGTAAAATTCCGGTCAAGCCAGGTACAGTCGGCATAAATACGGTCTCTGGTAACTCCTGGCGTATCCTTAACAATAGAAATGGTATCGCCGGCTAAAACATTAAACAGCGTAGACTTTCCTACATTCGGGCGGCCTACGATGGCAACTACTGGTTTACTCATATATTATCTCCTTTAATTCATATCCCTCATAAGAAGCATCATTTTCTTTTACCGGCCCTAAAACTGCCTGTACAAAATCCTGACCGCTTGATTTTACAATATCTACCTGTACTTGTAAAGCATTTTGTACATCGGTTCTTGTTACGTCATCAAGAAAAACCTCTTCCCCGCTGCGGAACATACACTCAGGAAGCAGAAGTCTGCTGCCAAGCCTCTTCCCTTTCAGCTGACTGATCAGGTCCTGACCGGTGATCAGTCCGGCAACCGTAATCTGCTCTCCGAAAAACACATTGGTAATCGAATAAACATGGACGGTCCGGCCGGGAAACTTTTTCATGATTCTATTTGCATGTTCCTCAATATAGGGCGCTGCCAGCTTGCCTGTTGCAATGGATATTTCCTCTGACTTACTGTCTCCTTCCAGCTTTGCAAGAGCAGCAAGTACTTCCTCCTCCAGAAGCCGGATCATTCCAACCCCATTTTCCAACTGTATATAACCGTCATACTGTTTTCCCTCCGGCAGCGGCAGCTCCGCCAAAATATAAAACTCATCACTTGCATGGATAAAATGACTGCCGTGAGTCTTATAAAGCTTTGTCTGCCACCGTTCTACGATTTCCAGAACACTTCTTGCATCTTCTTTATTTAATGCCTCCAGGGGGTACAATCCCTCCCGGTACTTGGAAACGCCTACCGGCACAATAGATACACTTTCCATGTACGGAAGATACTCAGACAAATCCTTTATGGTCCGCTCCAGCTCTTTCCCGTCATTGACGCCTTTGCAGAGCACGATCTGCCCGTTCATGTGAATTCCAGCTTCATAAAGCTGACGAATCTTTTGCAGCGCTTCTCCGGCAAAACGGTTATGAAGCATCTTGCATCTTAACGCCGGATTGGTGGTATGCACGGATATATTAATGGGCGCCAGTTTAAATTCTATGATTCGTTTGATATCATGATCGCTCATATTGGTAAGAGTTACATAATTTCCCTGTAAAAAGGAAAGTCTGGAATCATCATCCTTAAAATAGAGAGTTTCCCTCATTCCAGGAGGCATCTGATCAATAAAACAGAAAATACAGTTGTTCCGGCAGGAGCGGTATTCACTCATCAGACCGTTTTCAAAGGTTATCCCCAGGTCCTCATATTCATTTTCTATTTCAAGCTCCCATTCTTCGCCGTTCTTTTTTCTCACGACCATTAAAATGGATTCGCTGTTTATATAATATTCATAATCAAAAATGTCTTCCAGCACCTTGCCGTCTATGGATAAAACAGCATCTCCCGGCTCCAGTTCCAGCTGTTCCGCAATGGAACCTGGATCAACACTTTTAATAATATGTCCTCTTTCGCTCATCTTATTTTACCTTTCTGTAACTATCTAATATATCATAACAAGATTGTTTCTCTTTGTAAAGGAAGCGTTCTTTGTTTTTTTCACAAAAATTTAGCAAAGACTATTGACGCATTCTGTCATTCAATGGTATAAAAAGGGGTAGATTAGAGAACAGGCAGTTTTACAGCTGGCTGTTCATTCATTATGGAGGAATCTTTGTCATGGCAAATGATTATGTATTTAAAGACCAGCTGCCTGTTGCGCCCTTAAAGATTGCAGCACTGGAAAGCTGCAGGGAACTGGCTGAAAAAGTAAATGACCACATTGTTGGTTTCCGCAGAAATGATATTGAGGAATTAAAGCGCAGACAGGCGGATCTCCACTACCGCGGATACGATGTCAATTCCTATCTTCTTGACTGTGAATGCCCTCGCTTTGGAAGCGGAGAGGCGAAAGGGATTATCAAAGAATCTGTCCGGGGTACAGATACCTTTGCAATGGTGGATGTTACCAACTACAGCATTCCCTATACGGTTAATGGCTACACCAACCATATGTCACCAGATGATCATTTCCAGGATTTAAAGCGAATTCTCGGTGCCTGCTGTGCGACTTCCCACAGGGTAAGTGTTATCATGCCTTTCTTATATGAAAGCCGTCAGCATAAAAGAACGAAAAGAGAATCCTTAGATTGTGCTATGGCATTAAAGGAGCTGATTCATATGGGCGTCAGCAATATCATTACCTTTGACGCTCACGACCCAAGAGTCCAGAATGCCATTCCCTTAAGCGGATTTGATAATTTCATGCCAACCTATCAGTTTATCAAGGCAGTACTCAGGCAGTACCCGGATTTAAAGATCGACAAAGAGAACATGATGGTTATCAGTCCTGATGAAGGTGCCATGGACCGCGCCGTGTACCTCGCCAACAACTTAAGCGTTGATATGGGTATGTTCTATAAAAGAAGAGATTACTCCAAAGTAATAGACGGACGCAATCCAATCGTTGCCCACGAATTTCTGGGCTCCTCCGTGGAAGGCAAGACAGTTTTGATCGTAGATGATATGATCTCCTCCGGGGAAAGCATGCTGGATACTGCCAAGGAATTAAAGGAACGCAAGGCCGATCGGGTGATTGTATGCTGTACCTTTGGACTCTTTACCAATGGCCTGGACAAGTTTGATGATTATTATAAAAATGGTTATATTGACCGGGTGGTTACAACCAACTTAAATTACCGTCCCAAGGAATTATTTGAAAGGGAATGGTATGTGGAGGCTGATATCAGCAAATATATCGCTGCAATCGTGAATTCATTAAATCACGATGTACCGATCAGTACGGCTCTTAATTCCACAGAAAAAATACAGAATCTTTTAAAAAAATACAGGGCTTAAGGGCCTGGGAATATTGGCTGCAGTTTATGAGAACGTAAAAACACTCATTGGCTGCAGTCATTTTCATTTAACCGGCCCTTTTCTTCTGATAATGATAGAAATGCGGCAAGATTTCCTCTCTCATTGCCTGTTGTCCTGTGGGAGAACAGATAATCAGAGTTGCAATGTGTACAAATATCTGTAATCTGTATATGTTCCTTTCTCAGCCCGGCTTTTAAAAGTATGATTTCATTTGCCTTCCAAAGATCCAGTAAATACTTTCCGTTCTCCTTTTCAGTTAAAATCTCCTGCCAATATTTTTCTTCAAAGCTCTTTTTAAATTCTTCTGCCACTTCACTTCCCACTTCATAGCATGCTCCGCAGATACTTGGCCCAATGCAGGCAATCAAATCTTCTGCTTTGGTTCCAAAGGACTCTTCCATCCTTTTTACGGTTACTTCCCCCATGTGTTTTACGGTCCCCCGCCATCCGGAATGACTGAGCCCAATCGCTTTATGGACAGGATCCAGAAAATAAAGAGGAACACAATCCGCGTAAAACGTGACGAGAGTAATTCCCGGAACATTGGTGATTAATCCGTCCACGTCCTTGTATTCCCGTTCCTTCGTAATTCCCTTACCTGCATCAGACTCCGTTACCCGTCTGACATTCGTGGTGTGCGTCTGATAGGACAACACCATTTTCTCTGCATCTACCCCCAGGGCTTTTGCCATGCGCCGGTAGTTTTCACGAACGTGCCCGGGATTGTCTCCCCGGGTAAAAGTAAAGTTCATGGTAGCAAACTTTCCCTGGCTGACGCCTCCCATTTTTGTGGAGAATCCATGTTTTACAAGACCGGTTTCCTCCAAAATAGGAAAGGAGAGATACGGCACTTCTTCCACCGTTTTAAATCTAAGGATTTTACTGTCTCCTGCCCGTTTCCATATATCCTTCATCCGTTTACCTCCATTAAAATGCATCTTTAATCAGTCTGATTTCCTTACCCAGAATAGCCACCACATCAAAGCGGCAGGCGATATCTTCATCAAGCTGGTGGCGATATAAATATCCCCTGGCACCATTCCGGATCCTCGTCTGTTTTCTTTTATCCACAGCTTCCGCCGGATCTCCTTTTGATAAATTATTCCGGTACTTCACCTCAACAAAAACCAGTTCTCTTCCATCCTTTGCAATGATATCAACTTCCCCAAGTCTATCCCGGTAATTGCGTTCCAATATTATATAGCCAGAGTTCTGCAAATAAGAAGCTGCCATATTCTCATATTCATTCCCTATCTCTCTGGTGCTCTTCAAGGTTTTCCGCCTCTCCTTAATTAATTTACAAAATTTTTTATAAAGCTCCGTCTATGGATGGGACAGGGCCCAAGCTCCTTTAATGCACGGATATGCGCTGCCGTCCCATAACCCTTATGTTTGGCAAAGCCATATTGGGGAAATAATGTATCGTACTCTTCCATCATATGATCCCTTGTAACTTTTGCCATAATGCTTGCTGCTGCAATGGATACGCTTTTTCCATCTCCTTTGATGATTGGAACCTGTTCTATGGAGATTCCAGGTATGGTAACCGCATCATTTAACAAAACGTGGGGCTGTGTGCCTAACCTTTCAATTGCCTGCCTCATGGCCTCATAAGTGGCCTGCAGAATATTAATTTCATCAATTCTGTCAGGCCCGATCACACCAACTGCAAAAGCGGTTGCTTTTTCCTGAATCTCCAAAAATAACGCTTCCCGCTTTTTTTCTGACAGCTTTTTAGAATCATTTAAGTATAGTATTTCACAATTTCTCGGCAGTATAACTGCACCAGCCACGACAGGACCTGCCAACGGTCCTCTTCCGGCTTCATCGATTCCGCAGATCATTACATGCTCCTGATACTGATATTCATATTCCTTCATCTTCTCCAGGCGTGCCTGCTCTGACCTCAGTTTTTCTTCTGTTAATTTTCTCATTTTTTCTGCTTCTGCTCCTTGATGAAAAAACAGGGCTGCTCATAAAGAGCCGCCCATGTATTTTTATTTTACTCTTTGGAAGGGGTTTCCAAGGTCATTTTGCCAAGTTTCCCGCTTCTGAAATCATCAATCAACAAATTGGAAGCCTTAATAATATCCAGCTCTCCGCCTTTTGCGAGACAGGACCTGGCTCTTGCCACCTCTTCCAATACATGAAACTCATCTTGCGTTTCTATGCTATACCGTTCCTTAAGTACCTTGGGATAATATTTTACGAGAAAACGGATGAGCTCCATTGCAAGTTCATCTTTATTTAATATCTCATCATTAATAGATCCGATTAAAGCCAGCTTAACCCCTACCTGCTGATCTTCAAATCTTGGCCAGAGAATTCCAGGAGTATCAAGCAGCTCCAGACTCTTATTGAGGCGGATCCACTGGTTGCCTTTGGTCACTCCGGGCTTATTCCCTGTCTTTGCACATGCTTTACCGGCAAAGGAGTTAATAAATGTGGATTTTCCTACGTTTGGAATCCCTACTACCATGGCCCGTACCGGACGGTTTAAAATCCCCCGTCTTCGATCCCTCTCAATCTTTTCTTTACAGGCTATCTGTACCACATTATTGATCTGTTTCAGACCGGAACCACTTTTTGAATTCACCTTTACCACGTGGCAGCCCTGGGCTTCAAAATATTCAGTCCATGCACCGTTTAAACGTTCATCAGAAAGATCGGATTTATTTAACAGGACCATCCGCGCTTTCCCTGCTCCCAAATCATCTATATCCGGATTCCGGCTGCTTAAGGGAACTCTCGCATCTACCAGTTCTATAATCAAATCAATTAATTTGATATCTTCTTTCATAGCCCTCTTGGCTTTTGTCATGTGACCTGGATACCATTGTATATTCATACCATTCCTCTATTTCGAACGAATTATTTCCATCTTTACAAAAGGCAGAATCCGAAACCAGACTTTTCCCTGGATCTGACTGCCGCTTACATTGCCGATATTGGAAAACCTGCTGTCTTCACTGCTGTCTCTGTTGTCACCCAACAAAAAATATTCATCTTCCCCCAGCTTTACAGGCTTTTCCGCCAGTCCAGCCAGAGATACCCGGCTAAGTCCTGCCGGTTCTTTCAGCTTCTCACCATCAATATAGATCTCATCATTTTTAATCTGCACCGTTTCACCTGGCAGACCAATGACACGCTTTACATTCATCTTCTGGTCTTCTCTTTGAAACACAACCACATCAAAACGGCCGGGATGACCGAAATCATATGCCAGCCGGTCCATCAAAACCACATCCTCTGAGGTGAGGAGCGGTGCCATGGAATGACCGGCGATTACAATCTGAGTGCCAAAAGCATAGACCAGAAACCATGCAAATGCAATCACAACTACAATATCAACAATCCAGTTGACAACATGGCGGAGCTTATTATTATCTTCACTATGATAAAAATCCATCTCAAACACCCCACCTACTAAAGAAAGGGACAATTTGCATTGTCCCCTCACCTGTTCCGGAATTATCTAACTAATTCTTTAACCTTAGCAGCCTTACCGATTCTGTCTCTTAAGTAATTCAGTTTTGCTCTTCTTACTTTACCCTTTCTAACAACTTCGATGTTGTCTACAGAAGGGGAATGTAATGGCCAGGTCTTCTCAACGCCGATACCGTTAGAATTCTTTCTTACGGTAAATGTTTCTCTTGCGCCGCCGTTCTGTCTTTTGATGACAGTTCCTTCAAAAATCTGGATTCTTTCGCGGGTTCCCTCTTTGATCTTGTTGTATACCTTAACGGTATCGCCAACGTGGAATTCCGGTACGGACTGCTTTAACTGAGCTGCTTCGATATTCTTAATAATTTCGTTCATTGTGTGAACCTCCTTGATTTTATTTGATGTTCTTAATACTTCATACTGGAATCCGTAACAGAGGAGCATCGCCTTTTCATCACAACATTTTGTATTTTATCATAAAGGACTATGGAATGCAAGTCCTTTCTATCTTAAATTATTCCCTGTTTTCCTGCTCTTTTTCAAGCTTTTTTAAATATTCTGCTTCTTTTTTTGACAGGGCTGCTCCCGATAAAAGATCGGGTCTTCTCTCCAAGGTTCGTTTGATGGACTGCTCCCGCCTCCAGGCATCAATGTTCTTGTGATGTCCTGACAAAAGGACCTCCGGAACACGCAGTCCTCTGTATTCTTCCGGTCTGGTGTACTGGGGATATTCCAGAAGGTTATCATGAAAGGATTCAAACTCTGCAGAGGAATCGTTATTTAAGACTCCCGGAATCAATCTTGAGATACAGTCGATCATCACCATGGCAGGAAGCTCCCCTCCGGTCAGAACATAATCGCCAATGGATAAGTAATCGGTAGCGATCAGTTCCAAAGCTCTTTCATCGATTCCTTCATAATGACCGCACAAAAACACCAGATCCTCTTCCTGTGCAAGCTCCTCTGCAATTTTCTGATTAAATACCCGCCCCTGGGGAGTCATGTATATCACACGGGGCTTCTTGCTGAGTTTTTCACAAAGGTCATCATAAGCATCGCAGATCGGCATGGGCTGCATCACCATTCCAGCTCCGCCTCCATAGGGATAATCATCCACATGGCGGTGCTTGTCCGTGGAATATTCCCGGATATCAATGGCCTCAATGGAAAGTAAGCCTTTTTCCGCTGCTCTCCCTATAATACTGGTATGGAGCCCGTTTAAGACCATTTCAGGAAAAAGCGTTAATATGTGATAATTCATCCGTTACACTCCTAATCTTAATCCAGAAGACCATCCATAATGTGGACAGTAACCGTCTTCTCCTCCATGTCCACCTTAAGCACACATTCCCGGATTGCAGGAAGCAAAACTTCCTTTCCACCGGTTGTCTTCACTTCGTACACATCATTGGCACCTGTCTTTATCACATCAGTCAGAGTGCCGAATTCATTCCCGTCTTCTGTTATCACCCGAAGGCCGATCAGATCAACGATAAAATTTTCATCCGGTCCAAGCGCTACGGCCTGGTCTCTCGTGATCAGCAGGTCTTTGCCCTTGTATTTTTCTATTTCATTTATGGAATCAAATCCTTTAAATTTAAGGATTACCATATTTTTAAAGAATTTCACTCCCTGAATCTCTAAATCCATCTGTTCCCGTCCGGTATCCAGGATCACTTTTTTCAAATCATTAAAACGGCCTGCGTCGTCTGTCGTTGGATAAACCTTTACTTCTCCTTTTACCCCATGGGTAGAGGAAATTATACCGACTCTCAACAAATTTTCCATCTGTCTCTCCATATCATACAAAAGAAGACCGTCTTCCCGACAGGCAGGCGGTCTTTTTCAAGTTACTGAATCTCTACAGTAACCTTTTTGTCTTCTTTGGAAGCTGCTGCTTTTATAACGGAACGAATTGCTTTTGCAATTCTGCCCTGTTTGCCAATAACCTTACCCATATCGGAAGGTGCAACCGTAAGCTCAAGAATAATTTCATCATTCTTTACAGTCTCAGTAACAGCAACCTGATTTGGATAATCAACCAGTGCTTTTGCAATTACTTCTACTAATTCCTTCATATGCTTCACCTCTCACTACTGGATACCGGCGATCTTTAAAAGCTTGCTTACAACTTCTGTTGGCTGAGCACCTGTTGCTAACCACTTTTTAGCGTTCTCTTCGTTGAATTTGATTACGCTTGGTTCTGTGTTAGGATCATAGTAACCAATTTCTTCGATAAATCTGCCATCTCTCGGAGATCTGGAATCTGCAACTACAATTCTATAAAAAGGAGCCTTTTTCTGACCCATTCTTTTTAATCTCATCTTTACTGCCATTTTATAATTCACCTCCTTAAACCTTAGATTTTAAAACTATATATAGCGAACGCAGAAATCTGCCTTGCTAACATCAAATTAAATTAAAACGGTAATTTCAGCTTGCTCAGCAATCCGCCTCCATGGCGTTTGCCGCCTCCCATCAAACCGGGAAGCTGTTTCATCATCTTCTTCATCTGATCAAACTGTTTGACGATACGATTGACTTCACTGATATCCACGCCGGCACCTTTTGCCACCCGCTGCTTTCTGGAGGCATTCTTCATAAGCTCCGGATTGGTCCGTTCTTTGTTTGTCATGGAAAGAATAATCGCTTCCACACGATCCATGGCTTTTTCATCAATATCCATATCTTTCAATTGATTCATGCCTGGCATCATGCTCATAATGCTCGCCATTCCGCCCATGTTCTTGACCTGGCTCATCTGTTCCAGAAAATCATTATAATCAAATTCTGCTTTTCGGAGCTTTTGGGATAACTCTTTAGCCTTCTCTTCATCAACCTGGGTTTCCGCTTTCTCAATGAGAGAAAGAATATCTCCCATGCCTAGGATTCTGGAAGCCATGCGATCCGGATAAAACTGCTCCAGATCAGAAAGCTTTTCTCCCATGCCTACATAAAGAACCGGCTTTCCGGTAACTGCCCGGATTGAAAGCGCCGCACCGCCCCTGGTATCACCATCAAGTTTGGTGACTATAACGCCATCGATGCCTACCTTTTCATTAAACATTCCGGCAACATTCACAGCGTCCTGTCCAGTCATCGCATCAACAACCAGGATTGTCTGATCGACCTCTATCACGTCTTTGATCTCAATCAGCTCGTTCATCATGTCTTCATCAATATGAAGGCGTCCGGCGGTATCGAGAATCACCACATTCTGATCATTCTTTGCGGCAGATGCAATGGCCGCTTTTGCAATGTCGGCAGGCTTATGATTTTCTCCCATGGCAAATACCGGCACACCTTGCTTCTCTCCATTTACCTGCAGCTGTTTAATAGCGGCAGGACGGTAAACGTCACATGCGACCAGAAGCGGCTTTCTTCCTTTTGCTTTTAACTTCCCGGCAATCTTGGCAGAGGTCGTTGTTTTACCCGCACCCTGAAGACCTGCCATTAAAAGAACAGTCATTTCGCTGGCTGGCTTTAACCGGATTTCTGTTGTCTCAGAACCCATCAAGTTTATCAGTTCTTCATTTACAATCTTTATTACCATCTGTCCTGGAGTCAGACTGTTCTGAACATCCTGTCCGATGGCCCGCTCCTGTACAGCATTAATGAACTGTTTTACAACCTTAAAGTTTACATCGGCTTCCAACAAAGCCATTTTGACCTCTTTAAGCGCTGTTTTTACATCGGCTTCAGACAAACGCCCTTTGCCTCTTAAATTTTTAAAAACATTTTGTAATTTGTCGGATAAGCTCTCAAAAGCCATCTAACGCCCTCCTAATGAGCTTCCAGCTCGATGATTTCGCCCGATATCTCTTCGATGCGATGGATCAGATCCATGTTCCTGCTGACAGAAAGTTCTTTCGTCAGGCTCTGAATTTCTCTGGCCAGTTTTTTTGTCTGTTCAAACTTCTCCATAAGATGAAGTTTTTCTTCGTAACCTTCCAGAATCTTATCACACCGCTTGATCAGGTCATGTACCCCCTGGCGGCTGATTCCCTGTTCCTCTGCAATCTCACTTAAAGACAGGTCGTAAAAAACCACATCTTCATATACGTGTCTCTGATGCTCCGTTAAGAGAGCACCGTAGAAGTCATACAGCAGTCCTTGTCTTGCAATCTTTTCCATATCATCACCTGTGATATCATACAATACTTTCCCTATGGTGTCAAGTGTTTTTTCTTTACACCCCTTGAACCGATTGACTGGTTCTGTCCTGATGCGAAGAATCGGAAAGAAACTTTATCATAATATAGTAAAGTTTCCTGCTGTGAACAATATAGCTTCCATGAGTTTCTCCCGGAAGAATACGAAGTTCACTGTTCCTGATCTTAGAGGCAATATAACGGGTATGTTTCTCCCGGACCATATCCTTTTCTCCTGCCAGAATCAGTGTTGGTACCGAAATATTCCTTAGTTCTTTTCCGGTAATATTTGGTTCCTTTTGTATTATCTGTCTCCGGTGATCACCAGTCACGATTTCCGTAATGGCAAAGATCTTAAGCCACCAGTTTTTTATACCGTGAGGATAGGAATTGGCTCCGCAAAGCACCAGCTTTTTAAAAAGTCCGGGATATCGGATTCCCAAAAGAAGGCCAATGATTCCGCCATCGCTGAAGCCGCAAAAATACGGGTCTTGAAGCTTCAGCGTTCTTGCAAATTCTGCTACATCGGTTGCCATTTCCTCGTATCCGATAGATTTTACAACCATGCTTTTTCCGTGACTTCTGGAATCCAGTAAATATATGGTGTAATCCTTTTTCAGCATCTGTGCCGTTTCATGAAAAATACGGTGATCCTGTGCATTCCCATGAACGAGGATAATGGCAGGACCGCATCCAATCCTCTTATAAAACAGTGTGACTCCATTTACCTTAATATACACGAAACGGCTCCTTATCTGGCCGGTACGATCTCAATCCAGTAACCGTCCGGGTCACTGATAAAATAAATACCCATGGAAGGATTCTCGAAGCAGATAACCCCCATCTCCTCATGCTTTTTATGGATTTCATCAAATTCATCTACATGGAAAGCCAGATGGAATTCACATTCTCCCAGATTATAAGGCTCTTTTCTGTCTGTCAGATAAGTAAGTTCCAATGTAAAATCACTGATTCCGTCTCCAAGATATACCAGCTTAAAGGAGCCGTCATCTGCTACCTTTTCCCGCACAGGAGTAAGTCCCAGAGCGTCTTTATAAAATTTCAGGCTTTTTTCCAGATCCAGAACATTGAAATTAAAATGGTTGAATTTAATCATAATCTTATTCTCCTTTTCTTCTTTTAAATAAGGGCTGCTGCAAAATGGAGATCGGATATCCTTCTATCTGCATTCTGCAACAGCCCTGTAACAGGACTATTTCGTTGGCACCAGTGCCTTCATGCCACCCATATACGGCTGCAGCGCATCTGGAATCTTAACGGTTCCGTCTGCCTGTAAATTGTTCTCTAAGAAAGCAATCAGCATTCTTGGAGGTGCAACTACCGTGTTATTTAACGTATGAGCAAAATACTTTGTTCCATCTTCTGCTGATACCCTGATTTTCAGTCTTCTTGCCTGAGCTTCCCCTAAATTGGAGCAGCTTCCTACTTCAAAGTACTTTTTCTGTCTTGGAGACCAGGCTTCTACATCCACAGACTTCACCTTTAAATCTGCAAGATCGCCGGAGCAGCATTCCAGAGTTCTTACGGGAATATCCAGGGAACGGAATAAATCAACCGTATTCTGCCATAACTTTTCATACCATTCCATGCTTTCTTCCGGTTTGCAGACAACGATCATCTCCTGCTTTTCAAACTGGTGAATGCGGTATACGCCTCTTTCTTCCAGACCATGAGCGCCCTTCTCCTTACGAAAGCATGGAGAATAGCTGGTGAGGGTCTGGGGAAGTTTCGCTTCCGGAAGGATGGTATCAATGAATTTTCCAATCATGGAATGTTCACTTGTTCCGATTAAATATAAGTCCTCGCCCTCGATCTTATACATCATGGCATCCATCTCAGCAAAACTCATTACACCTGTCACAACTTCACTGCGGATCATAAACGGCGGAATGCAGTAAGTGAACCCACGGCCGATCATAAAATCTCTTGCATAAGAAATAACAGAAGAATGAAGTCTTGCGATGTCTCCCATCAGATAATAAAAACCGTTTCCAGCAACCTTTCTGGCACTGTCAAGGTCAATTCCATCAAAGCTTTCCATAATGTCCGTGTGATAGGGAATATCAAATTCAGGAACTACCGGTTCTCCGTAGCGCTGAACTTCCACGTTTTCACTGTCATCCTTTCCAATCGGAACACTTGGATCAATGATATTTGGAATGGTCATCATGATTTTTTTGATTCTTTCCTCTAAATCACGTTCCTTCTCCTCCAGAGCAGCAAGATGTTCAGAAGCATCCGTAACTTTCTTTTTCATCTCCTCTGCTTCTTCTTTCTTTCCCTGTCCCATTAAGGCCCCGATCTGTTTGGAAAGTTTGTTGCGCTCTGCTCTTAAGGCATCCCCTTCCTGCTTTGCCGCACGGTTCTGCCCATCAAGTTCGATGACTTCATCTACTAACGGCAGCTTGCTATCCTGAAACTTTTTTTTAATGTTTTCCTTTACAACTTCAGGATTTTCTCTTACAAACTTCAAATCTAACATGGTATTCCTCCTGGTTTCTTATTAAATATTCTTTTGCGGAAACACATCCACATAACAATCTGCCGTTGATTATACTACAAAAAAAGGGCAAAGAAAAGCCCTTTTCCTAAATTCCCCTTCTGCAAATTCATTCCTATCACCGAATAAGCAATGAAAGCAATTCTTCAAAACATACCCCGTTTTCCTTTGGTATATGAAGTTCGTCTGATTTTATAATACAGCGTTTCACAAAATCAGCTGCCTTTTTTACCCCAGCCTTCAAAGGAACTCCCTTTACCGCCTGTGCAGCAACAATACTGGAAAATACATCTCCGGTTCCATGGCGTTCACTGCCTGCCCTAAATGAACGGAGAAAATGTACGGTTCCATCTTTCTCAAGGACAACATTTGTTACATAACTGCCTTCTGTTACCCCGGTAATCACCACTTCTTCCGGCCCCATCTGTTGTATTTCAGATGCCATCCGGATCAGATCTGCCCGTTTCCAGCCTTCTTTGTGATACTCCCAGCCAGTCAGAATGCATGCTTCCGTTAAATTTGGAGTCACAATATCTCCATATCCAACAAGCTCCTTCATCCGGCTGCACATCATTGGAGTATAGGTCTGATATACCTTTCCATGATCTCCCATAATGGGATCTATGATCACCTTTGTTTCCGGCGCAGAGAATTCCTTTATCATATCGATAACAATCTGTATTTGTGCTTCCGATCCTAAAAAACCGCTGTAGATGCCATCAAAGGTAAGGTCCAGCTTTTTCCACTGTTCAATGTATTTTGGCATCTTTTCCGTATAGTCATCAAAAAAGTAAGTCGGAAAACCGGTATGATTGGATAATATTGAAGTAGGTACCGGGCAGCACTGTATTTTTAAAGCAGAAACAATCGGCATGACTACGGTCAGGGAACAGCGGCCATACCCGGAAAGATCGTTAATGACAGCAATTTTCTTCTGTTGTTTTTCTGTTGTCATAAAAACTCCTAATGAATTTTTGAAAATAATCCGGACTTAACCAGAGCATTCCGAAGCGGTATGTAAATAACAACGGAAACTATGGTGGAAGTCACCGCATTGATTAAAGTTGCAGCTGCATTCCATACCAGGGAAACTTCTGCAGCAGGTTTTCCAAGAATAAAAAGCTTATAATAATAACCGGTCAAAGGATCGAAAACCACATTAAACAAAAGTCCTCCAGCCGCAGCCAGAATGGTCCACATCAGGATATGATTTTTATCTGAGGATTCCCCGATTCTTCCTATACGATGTGCCAGAAAACCGGTAATCAGACCAATACATAATTTTAAAATAAAGGTCTTCGGTGCATAAATAACATAGACCGGATCAAAAAGATCTCCGATTGTCATACCGACAGCACCGCCTAACCCTCCGTAAAACCCGCCTAAGAGCAAAGCGCCCAAAACACACACCGCATTGCCCAGATGAATGGATGTGGCATCTCCTCCAGGAAGTGTTATTTTAAACTGTAAAAACGTGAACACTACATAGGACATTGCCGCAAAAAGTCCGGTGAGTGCAATCTTGTAAATTCTGTTACTGGCTTTATTCATCATTAGTTCCTCCCTTTGTGCATTTGTTGATCCCTATCTTATCACGCAGGTGGAACGATATAAATATCCAGTTTTAATATATTAAACCATGCCAGTTCAATCGCGGGATTCCACACAGATCAGGGTTCCGGAATCAAATTCCACTTTGCCTGATAAATCTGTCAGTTCATTGCTGATACAAAGGCTGGTTCCAATGGTAATATCCTTTTTAAAAAGAGGGTACTTAAATCCGGTAAGAGTTATGCCTTTTACTTCTTCGCTTAAAGGAAGAAAGGAAATGTATTTTCCATAAATCTTATCTGCTTCAAATGTACGGCTCTTCTCTATAACAGTAATCCAGTTTCTTTCATCTACAATCGATGCCTCCACCCCTTTTTTCAGGCATGGGTAAAGGAGATGCAGATTCCCAAGAAAATGATCCTGTCTTCCCCCGGTTGCTCCCAATATAATCAACTTTGTACAGCCAAGCCTGATTGCTGTATTTAAGGCCAGCTCCGTATCTGTCTCATCTTTTTCCGGATTGTGGATTTCCCATGTGATACTTTCTTTTCTGCTTTTGTAATTACGGAGAACCGATTGTTCCACCGAATCAAAATCACCGACAATTGCATCCGGTGTCAGATTTAAGTTAAAAACGGCATTTAAACCTCTGTCCACTGCAATCACCACATCATATCGTCTTTTCTCCAAAAAACGTTCTGCAAACCCATGATCCAGGGGGCCTCCTGCTACAATGATTCCTGTGATGTCTTTCTTCACCGCTCATATTCCTCGAATATTTTCAAAAACTCTTTGGTGTTGGCAACAGCATCTCCCTTAAAAACGGCAGAACCTGCTACAAATACGTTTGCGCCTGCTTCAATCAGTTCCCGCAGATTTGTACAGGTTACGCCGCCGTCAACCTGGATATCGGTGTCAAGCCCCCGTTCCCTGCACATGGTTCTTAAAGCCTTAATCTTTGAAAGGGTATATGGAATGAATTTCTGCCCTCCAAACCCGGGATTTACTGACATAATAAGTACCATGTCCACTTCCGGCAGAATACAGTCAAGGACGGATAGAGGAGTGGCCGGATTTAAAGCGATTCCAACTTTTAAGCCCGCTTCCCTGATTTGATTGACCGTTCGGTCCAGATGGACACAGGCTTCTGCATGGACACAGATCAAGTCAGCTCCTGCTGCTTTGATATCATTTACATATCTTCCCGGCTCCTCAACCATCATATGAACATCAAATACCCGGTCCGTACAGCTTCTCAAACTGCTGATCACCGGCATGCCAAATGATATGCTGGGAACAAATGCTCCATCCATTACATCCAGATGAATATACTGTGCTCCGGCCTTTGCAACATCTGCCACCTGCTGTCCGAGTATTTTAAAATCTGCAGCCAATATTGAAGGGGCTAGCTTTAACATATTAATATCTCCTTTTCTCTTTCAGTTCCTGATAGAAAAGCCGGTAATTCTCATAACGATTCCGGCTGATTTTTCCTTCCTCTACCGCATCTTTCACACCGCAGTCTCTTTCTCCGATGTGGACACACCCGAGAAAACGGCAGTTTTCCTCATAGGATTCAAACTCCGGAAAATAATCCTTCAAGCGGCCGCATTCCATATCTTCAATATACATGGAGCTAAACCCTGGCGTATCCATCATATACGTGTTTCGCCCCATCTCAAAAAGCTCTGAATGTCTGGTTGTATGCTTTCCTCTTTGTATCCGTTCGCTGATGGTTCCGGTCTCCATCTCCGCCTGAGGATGCAAAAGGTTGGTAAGAGAAGACTTTCCAACACCGGAAGGGCCTGCAAGGACGGTGGTCTTTCCCTGTATTAAAGCCTTTATTTCTTCTATCCCCTGATTTTCGCGGGTGCTGGTAAAATATACCGGATATCCAGCGGTTTCATAAATCCGTTTCAGTTCCAGCTTTTTTTCGCCGCCTGTTAGATCAATTTTATTAAAACAGACATTGACAGGAACCTCCTGAACCTCCATCATAACAAGGAAGCGGTCCAGAAGGTTTAAATTAGGCTCAGGATGGGTTATGGAAAACAGCACCAGAGCCTGATCAACATTAGCAACAGACGGGCGGATGAGTGCATTCTTACGAGGAAGGATTTCATCAATATTTCCTTTCTTTTCCACTTCATCCAGTATGGTAATATCCACATCATCCCCTACCAGAGGCTTTAGATGCCTGTTACGGAAAACTCCTTTTGCCTTGCACTCGTAAAGATTTCCGTCTGTTGCGTGTACATAATAAAATCCTGCAATTCCTTTTAATATTTTTCCTGTCATATATAATCCCTTACGATTGTGGTACCGGAACAAATGTGATGGAATAAGAATTAATCACATCTCCTGTCTCCACATTTACGATTTCTACGGTTCCGCTTGTGACACCGTAAGCTCCTTCCATATTTTTAAATGATACGGGAAGCATCTGATCCCCGGTCATGGTAACCGGTCCCATAAGTTCCCTTATCTCATCTTTTCCGTTCACCGACTGCCGAAGCTGTATTTTAAGGGTCAGCTGGGTGCTTCCGGAACCTGGTCCGATGATGTTCTGCAAGGAATAGGATTTGTCAATGGAAGCCAGATATTTATATTTTGCCTGCTGAGCAGTTCCGCTGCTGACAACGAAATTCACCGCAGTACCCGCTTCTACCTGAGTGCCTGCTGGCGTGGACTGGCTGATGACATTCCCTCTTGCCACAGTTTCAGAGGAGGCCTCTGTAACCGTACCTTCCACCAGGCCCACATCAGCAAGGAGCTCCCCTGCAAGTTCCTGGGTCTGGCCTGTAATATTGGGTACGACCACAGGGTTTGTAAGCGCCGGACCGCTGCTGGATACAATGGTTACCGTATCGCCTTCCTTTGCTTCGACCGGACTGTAACTGATGACATAGCCATTTGATACGCTGTCACTGTTTTTTTGTTCCACCTTTACTTCCAGTCCCTTTGCTTCCAGCGTTGATTTTGCTGTTGCCGCATCCATCTTTTCAAGTCCTAACTTTGTTAGATCAATGGTAACATGCTCCGGACCTTTGCTGATCACAACATATACAGCGGAATACTTGTCGACCACGGTCCCTGCAGACGGATCCTGAGAAACAATATCCCCTTCTGCAACAGTTTCAGAAAACACATAATTACTGGTCTTCATATACAGGCCGCCGCTGTCCTTTAACTTCTGCGATGCTATATCTGCAGCCAGGCCAAGGACATCAGGCATCCTTACGCTCTTATCACTCAGAGTCTCTTCTGCAGTTACCTCTGCCGTTGATTCCGTTGTCTTTGAGGAACCGAAGCGGAACAATCCGCCTATTTTGGCAAAAACAACAATCAGTACAATGACAATAATTACTGCAACTACAATCCCAGCGGCAGTCAGAAGCTTTTCGATCTTCGGGTTAATATCTTCCTCGGAGTCTTCTCTTTTTGTTCTGTTTCCTGGTGGCAGGGATTCCTGTACCCGCTCTGGACGGCGTTCATTCCTTTGTTCCTTTTTACGGTTTCCATGAATGCCTGCAGGCTGGTCTGACTGAACCTTTCTGCCGGAACGGATCTGCTCAAGCTCCGGCTTGCCAATGATAACCGTCTGGGAATCGTCTACCTGAGGATTATGCTGGACAAAATCCCCATCAGGATCTACCAGTGCATGACGCAAATCCGCAATCACCTCAACCATGCTTGCGTATCGGTATTCCGGTTTTTTCTCAGTACTTTTTAAAATAATATTCTCAAGCCCTATGGGAATGTCTTCATTATAATAACTGGGCGGAGTAATGGGGGTTTCCAAATGTGCCAGGGCTACAGTAACCGTGTTATCTCCCTGAAAAGGAACTCTGCCAGCCACCATCTCATACATGGTAATACCAAGAGAATAAATATCACTTCTTACATCGCTGTACCCCCCTCTTGCCTGTTCCGGAGATATGTAATGGACAGAACCTACCGCGGTTGCACTAAGTGTCTGGGAAGATGCAGCCCTTGCTATACCAAAGTCTGCAACTTTTACTTTACCGTCTCTGGCAATAATAATATTCTGGGGCTTGATATCCCGGTGTATAATGCCCTGTTCATGTGCCGCAGCAATTCCCTGAGCCACCTGCATGGCAACACCAATTGCTTCTTTCACATCAAGGCAGCCTTTTTTTGATATATAATTTTTCAGCGTAATTCCTTCAATCAGTTCCATTACGATGTAATGGAGATTTTCCTCATCGACAACATCATATATATTTACAATATTGGGGTGGGAAAGGCGGGCAGCGGCCTGAGCCTCCATCTTAAATTTACTGACGAATCCACTGTCTGAACTGAATTCTTCTTTTAATAATTTTATAGCAACAAGGCGGTTTAATTTATGGCACAGGGCCTTAAACACATCTGACATGCCGCCGGAACCTATCTTTTCCAGTATCTCATATCTGTTCTGTAAAAATGTGCCAGGTCTTAGAATCATAAGCTTTCCTCCCCGCCAACTTCCGGTTCAATCAAAACAACTGCAATGTTGTCTTTTCCGCCATTGTCATTGGCTACTGTTATCAATTTCTCTGCCTTTTCCTTTAGTTCCAGTTCTGAGCAGATAATTTCTTCCATCTCAGCGTCCTCCAGCATATTGCTGAGTCCATCGGAACACATAAGTATATAATCTCCCGGTTCCAGGCTGACTTCAAAAAAATCGATCTCCAGCTTATCTTCCGTACCAACTGCTCTTGTAATAATATTCTTTTTTTCCTGGTAATCCCTGCTCCCCCGTTCCATCTGGCCTAAGGAAACCAGTTCTTCCACATAGGAGTGATCCTTTGTAATCTGCTTCAGCTGATTCCTGATCAGATACAGCCGGCTGTCCCCTACATTTGCCACATACAGAGAGGAATCCTCAATCACTGCAGCTACCAGGGTTGTTCCCATACCGTTTAATTCTGCCTTTTGTCTGGATTCCAGATAAAGCATACCGTTGACCGTTTCAATACCTCCACGCAAAAGGGGTATGATTTCAGTTTCTTCGGCCTGTTTTAAGTATTCCACCAAATGTTCAGAAATATATCTGGAAGCGTAATCTCCGGCCTGATGACCGCCCATTCCGTCTGCAACTATAAAAAGGTTGGGCAGTTTACCGACTGCATCGGCAGAGGCATAGACATAATCCTGATTGGCCGTACGGACTCTTCCGATATCGGTCATAGCGCAAGCCTTCATCGTTTCTTTCTCCCTCTTTACTCCTTATTGATAAAACTTTTTCTTAGCTGTCCACAGGCACCGTTAATATCCCGTCCCATCTCTCTTCTTATAGTAACATTAATTCCGTTTTTTTCAAGATAATTTTTAAAGTCCAGGATGGCCTTTTTGTCCGATTGCACATAATCACGCTCTTTGATTGGATTTACCGGTATGAGATTTACATGGCCATGCAATCCTTTTAAAAGGGCAGAAAGGGCAGCGGCTTCTTTTAGATTATCATTGACCCCGCTTACCAGACTGTATTCAAACGTAAGTCTTCTTCCTGTTTTTTCAAAATATTCCTGGCAGGCGGGCAATACCTCCGCAAGAGAATAACGGTTGGCTATGGGCATCAGGCTTCTTCGCACCTGGTCATTGGGGGCATGAAGAGAAAGTGCCAGCGTAATTTGCAGATCTTCCTCTGCCAGTTTGCGGATTTCAGGAACGAGGCCGCAGGTTGACACCGTAATATTTCGCTGACTGATGTTTAAACCGTTTTCATCCGTAAGAAGGCGGATAAAATCAATTAGATTGTCATAGTTATCCATAGGCTCTCCGGAACCCATGACCACAACATTAGAAACTCTTTCCCCCGTAGCTTTCTGAATCCGGTAAATCTGATCCAGCATCTCTGAAGCAGTTAAATTCCGTTCCAGTCCATCAAGGGTCGAAGCGCAGAAACGGCAGCCCATACGGCAGCCCACCTGGGATGAGATACATACGGAATTTCCGTGGTTGTATTTCATCAGAACACTTTCAATAATATTTCCATCGGAAAGTCCGAATAGATACTTTCTCGTTCCGTCTATTTTTGAAATTTTTTCCTCTACGACCACAAGGGATGTAAATGCTGCTGACTGCAGCAATTTTTCTTTCAGAGATTTTGGAAGATTGGTCATTTCATCGTAATCAGAAGCAAGTTTTTTGTGCATCCACTCATAAAGCTGTTTCGCACGGAAGGGTTTTTCCCCAATTGACACCATATAGGAAATCAGTTTCTCCAGATCCAGAGATTTTATATCTGTTTTTACCATTTTATTTTACCTTTTTATAAATGCCGAAAGAAAGAACCCGTCACAAGGGTGGATTCCCGGCAATAACTGAATATATCCGTGTTTCATCGTATCAGATGTCAGCTGATCTCCCAGCTTTCCGGTTAAATCAATACTGTCAAAAGGAAACTGTTCAAGAAACCACTTAACATTTTCCTCATTTTCTGTTTTATTGATTGTACATGTACTGAAAACCAGTCTGCCTCCCGGTTTTACATAGGACTGGACTACAGAAAGTATCTCTCTTTGAAGAGAGGACAAAGAGACAATGTCTTCTGGCCTGAGCCGGTATTTGATATCTGGTTTTCTGCCAATAATTCCCAGACCGGAACAGGGCAAATCGGCTATCACAATGTCCGCCTTTTCTATGGATTCCTGATCTGAAACCAAAGCGTCCTGAACCTTTGTACGGATGTTTTTAAAACCGCACCGGGCGATATTTTCATCGATAAGGCTTACCTTATATTGGGATAAGTCCCGTACCTCCACCATTCCGGTGCCATGAAGCTTATCTGCTATATGAATGCTTTTTCCACCCGGTGCACCGCAGACATCGATGACATAATCGCCTTCTTTTGGTTCTGCTGCTTCTCCCACAAAGGTGGAGCTTAAATCCTGAACCTGAATGAAACCATGGTTAAAAGCGTCAAGCCCTTCCAGGTAATCATAGTTTTCCAGATACAGCACGCCTTCTGAAATACCGGACTCTGTTACTGTTACTCCCTGTCCCTGCAGGCTTTTTATAATTTCTTCTTTGGAAGCCCTGGCAAAATTACAGCGTACCGTTGTCTTACTGTTCTTTAAAAAGGACTCCATGATAGTCACGGCTGTCTCTTCTCCATAGGTTTCTTTCCACATGGAGATGATCCAGTCTGGCATGGAATAACGAACGGAATCATTGGGCCAGCTTAAACGTTCTTTATTTCTTGAAATATTGCGCAGAACTCCATTGACAAAACCCTTTAAGCCGGTAAACTTTCTTTTTACAGCAAGTTTCACGGCCTCATTGCAAACCGCAGAATCAGGAACGCGGTCCATGTATAAAAGCTGATAGACCGACATCCGCAAAATGGTGCGGATGACGGGCTTCATTTTCTTAACCTTGGTATTGGAAAAAGAATCAATGACATAATCAATCTGGAGTAAATATTCTACGGTTCCCTCTGTGATTCTGGAAATAAATGCCCGTTCCGGTTTATCCAGATACTGATATTTATTCAGCGCCTGACGCAGGATGATATGGCTGTATCCCGACCGTTCCAGTATTTCGGTCAGAATATCAAGGGCAATTTCCCTGCTGTCTGTCTCTTTAGTCATCGTTTCTTCTTCCTCCAACTCCTCCAAACAGGAATACAAGTCTTGCAAGCTGCAGAACAGTTGCTGCCAAAGCTGCCACATAAGTAAGTGCTGCTGCTCCAAGTACCTTTTTGGTATGTCCCAGTTCTTCTGTTCCTAAAATCCCCACCTGCCCCAGCAAGGTTATCGCTCTCCTTGAGGCATTAAATTCTACCGGAAGTGTTACAAGCTGGAAAACGACAGCTAAAGAAAACAAAATCAGGCCTACATTCACAAGAGGTGAGCCAACTCCGCCGATGAAAAAGCCCAGTAGAATAATAGGGAAAGCCGCCTGGGAGCCGATATTGGCCACAGGTACAATCGCCCCTCTAAGCTTTAAAGGAACATATCCCCTATTATCCTGCATGGCATGGCCGCACTCATGAGCTGCAACACCAATGGCTGCAACAGATGTGGAACCATATACAGAATCTGACAAATTAACGGTTTTGCTTCTTGGATCATAATGATCTGTCAGCTGACCGCTGACCGGGCGAACCTGAACATCATAGATTCCCTGAGAATTCAACAGCCGTTTTGCCGCCTCGGCTCCTGTCATACCGGACATGCTTCTGACTTTTGAATATTTATTGTAAGTGCTGCTAACCCTGGCAGATGCTGCCATAGACAAAACTGCTCCGATAATTACAAAAATCAGGGTAGGGTCAAAATAATACCCCATCATTCCTCCATAAAACATAATCAGACACTCCTTTCAAAAACAGTACCTTCCGCAATGGAATATCCCCGCAGAAATGCACCGATATCCATTCGTTTTTTTCCCTGTAACTGCAATTCAAGGACGGATAGGCTGCCTTTTCCTGTCTTTACGATCAAGTGGTCCCGTCCGGCTTCCACCACCTGTCCGCAAGTTCCTTCATACTCTTTATCAATCACCGATGCTTCCCAGATCTTTATCACCCTGCCGTTCCAGCCGGTATAAGCGCTGGGCCATGGATTAAGTCCCCGGATCAGACGTTCAATGGCCTGAGCATCCATAGACCAGTCAATGTCTCCCATGGATTTTTTTATCATTCCCACATAGCAGGATTTGGTGTCATCCTGCGGGATACGGACTGCGGTCCCATCTTCTAATTTCTTTAAGGTCTTTATGATCAGCGCGCCTCCCAATTGACTTAATCTGTCATGAAGGCTTCCGCCTGTTTCTTTTGGATCCAGAATAATTGTCTCCTGATCCAGCATATCTCCGGTGTCCAGGGCTTCCGCCATCACCATTGTTGTAATACCGCTTTCCTTTTCTCCATTGATCACTGCATACTGGATCGGGGATGCTCCCCGGTACTTTGGCAGAAGAGAGGCATGAATGTTCACGCAGCCATATTTGGGGATATCCAGAATGCTCTTAGGAAGTAATTGCCCAAAAGCAGCCACCACCATAACATCCGGCGCCAGATCTGACAGAATTTTAACAAATTCCGGATCTCTTGCCTTTACCGGCTGATAAACCGGAATCTGAAACTTAAGCGCCTGTTCCTTAACCGGAGGCATCTGAATTTCTTTTCCTCTTCCTTTTGGCTTATCCGGCTGGGTGACAACTGCAACCACATCATGTCCGGCCTCAACCAACGCCTTTAACGCAGGTACGGAAAAATCAGGCGTTCCCATATAAACAATGCGCATAGTTACTCCTCAACCTCCATATCTTCCTCAGCCTCAGAAACATCCTCCAGCTCACCTTCTATTTTATCCACATACAGATCACCGTTTAAATGATCACACTCGTGGCATATGGCTCTGGCAAGAAGCTCCTCGCCTTCCAGCTCAAAAGGCTTCATCTCAATGTCATAGGCTCTTACTTTTACGTAATTAGGTCTGGTTACGGTACCTGACTTTCCAGGCACGCTCAGACAGCCTTCCGGCCCTGTCTGGCTTCCGGAAGTCTCTAAAATCTCCGGATTAATGAGCACATACTGATTGCCGTCATCCACATCAATAACCACAATTTGTTTTAAAACTCCAACCTGTGGTGCAGCAAGACCGACTCCGTTAGCTTCGTACATGGTTTCAAACATATCTTCTACCAGCTCTATAATCCTCGGTGTAATTTCTTTTACCGGTTTGCAGTGTTTTCTTAAAATTTCATCTCCAATGGTTCTAATCTTTCTAATAGCCATCTTCTATTATCCTCTCATTTATGAAAAATCATATTGTATCATGATCTGATCAAACATTTCCGGATGATTTTCTGAAAAACCATCGATCTGATCTCTGATTTTTATTAGTATATCATAGTTTTCATGTTTCAAGTATAAAATTTTTCTATATATATCATTAATTTTGTATACGGAAGCCTCTACCGGCCCAATTGCCTGAATCATTTCCAGTTCCGCCTGGGGCGCGATAAATGCAGCCGCTGCATCGGATCCTCTGGTTAAAAGTTCCTCCTGTCTGGAAGCAAACTGAACCGTTAAAAGTACGTTTGCCGGAGGATATTTCATCAAACGGCGAAAAGCCATCTCCTGGTTGTAAAAGGATTCATAATCCTGGCTTGCTGCAGTCACGATTCCATAATGCTCCGGGCTGTAGGTCTGAATGATTACGTCTCCATGCTTAAAATCCCTGCCGGCACGCCCTGCCGCCTGAGTCAAAAGCTGAAAGGTACGCTCTGCGGAGCGGTAATCGGGAGTATTCAGGGATAAATCCGCTGCCAGTACGCCTACTAAGGTTACATTTGGAAAATCATGGCCTTTTACGATCATCTGTGTGCCGATCAGAATGTCAGCGTCTCCTTCTGAAAAAGCAGTGAGAATTTCTTCGTGTCCGCCTTTTTTCTTTGTCGTGTCCAGATCCATACGGAGCACTCTGGCAGATGGAAACATCTTTTTCGTCATCAGCTCAATCTTTTGCGTCCCCACGCCAAAATTAGCAATGTAAGGAGAGCCGCATGCCGGGCACCGGTCAGGCATCGGCACCGAATGGCCGCAGTAATGGCAGACCAGACGGTTGCCGTTATGAAGAGTCAGAGTTACATCGCAGTGAGGGCAGCGTATGGCTTCGCCGCAGGAACGGCAGGAAACAAAATTGGCATACCCCCTCCGGTTGATAAAGAGCATGATCTGCTCCTTTTTTGCCAGCCGGTCTTCCATAAGGGTCTTTAAGGCCTTGCTGAAAACAGATTTGTTTCCTTCTTTCAATTCCTGCCGTAAATCCACCACCGAAACCGTGGCAAGCTGACTGTCCTTTTTCGCCCGTTCGGTGAGATGAAAAAGCCTGTATTCTCCTCTCAGAGCCTTTGTATATGCCTCAAGGGATGGAGTCGCTGAGCCTAAAACCAGGGAGGCATTCTGCATGGAAGCTCTCTTTTCTGCCACTTCTCTTGCATGATATCTGGGTACCACTTCACTTTTATAAGCCCCTTCGTGCTCCTCGTCTATAAGAATCAGCCCAAGACGGGAAAAGGGGGTGAAAAGAGCGGATCTGGGACCTATCATAATATCGATATCTCCATTTCTGGCCCTCTCAAACTGATCGTAGCGCTCTCCCGCCGACAGCCTGGAATTGATGATGGAAACGCGTTTTCCAAATCTTCCATAAAAACGCATCACCGTCTGATAAGTCAGGGCAATTTCAGGAATCAGAACAATGACCTGTTTTCCGTCTTCAATGACCCTCTCAATCAATTCCATGTAGACTTCTGTTTTACCGCTTCCTGTGACTCCGTGAATCAGATAAGTCTTTCGGATATGGGCCGAATAATCTCTGCAAAAGTCATCCACTATGGCCTGCTGGCCTTTATTCAGCAAAACCCTGGGCTTCTCACCGGATTCCATATTTATGGGATTGCGGTATATTTCCTCCGATTCAAGGCTTACATATCCCTTTTCTATCACCGGTTTTAATGTAGCGGAGGAAAGATTCATCTGATTGACCGCAATATCGTAGGGGATCAGAGGGGTTTCCAGAAATGCCTGAAAAAGCCGGACTCTTGCCTTATAATTCTTTTTTTCCGCTTCTTTCAAAGCAGCCATAAGGTCGGTCTTTTGAAGCAGACAGCGCAGCACTCTTTTTTCTTTTGGCTTTATTTTCTGTTTTACCGGGAGCACCGTTTTAAGAGCCTGGTTCATGGTGGAACCGTACTGTTCCTTTAGCCACCACGCAAGCGAAATAAGCAGGGATTCCGCTGTCACACTGTCTGTCACAATCCCTGCTATCTCCTTGATTTTATCTCTGTCATAATCCGCATGTGGAGTAATGCCGACCACATACCCTTTGCGCATGGCATTTCCCTTTCCAAAAGGAATCAGAACCAGAGAACCCACAACTACGTCTTCATACAAACGTTCCGGTATCCGGTAATCAAAGGTCCGGTCAACTTTTTCGTGGGAAATATCTATGATAATCCGGGCATATCGTTCTGCCATACCTTCACCTGTTTCTATATTATATCTCTGGAGTGTCAAACCAGGTGAAACTGATCTGCCACCTGACTAAGTTTCATGCTGTTGGAGCCTTTAAAAAGGACGCTGTCCCCTTCCTTTAGCTCTTCTTTTAAGTAAACAACAAGTGCCTCCTGCTCCATAAATTCTTTTACTAAAATCCCCTTTGCTTTTTCCTTTACCGCTCTTGCAATTTCACCTGCAAGTTCTCCAAGGGTCACCACTTCGTAAACAGGATGCTCTGCAATATATTCTCCGATTTCATAGTGATACCTGGGAGCATCTTCTCCCAGTTCTTTCATATCTGCCAATACTGCGATCCGCCTTTTGGCTTTTGTCAAGGACCCCAGCACTTCCAGTCCGGCTTTCATGGAAACCGGACTGGCGTTGTAGGTATCATCAATAATCGTCAAACCGTTATGAGTATAAATCTGCTGGCGGTTTTTGAAACCGGTGAACTCTGAAAGCCGTTTTGCTGCTGCTGCCATTGGAATGCCGCATTCTGCTGCAACAGCCAGCGACACCATTGCATTCAATACATTATGGCTGCCCATAACCGCCAGTCTTACAGGAACTCTCTGATTTTTGCAAACTGCAGTAAATGCCGGAAAGCCTTCCTCCAGGTGAATATCTTCTGCCCGGTAATCGGAATTTTCACCCGTACCGTAATATATGGTCCGGCAGCCATCTTTGGCTTTTGTTTCCCGTAACAGATCATCGTCTCCATTAAGAAACAGGATTCCCCCCTGCGTCAGTCCATCCTGGATTGTCAGCTTCTCTTTGTAAATATTTTCTCTGGATCCAAGCTGTTCGATATGAGTAACCCCGATATTTGTAATAACTGCCATCTGAATGTTGGCAATTTTTGCAATAACTGTTAATTCCCCTGGTTCGCTCATCCCAAGTTCAATGACGCCAATCTCGTCATTTGGTGTGATTTCAGAGATTGTAATGGGAACCCCTACCTGACTGTTTTGATTGCCTGGAGTTTTGTAGACTTTGAAACCGGCAGCCAACGCACAGGCGACCATTTCCCTTGTGGTTGTCTTTCCTACGCTTCCGGTAATCCCCACTAAGGGCAGGGTAAGACGGTTTCTATAATAACTTCCAATAGACTGAAGCGCTGTTTTTGTATCCTTCACACGAATCCACGGCTTTTCAGAATCCATGGAATCGTGCTCGCTGGTTAAAACCGCTGCCGCACCATTCTCAAATGCCTGTTCAATAAAACGGTGCGCATCCACTTTTTCCCCAATCAAAGGGACAAATAGAGAATGTTCCTCCTGGTTCCTTGAATCAATGCTTATATGTTCCAGAACCGTATGTTCACTTCCGCAAAGAAGTTCTCCTCCTGTCGCTGAAAGAATTTCCCTAACCGTCATATTTACCATTGTTTCCTCCGTTTCTTATACGCCTCCGCGTACCATCCTTCCATCTGCCGCGGAAATGCCGAAAGCACATTTTCAGCTTCCGGCATCTTCTTTTTTCATCCAGGTATTTATTTACTCAGGCTTTCTGCCACCCTTAAGACCTCTTCACGATCCGAAAAATGATGGCGGACTCCATTGATCTCCTGATAATCTTCATGGCCTTTTCCGATAATCGCAATCATATCACCTGGTTCTGCATGGGTTATGCTGTATTCAATCGCTTCTCTGCGGTCCGGAATCTCAATGAAATTCCCTCCGGTCTTTTCAATGCTTCCACGAATGTCTGCAATAATATCCTCGGTCTTTTCAAACCTGGAGTTATCTGCAGTAATGATCGTAAAATCTGCCAGACGGCCTGCACTTTCCCCCATGGAGTAACGGCGGTCCCTGGAACGGTTTCCTCCGCATCCAAACACGCATACCAGGCGTTTTGGCTTATAATCCCTGAGTGTGGTGAGAAGACTTTCCATGCTGATTGCATTATGGGCATAATCTACGATCACCGTACACCGTTCAGAGGTATATACGATCTCCATACGGCCGTTTACGCTTAAATGCTCCAGTCCACGGCAGATTCTTTCTTTGGGAAGATCAAAAAAGCTCAAAACACTGACGGCTGCCAGCGCATTGGCAACATTGAACCGCCCGGGAATGTTGACCCTTACCGAAAGCTCGAAACGGCCTTTTACATCAAATTCCAATCCAACGAAATCAGGCTGGGATACATAGTGGATATTTTCCGCCTTAAAGTCCGTTCCTTCTTTATCCATGGAAAAAGAGTAAAGATCACAGGAAGCATCCTTTATCACCTCAGCCCAATGGGAATCATCCCGATTCATGATCCCCGTCTTTGAGCATTGAAAAATACGGGATTTATAAGAAAGATATTCCTCAAAATCATCGTGTTCATCCGGGCCGATATGGTCAGGGGAAATATTGGTAAACAATCCGTAATCAAAGGTGATTCCATCTACCCGGTGCATTTTAAATGCCTGGGAAGATACCTCCATTACCATATATTCGCATCCTGCATCTGACATATTGCGGAAGGCTTCATGAAGTTCATAGGACTCCGGAGTCGTATTCTTAGTAGGAGTAACGGTCTGGCCAATGACGATACCAGTGGTTCCGATCATTCCTACCTTTTTTCCGCAGGATTCTAAGATTGTCTTGATCATATGAGTGGTTGTGGTTTTCCCTTTGGTTCCAGTGACCCCAATGGTTACCATCTTCTTAGCCGGATAATCAAATCTGGCGGCAGACAAGAGAGCCAGCGCTTCTCTTGCATTATGTACAAGGACAGCAGTTACACCATCCGGAACCGGCACCTTTCGTTCTACCACCAGGACTTTGACGCCAGCCTCAGCCACGGAAGGAATAAATTCATGAGAATCCACCTTCGTTCCCTTCATGCAAATGAACACGGCACCTTCCCTGGCTTTTCTGGAGTCATAAATCACTTCCTCCACTTCAACATCAAGGCTTCCCTGTATTACTTCATATCTCAAGTCCTTAAGCCATTCTTTAAACTTCATAGAAACCTCCAAATCAGAATAATCCAGTGATTACTCCCTCTTTATTTATATCAATATTGTCTGCGGCCGGTTTTTTTGGCAGACCTGGCATTGTCATGATCGCTCCCGTCATTACCACAACAAACCCTGCACCAGCGGAGACAAAAGCATCCCGTACGGTTATTTCAAATCCTTCGGGACGTCCAAGCTTCGTCTGGTCATCCGACAGAGAGTATTGAGTCTTTGCCATACATACAGGCAGATGCCCAAATCCCATATCCTCAAACTTTTTAAGTGCTCTTGAAGCTGCAGGAGTATAAGTCACACCGCCTGCACCATAGATTTCCCTGGCAATGGTTTCCACTTTTTCTTTTAATCCCAGCTCATCCGGGTAAAGGGGTGCAAAATTGCTTTCTTTATGTTCCAGAGTATACAGAACCTTTTCAGCCAGTTCCATACCTCCCCTGCCGCCTTTTTCCCAAACCTCTGATAAAGCAAACTCACAATTCCTTTTTTCACAGAATGTTTTTACAAATTCATATTCTGCTGCTGTATCCGTAAGAAAGGAATTTAAGGTAACAATGACGGGAACTCCGTATTTCTGCATGTTCTCAATGTGTTTTTCCAGATTGGAAATTCCCAGCTCCAGCGCTGAAAGATTTTCCGCATTCAACTGGTCTTTTGCAACTCCGCCATTATATTTCAAGGCCCGAATGGTTGCTACAAGAACAATTGCATCTGGCTTCAATCCTGCCATCCGGCATTTGATATCCATGAATTTTTCCGCTCCCAAATCTGCTCCGAATCCGGCTTCCGTCACTACAATATCCGCCAGCTTTAAGGCAGTCTTTGTAGCGCGGACACTATTGCAGCCGTGCGCGATGTTGGCAAAGGGACCGCCATGAACGATGGCACCGGTATGCTCCAATGTCTGGATCAGATTGGGCTTTAAAGCGTCCTTTAACAATGCCGCCATAGCCCCCACCGCATGTAGCTGCGCCGCTGTCACAGGTTCTCCATCATAATTATATGCAACTATGATCCTTCCTAGGCGTTCTTTTAAATCATCCATATCATCAGCCAGGCAAAGAATTGCCATGATCTCCGATGCCACGGTAATTACAAAATGGTCTTCTCTTACAAATCCTTCTGCTTTTGATCCGAGGCCGACTACGATATTGCGGAGTGCACGGTCATTCATGTCCAGACAACGCTTCCAAAGGATCTGACGGGTATCGATCCGCAAAGCATTGCCCTGATGAATATGGTTATCCATTAAGGCTGCCAAAAGATTGTTGGCAGACGTAATGGCATGAAAATCTCCGGTAAAATGAAGATTCAAATCCTCCATGGGAACCACCTGAGCATAACCGCCTCCGGCAGCTCCCCCCTTGATTCCAAAACACGGTCCAAGAGAAGGTTCCCGAAGTGCGATCATGGCCTTTTTCCCCATAGCTCCGAATGCTTCTCCCAAGCCTACGGTTGTAGTGGTCTTTCCTTCGCCTGCAGGCGTGGGATTGATTGCCGTCACCAGCACCAGTTTTCCGTCTTTTCTGTCTTTTACCTGCTGCCAAAGGTCATCAGACAGTTTTGCCTTATATTTCCCGTAAAGCTCCAGCTCCTCCTCCGTAATTCCGTAAGAACCAGCCACATCTTTTATAGGTACCATCCTGGCTTCCTGTGCGATTTCGATATCTGTCTTCATCTGTATGTTCCTCCCTTATATGTAATGATATCGTTTCCTGTCAAAACCCCTGTTCCAACATTTCTTCAAACTCTTCCGTACTCATAAGCACTTTCCGGGGCTTTGTTCCTTCCTCTTCTCCTACCACACCTGCTTCTGCCAGCTGGTCCATAATCCGGGCAGCCCGGTTAAAGCCTATTTTAAACATTCTCTGTAACATACCGATAGAGGCTTTGTCTTTATCAATGATAAATTTCCCTGCCTGGACAAAATACTCGTCCCGGTCATTACCTCCCCCCTTCATCTCACCGCCGGAAGGCGCAGAAGCAATCATACTTTCCACTTCCTTATCATAGTCCGGCGTCAGCCCCTGTTCCGTCAGGAAATCCACAACCCTTGAGACCTCCGTATCGGATACAAATGCGCCCTGCACGCGCATTGGCTTCGGGTATCCAGCCGGATAAAACAGCATATCTCCCTTTCCTAACAGCTTTTCTGCTCCGTTCATATCGATAATGGTTCTGGAATCCACCCCGGAAGAAACAGCAAAAGCCACTCTGGAAGGCACATTGGCCTTAATAAGTCCGGTAATAACGTTTACAGACGGCCGCTGGGTCGCTATAACCAGATGTATTCCCGCTGCTCTTGCCAGCTGTGCAAGACGGCAGATGGAATCCTCCACTTCTCCTGGTGCCACCATCATCAAGTCCGCAAGCTCATCGATAATAATAATAATCTGAGGCATCTTTTTGGGCTTATTTTCATCGTCAATGTCTTTGATACTTTCCACTTTGGCGTTATACCCTTTAATTTCCCGCACATTATACTGGGCAAACTTGTTATAACGGTCGGTCATCTCCGCCACCGCCCAGTTCAGTGCACCAGAAGCTTTTTTCGGGTCTGTAACTACCGGAAGAAGCAAATGGGGAATTCCATTATATACACTTAGCTCAACCACCTTTGGATCCACCATAATCAGCTTTACATCTTCCGGGTCTGCCTTATAGATGATGCTCATGATCAGGGTATTGATACAGACAGATTTACCGGAACCGGTAGCTCCTGCAATCAAAAGGTGGGGCATCTTGGCAATATCCGTAACAACAACCTGTCCGCCAATATCCTTGCCCACCGCAAATGCTATTTTTGAGGAATGATTTCTGAAATTATCTGCTTCCAGTATATCCCGCAGATACACCACGTTATTTTCCTTATTGGGAACCTCAATTCCCACAGCTGACTTCCCTGGTATAGGGGCTTCGATCCGAATATCTGCAGCCGCCAGGCTTAACTTAATATCATCTGCCAGACTAACGATCTTACTGACCTTTACTCCCTGTTCCGGGTGAAGTTCGTATCTGGTCACGGAAGGACCGCAGCTGATATTGGTCACAGTAACCCCCACACCAAAATTCTGCAAAGTCTTTTGCAGCTTAATGGCTGTTTCTTTGTATTCCCGGTCAGAAAACACCGCTGCTTTTCCTTTTTTTAACAGCGTAAGAGGCGGAAACTGATATTCCTTTTTCACAACCTCCTGTTTTTGCTTAATCTCCTGGGTAACGCTTAGATCTCCTTCTTCGGCTGCTTCTTCCCGCTTCTTAACCAGCTTTTTCTGTAACGCCTCTGTATCAGTCTCAATGACTTTCCCCGAAGCGGTTACCACCTGCTTAGGCTCTTCCGGAATTGTGAAGGTGTCCTGGTCCACTTCCGGATAGAAATCTTCTTCGATAACTTCCATCTCTCTCAGGGTCCGGTTCTCTTTCTTCATATATATAGAAGATTCTTCCAGTTCCGCCATCATTGGCTCACCCTTCCAGTCAGGCTCAAACGGTACAGAATCTTCTTCTTCCTCCTGAACCGGCGAAATACTGCCTCGGAATTCATCTGCTGGATTGGGTCTGGTCATCTCTTTTGCAGGAACCGCAGATAACCGGCTGGCCTGAATATCAATATCGTCAGACCTATCATCAGCCATTACCGGGATGGTTCCTTCTGTAATCTCTGCTTCAAAGTCCACAGGTTCCGGTCTGGTATAATCTTCCGGCTGATTATCAAAAAGGTTGGTGGCATCTAAATTGACGCCGCGAAGCTTTTGCTCCTCCCGAAGTCTCCTTCGTTCTTCCTGGCGTTTTTCATGGATTTCTCTGTGGAAATCCATATTTTCTCTGGCATGCCGATAGGCCTTTCCGCTTCCCTTTTTCACCACATTCACAAAAGACTTTTCCGTGATGCAGACTGCGGAAATGATAAGAAGGACGATAATCACCAGATAGGCGCCAACGATGCCGATCACAGCTGTAAGTCCTTCTGCAAGAAGCCCTCCGATCAAGCCGCCGCCTCTGCCGCTTGCGGACGATTCCAAATAAATATCAATCAGAGTCATTCCCTCACCTGTATTTAAGCCAAACACAAGCTGCAGAAAGCCGCACAAAGAAACCAGCGCCAGTATAAAAGACGCCAGCTTAAATGCGGCTCTCGGATTCCCCTGATTGGACAGGTAGAACGCCGTTCCTGCAAACAGCATCACCGGTGCGATATATCCGATTCCTCCAAATATGCCAAGCTGTACGCTGCGCAGAAAATCACCAACCACACCGCACAGGCCGAAATTACTTAAAAACAGTATAGCTGCCGCAGCAAATGACATCATAATAACTACTTCTGAGTGGATAAATTCCGGTTCTGGAAGGACTACTTTTTTTCTGGAACTGCTATTTCCGGTTCTTACGCTTTTCCCTTTTGTCCCTCTTGTCCCTTTTTTTTCTGTTGTCTTCTTCTTTATAGTCTCAGGCACAATACTTCCCCCTTCTATCCATTGGTAACAGTATACAAAAAAATCGGGAGAATTGCAATGATTAACAGGAAGCAGTTTCCATCAGATCATATAATTTTCTAAGAGCGTCCTTAATTCCGCCCACCTCATCAATCAGTCCTTCTTTTACGGTTTCTTCTCCTACCAGCACAGTCCCAAGATCCCTGGTCAGCATTTCCGTATTCAACATAAGCCGTTTTAACTGGTCATAAGCAATCTTTGCATGACTGGAAACAAAACTTAAGATCCGGTCCTGAATCATTTCAAAATATTCATAAGTCTGGGAAGCTCCGATCACCATTCCTGTCATTCTCACCGGATGAACCATCATGGTTCCCGTCGGCACAATAAAGGAATAATCGGTACAAACAGCCAAAGGAACTCCAATGGAATGGCTTCCTCCAAGAACCAGCGAAACGGTAGGAATGCTCAAGGAAGCAATCATCTCTGCAATGGCAAGACCTGCATCCACATCTCCGCCTGAGGTATTTAATAAGATCAGAAGTCCTTCCACAGAGTCATCATCTTCAATTTCAGCAAGCTTTGGCAATATATGATCATATTTGGTGGCTTTGCTGTTGCTGGATAGATTTTCATGTCCCTCAATTTCTCCAATAATTGAAAGCAAATGAATTTTCCGCTTGTGAGCATTGTCATCAAGAGTCATCTGTCCGTATTCTTCCAGTTTCTCATCCTCTTTTTGCTCAATATCCTTTTCTGTCTTCTTTTCGTCAAGGTTTTCCTGATTACCTCCGTTTGCCGGCACATTATCTTTTTGTCTTTCTTCCTGTATTTCTCCTTGTTCGTTGTTATTGTTTTGGTACTCTCTCACCTTAAGAATCCTCCTGTTTACTCTATATTTGGTCGTTTCCTTATGATGTGGAGAAAACTTATAAAATATGCCTGAAAATATAAAACCTCAACTGCATAATTTTTAAGCCAATCCATATGGCTGGACACTAACAATATTTTAATTGTGATTATAACAGGCTATTGACTTTGATACTTTTCCATGTTAAACTATCAAACAATAAAAAAGCCAGTCACATTCGATTGCCAATGAAGGCAGCGACGGACACATTTGCATGCGCTGCTTTTGCATAAAAGAATCCATGCCTTAGGGCTGCGGCTTAATTTGAAAAAAGGAGAGCATCCCATGAACAAATTTTTCATTGCACAAACTTTTGGCAAATCTTCCAATTACACGGATATACCAAACAATCTGTTTAAGGAACATGATGTAAAAAAAGGACTTCGCAACGAAGACGGAACAGGGGTCATCGTAGGGCTGACCCGTGTTTCAGACGTAGTCGGTTATGAATTCTCAGAAGGAAAAAAAATCAACGTTCCCGGAAAACTGTATTACCGCGGAATTGAGATCAGCGATCTGGTAAACGGCAAAGGGAACGGGCGCTATGGTTATGAAGAAACTGCCTTCCTTCTGCTTTTTGGTTATCTCCCATCAGATAAAGAACTAAAAGAATTTACAGCCATTCTGCAAAAGCATTACCTTCTTCCAAATGAATTTTTCGAGAGGAATATGCTTCGAACGCCTTCCTGCAATTTAATGAACAGCCTTCAAAAAAGCATTCTGGCTCTTTATGATTATGACAATGACCCGGATAATACAGAACCGTATCAGACCCTGTTAAAAGGGATTAATATTCTGGCAAAACTTCCAACTCTTGCAGTATATGCATATCAAAGCAAAATTCATTACTACGACAGGGAAAGTCTGGTCATACATTATCCAAAGCCAGAGTACTCCATCGCAGAGAATATCTTATATTTGCTCCGGCATGACGGTATTTTTACCGAACAGGAAGCCAACCTTCTTGATGTCATGCTGATGATCCACGGTGATCATGGCGGCGGAAATAACTCAACCTTTACCAATGTAGTGATCTCTTCCACCGGAACCGATATCTACTCCGCAATCTCAGGATCCATCGGTTCCTTAAAGGGACCAAAGCATGGCGGAGCTAACATCCGTTGCAGCGAGATGATTTCAGCCATTGAAAAAGAAATCGGATTAAAGGCAACCGAAGGTCAGATGAAGAAAGTGATCGAACGGATTCTTGCGAAAGATTTCTACGATAATTCCGGCCTTGTATACGGTCTTGGACACGCGGTTTATACCGTGTCTGATCCCCGGGCAGATCTTTTAAAAGTCTGCTGCGAGAGACTGGCAAAACAGAAAGACCGGGTTGAGGAATATGAATTCCTGTCCAGATTTGAAGCTGTTGCCAAAGCCTGTCTGGCCGGAAATGGGAAAACGCTGTCCAATAACGTGGACTTTTACAGCGGATTCGCTTATAACATGCTGCAAATCCCGGAGGATATGTATACGCCTCTGTTTGTCTGTGCACGTATGGCAGGCTGGCTGGCCCATAATATAGAAAATAAAATGTATGACGGAAGAATTATGCGTCCGGCAACAAAATACGTGGGTAAAACAAATCCCTACATAAAAAGAGAGGAACGATAGCTATGGTAAAATTATATGAAGGCGGAGCTTACCTTGTAAATGGAACCGAACTCATTCCGGAAAAAGAAATTTCCAAAGTTACTGCCCTGACAGGAAAAGAAGTAAATAAAGAAGAAGCCAAAAAAGGCACTATCTCCTATTCTATTTTAGAGGCACATAATACCTCAGGCAATATGGAACATTTAAAACTGCGTTTTGATTCCATGGCCTCTCACGATATCACATTCGTTGGAATTATCCAGACCGCCAGAGCTTCCGGGCTCAGGGAATTTCCGATTCCCTACGTTATGACCAATTGCCATAATTCCCTGTGTGCAGTTGGCGGTACGATCAACGAGGATGATCATGTATTCGGACTTTCTGCAGCCAAAAAATACGGCGGTATTTTCGTACCTCCCCATATTGCAGTCATTCACCAGTACATGCGCGAAATGATGGCAGGATGCGGACGCATGATCCTCGGTTCAGACAGCCATACCCGTTATGGTGCTCTTGGAACCATGGCAGTGGGGGAAGGCGGCGGTGAATTAGTAAAGCAGCTGCTTTGTGATACCTATGATGTGGATTACCCAGGTGTTGTGGCAATTTATCTGACCGGCAAACCATCTCCGGCTGTAGGCCCTCATGATGTGGCCCTGGCCATCATCGGCAAAGTGTTTAAAAGCGGATTTGTTAAAAACAAAATCATGGAATTCGTAGGCCCTGGCGTATCTTCCATGGACACTGATTACAGAAACGGTGTAGATGTTATGACCACAGAAACCACCTGTCTTTCTTCCATATGGAGAACCGATGAGGATACAAAGGAATACTTATCCCTTCACGGCAGAGGAGAGGACTATAAAGAGTTAAATCCAGCAGATATTGCTTATTATGACGGCGTTGTTACCGTTGATTTAAGCACTATCAAACCTATGATCGCTCTGCCCTTCCATCCAAGCAATACTTATGAAATTGATGAACTGAGCAGCAACCTGGAGGATATTCTTCGGAGTGTGGAGAAGGAGGCTGAACAGCTAGTGGGAAAATCCAATGCCAGCCTTTCTCTGACTGATAAAATTATTGATGGAAAACTGATGGTTCAGCAGGGCGTCATCGCGGGCTGCGCCGGAGGCAACTACACCAACGTCATGATGGCTGCCCATATTTTAGAAGGCAAAAACTGCGGCAACGATGTATTTAATTTATCTGTCTATCCTTCTTCTCAGCCAGTATACATGGATCTGGTCAAGAAGGGCGCCATCACCGAGCTGATGGCAGCCGGCGCCACCATCCGCACTGCGTTCTGCGGTCCTTGCTTTGGTGCCGGAGATACTCCTTCCAACAACGCATTAAGCATCCGTCATACCACCAGAAACTTCCCCAACCGGGAAGGCTCAAAACCTGGAAGCGGACAGATATCCTGTGTTGCTCTTATGGATGCCAGATCTATTGCAGCAACTGCAGCAAACGGCGGCTATCTCACCTCTGCCGAGAAATATGCAGACGGTTACGAAGTCCCTGCTTATGAATTTGATTCCTCATCTTATGACAGAAGGGTTTATCAGGGATTTGGGAATCCACAGGAAGAATCTGAGTTAGTAAACGGTCCAAACATCAAAGACTGGCCGGCGATGAGTTCTTTGACCGAAAACATCATGCTGCAGGTATGCTCAAAAATCATGGATCCGGTTACAACTACAGATGAATTGATTCCATCTGGTGAAACTTCATCTTACCGCTCCAATCCACTGGGACTTGCGGAATTTACCTTGTCCCGCCGTGACCCGGAATACGTAGGACGTTCCAAGAAAGTAAATGAACTGGAGCAGATTCGCAAAAGCGGTGACTGTCCGTTAGAAGCCAGTGAAGACCTTAAACGTGCCTTTCATGCACTCCGCCTTTATTTAAATCAGCCGGAGCTGAAAGCCTCAGAAACAGAAATCGGAAGTGTTCTATATGCAGTAAAGCCAGGAGACGGCTCCGCCAGAGAACAGGCCGCAAGCTGTCAGAGAGTACTTGGAGGCCTGGCAAATATCGCCCATGAGTATGCAACCAAGCGTTACCGCTCCAATGTGATGAACTGGGGAATGCTTCCCTTCCTTCTTGATGAAGAACCGGATTTTGAAGTAGGTGATTTTATCTATGTAGCCGGAATAAGAACTGCCCTGGATGGAGATATGAATCACATTCCTGCCTATGTAATTAAGAATACCGAAGGAAATCCTATTCGTGAAATCAACCTTCATATAGCGGATATGACACCGGAAGAACGTGCAATTGTAAAGTCGGGATGTCTGATTAATTACAACCGCGAAAAAATTCAGAAATAGCATTATCAAAAGCCCCTGTTGGGAAACCGGAATCATATCCTTTCCCTGCAGGGGCTTTTTTATGCAGAAAGAATCTGCCTTTCTTTTTGGGGGTGAATCATTAAATCACTTTCACTCAGAAATATCATTCATTGTCAATAAAATCAATCACCGATGATATTACGAATCCGTACGGGTGTACGGTAATTCCAGGTGGATATCTTTATACCGCTTCTTCTGCTGGCAGCATTTACAATCTGACCATTTCCAATATAAATCCCCACATGATTGATGGTTCCTCTGCTATTGGCATAAAATACCAGATCTCCAGGCTTCATATCCCCGGATTTAACTGCAGTTCCCATACCTGCCTGAGAACCGGAATAGTGTGGAAGTCCGATACCAAAATGTGAAAAGACTGACATGGTAAATCCGGAACAGTCTGCTCCCTTTGTAAGGCTGGTGCCGCCCCATACATATGGATTGCCGAGGAACTGCAAGGCATAATTTACGATCTGCGTTCTCAACGATGCCTGTGCGTTGGCTTTTTCTTCCAGAGGCGAGAATTTAACCGCCTGCGGAAGGGAATACCGTACATCCACAAAATCAGTGGCTACATAGGCACTGCTGTCTTCTTCCAGTTCAATTTCAACCCAGCCGTCAATCTGCTTTAAAACAGGGTAACGTTCATTATTGGATAACTGAGTCCATATCTTGGAGTCCGTGCTTGGCTCAGATCTTGCATTGAGCATATCAGTGCTCACAATGGCCATCAGCTCTGCTACCTGCATGGCCTCATCCTTCGCTGCCTGTCCCGTTAAAATGTAATCAGATTTCACATAACCGGTTATGCTTCCGGACTGGATCTTATACCACCCGTCAGCAGTCGTCTCCAGGATATCGCCTGCCGCTTTACTCGGCATCTTGGCAATAATCTTGCCATTTTCATTAGGTTCTTCTCTTACGTTTAAATAGTTATCCACATCAGATATTCCAATGTTTTTATAATAATTAAAGACCATAGCCTTTAAATCCAGTTTTCTCGCTTCATTTAAGGAATATTCCAGCTTTACAAAATCCGAAGACAAATAACCGGAGGCAATCTGTACCCAGCCATCCGTCTGCCCTAATACTTCATACCGCTCATTTTCCAGAGCCTGCCCCACAGAATCCGAATCTTTAGATGGTTCTTTTCTGATATTCATACTGTCAGCACTGACTACTGCTCTTAACTTGACCAGACTCTCTGCTTTTTTCTTCGCTTCCTCTCCGGTAATCACATAATCGGATTTGATATACCCTTCGATTCCTCCGGAAGATATCTTATACCAGCCGTCTTCTGTCTTTTCCAAAATATCGCAGGCACCGTCTCCCTGCAGCTTTCCAATTACCTCCGCTTCTGTACTTGGGGCTTTTCTGACATTTAAATAACCGGTTGCTTTTACAATTCCAAGATCTTTATAGGATGCTATAACTTTCTTGATTTCTTCTGCTTCCCTGGCTGCTTCTTCGGAAGACTTTGCACTGTCCCCTGATTTACCGGCTTCCCGGGAAAAATCAGCAAGCTTTGACCCATCGGAAGCGGTAGCCAATGCTGCGGGAGCCGCTGCTCCGTTTCTTTTCATAGCCACTCCGGCTGCTGTGACGGCTGCTATCAGAATAACACCGGCACCGCCAATGATCAAAAACTTTTTATAATCACCTTTATTACGTTTTTTTCTTGCTTTATCCAAACGAATTACATAATCCTTTTTATCGTTATTATCCATTCTGTCTTTCTCTCCATCCTCAAACATTCTATCGGATCACCGATTCAGACTATGAGTCTATTCGACTAAGTATAGCATATTATGCCATGTTTTGCGATATTTGACATACAAAAAAATATTAAGATTTTGTTACATCATTAAAAAATCAGTAAGTTTTAGTAAATAACAGACATAAAGAAAACATGGGCAGATGCCGTCTTTACATGCAGCACCAAACCCATGTTATTAGCCTTTTTACTTTGCCAGTATCATCCGGTCGTTAGCGAATTCTTCCCCACTCGCTTCTTCAAACTTCTTCAAAAGATCTTCCACTTCCAGATTCATCTTTTCTTCTCCGGACACATCGTAAATGATACGGCCTTCATGCATCATAATCAGACGGTTTCCGATCTGAATGGCATCCTTCATATTATGAGTGATCATTAGTGTCGTCAGATTCTGTTCTTCCACGATTTCTTTCGTGATCTCAAGAACCTTTTTTGCCGTCTTAGGATCAAGAGCCGCAGTATGTTCATCAAGGAGAAGTATCTTGGGCTTGCGTAAGGTCGCCATTAAGAGAGTAAGCGCCTGCCTTTGTCCTCCGGAAAGGAGTCCCACCTTATTAGTCAAACGGTTTTCAAGACCAAGCCCCAGTTTTTTAAGGGCTTCCTGATAAAACACTTTTTCACTGGATTTAATTCCCCATGCAAGGCTTCTGTTTTTCCCTCTCCGGTAAGCAAGAGCCATATTCTCCTGGATCTCCATACCGGCAGCCGTTCCCATCATGGGATCCTGAAAGACCCTGCCGATGTATTTGGCTCTCTTATATTCTGGAAAAAGGGAAATATTAACGCCGTCAATTTCAATCTTACCGGAATCAATGGGATAGACACCTGCAATCATGTTAAGGGTGGTGGATTTACCTGCTCCATTTCCGCCAATGACAGTAACAAAATCCCCTTCATTCAGATGGAGGTTGATGCCGTTCAATGCTTTTTTCTCGTTGATCGTATTTTTATTAAACGTCTTTTTTACATTCTTAATATCCAGCATAATTACTCTCCTCCTTCCGTATAAGATGCTTTTAAGCGCCATCTTTGAATGACTACCGGAACGCAGAGCGCAACAGCGACAATCACAGCAGATAAAAGTTTCATATCGTTGGCATTCATACCCATTCTTAAAACAACGGCACGAATCACAAAATAGATCACGGAGCCTACGACTGCAGAAGCCAGCTTACTGCCAAAGGAGTGGAGTTTTCCCATGAGCACTTCACCGATTACAATTGCAGCCAGACCGATTACAATCGCACCGGTTCCCATACCAATATCGGCATACTTCTGGCTTTGACAGACCAGACCTCCGGAAATGCCTACAAGCCCGTTGCTTAAGGTCAGGGCTAAAAGCTTGGTCCAGTTGGTATTTACTCCCTGTGCACGGATCATGGCCTCATTATTGCCGGTTGCACGCATGGAACTTCCGATTTCCGTTCCAAAGAACCAGTACAGAAGCCCGATCATAATGATGGCGATCCCAACACCGATTATAAGGGCTGCCGCCTGCTTTCCAAGACCTGTCATATCAATAAATTTAGAGACCACGGTATCGGTCTTTAACAACGGAATATTACTTTTTCCGCCCATGATCCTAAGGTTGATGGACCAGAGTCCGATCTGAGTCAGGATACCTGCTAAAATTGCAGGTATATTAAAGATCGTATGTAACAATCCAGTCACCGCACCGGCCGCCATTCCCGATATACCTGCTACGAGCAATGCAACCCACGGGTCCATCTTAAAAACCAATACCATGACTGCGCATACACAGCCGCCCATGGCAAAGCTTCCGTCAACGGTTAAATCTGCAATGTCTAAAAGCTTATAGGTAATGTAAACTCCCAACACCATAATTCCCCATAATACGCCCTGTACCACTGCATCCTGTAAGGATACCAGCAAACCACTCATCTATCATTCCTCCACATATATTCTCTTTTTACAGGCATAAATGCCTTACATAAAAAATGCAGCCACCATTTTTTATGTAAAGCATCTATGGGTGATCCAGGCGGACCAGTTGCATGGACCGCCTGTTATTCACCTGTTTTGATTTGTTATTTCAGGTTGGAAACATCAATTCCCAATGTTTTTGCTGTTTCTTCATTGACAGAAAGCTTGCACTTTTCTGCAGGAAGGTATTCAATGGGCATCTTGGAAATATCTTCCCCATCTTTTAAGATCTTCACTGCCTGCTGGCCGGTCAAGTAACCCAGTTCAAAGTAATCAATTCCGTAAGTAGCAAGTCCGCCTGCCTTAACCATGCCTTCTTCTCCGCAGATGGTCGGAAGGCCGTTTTCATTGGCCACCATGGCTACAGTCGTCATTCCGGCTGCAATGGTATTATCTGTAGGTGCATAGATAGCATCAACCTTGCCTACCATAGAAGTTACAACGGTCTGAATCTCATTGGAGCTGGATACGGTATAATCAACTGCTGTCATTCCTTCTGCTTCAATTGCTTCTTTTGCCATCTTCGCCTGAATCTCAGAGTTGGACTCTGCGGAAGCATAAAGAATTCCTACCGTCTTTGCTTCAGGAAGAATCTGCTTTAACAGAGAAATCTGCTCTTTAACAGGAGTCAGATCGGAAGTACCGCTTACATTGCCTCCCGGAGCATCGTTACTTTCAACCAGGTCAGATGCTGCCGGGTCGGTAACTGCAGTCACCAGAACCGGAATGTCGCTGGTAGCACCTGCTACTGCCTGAGCAGCCGGTGTTGCAATGGACAGGATCAGATCATTACCGTCATTGACCAGCTTACTGGCAATGGTCTGGCAGGTAGACTGGTCTCCGGCAGCATTCTGCTGATCTACGGTATAATTAATGCCGGAATCATCAAGCGCCTTGATGAACCCTTTATTTGCCGCATCCAAAGCGGTGTGCTGTACCAGCTGGAGAACACCGATCTTATACTGCTTGCCGTCTGCCGTTTTTTCTCCGGTCGTCTCTGTCCCGCCGGCAGATTCCTGAGCGGTCGTATCTGCGGAGGTTCCCTTGTCCTCCGGGGTTTTTCCGCCGCATGCAGCGAGGGACATCATCATGGCACCAGCAAGAATCAGTGACAATACTTTCTTCGTTTTTTTCATAAACTTCTCTCCTCTACCTTTCAAAATCTTGTCCTGTTTTGAACTTATCTGGTATCATACTACAAAAAACACCCCTCGTCAATTTTATTACTTTAATTTTGTTGGATTTTAAAGCGTTAAAGTATATTTTTGTTAAAAATGCACTATAATTTCATCTTCAATTCAGATTTTTTTACAACAAAAAACCGAAGCATAAAATACTCCGGTTTTCATAGCTAACTGGTTAAAAATCCCTTTCCAATGATTTCACTGGAATTTGAAATCAAGATAAATGCAGTTGGCTCTACTGATCGTATATAATTTTTAAGCTTTAACGCCTGTGACCGCTTCATGGTGGTTAATATAACGGTCTTCTTATGACGGCTGAATGCTCCCTGTGCTTCATAAACAGTAGCGCTCCGGTTCAGTCCGTGAATAATATAATCACAGATAGGCGCCGGATCATCACAGATAATACTGAAGCACTTACACAAATTTATATTCTCGATGATATCGTCAATAACCAGGGACTTTGCCATAAGGCCCAATGATGAAAACAGCCCTGTCTGAGGACCGAATACAAAATAAGCCATGATCACTCCCGCCAGATCCACAAGCAAAAGCACGGTTCCGATGTTGTAGCTGGTATAACGCTTAAGAATCATAGCGATCACGTCTGTGCCGCCGCTGGAGGCTCCCGCATAAAATAACAACGCGGAGCCCACACCCGGCAAAAGAATGGCAAAAATCAGCTCCAGAAGCGGTTCTGAGGTAAGAGGTCCTTTCATTGGATATAACCGTTCCAGAAGGTATAAGGATATGGACATCAGGATCGTAGCATAAACAGTTTTGACGCCAAAGCCCTTTCCCAAAAACAAAAATCCAATTACCAGCAGCACCCAGTTCACAATATTCGTAAACTGACCGGCCGACCAGTGTGTGAATGCACTGATCACAGTAGCAAAGCCTGTAACGCCTCCAAAAGCAAAATTATTTGGAAATTTGAAGAAATAAATCCCCACTACCATTATCCAAATGCTGAACGTAATCAATCCATATTCCTCAAGCGTTCTCAGTGTTTTATTTTCTATCCGTTTCATGACAGTATTCAAGTCTCCCTCCGGCTCATTCTGTCCGGTTTCGTATCATTTTTTATGAAATCAGGCCGCTTTTTTTGACCTCTAATAGAATATAACTCAAAGGGAAAACAATTACAAACATCAATCTATCTGATAGTCTCACAATGTTTCTATTGTGAGGCCGGAACAAAACCAACGCTGGTCAAAAAACGTTCAAATCCCCTGCGTCCTTCCTCATTGCATTTATACACACCGGCATCCTCCAATACCCGTTCAAATACCCGTCCAACTTCCTTATTCAAGATATCTTCCACGTTATCTCTGGTTACTGATTCATAGCCCGGAAGGAAAGCCTCCACCCAATCCGCATGCTTTTCAATCTCCGGGTTTGATCTGATATCCTTTCCTTCTACCATGTATTCTTCCAGAAGATTCAATTCTTCCTTCAGTCTGGAGGGGAGAACGGCAAGCCCCATGACCTCGATCAGTCCGATGTTCTCTTTCTTTATATGATGAAGGTCCTGATGGGGATGGTATACTCCTAACGGGAATTCTTCCGTAGTTATGTTATTTCTCAAAACAAGGTCCAATTCATACATTCCGTCTTTCATTCTTGCAATAGGGGTAATGGTGTTATGAGGCTGCCCCTGGGTCTCAGCAAAAATAAAGGCTTCCTCATCGGTATATTTCCTCCATGCATCAAGAACCTTTGTTCCAAGGGCAATCAGTTCCTCCGGGTCCTTGCTTCTGGTACGAAGAACTGCCATCGGCCATTTTACAATGCCGGCTGTTGCCCCTTCAAAGCCTTTTATGCAGTATTCCGTCTCCATTTGGGCCTTTGCCATAGCAAAGTCATAATTGCCTCCCTGAAAATGGTCATGGGATAGAATGGATCCTCCTACGATGGGAAGGTCTGCATTAGAACCCAGGAAGTAATGAGGAAACTGCTTTACAAAATCAAACAGCTTTACAAATGTTTCCCTCTCGATCTTCATGGGGATATGCTGTCCGTTAAATATAATACAGTGCTCATTATAATATACATAAGGAGAATACTGGAAGCCCCATTGGCTGTCATTGATGTTTAACCGAATGATGCGGTGGTTATTCCTGGCCGGGTGATCGGTTCTGCCTGCATATCCCTCATTCTCCATACATAAGAGGCATTTGGGATAACCGCTTTGTTTGGCAAGCTTTGCTGCTGCAATGGCCTTTGGATCTTTTTCCGGTTTTGATAAATTAACGGTAATATCTAAATCTCCGTATTTGGTGGGAGTGATCCACCGCATATCCTTTTTGATCCGGTACCTTCTGATATAATCAGAATCCTGAGACAGCTTATAGAAATATTCCGTGGCAGCAAGAGGTGACTGGTGATTATAAAGCCCCCAGAACATCTGCTCCACTTCACTTGGTCTTGGCATCAGGCAGTTCATAAGCCTTGTATCAAATAAATCACGATAGGTAACGGTGTTTTCTTCGATCAGTCCCATATCCCAGGCATAATCCAGCAGTTCTTTTAAAACGGCCTCCAGATCAATTTCCGAAAACTCTTCATCCGGTTCCTTATACTCGTCCAGTTTCAACACATCTAAAATCTGATTCACTACATAATTGCGGTCTGCTTCTTTGATTAAGCCTGTATTGAGTCCATACTGCACCAGCTTTTTCATTGCCATGTAAATCATTCCCGCCATTCCTCCTGTTTTCTTTTACCTAGTTTTCCTAATTATATCGTTCTGAAACTGGTAAAACAATAGAATATCTTTTGATTTTACTGCATTTTTCTTAGATAACTGCCAATTCGGTCAATGATCATGTTTCCCAGAAGGCCGATAATAAGACCTGCACCTGTGCCTGCGATTAAAAGCATTGGCAGATAATAAAAGACTCCCGCCTGCTTAACAACGTATGCCGCCACACAGATCTGTCCGATATTATGCGCCACGCCGCCTGCAATGCTGATTCCAATGGTTCCGAACCATTTATACCTTTTGCACAGCACCATAATCAGAATGCTGAGTCCAAAGCCTCCAAGGCTGTAAAACACTGCAAACAGATTGCTGAAGGTAAATCCCACCAGTAATATCCTTAAAACAGCTACAACCATCGTCCCTTTTGTTCCAATGGTGTAAAGGCCTACCAGAGTCACCAGATTTGCAAGCCCTAATTTCATTCCGGGAATCCCCATGGAAACAGGTATCAACGTTTCAACAAAGCTGAGAACAAAGGCAAGTGCGATTAACATTCCATAGAGCGATGCCATTTGTGCTGATTTTTTTCCCTTCATGGAACCCTCTCCCTTTACTTCTTTTTTACCTATGTAAAATCCCGGAGAGCGGTTATTTTCTATCAAAACCTATCTCCGGGATATATAATCTGACCTGTTATCTGGAAGCCTGGGTCAGACAGTCTTTTACGCCATTTACAAAACCGTTAAGGTTTATGCTGACAGAGGCAATGGCATCAGTATATCCTTCTGCATTCGTTAGGCCGTCTACTCCCTGATGCTCCAGCACATAAGCTGCCACTGCTTCTGCCTGCTCATGCCACTTGGGGCCGTTCTCCGTCATGACATATTTGCCTTCCATGGAGAGCTGGCTCTTTTTGGATCCATCCTCTTTGATACAATCCCAGGTAAGGCTCGTAATCGCATTTCCTTTAATGGTCATTACCACCTGATCCTTGTAGCCGTTTTCATCGTATTCCGGAGCTTCGTAGGAATAGGTTCCATCCTTTAAAGAAGACTTTGTCTCTTCTGAACCACCGGAAGCCTGGCTTAAGCAGTCTTTTACGCCATTTACAAAACCGTTAAGGTTTATGCTGACAGAGGCAATGGCATCAGTATATCCTTCTGCATTCGTTAGGCCGTCTACTCCCTGATGCTCCAGCACATAAGCTGCCACTGCTTCTGCCTGCTCATGCCACTTGGGGCCGTTCTCCGTCATGACATATTTGCCTTCCATGGAGAGCTGGCTCTTTTTGGATCCATCCTCTTTGATACAATCCCAGGTAAGGCTCGTAATCGCATTTCCTTTAATGGTCATTACCACCTGATCCTTGTAGCCGTTTTCATCGTATTCCGGAGCTTCGTAGGAATAGGTTCCATCCTTTAAAGAAGACTTTGTCTCTTCTGAACCACCGGAAGCCTGGCTTAAGCAGTCTTTTACGCCATTTACAAAACCGTTAAGGTTTATGCTGACAGAGGCAATGGCATCAGTATATCCTTCTGCATTCGTTAGGCCGTCTACTCCCTGATGCTCCAGCACATAAGCTGCCACTGCTTCTGCCTGCTCATGCCACTTGGGGCCGTTCTCCGTCATGACATATTTGCCTTCCATGGAGAGCTGGCTCTTTTTGGATCCATCCTCTTTGATACAATCCCAGGTAAGGCTCGTAATCGCATTTCCTTTAATGGTCATTACCACCTGATCCTTGTAGCCGTTTTCATCGTATTCCGGAGCTTCGTAGGAATAAGTCCCGTCTTTCCATTGGGATACTGTTTCTTTGCTGCTTTCTTTACTTATATCAGCCTTTGCCCGGCTGTCAATGGCTTGATAGAGAGGATCTGAACCAAAAATTGTAGCACCGGCCAACAAAATCATTACTCCCAGTCCAATATACCCATTTCTTTTCGTATTTGAGTTTCCTTTTTTCATAACTTCCTCCCGCCTGATATACTTTGATTTTATTTTAACATACGGTACAATCATCTATCAATCACTTTATTGATTATTTATCTTTGGTAAGAGTAGAATTTATGTGCTATAATGAAATAAGATTAGTTTCTTTTTATATCGTTTTAATTTATAAAAAGCAAAAATAAAAGAAGAAAGATTACATGACATGATATTAAAAAAACACAAAAAAGAAATTCTTTTAATTGTTATAATTTTATCTGTATCCGGGGCTTTGCTTCTGGTAAATCAGATTCTTTTTGCAAAACCAGCCGGAAAAGCAGAAATATCTGTGGATGGCATTGTGATACAGACGCTGGATCTTTCCCAGGATGCTGATATTACAGTAGAAGGCTATAACGGGGGCACGAACCAAGTCGTCATAAAAAACGGAAAGGTCCATATACTGGAAGCCTCCTGCCCGGATAAAATCTGCGTGCATCAGGGATGGGTAGAACTTACAGGGGAAAACATCGTATGTCTGCCCAACCATTTGATCGTACGGATCATCGGAGAATGATTATTTATTCACTTCTTTTATCTCCAAAGAAGAACAGGGCAACCGTACCCGGCCCGGTATGGGAACCGATTACGGTGCCTACACTGTTTATCACCACAGGACCGGAAAGTTTTAAGAAACGCTGTTCAATCTGCGCTGCCACCTCTCTGGCATCGCTTTCACAGGCAGAATTTGATATAAAACATTTCCCGTTGTAATTAAGACCTCCGGCTGCATGAAGTTCCATCATACGGACTATTTCCTGGATTGCTTTTTTCTTTGTCCTAATCTTTTGCACAGGGACCAGACGTCCGCTTTCGTTAATGTTCATAAGAGGACAAATATTAAGCACAGTTCCAAGCATGGCGGAAGTTGCAGAAATTCTTCCTCCCCGTTTAAAACTTGTTAAATCGGTGGAAAAAAACCAGTGATGCACAAATAACCGGTTTTCCTCTGCCCATTTTTTCGCTTCCTCCAAGGAAACATCTTTATCCCGTAAATCGGCTACAGCATCAACGAGCAGTCCATAGCCTGACGATGCACCAAGGGAATCCACGACTTCTATCGTTCTGTCCGGATATTTTAACTGCATCTCTTCTCTTGCCACGCAGGCGGAATTGTAAGTTCCGGATATGCCGGAAGAAAGGGTGAGGTGCAGCACGTCTTTTCCTTCCTTTAAAAACTGCTCAAAGAACTGGCAGTACTCATCCACATTGACCTGAGATGTTATCGGCATGGCTCCTTTTGCTATCCGGTCATAAAATTCTTCAAAAGAAATGCTTTCCCCTAAATCATCGGAATACGTTACTCCGTCCATCGTATAATGAAAACAAACATAAGGAATCTGACGCTGTATAAAATAATCCCTGCGCATATCAGCGGTTGAACAGCAGGTCAAAATAAATTTTCCCATAAATAATTCCTCCTGGTATGGTTTGTTTCCATTTTAACATACTTTTCCCTGAATTGGAATCTTTACCGTAAATTCCGTTCCCACATCAAGTTCTGATTGTACGGTAATAGTTCCATGATAAAAATTCACAATATGTTTAACAATGGATAGCCCCAGACCTGTGCCGCCCTGCTTCTTGCTGCGTCCTTTATCTACCCGGTAAAAACGTTCAAAGATCCGGCCCAGAGAATCTTTTGGGATTCCCATCCCGTTATCCTTTACCTGGATGATTACATTCCGGTCTTCTTCTGTTACCTTTACCCACACTTCTCCCCCTGGCTTATTGTACTTTACCGCATTTGTAATCAGATTTCCAAACAGCTCCTTCATCTGCTGCCCGTTGGCATAAATGCAAAGGGGTTTGCAGTCCATATGAATCAGTACCTCATGGGAGGCTGCCAGCGGCTTTATGGATTCAATAATATCGTCCAGCACAATAGAAAGACGGACATCACTCATTAAAACTTCCGCCTCTTTTGTCTCCAGCTTGGAAATCATCAAAATGTCATTGATCAGATTATTCATATTAACGGCTTCTTTTTTAATGCGGTTAATAAAATCCTTTTTCTGTCCTTCATCTGCGATGATTCCGCTTTCTAAAAGTTCCGCATATCCCTGCACAGAAGTAATGGGTGTTTTCAGCTCATGGGAAGCATTACTGAAAAATTCCTGCCGGATCTGTTTTTCCATTTCAATCTGATTCAAATAATCCTTGACATTACTTGACATCTTTGTGGTGGTTTCCGCAATGATATTAATTTCCGGATACTGGTAGGTTTCAAAGGAAAGGTCCGTATAATCTCCGTTTACCTTTAACATCTCCTGGGATATCTCTTTTAAAGGTTTTGTAATGGATTCGGCAAAGCTGTCTGCCGAAAAAGCGGAATACATGATGGCAACGAGAAAGCTGAGCCAGACCGCCGGCAACAAGAGCATTAAGTATTCCTTCATGCCCGTATAAGGAGTGGCCATGCGCAGAATATAATCTGACTCAGCGGAGCGGATGGCCACATAAAGCATGTTCTCTTTCAGAGTATCGGAGTACCGTCTGGAGTACCCCTCTCCCTCTTCTTTTGCCTTTTTTACTTCTTCCCGTTCTGAATGGTTATCAAGAGAAGCTACCGGAACATCAATGGTATCAGCGACTACGACCCCGTCCATACGGATAACAGTAAACCGGCTTTGCTTACCATTTAAGACTGTCTTCAGTTTCTCCACCTCACCGGTAATGTCCCCGCTGTAATTAATGATCTTATCAATGGCACTCAGAGTATAAAGCATATCTTTTCTGGAATTCTTAAGCAGTGCACTGCTGGAAGCAATATAAAATATAAATGTACTGAGCAACAGTACTACTAAAATAACCTGGAGAAACTTTGCAAAAATTGCCCGTCTCATGAAACCCTCCGCTTCTTGATTTACTCTTCTGTCCGAATGAACCGGTATCCTACTCCCCTGACAGTCTTAATACAGGCACTTCCTTTTTCACCTAACTTTTGCCTTAATGTACGGATATGCATGTCCAAAGTCCTGGTTTCTCCGTCATAATCATATCCCCAGATCTGATTGAGCAGTTCATCTCTGGTAACCACTTTGTTGTGATTTTCCATCAGATACTGGAGCAGTTCAAATTCCTTGAGGGTCAGCTCTACCTTAACGCCTTCGCAGTAAACCTCTCTGGTTTTTTTATTCAAGGTCAGACAGTAAAGCTCCAGCTCATCTTCCGGTACATTGACTCTGGTACTGCGGCGAAGAAGGCTTCGGATTCTGGCAGCAAGCTCCATGACCCCAAAGGGCTTTGTCATATAATCATCTGCTCCGCCATCCAGACCTGCCACCTTATCAAATTCCCTGTCCTTAGCAGTGAGCACCAGAATCGGAAGATCTTTTAAAGATTCTATTTTGCGAATCCTGCGAATTGCTGTCAGTCCATCCATCCCCGGCAGCATCAAATCAAACACTGCAAGAGAAGGTCTGTCTGATTCAATCTGCTTTAAGCAGTCTTCTGCCATCTCAAAAGCAGCCACTTCATAGCCAAATCCTTCCAGGGCTATCTTTATCAAATCTCTGATGTTATCATCGTCTTCTATTACATAGATTCGTTCCATTTTAATCTCCCTTTCCTTACATTTCATCTCTTACAAAACCAGCAATATTATGGGCATGGTCTGAAATACGTTCCAGATTGTTTAAAGCATCCAGAAAAATAACACCGTTTTCCGGCTTACAGGCCTGTGATGACAGCCTTTCAATGTGACGTTCCCTGAATTCCTCCTCCAGATTGTCCACAAATTCTTCACTCCGGACAACCGCACGGACCTCGGTCATATCGGCTGTCTCTTTTGCCTTTATGGCATGTACAAGAGAAGAACGGACGGCATGAAACATCTCCCTCAGTTCTCTGTCCGCTTCTTCGGAAAACACAATATTCCGCCTTGTTTTTTCCACTGCCAGTTCGGATAAATTTTCACAGTGGTCGCTGATGCGTTCAAAATCGCTGACCGTATAGAAAAGATTTTTTACAGTAAGATGCTGATCTTCATTTAAAGACTGATTACTGATCTTTATGAGATAGTCTGTGAGGATTTTTTCATATTCATCAATCTTTTGTTCCATTTTTCTTACTTGTACCGCTTCTCCCGTGTCATCTTTTAAAAGGACATGGGCAGCCAGATCAAAATTCCGAAGTGCTGCGTACCCCATTCTGACCACTTCGTAGTTTACACCTTCAATGGCAAAGGACGGGGTGTCCAAAATCCTGCTGTCCAGGTGACGCTTCATCTCTTCTTTAGAATCCAGGGTGCTTTCTTTTTGTATGCGGTCCTCTCTGACAAACATTCCTGATGCTTTGACCAAAAGGTTTGCAAACGGAAATAAAAGAATGGTATTGCTGACGTTAAATACCGTATGGAATATGGAAATTTCCACGCTGTTGACCGGAGCGGCAGCAAAGACAGGATTCCCTCCAAAGACTGCCGCCATCAGTACACCAAAGACTGCCGCACCGGATACATTAAATAGAAGATGAATCACTGCTGCCCGTCTTGCCGTAGCGTTTGCCCCAACACTTGAGTGAAGAGCCGCTGCACAGGATCCGATGTTTTGTCCTAAATTAATAAATACGGCGGTCTGCCAGTTTACAATTCCATTGGATGCCAGAACCTGTAATATTCCCACGGATACAGATGAACTTTGAATCAGGCAGGTAACCAAAAGACCTGCTGCCACACCAAGAAGCGGATTTTCTCCCAGAAAAGCAAATATATGAAGCAGAGCCGGATTGTTGCGGTAAACTGCTGCGCAGCCGGACATAAATCCAATACCGATAAATAAAAGGCCGAATCCTACCAGTATTTCTCCGATCTGCTTCCTTTTTCCATTCTGGGAGAGAAAACCTAACAGCGCTCCAACAACAATCAGAACCGGTGAAAAAAGCTCCGGCTTTAACATCTCCCCCCATTCATTCATGGATACGATCCAACTGGTAACGGTAGTTCCTATATTGGCACCCATGATGATTCCGACCGCCTGAGAAAGATTTAAAATCCCCGCATTGACGAAGCCCACTACCATGACGGTAGTTGCTGAACTGCTGAAAATAATCGCAGTAATTCCTGTTCCAAGAAGGATTCCCATAATCCGGTTCCCCGTCAGGGCTCCCAATAGCTGCTGCATTTTGTGACCGGCCGACTTTTGAAGACCATCCGCCATTCGGTCTATTCCATAGAGGAATATTCCAAGTCCTCCTAAGAATTTTATAAACATTTGAAAATCTTCCATCGACATAGTATTCCCCCCGATCCTACAACAACATGTCTTGTAAGTACTATATCAAATCTATGTAAAGTATCATGCCCTGAAAGGTAAAATCTTTGTAAATTTTTTTATTCATGTAAAATTTCTTTATAAACCCGCAAAACATTCTTATAAAAAACAGCTTCAATTTCACTGTCTGTAAAACCAGCCTTTTTCATGGCTGCCTCTAAAACAGGCAGATCTTCCGGAGATTTTATCTCCAGATTCCCGCCGATTCCATCAAAATCAGAACCCAGTCCAATGCACTGAATACCGCCAATCTGCTTCATATGCTTCATATGGAAAACCATATCCTCCACGCGGCTGATGACTCCTTCTCCTTTTTTCCAGTCACGGAGAAACGCCGCACAGTAATTAAGCCCTGTTACTCCTCCCCGCTCAGAAAGGCGGCGAATCATATCATCAGTTAAATTTCTCGGATTGGAAGCCACCGTCCGGGCATTGGAATGGCTTGCTACAAAGGGTTTGGTAGTATAGCGGAACACATCTTCAATTCCAGCATCAGATAAATGGGATACATCAACGATAATGCCCAGCGCTTCCATTTCTCTTAAAAATTCAATCCCTTTTTCGGTAAGTCCGTGCTCAATATCCGGTTCAAAGAATGCCTCGCCATGTTCCTGCCAGATGCGGTTCGGATAGGCCAGCTCATTCTTGTGATTCCATGTAAGTGTCATCATACGAACTCCAAGCCGGTAAAAATTCCTTAAAAATGCAAGTTCCCCCTGGCAAACACCGCCCTCTTCAATGGTGAGCATGGCGGACATCTTCCCTGCCAGCCGGTTGTTTTCGATATCTTTATAGGAAGTAACAACGCCGATCAGATCCTTATTTTTTTCTATTTCCGTATAGAAAAGATCCACAAGCTTCATACAGTATTCAAAAGGACGTTCGTGTCTGGGCAATTCTGTAAATAAGGCAAAATTCTGCAAATAATAATCTCCTTTTTTCATACGCTCCAAATCTATATGGCAGTCATTTTTTAAAAGGGAGTATTCCTTGCCCTGTTCCCGTCTGTAAAACAATTCTGAAATAGTATCACAGTGCATATCAATAACTTTCATAATTTCTATCCTTTCCCCATTCCATTAATTTTTTGCATACACAGAAGGAGTAACCCATAATGAGCTACTCCTTCTGTAACTATGCAAATAGCATCCCTGTTATGTTATATTTGCAAAAAATTATTCTTTTGTTAATGGTCCTTATTTGTTATTGCAATTCCCTGAGCCTCGATCTTTTTTCTGATGTTAAGCATCCTCTCATCGGTGTTTGCAATCACATCCGCACAGTCCCGCAGCTCTGCGCTTATTTCTTCCGAGTAATTTTCCACTTCTTTTTTATATTTTAACTGATGGTCAAGACTGGCCCAGAAATCCATGGCAATGGTACGGATCTGTACTTCCACTCTCATCATTTTTTTCTGGTCTGAAAAAAATACCGGAATCTCTACAATCATATGATAACTGCGGTAGCCGTTGTTCTTTGGATGACGGATATAATCCTTAATCGCAATGATTTGAACGTCATCCTGACGGGTCAGCATCTCAGCCACTGCATAAATATCATCTAAAAATGAGCAGATGACCCGGATTCCGGCCACATCGTCAAGATTTTCCATCATGGACTCTAAAGAAACAGGAAGCCCCCTGCGCTGCAGCTTTTCAACAATACTGACCGGTTTTTTCACTCTTGATTTAATCATTTCAATAGGGTTTCTTGAGTTTCTTACGGATAATTCATCGTTTAAAACCTCTAATTTGGTTTTGAGTTCCCGGATCGCACAGGTGTACATCATCATAGCTTCCTGAAACTGATATGCCTGCTTTAATAATGGGTCAGGAACCTGAACCAGGTTCGGAACGTTCACAATAGACTGAATCAGTTCGCTATTAGGGTTCATGCTTATATTCATATTTACACCTCAATCGTTAAGAAACACTCTTAAGCCTTTTCAGCTGCTAAAACAGCAGCGTCAAACCAGGGAGCTTCCAAGTATTCAACCATGCCTCCATCCACTGCTGCCGCGATTTTAGGATCGATTGGGATTTTTGCCAGGACATCAAGCCCATGGCTTTCTGCCACTTCGTCGATATGGCTTTCCCCAAAGACTGCAATCTTTTTCCCGCAGTCCGGGCAGTTTAAATAGCTCATATTTTCAATAAGCCCAAGGATCGGCACGTTCATCTTTTTTGCCATGTTTACTGCCTTTGCAACGATCATGGAAACCAGCTCCTGAGGAGAGGTTACAATGATGATGCCATTCACAGGCAGAGACTGGAATACGGTAAGCGGAACGTCACCGGTACCCGGAGGCATGTCCACGAACATATAATCAATATCTTCCCAGAGCACGTTCTGCCAGAACTGTTTTACCGTTCCTGCTATCACAGGCCCTCTCCAGATGACCGGGTCTGTTTCATTGTCTAATAAAAGATTGGCAGACATAACTTCGATTCCTGTATTGGAAATTGCAGGAATCATAAGTCCGTTAGGTGCCATTCCTACGCCTGCATCGGAAAGACCAAATGCTTTTGGAATGGAAGGACCTGTAATATCCGCATCTAATATAGCCGTCTTATAACCCTTGGCTTTCATGCGGACTGCCATCATGGTAGTCACCAGTGATTTGCCCACTCCGCCCTTTCCGCTCACAACACCAATTACTTTTTTCACTTTACTGGCAGGATTTAATGGTTCTAAAAAACTCTGGGGTCCTTCCTGTCTGCTCGGACAGCTTTCCCCGCAGCTATTGCAATTATGAGTACAATCTGTATCACTCATGATTCATTCCTCCTAACAAATAATCTAATACATAGAGTGAGGTCCCATGGACGATCCTCTGTTTTCGTCAGACACATACCCTTCATCCGCAATGAGAATAAAATACGGATACTTAAGATTATAGTATGAAAAAAGATTTCTGTCCATGGAATTTATACAGACGAATACAAAACAATGGCTTATTTTTAATACAATATCACCAATGAGCCGCTTATTTTGTTCTGGCAGCCCAGGGGTTCTGAATGATCCGAAAAACTCCCAGGGAATCCAGGGACTTTATCATAGAATAAAAAATCAGGGAATCAATGGGCCACATCACAAAGTTTTTTAATGCTCTTGCCGGAAGAAGTACCATAAAGCCTTTTCCATACAGTATGGATAAACAAAGGGTGTTTAAAAGCAGATTACAGATCAGCATGACGACCAGTTTGGAGATCAGGACCCGTTTTAAGGTGACGGGCCTCTTATAATAGAAGCAGCCATACATAATACCTGATAGTACGGTCACCAAGGTAAGTCCCGGGAAAAATGGGCCATTGGGCTTTAATAAGTATTTAAGCACATCCAAACTTCCGGAAAACAAACCGCCTACAACAGGTCCAAACAGATAGGAAATCATTCCATTGGGAATCGAGGCGAACCCTATCCTGATGTAATTTCCGAAATTAACGGAAAACATACCAAGAATAATTGCTATGGCGCCAAACATGGCGGCAGTGGTGATGGTTCTTACATACTTAAGCTCTCTGTAAGAATCGGTGAACAAAGTGACGAATTTTTTCATAAAAAAATACCTCCTTTGCAGACCTCAGACTACAACCGGAGATAAATAGACTTATCTTCTGATGCAGCGGGATGCGACTTGTGTACCGCAAGAAAATCTTTTCGTCCGAATGACAACTCCCTGTTCATTCAGCACTTAACGCACACCAGTCTACTCTGCGACTTTTCATATTTTATTTTGTAACGTCATCAGTATATCATATATATAAAATAAAACAAGTATTTTTTTGTTCTCATTCAAAAGCAATTGACAAGCCGTTAAATTAAGTTTAGGATAAAACATAGCTGAAAATTCGACAAAAACGCAGGAGGCGTAGTTATGAAATACTTAAGACAATTCAGCATTATTCTTTTTATATCCCTGATCGGAGAAATCATTCATTTGTTCGTCCCTCTTCCCATCCCTGCCAGCATTTACGGCTTGCTGATTATGTTAATCGGGCTGGCAACAAAGCTCATACCTTTAAGCGCAGTGGAAGACGCCAGTATATTTCTTATTGAGATCATGCCGGTAATGTTTATTCCCGCAGCGGTAGGGCTTTTGGATTCCTGGGGGATTCTTGGTCCCATATTGATACCGTTCCTTGTGATAACCCTGATTTCCACTGTCATAGTTATGGCGATTACCGGTAGAGTGACCCAATTTTTCATTCGGATTGACCGGAAGAGAAAGGACGACGACAATGAGTAACACGATAAACAGTTTTTTATTTTTCGGCGCAGCAGTAAGTTTACTAAGCTATGAACTGGGACTTTTGTTGAAACGAAAGTTTAAATCCCCTGTTTTTAATCCGCTTTTAATATCTATCGTGGTTGTAATGGCCCTTTTATCTGTATTTAAGATCAAATATGAAGTATACAACCAGAGTGCAAAATACATCAGCTACCTTCTCACTCCAGCCACGATCTGTCTGGCCATTCCTTTGTACCGTCAGATAGAACTTTTAAGGAAGCATTCCAAAGCAATACTGGCAGGAACACTGACAGGTGCCATCACGACCATGGTCACAGTACTGCTGTTAGCCATCGTATTTGGCTTAAATCATCAGGAATACGTCACATTTCTTCCAAAATCCATTACAACAGCCATCGCCATGGGCGTTTCGGAAGAGATGAAAGGATTTGTAACTATTACAGTTGCAAGCATCATTATAACTGGAATTTTAGGCAATATGATTGCAGAGACTGTCTGCCGGGTGTTTCATATTACCGAACCGGTTGCCATTGGAATTGCCATTGGTGCCTCTGCCCACGCCATAGGAACTACAAAAGCCCTGGAAATGGGAGAAATTGAAGGGGCCATGAGCAGCCTTGCCATTGCTACTTCCGGACTCTGTACCGTGGTTTTTGCATCTGTTTTTGCCAACTTTTTATAATTATCAATGATAAAAATAATAATGTTACATCATGGAGTTACAGCAGCTCATAAAAAAATCATATCGATAACATGAAAAACGTCTTGATACAGGCTTTAAAAGTCTGTGTCAAGACGTTTTTATGTACATTATTCTTTATTGAAGCTATGCTGCAACAATCCTTTTTAATAATAGCTTCCAGCTGCTGCAATAATACTTGCAAAAACAGTCAGATATAATATGAATACAAGTACAACACTGACTGCTGTGATAATCAGGTTCGCTCTGCAGAAATTTTTGCGGTTCTCATTGCCATTTCCAAAAGCCCAGATGAACATCATGATAATGTTTACACATGGTATCATCATAATAATCAGAGTAATCACCCACTCGCCCATGGTCATTACACTTTTGTTTGGGTCTGCCTGAGTAGAATACTGGTTTCCCTGATAGCTTACATTGTTATCGTTTTCCATACTTTTCCTCCTTGGTAAACTTTGTTTTTTATAACGCCTCATATTATAGCATAGATTTTCATAATTTGGTATAAATTTCTTGTTTATATACCTGTTATCGACTGCAATCCCCTTAAAATGTATAACAGAAGGCTGTTATCATAAAATACATAGGGTTCTCTATAAGGAAAGTACAGCTTCATCCGCACGATATACAAAATAAGAGAAATGGCTACACTGACAAGCAGCAGCACACCGGCAAACCTTTTATCTCCTCTGTTAAACCAGCTTACACGAATTTCATTCAACAGGCATAAAAAAATAAGCGGTGCCGATGGATTCAATTCGATACATCCGGATATATCCCCTTTTGCCAGGTGAAGAAGTGCTCTGGTGCCTCCGCAGCCAGGGCAGGGAATTCCCGTCAATCCCCGGAATGCACACAGACCTCCTGTCATGGCATACATTACGGCGCAATACACTGCAAATAAGACCAGAAGTGGGATTGAGACTCCTGCTTTGCTTTTTTTCTGCCTTTTTTCTGCATTTATATCCTTTGTAACATTCACCATGCACCTCCTATATAATGGAAAGGATGGAATCCAGCCCAAACCTTGAATCGGTGCAGAAGATACGATCCAATGCATTTAAATTCAGATCAGAATGTTCCACCTCTCTGGAGAAACGATGGGAAAGATGAACGAATTCAGAAAAGTCCAGCCTGCCCTCCCTCATTTTAAAGACCGCCTGTGCCATCTCCTGGATAAGAAGGGTACTCACCACGGCAAGTTTCATCTTAGCATAAGGCTGTCCATCATAAACGGAACCGCAAAAATAAGTGAATACAAAATACACCAGGAGCTGTTCACTCCACAGCTCCCACTGGTTGTTCTGCTCCTCATCTTCCATTAAATACTGATAAAAAGAACGGCGGTTGGCTTCATAGGCAGCAGCTCCCTCGTCAAACAGCAGCGTCTTTAAGGTTCCTATGTACCGGGGCCAATCGGCATTCAAAACTTCCAGTTCCTGAAACAAACCAAACCAGGACAACATTTTTTCAAACCGGGCCGAACCGCTGCTCTTACGTGCGAAGAGCTTCGCCTCAACAGCCTTCCATGCAGTTTCCCTTGTATACCGTTTTAAAAGTTCATCAATCTTATAAAGACTGTCTTCCCGAATTCTTCTTTGAATGTCATGCGTCAGTCCAAGTGCCATTGCCATACGCAGGCCGCATGCCATACTCCGGTTTTGAAGGATGGAAAATATCACAGCTCTGGAATCCAAAAGTTTTCTATACAAGAAGAAATCAAAATCTTCATAGGACTCCCTTCTGTCATCTTCCTTTGTCAGAAAACGGACTTTCTCCTGCGTGCCAAGAATCAGTCTGGCTGCCTCTTCACAGGACAAGGACAGGGATATTTCTCTTACTCCTTCGTATTCTTCCGTGTGCCGGGGATAATCCCGGCAGGTCTTACAGAGCATCTTCGGTCCGGCTTCGGCATACATATCGCAGAGGTTGTCCTGATTTAAAAATACACACCGGCGGCCATACTGCCTAAAAGAACGGTTCTTCCAGTCAATGGACCGGCGAAGCCTTTCTCCAAACGCCCCCTTTTGCAAACGGTAACGCCTCCTGGAACGTTCATCGATCATGATGGCCCAGCCGGCACAGCAGGTATCGGAACAGGCTCCCGCCGAGCAATGAAACTTATTATAATAATGAGGTATGGTAAACTGCATGAATGGTTACTCCCGTTTTTTGATAAGAATTATACCGCATTTAAAAATGAGGTTCAACCCCAAAAGAGTCAAACCTCATTTTTAATCTTTATTTTACAGTTTTCCAAAGGCCAGGAACAAAAACAGGATTCCGCTTACCCAGGATAAATCCCAATTTTTCCTGGCTGCCAGTTCATGTCCCAGGATGAGACCCATATACATGACCAGGATTCCAACCAGAAGGGATACCAAAGCAGCCAGACCAGGAGAGATAAACAAAAATCCGGATAAACTTCCTGCCACCAGACTGTCCATGGACATCGCCAGAGAAAACATCACGGTTTCTTTCCATGACAGTGATTTTGATTCATCCCAATCCGCTGCCATAGGGTTCCCATAAATATTTATGATGATGCTCAGACCGGAAATAGAGAATGTAAGATCTTTGCGAACATTCACATGATTATTGATGTATTTTTTAATAAAGTAATCCAAAAGCTTAATAACTCCTAAAAAGAACAGGCATGCAAAGCCCAATCCTTTGGCAAAGGCTTCCGGTACCAATCCATGAAGTACGCTGCCAAACAGCAGGGCAGCCCCCAGACATCCACTGCATATAAGATTGACTGCAATCACCTTTGCAAGTGATATGCGAAGCCGGTTTGCCCCATAGGCAGCGCTGGCAACAAAGCTGTCCGTAGAAAGTGCAAGTACTAGAATGAATATATCACGCATATGCCACTGAACTCACCTTTTTCTTTTAATATATTCATTCCCCGTTCATTTGGAACCCTTTCAAACTAATGAATTGCTTTAATTCCAGGATAGTACCGGATGAAAACCTTTGCAAGGATCTTGTTCTCCGGCACATAGGGATCCGGCCAATACCTGGCATCAGCAGAATTATTCCGGTTGTCCCCAAGCATAAAATAACAGCCTTCCGGCACTTCAAAATGGTAGTCTTCCGTATCCATTTTCTCCGGCAGATAAGGTTCATGAAGAGGAGTTTCAGAACCATTAATATATATCTGGTTGTTCCGTATATCCACCGTCTCCCCCGGAAGACCGATGATACGCTTTACCAGACGGGTTTCTTCCGGCCCTGGCCCTGTCCTATGATCAAAGATAACAACGTCTCCCCGTTTTGGATCTTCTCCCAGCTTATAAGCGAGTCTGGAGCCGAATATCCGGTCTCCCGGCATAATCGTAGTCTCCATAGAACCGGTAGGAACTCTGCTGTTTGCGATAATACATGTATTGATGAAAAAAGCAATGGCAGATGCCATTACAATAATCCTGACCCATTCAAATAATTCTTTCTTCCAGTTGCTCTGCCGGCTTTCCTTCATAATTAACTTGTCCTTTATCCGTTTGTTTTCTTATATTGTATCAAATTTGTTTTTACGGTTCAAGCCATTTTGGGCTTGCAAAAAAGCAGGGCTTGTTTGACTCCCTGCTTTTTCACATCAGACACCATATTTTTTTAATTCCGCCCGCAGCCGTTCCAGAGCTTTTTTTTCAAGCCGTGAAACGTAAGATCTGGATATCCCCATCAAATCGGCAATCTCACGCTGTGTATACTCTTTTCCACCGTTAAGACCATACCGCATGCCAATAATGGTTTTCTCATTGTCTTTCAAGCAGCTGTCAAACGCCTGATACAGTTCCTTGATATCCTGTTTTAAAATAATTGTTTCCAGGGTTTCTTTATTTTCCATTTCAATTACATCAACAAGACTTACGGTCTCTCCATCCTTGTCTACGCCGATGGGTTCAAACAAAGAAACCTCTTTGGAATATTTTTTATTTGCACGAAGAAGCATTAGGATTTCATTTGCTATGATCTCCCTGCGGCTCCTCTGCTCCATAATAGTACAGATGTATGCATTTTCCATCCCATACTGCCTTTTTCACCAATGCCTTGATTGCCATCCGCTTCTGCTCCACATCCATAATATCTACAGTACCCTTAAAGGTTAATAAGGTCTGTTTTAAAAGATCAAATTCAAGGTGGGAAAGTTCTTCTTTTACTGATGCCCGTTTAAGCTCTGTCAGCCTCTGCCGGTTTTCTTCTTTCTTTTTATGGAGCTCTTCGATCTGCCTTAATATATACTCTTCTGCTGCGGTTCCTCCTGCTTTTTTTAAGGAAGATACAAGACCAATGATTTCAGCGTCCATATTTTCAGATTCTTCTTTCAAACGATGGATATGGGATTCCACTTCCTCCTTGTCCTCTTCCAGAAGCTTTCTGCTTTTCTTTAGCTGCAGCTGAAATTCCTCCTGATCCTCAGAGATATTTTTAATTTCCTCAATGACCAGCTGATCCAGTGTATTCCCATTGGGATTATTCATGCGGCAGCACTTCATGCGGCTTTTTTCCTTCAGAGAACACAAATAAGAATAAATCTGCTCTCCATTGGAATTTAACCGCCCCGACAATTTGGGCCTCATATAATTTCCGCATGCACCGCAAAACAGCAGACCTGACATCAGTGCCACATTGCTTCGGGGCTTTCGGTAATTTTTTGATTTGTTCCGGTCAAGCAGCTTCTGGACATTGACCCACAAGGCGCCGGGAATCAGGCCCTTATGCTTTCCAACGGCTACGATCCATTCCTCCATTTCCTTCATCTCATGGGCCTTTCCTGGCTTTTGAAGCGTACGGTTGTAGGCAATCACACCAAATGTCCCGTCAAATTCTTCTTTTTCTGCAAATAAATCCACCTTTTTTTCTTTTAGATATGTATATGCATCCGAATCGGCCACCATATAAACCGGATTGGTCAGAATCCCTTTTATGGCAAACCGGCTGAATTGACGGTTATATTTTGTTTTATATCCGTTTTGAAGCAGGTACGTTTCTGTCTTTGTAAGAGAACCGGTCTCCAGAAACTTTTCATAGATTGTCCGTACCAGCTTTGCTTCTTCCGGAATCAGCTTCAAGTGATAGGCTTTCTTTACCTTTCCTTCTATGGTCACCGATGAACTGCTTTCCGATTCGTAGCCGGTAGGCGTATTTCCTCCAAGCCATCTTCCGCTTTTGGAAAGCTCGTGCATATTATCACGGATACGCTCTGCAATGGTTTCCCTTTCCAATTGGGAAAAAACAGAAGCAATATACATCATGGCCCTGCCCATGGGAGAGGATGTATCAAATTGCTCTTTGATGGAAATAAAGGATATGTGCAGATCATTGAGTTCCTCAATGAGGCTGGCAAAGTCACCGATGTTACGGCTGATTCTGTCCAGCCGGTAGCAGACAATGGCCGTAAACTTCTTTTTTTTCGCCTCCTGCATCATAATTTTAAACTGAGGCCGTTCCAAATTGCCTCCCGAAAAACCTTCATCTTCATAGATGTAAGCGCTAACGGCATATTCCTCTCCATAGTGCGAGGATATATATTGCCTGCAAAGTTCAATTTGATTTCCGATACTTTCGCCTTTTCCTGTAAATTTTGATTTTCTCGAGTAGATCGCAAACTGATTTTTCTCTTCCATTGCTTTGCCTCCCCGCTGCCAGAATACCTTCCTGCTGCCAGGTACCCTCTTTTTTCAAAACTCTTTTCCGCAAACATACCGGACACGCAGAACATCATACATTATAATAACTACATTTCCGAAAGTATATATCATGAATATGATCGTACACCACCCCAAAGAGGAAGCGGATCAGAAAGAATTGGGAAAAAAAGCAGCTCTCATTCATAATCAGGCTATTCTGCGTCATTTAAAACAGCTTTCTTGTCCCAATTATCAAAAACAAGCTCTTATAAAAGAGATCCGTCCAGATAAACCGTAAAAGAAAAGGAAAAGCCTATCATACCCCACCCATCAGCAAAGGGTATGATAGGAAAACTCTTTCTGTCCGAATGCTCTTTATTCTGCTGCCAGAGAACCAACGACCGGAAGGACACTTAATACAATGGCTCCAGGATGGCACATCTGAAACTCATTGCTCAAATCCCTGCCCGCAGTCAATCCAAAGAAATGGTTTCCACCCGCCCAAAGGGGATTATTGGTCACGTCATATACGACCCCATTTACCGCCACATAAGCCGGTGCTCCGTCTTTTCCAGTATACTGTGCCAGTTCTTCCAATGTAAAAACTCTTGGTTTCTCTTCTTCCGGAACCGTATCATCTCCTGGAACCGTACCTTCTTCCGGAACTGTACCTTCTTCGGGAACTGTACCTCCTTCCGGAACTGTACCTTCTCCTGGAACCGGGGACCCATTCTCTTCTTCCAGAGCGGCCTGATTGATCTGGCTGAAATACTGAATATGGTTTTCAAGCATGATCACCTCACTGCTTATACTGTCCAGAATATCATCCTTGTTGTAAAGATTTGAATGCAGCTTTTCCACGTCAGAATTAATCTTTTTTAAGCTTTTGCCTACATAATTTAAAAACAGTTCTAATTCCATATCAATACCTCCATAAAAGAATACAGGATTATTGCTTGACCAAAAAGGGGTTAGCCGCATGGGTCTGTTAAAATATATGTAGCGGTATGCCCTTTCACGCATAATGACATATTTTCTCCCTGCTGATATTGCTATGTATATGAAAGACCAACGGAAATATTCTCTGCGTCCGCTTACATCTTTATCTGTCAGCAATTCTTCCTTTCAATCTTTAAGCAGATTCCGCCTCTTTAAGAGCCATTGTGATAGGATATCATTTTCCACACATTTGGCCGCATATGTGGCCAGCCTTGAGCCTCTGTCCGGGTGGAAGGTGTTTACGGCTTTGATCAGACCAATGGTTCCCACAGAAAGGAGATCTTCCATATCATAATCCGTATTCTGATATTTTTTTGCCACATGGGCTACCAGACGCATATTCCGCTCGATGAGTGTGGCTCTCGCCTCCTGATCCCCTTCCTGGTATCGTTCCAGACACTCTCGTTCCTCTCGCGCAGTTAAAGGTTTGGGAAAAGTTTTCAAAGAAAGCCACCTTAAACTTACTTACTCTCATTTTATGCCGCCCTTTCCATGAAAGTGCTTTTACAACAAATATAGGCTGGTACTTCTTTTATTACGGCTGAAAGCTGCTGCAAAAAAACCGGACAGAAGATGCAGTCATATCCTGCCTTCCTGTCCGGTTTTATAAAAACCATATTAATGATGGAACAGACGAATTCCTGTAAATGCCATTGCCATTCCATATTTATTGCATGTTTCTATTACCTGGTCATCACGAACAGAACCTCCCGGCTGGGCCACATACTTCACCCCGCTTTTATAAGCCCTGTCAATGTTGTCGCCAAACGGGAAAAATGCATCGGAGCCTAAAGAAACGCCGGTAAGCTGATCCAGCCAGGCCCGTTTTTCTTCTCTTGTGAATACCGGAGGTTTCACCTTAAAAACTGACTCCCATCTTCCATCAGCCAATACATCCATATACTCCTCACCGATGTAGACATCGATGGCATTGTCCCTGTCTGCACGGCGGATTCCGTCTACAAATGGCAGGTCAAGAACTTTAGGCGCCTGACGCAAATACCAGTTGTCGGCTTTGTTTCCTGCAAGTCTGGTACAATGAACTCTTGACTGCTGCCCGGCTCCAATTCCAATGGCCTGTCCGCCCATGGAGTAACAAACTGAATTTGACTGTGTGTACTTTAAGGTAATAAGGGAAATGATCATATCCATCTTTGCAGAATCCGGTATATCCTTATTCTCTGTAACTACATTTGATAAAAGCTCCTCATTGATCTTCAGTTCATTTCTTCCCTGCTCAAACACGATTCCGTATACCTGCTTTTTCTCTACCGGTTCCGGTTTGTAGTCCGGGTCGATTTCGATCACATTATAATTCCCGTTCTTTTTTGCTTTTAAGATTGCCAGCGCTTCCGGCTCGAATCCGGGAGCAATAACTCCATCGGAGACTTCACGCTTAATGATCTTGGCCGTATCCACATCGCAGATATCAGAAAGAGCGATAAAATCTCCAAAAGAAGACATGCGGTCAGCCCCTCTGGCGCGCGCATAGGCACAAGCAAGGGGAGAAAGCTCTTCCATATCATTCACCCAGTAAATGTTCGCAAGAACAGGATCAAGAGGCAGGCCTACGGCGGCTCCTGCGGGAGATACATGCTTAAAAGAAGCCGCTGCGGGAAGTCCGGTTGCTTCCTTTAATTCCTTCACTAACTGCCAGCCGTTAAAGGCATCTAAAAAATTAATATATCCAGGACGTCCGCTTAACACCTGAATGGGAAGTTCTTTTCCTTCGGACATATAGATCCGTGACGGTTTCTGATTGGGGTTACAGCCATATTTTAATTCCAGTTCGTTCATCCTCAGCACTCCTGTTATTTGTTCTTATTTACAATTCTGGTTTCATAGGTCTGGGTCTTTATATCAATATATCTTACAAACAAGGAAACCTTGTTCTCACCGTTTAGATTCTCCCATATCATTTCCGTAAATTCATCAATATCATTCAGTGTTTCTACAAGTTTCGGTTCTCCCTCAAAGCTGGGAAGCGGATTCCCGTCATGCATATAGGTGTGGATAAAATGTGCTTCTCCTGCTGCCGGATTCTCATAAGCAAAGGTATAGCGGTTGCAGGAATCGGGATTCCCATGATTGCTCTTAAGAATGGACATGGCATAATTGAACTGTCCCCCTTCCGTATGCAGAATTCCTGAGATACGGGGTGTAAAATTAGGACTGTCCGGTTCAAATTCTCTGCAGCGAAGAGACTGTTCAAAGGTAAGCTGGGTATCCATGCCCTCATATATCGTGTCGGTCTGATCTCCATTGGTCACTATGGTCTTGTTTCCCAGGATTCGTACCGGTGCATAAATAATCAGGCTGGGGTCCGTCAGTTTGGAAGGATCGAAAGCCTGGGTACGGATTCCCTCCCCTTCTTCCACAAATACACGGTTGCGGCTGTTCTCACTTCTGCCCATAATAAAATATGTGGCCACTGCCTTTGTTCCATCCGGAGTCTTGCCGATCACAATTCCTCTGCCCGGATAAGAATTGTTCTTTAAATCGTCCTTTAAAGAAATCAAATTCATAAAATTTGGTCCTCCTTCATCGCATATACGCAAAAAACCGCCTGGGCATCCCATAGCGGTGCCCAGGCGGTCGGCTTTCATTCGTATCGTGCTCCCCGTGGTGATCTCCACTTATCCGCCAGTCGCACGTACCATGTTAAACATCATATACGATACTTCTTTAAAAAGCAAGTACTTTTTCCAATCCGGTCAATCATTGCGGATCGCAGCCAGAGGGCTCAGTTTCATGGCTCTTAATGCCGGGAAAAATCCTGCCGCCATACCAACAAAGACCGCAAAACCAATGGCAGTCATTGAGAGCCAGAGCGGGATTCTGGATAAATCTCCAGGCATATCCGACATAAAGCGGCCTGCCACAAGCTTGTTAATAAGTAATGAAACTCCATAGCTGAATGTAATTCCAGTCACTCCTCCCAGAAATCCAATAAATCCGGACTCCAGAAGAAACATGTTTCTGATATTATTCATATCGCAGCCCAATACCTTAAGAATCCCGATTTCCTTGGTTCTTTCGTAAATGGACATCATCATGGTGTTAGCAATGCCAATTGCCGCAACAAACAGGGAGACGGCACCGATTCCTCCCAAAAGCGCCTGAACCATCTTGGCCTGCTTCTGAGACTGTTCCAGCCATTCCATATTGCTGTTCGCCTGATATCCCATATCTGTAATGGCCTTTTGCACGGCTGATACATTGCTCATATCATCTACCTGCACAATCGCCTGATTATAGATGAAATAATTATAAGGTTTTCCCTTTTTTGTGGTGGGCTGGTTTGGAATTGGCTTTTTCTTGAAAATATGTTTTAACTGGGTCTTCAGCGCATCAATATCAACGTAAACATTATAGCTGTAATTGTTGTATTCATCCACACCGCCTTCCACCAGGCCGCAGGCAGATAATAAATACTTTTTTGGCGGTTTGACGGGAGTTTTGCCGTCAGATGATCCGCCGCTTTCCGCCTGATAATAGGCATCCATATCAAATATGGCAAACAAAGGCCGGTTCATAAAATCAATGTCAGGTATGGAGGAAGAATCATTGTAAAAATTATTATTATTACTTTTGGGATTGTAGAAATTTCTGGCAACCATATTCCCTATGACCATCTCGATTTCCTGTTTCCCCGGCTCCGGAAGCCTCCCCTCCTTTAAAGGGATGTTCTTTAAGTATGCCTGGCTGACTCCCATAAGGTTAATATTGCCCTCATAGATTCCCTGCTTCATCAGCACATTCACTTCCAGAATCGGAGAAACCCCGGTAACATGGCCGATACGTTCCATCTGTTTGATCACATCATCCGTCATGTAATTGGGGTCTTTGCCGTTATCTCCCGATCCCTGACCGGCACTGGAATAAACCGAAACCTCCGTAAGACTGCCATAAGAAGCAATCTGTTCCATGGTAAGCTGATTAAAACCGATCCCCAAAGACACCATGACTACAATGGAAGCTGTACCAATCAAAACTCCCAGAACCGTTAAAAATGTCCTTAGCTTCCTGCGTCTTAAATTATTCACACTCATGGAAAGCAAATCGCTAAATCTCATCCTCTATATCCTCTTCCGCTGTTTCCTTTTTCTTTTTGAGTTTTTTAAGAACAATGAACGTACCTGCACCGCCAATGACCAAAACCGAGATAACACAGGCAATGATAATGTTTTTATATCTGGCGATCCCCTGAGGCTCCATATCGGCAGGCAGCGTTGCGAAATCTTCACCTCCGAAATCAGTTTCCGCAGCTTCCGTTACCATAAGGGTAATTTCTTTTTCAACCGGCTCGCTGACCACTCCGTTTTCATCTTCATAGGTAATAAGAACCTTTATTTTCCCATTGTCTGCGGTTGCGGCCGTACCGCTGATCATGGCATCCACATTCCCGGTCTCCCCTGGTTTAATGTTGCCTACATAGCTGCTGGCCGGCTGAATGGAATCTCCTTCAAAATTAACCATTACATTGTAAAGAATCACTTTTCCCGTGTTATTAATGGGAAACATAACATTGGTCTCTGAACCTACGGAAATTGAGTCGGGCATTACATCTATGGTTCCTGTATTCAACCGGGCAACCTGCCTGACCGGAATATTTACCGTGACCTTTTCTTCCGCATTCTTAAATTCCGGGCTGTCATACTTTTCATTAATAGTTAAGGCATAGGTCCTCTGATCCACCCAGGCACCTGCCCGCATCTTAACTTTAACATCTGTGGTCTGACCCGCAGAAAGCGAATTCACAACAATGGCCGAGGAACTGGCATCTGTGGTAAATACCGCACTGTCTGAAACCTTTTCCGATTCAAGGCTGAAGAGAATATTGGTTGCTGCAACATTTTCAGAAGCGTTCTTCATATGAAGCGTCAGTTCAAATTCGTCTCCGGCGTAAACGGTCTCCGGATTTGTCTGAAATCCATCTACGATAATTCTCGCCTTGGTTCTGTCATTGGCGTTAAATTCTCCGGTGTCTTCTTCTTTTTCCTTATTCTGAACTTTTACAAAAAAGGTTCCCTGAGCCTTTTGGATATCTCCCTCCGTACTGTCCCGGTACTCAATGGTAAAAGCGATTGGGTAATATCCGCTGTAAACGTCCTTACGGATGCTCATACTATAAGGAACGGATATCATCTCCCCTCCGCCGATCCGGTCATAATGTTTCGTATAGTTTCCGTCATTAATGTCAAAAGGGAATTTGGTGCTGTCCGGATCCACAGTCATTCTGATATTTACGTCGAAAGCAGTTATATCAGAAGAGTTGCGGACATTCATATTGTAATTCATTACCTCCGGATAGATTCCAAAAGGAGTGCTCTGGTCCTCTCCAAGTTCAAACTGTATGGTGCCGTCTGTACTGCCGGATGCGGTGGTGCCGGAGGATTTTGTGATCCACACATTAACTTTTTCATAAGCGGCATGGGTTCCCCCTACCTTTATCTCTAAAGGAACGGTATAATATCCTTCTGAAATATCTCTTCGCACTCTGGCACTAAGGGAAAAATTTTTAGAACTCCCACTTTTCACTTTCCCTAATATCTTTGCGTCAAACGTACTGGAATTGATTTCAAAAGGGAACATATCACTCGTACGGGTCGTAGTATTTTCTTCATCTGCATCTTCAGTTGCTTCATACTCCGCTTCAGCTACAGACCGGTCAAAAAGAACAGCTACACCATTTAAATCATTACTGGTATCGTTTGTAAAAATCATATTAATAGTAATATTTTCTCCCGTTTTTCCGGACGGGGTTTTCTTTACATCTATAAATTCATTCTTACTCAAATCATACTGCGCAAACGCCGGGACATGCACAACAGAAATCATCATGAGAACTGCCAGCAGCCACACAATCCCCTTTCTAAATCTGTTCATTCCCGTTGTCCTCCTTTGTATCCTCATGATGCTGCTCCTCAATCTTAAATATTTTTCCATCCACGATGTGAAATTGCCGGTCTGCAAATTTTGCAATATAATTGTCATGGGTAACCATAACAAGTGTCTGGTTCTGTTCTTTTACGATTTTCTGCATCAGATTCAGAATCTCTTTTGTTGTCTTGGAATCCAGATTTCCAGTTGGCTCATCGGCAAAGATGATCTTGGGATTTACTGCAAGGGCTCTGGCAATTCCCACTCGCTGCTGCTGCCCTCCTGACATCTCATTTGCCATATGTTTCATCTGTTTTTCAAGACCCACCAGCTTTATGTATTCCCTTGCCTTTTCATTTCTTACCTTTTTGGGAACTCCCCGAAATGCCAGAGGCATTGCCACATTTTCCTCCGCATTCATGGTTTTGATTAAATTGTAAGACTGAAAAATAAAACCCACATGCTTTCTTCTAAACCCTACCAACTGGTTCTCCGACAGCTTTTCAATGTGATGTCCTCCGATAACGATCTCTCCCTTTGAAGGCTTTTCAAGACCAGCCATCATGTTAAGAAGCGTCGACTTTCCCGAACCGGAAGGCCCGACAATCGCACAGAACTCCCCCTTATATATGGTAAAATCCACGCCGTTCAATGCATAGACTTTGGTATTCCCGACTTTATACACCTTGTACAGATTTTTTACTTCAATCATAGGTGTCTTACTTTCTGCCAACACAGTTACCTCCTGACATTCATTTGCACTCCCATTATACAACATGCAGCCCTTCCTGGTCTTACTTTATTTTCTTAATCTTCCTTACATATTCCTTACAGGATGGATGGTAAAACAAGTATAAAATCCGTGCAAAAAGATTATAGCATAATTTGAAAAAAAGTGTGGAAATATTCCAATGAATACTATATAATGGGATAGAATTTGAAACAAACTCAGTGGATAAAGGAGATTCTTATGAGACATTTACTTAACCCGTTAGACTTTAGTGTGGAAGAAACCGGACAGCTTTTAGATCTTGCAAAAGATATTGAAGATAATCTTCCAAAATATTCCCACGTATGCGATGGAAAAAAATTAGCGACATTATTTTATGAGCCAAGTACAAGAACCCGTTTAAGTTTTGAAGCTGCAATGCTTAATCTGGGAGGCAGCGTACTGGGCTTTTCTTCTGCTGATTCAAGTTCTGCCGCAAAAGGCGAAAGTGTTTCCGATACCATTCGAGTCATCTCCTGCTATGCGGACATTTGTGCCATGAGGCATCCCAAGGAAGGCGCACCGTTAGTAGCTGCCAGACATTCGGGAATTCCTGTAATCAATGCCGGAGACGGAGGTCATCAGCATCCGACCCAAACCCTTACCGATCTGCTTTCCATTCGTTCTTTAAAAGGCCGTTTAAACGATTTGACCATCGGATTATGCGGTGACTTAAAATTCGGACGAACCGTCCACTCTCTCATTAATGCTCTGGTCCGCTATGATAACATCAGATTTATCTTAATCTCCCCCCCAGAACTTCGGGTACCTGAATACATCCGGGAAGATGTACTTAGGACCAATCATATTGAATTTTTGGAAATGGACAGCCTTGATGATGCCATGCCCGAGCTTGATATCCTCTACATGACCCGCGTTCAAAAGGAGCGCTTCTTTAATGAAGAAGATTATATCCGCTTAAAAGACTGCTACATTCTGGACCAGAAAAAAATGAAGCTGGCAAAGGACGATATGTATGTTCTTCACCCCCTTCCCAGAGTCAATGAAATCTCTGTGGAGATCGACGAAGATCCCAGAGCTGCCTACTTTAAACAGGCTCAATACGGCGTCTACGTGCGTATGGCTCTGATCATGACACTATTGGAGGTAGAAAAATCATGTTAAATATCAGCGGATTAAAGGAAGGAATCGTATTAGATCATATTGAAGCAGGAAAAAGTCTGGAAATCTATTATAATCTAAGTCTGGACAAGCTGGACTGCCAGGTCGCAATTATAAAAAATGTAAGAAGCAATAAGATGGGAAAAAAGGATATTATTAAAATCGAAGGCGGATTAAACCACATCGATTTGGATATTCTGGGTTATATTGACCACAGTATCACAGTCAACATTATACGGAATAATGAAATTGTTGAAAAAAGGGCACTGAGCCTGCCCCGGAAAATCACCAATGTGATACAGTGCAAAAACCCCAGATGCATCACCTCCATCGAGCAGGGCCTGCCTCATGTCTTCTATCTTGCTGATGAAGCAAAAGAAACCTACCGTTGTATGTACTGCGAAGAAAAATACTCAAAATAAAATGTACCCGGTGATTCTGCCTGATCCTCCTGGCATTCACCGGGTTTTCTTTAAATGATTTTTTTTAATAAAATATCTCTGATAAGACCACCGTATTTTTCTTTTGTCATAACAACTTCATACCCCTGTCTGACCGCATTGTTTTTGCTGTAGACATTGTCGGGGTGGATGGTACACATCAGATACTTATATCCCCTCCTTCTTACATCCCTTTCAGCCGTCTGCATCAGTGAATACTGCAGGCCGTTTCCCCGATACTCAGGCAGAATGGCAATGGACTCCATATGAGCCACCTTTTTTAGTTCCTCTTTTGGCAGACCGATATCCCTGCCAAGGTTATCTTCCTGTTTCCCTGGAAACCGGACAACAAACACGCCTGCAATATTTCCTGAGTCCTTAACAATGGCTTTGTATCCCATCCCGTTATCATTCTGAAGCACCTCACGGATATTCTCTGGATTATCCTCCACAAACCAGTCCTTCTTTTCCATTTGGTCCCATACCCTGTGAATCACATCAGCCAGCGCCTGAAACTCATCAGCCACCGCTCTCTCAATGGAAAACTCCATAAACCGGCCCTTTCTTCTATTAAATTAACTTAAACATTTCTAGTGAACCGGCAGCCAGGATAATTGGTACAGCCATAAAAGTCCCCAAACCTGCCGCTGCGCCGTCTTAATTCTCCCCCGCATTGCGGGCATATCTCGGCCGTCTGATTTCCTGCTTCCAACAATTTACCCATCTGCTCATAGCACTGCTGATTCATGGCACAGTCACTCAATGCCCTGTGAGCCCCCTCTGTACTGATATTAAAATACGAGGAAATATCCGTCAGCCTGTGGCGTCTGAGCTGAGGAAGGCAGCTTTTTGCCATATAAAGTGTGTCCACATAATCATTGGGTACATCCTTTTGAAGCAGTTCCTCTGCTGCTTTATAGATAAAAAGCAAGTCAAAAGACTGGATATTGTGCCCGACCAGGATCTCCCCTTCTATAAAGGACAGAAAATCCGGAAGTACCTGGATTAACCGGGGCGCAGTCTTTACCATCTCGTCGGTTATTCCATTCACCTTCGTAGCTCCGGCCGGTATATGAGTTCCAGGATTTATAAGGGCCGTAAACTCCTCCACCGGTTGATGTCCCTTCACCTTGATTGCTGAAATCTCAATGATAGAATCTTCCTGCGTACTGATTCCTGTTGTCTCCAAATCAAATACCACATAGTTTTCAGCGAATTCATTCAGACGTCTGCCTGTAACCTGTCTGACAGCCATAATTTCCTCCGTTCTGTATATAGATATGTATGATTTCTTTCCTTGCCAGATGGGGAAAATCAAAACATTTCTCCAGGTACAAGTCTTTGCAACACCTCTATTATACCGTCCGGCGCTTCATCCATCAAGCTTCCAGGCAAAATTCTTCGCTTCTGATATTGTTTCTCAAATCAAATACCGGTTTCCCCTGCTCCCAGAGTATGGTCATCAGATATGTATGACGGTTGGGATCATAAAGGGGATCACCAATGATCTCATCATACTGTCTGGCATGATAAACCATAATATCCGTTTTTCCATCTTCACTTTTTACAAAGCTGTTATGTCCCGGTCCGTAGATTCCCTTATCAGGATCGGATTTTAAAACCGGATTCCGCTCCTTCTTCCATGCATTCCTGTCCAGTATATCTTCTCCTGCATCGATGCTTAAAAGTCCCATGCAGTAACATGCGCCTGTGGCACTGGCGGAATAAGTGATGTAGATCTTATCTTTATGCTTTAACACAGCGGCTCCTTCATTGACCCAGAAGCCTTTTCGTTCCCAGTCATAATCCGGGGCAGTAAGCGTCACCTGATCGGTAGAAAGCTTCCATGGTGTTTCCATTCGGGCAATATACAGATTGGATATCTTTTTCCCCACACTTACTTTCTCCGCCCAGACGCAGTACCAGTCCCCTTTATGCTCAAATACGGTCATATCAAGGGAAAAATCCTGAAATGAAAATTCATCATAAGCCTGCATCATTCCAAGTTCTTTCCAGTTTCCTGTCATTGGATCAGCCTCTTTGCATTCCAACACATAAGGACGGATTTTCCAGATGTCATCCACAGCTCCTGCTGCAAAGTAAATATACCAGCAGCCATTGATGCAATGCAGCTCCGGAGCCCAGATATGAGCGCTCATGATTCCTTTTGAGTGCCTCTTCCATACGGTTCTTTCCCCGGCATCCCTTAGTCCGGGAACCGAATCAGAGCAGCGCAGTATGATCCGGTCGTATTCCGGCACCGAAGCGGTAAAATAGCAGGTTCCATTGGTATGCCTGTATATGTAGGGATCCGCTCTCCGGGTGATAAATGGCTCATTGTACAAAGTCCTTTTAAAGTTATTCTTATCCATCCTCTGCCACCTCTATCCTTTCACAGCCCCTGCCATCATTCCCTCAATAAAATATTTCTGGAATGCTACAAACAGAACAAATATAGGTATGACCGAAAAAACGGAGCCAACGATCAAAAGGCTGTAATTATCCCCGTAGGGGTTGATCAGTGTATTCAATCCCAGGGTCAGCGTATACTTACTTGATGACCGGATAACCAGTAAGGGCCAAAGATAATTGTTCCATGCATTCATACCATTTAAGATGGCCATTGCAGAAAATGCCGGTTTCATCAGGGGTATGATCAGCCTGAAAAAAATCCCATATTCTGTGGCTCCGTCTATCCTTCCGGCTTCCAGAAGAGACTGGGGAATGCTGACCAGATACTGGCGGAAGAAAAAGATTGTGGATGCATGGGCAACAAATGGAAGGATAATGGCCGTATAATTGTCCATCAGCTTCCAGCTTGACATCTGCTTATAAAGAGGGAGCATTACCACCTCAAGGGGGATGGACAGAATCAATAGGACAATGAGAAACAATACCCTTTTCCCCTTAAATTCATAAGCTGCAAATCCATATCCCACAAAAGAACTGACAAGCAGGGTACTGACCACCGTGATTGCTGTCAGGCAGACACTGTTAAAGAACCATTTCCAGTATTCATGCTGTCCCGTAAAAAGCAAAATGTAGTTATCCAGACTCATTCTTGCAACGTTGATATCCAGATTGAGTCCATACTGCATAAGGTCACTTCCGGGCTTGAAGCTTGCCACGAACAGTACCCAGATAGGAAGAAGGATTAACAGGGCAAGAATGGTGAACAAAATCACCAGTGCTATGGAGATACCCTTTTTTCTGCCTTTCTCTCTCATACTAATCTCTCCCTTCTTCAAAGGTGCCTGTAATCTTAAGCTGCAGAAGGTTCACCAGCATGACAACAATGAGAAGAATCAGGCCAACCGCACACGCATACCCCAGGGCTCTCTTTTCAACTCCCTGCCGGTATAAATACCCCACGATGGTAAGCCCAATGTTATTGGGAGAATTATTTCCTTTGAACAGCATATTGCTCTCGAGAAACATGGATAGTCCTGCATAGATGCTGATGGTAAGGACATAAACCGTGGTCGGCTTTACCAATGGAACGGAAATCTTTTGAAACTGCTGCCATTTGGAGGCCCCATCAATCGAGGCTGCTTCATACAATTCGGAAGGAATACTCTGCAGGCCTGCAAGGAAATAAAGAATATTAACCCCCGTCCATCTCCAGCAAGCCAGAAGAAGAAGTGCAAAAAAGCTGGTTCCTGCTCCTTTTAACCATTTTATGGAATCAATTCCGAAAAATCCAAGGACCTGGTTAAACAGTGAGGTGGAAGCCTCTCCGAATATCAAACGAAAGACCGTACCTGCAACCACAACAGAAGTCAGGGCCGGTATAAAATAAATGGATTTAAAAAGATCTGCTTTCTTCATTAATTTACTGTTTAACAGAGTTGCAAACAGCATGGGAAAAGGAATCAGCAGAATAAGAGTCCCCACCATATATTTAAAACTGTTCCATAATGCCTTTAAAAATATTTTATCAGACAGCAGCCGAGTATAATTGTCGAATCCAACCCATTGTTCTTTTAACACATCCTGAAAGCTCAACAGAACCCCGTTGCAGATAGGAACCAGCCAGAATAACAGCACCGTAATTACAAACGGACATATAAATACATAAGGAGCTATCTTTTTCGAGTAAAAGAATCTCTTCATTTTTTATACCCCTCGAAATTCATTGTCAAGGGTTTCCTGTGACTGTGTGAGCGCTTCCGTCACATCCATACCGTCTTCAAAGATGCTGTTTAACGTAACGTTGCAGAATTCATTGTTAATGGATGGGTATTTTTCATCGGTATAAGACTGCAGGATGCCAATGCTGTCCTTCGTCTTAAGCAGGCTGTCAAAAGGATAATTGGTAAAATATTGGATAAACTTGTTATCCGGATTCTGTGTAAGGGCTTTATCGGTCCATACTGCCGTATTAACAGGGTCAAATCCAAGCACATTCCAGACTTCTTTGTTAGATTCTTCTGACAGTTTAATGAAAGCCATTACATCTGCCGCCAGCTCTGCATGTTCTGAGCTTTTTACAATGGCTGTTCCGGTTCCGCCTCCGCCAATGGTTTTAATCTCCCCATCATTTTCATTCCAGACAGGAACATTTGCAATCGCCACCTGTTTCTTTATATCACCCATATAATTGACATATCTGGAGGTCTGCCAGAAAGGCATGATCTGTACCGCATAATCACCGGTATTATAGAAGGGATATGCTTCCTCATTATCCGGCTGGCCCCCTGGAATCGTAGCAAATGCACCGGTTTCCTGCATTCCCTTAATATATTCCAGCACCTCGGTCATCTCTTTGCTTGTCAGATTCAGTTTCCCATCTTTATCGATGTAGTCTCCTCCCTTTTGAGCCAGCATTAAGTTGACCATCCACTGGGCCGAGGTTTCCACACAGGAAAAATATTTTCCTGTAGCTTCATGATACTTCACACCGGCTTCCTTAAACTGGTCCCAGGTCTTTATATCCTCATAGTTGATTCCGGCATCCTTTAAGAGCTTATCATTATAAAAGGCCACGGTAGTTCCTACGTGTGTGGGAAGGCCATATTCTTTTCCATCCTTTGTATAAATATCAAGCCTTGACTGTACAATGTTTTCTTTATATGGTTCAATGGCGTCATTTAACTCCATCAGGCCAATCTTCCCTGTCATGAATGCCGGAAACTTTCCAAGTTCAATATCCACAACATCCGGTGCTCCCTCTCCGGATTCCAGTGCAAGAGACAATTTATTATGCATGTCATCATACTGCATATTGCTGAGCACCAGTTTTACTTTTTTGTCCGGATGGGCCTCATTCCACTTTTCTGCCATTGCCACATAGAAATCCTGATGTAGCTCGATAAATGTCCACACATTTAACGTAGTAACATCATCTCCCCCTACCTCCATTGCTTTTTTTCCTGCAGACGACACCCCTTTGCTGGTTTCTTTTGCATCCCCTCCAGTCGTATTGCTGCACCCTGCAATCACGGATGCAGTAACCGCCAGGCACAGCAAGGCTGCTAATCCCCGTTTTTTCATTATAAATCCTCCTTTTCCAGTTACAACTATATCAAATCAGATGATACCATCTGTATGATTCTTACAGAATTAATTCCTTCATCAATGCCGTAAGTCTATGGCTTACACCCATTCCGGTGCAATTTGTGTTCCTTTTTATATGAAACGTTTAACAATACCTTCTGACCGCTTCCGTATTGACAGACATTTTCTGCTTCTATAACTGCATACTATCACATTACAAATACTCTGTAAAGTAATTTTGCACAACTTATTCAACAAATTAAAACGTTTAATTATGTAATTTTTACATTGTTTTTGTCATATCTTGTTATATGAGCCATATAAAGCAATCTCTTAAGTGTAAAAGTTTGATAGACCTTCCGCTTTTATGTTAAAATAAACAGAACGTTTTACACGGTATTTTTCCGTGCAAAACGTTCTGTTCATAAGCCATAGGGCCTTATTATGTGATATTCTTTATTGATTTGCGAACCAGCAGACTGCATCCCACATAGGAGACATTCTCAGAACCTGCTTCCATAATTTTTCCGTTTATAAGATCAATGATCCGTTCACTTGCCTTATATCCAATATCATGGAGCGGTAAGTTTACTGTAGTCAGAGGCGGGCGGTAATAACCTGATAATTCCCTGCCATCGTATCCCGCTATCGAGATATCTTCTCCAACCATCAGCCCCAGTTCGTCAACACGGTCATAGACGCCTCCTGCCATTAAGTCATTCATGCAGAAAATTGCCGTTACGCCCTTTTCCAAAAGCAGATTGCTGCAACGATAGCCGGCTTCTCTGGTCCAGTCCCCTTCCAACACCAGCCCCGGATCATACAAGATTCCGTTCTGAAACAGAACCTGCTGGTATCCGATCAGGCGCGCCTGTGCATGAAGGCTGTCCGGCTTTCCGGTTATCACACCGATCTTTCTATGTCCCTGTGACACCAGATATTGCAGCATTTCGGAAGCACCATGGACATCATCGACAACAATAGAAGGAACCTTTTCGCTTTTGGAATACCCATACGCCATAACTGCCGGAACGGACAGTGTGTCAGGAATGCAGCGTATGATTCGTTCATGGGCGGCTACGTAAATGATTCCCTCCACCTGTTTTTCCATCAGCTTCCTGATTTCAAGACCTACCGTTTTATAATAATCATCCCGGTTGTAATACGTATCATTATACTTTTTAAACAGCCTTAAATTAGTCAGAAGAATCTGGTAGTCCCGCTCCTGGCAATAATCTGTGATTCCATCTATAATATCCGGAATGCTGAAAATCGTCATGTCCTCAGCGATGACCCCGATGCTTCTGGTCTTTTGCATCTTTAAACTCTTAGCCACAACATTGGGAGTATAATCCAGTTTTTCAGCCATCTCCAAAACTGTTTTTCTCGTTTTTTCACTTGCACCAGGCTTATTGTTCAATATATTTGATACTGTAGCAACGGATACACCGCAGTATTTTGCCAGTTCTTTGATTGTTGCCATTGTATGCCTCCGGGTCCTTTTGAACTAATTAACTCAAATTTTCACGCAATTGTCAAGAGGCGACGGAAAAATGTTAAACGTTTTACCATTTCTATGTACAAAAATGTCTCCCTATTGGGATAACATATGGGGACTTTGATACCTTATCTGAAATAATATGTGATTTCATTCCAAAAACATCCATAATCAACGTTTCGGTAACGATGGCACCAGGTTCTCCCTGAGCGATCAGTTTTCCATTTTTCATTGCAAATAAATGATCTGCGTAGCGGGCAGCAAGATTAATATCATGCAATACCATTACGATCGTGGTTTGCTTTTGCTGATTCAGATCGGCCATTAAATCAAGAATTTCAATCTGATAATTGATATCCAGAAAGGTGGTCGGTTCATCAAGGAATAAAATATCGGACTGTTGCGCCAATGCAGTAGCAATCCATGCCCTTTGCCTTTGTCCGCCTGACAGCTCATTCATTCCACGGTCCGCAAGCTCAATGATATCCATGATTTCCATTGCTTCTGTTACTGCTTCCAGATCCTGTCTTGTCTGTCCCTGGAGGAACTTCTGATGGGGGTATCTTCCGCGTGCCACCAGGTCACTTACCGTAACTCCCTCTGGGACAATCGGGTTTTGTGGCAACAAGCTGCAGATTCTGGCAAGCTGCCTGGGCTTCATGGATAGTATCGGTTCTCCATCAAGCGTTACCCTTCCTGCCCTCGGGGTAATTATTCTGGTCATGGCCTTCAATAAGGTAGACTTGCCGCAGGCATTGGCACCTATGATCACACTGATTTTACCGTTGGGTATTTCAAGGCTCACATCATGCAATACAATTTTTTCATCATAACCCACAACCAGATTTTCTACTTTTAAAATATGTTCAGATTTCATTAAAATTCTCCATGTCGATTCATTCGTATCAGCAAATAGATCAGATAGGGGGCTCCCAGCAATCCTGTAATTACGCCTACCGGAAATCGAATTGCAAATGCCTGCTGCCCAATCATATCTGCAGCCAGAACCAAAACAGCTCCAAATCCCCCTGCTATGACCGGGGAGGAATTCCCATATCCTGTCATACGTTTTGCAATGGGCCCAGACAGAAAGGATACAAACGCTATGGGTCCGGTAGTTGCAGTAGCTACCGCAACAAGAATGACAGATGCAACCAGCAGAATTCCTCTTGCCTGGTTTGTATGAACCCCCATCGTGATTGCAGATTCCTCTCCAAGCTCCAGTATTTTTAAAGCTTTTGAATAATATAAAATAAATGGTACGCAAACCACCGTGACCAGCAATAATAAATAAACTGACGGCATTTGTACTCCATTCAAACTTCCGCTCATCCATCGTATTGCACCTGCAATATCATTTGCATTTCCAATTAAAAGAAAATAGCTGACTGCGGAATTCATTAATGCCTGAAATCCAATTCCTACCAATATCAGACGTCCTGTAGAGTACTTTTTTAATTTGGACAGGAAATAAATCAAAATTGCTGTTACCGCAGCTGCCAGTATCGAACCTCCAAACACAACGCTGCCTCCAGCATGAAGGATTACGATACAGAATACTGCACCGGCGCTGGAAGCTGATGTAATTCCAATAATATTAGGATTCGCCAGAGGATTCCGAAGCATCGTCTGAAACACGCTTCCTGCCAGCCCGAAGGAAAACCCGGTGATTATTCCAGCCATCATCCGCGGCAATCTTAAGGTGAGAATGGCAAAAACCCCATGTTCCATATCTTTTCCAGCCAGAACTTGTACTACGGTTTTCAATGAATAAAAAGTATTGCCAACCGTCATCATTAGTCCGCAGAGAATAACAGCCAATACCAGGAGAACAGCCTCTACAATCCGATATCTTTTTTTTCTTTTTTTCTGCCCCTTTTCAATAAGAGCAATATGATCGATATGATTCGTCATAGCTTCGTCCTCATTGCTGCATAAATTAATATCGGAGCACCTACAAATGCTGTCACCACTCCCACCTCCAATTCTCCAGGGTAACTTAACAGGCGGCCAACTACATCTGAAATTGTCAGAATCACTGCTCCTGTCAACGCTGACAGCGGAATTGTGTAACGTAAATCCGCTCCGGCAAACAGGCGGACCAGGTGCGGTGCCAAAAGGCCAATAAATCCGATTGGCCCGGCAAGCGCCGTAGCACTTCCACACAAAACAACTCCTGTCAGTGCCGCACAGATACGTACAACTCCAGTCCGCACGCCTAAACTTGTGGCTGACTCATCCCCCAGAGCCATTGCATTTAATGCCGGCGCAAGGGCAATTGCCATGACAATACCGATTCCCATAAATGGTGCCAGCAAAAATACATAGTTCCATGTTCCTGCGCCGATACTTCCCACCTGCCAAAAACGGTATTCTTCTATCACATAAGAGCGTGGAATCATAACCGAACTGATAATACAGGACAGGGCCGCACTTGTTGCTGCTCCGGCAAGAACGAGCTTCATTGGCGTGGCTCCGCCTTTTCCCATAGAGCCAATTCCATAAACCAGTACAGAGGTAAGCCCGGAACCAGCCAAAGCAAGTGCAATATATTCACCGGGAGCCGATATATGTAAAAAAGCAATCCCGCAAACCACAAAAACGGAAGCCCCTGTATTCACACCTAAAATCGAAGGATCAGCAATCGGATTCCTTGTAACAGCCTGCATAAGTATTCCGGATACCCCAAGTCCTGCTCCGCAGAGCAAGCCGAAAATTGTCCTTGGGATCCTTTTTCTAATAACGTTTACTCCGTATTCTGAAATCCCGGGATGAAAGATTGCATCTATGATTTCACTTACCGTAACCTGCCTGGAGCCCAAAGCAACGGACATCATTACGGTTAATACCAACAAAACCATAATAACAAATAAAGTTATTAAAATTTTTTTTGGCAGAAACAGCCCATGCTTCCTGCAACTGTTTCTATCATCTTTTTTATACTTTTGTGTTTTCATTACTTCTGAATATTACCTATTCCTTCTGCAAGTTTCTCCACATATGCATCAATCATATAATCAAAAGAAAGCGGGGTAATCGTAAGGGCTGCAGATAATGCACTTCCATTTTCAATACTGACGATTGCATTATTTTTCAAAGCAGGGATTTCTCCAAGCACGGCATCCGCTGCCGCCGCTTTATAGGCTGATTCAGAGCTGTAGCCGATAAGGAAATCTGCATCATATAACAAATCTGCATTTTCAGCACTTAAATCAAGGGAATAGCTTCCCTCCTTCATGTACTGGCTCACACTTTCCGGATATGTAAAACCAAAATCATAAAGGATCTGACAACGGGTATCCTCCGGTGAATAGGCATGAAGACTGGATAAGTCCTTTTCATTAAAGGAAACCCATACAAATTTCTTTCCTTTAAATTCAGGGTGTTGAGCGGTCTTCTCTGCAATTGTATCCTTCATGGCTGAAATTAAAGCTTTGCCCTTTTCCTCCAGCCCAAGTACTTTTGCAGTAATGCTGATCCATTCCTCTGTACTGATGGTCCATGCTGTTTCCGGGTATGCTACTACCGGTGCAATCTTACTCAGCAACTCATACTCTTCCTGAGTCATTCCGGAATAAGGTGCAAGAATAACATCCGGTTTGCTGTCAGAAACGGCTTCATAATCGATGCCGTCTGTGTCCTGGAATACATTTGGTTCTGTTACGCCCAGCTCTTTTAACTTTTCCTCTGTCCAGGGCAGCATTCCACTCTCATCCTGAACACCATAATTTGCCGCCGAAAATCCAACAGGTACCACACCAAGAGCCAGTACAACATCCTGATTGCCAAATGCTAAGGTAACAACTCGTTCCGGCTGCTTCTCAATCACAGTTTCTCCAAATGCATGTTTAATAGTTACCGGATATGCAGCAGATGCGCTCTCCTGTGCTTCTGGTTCAGCTGCAGCTATGGTTGTTTCTTTCTCTGTTTCATTAGCCGCCCCCGTCTTTCCTTCCTGGGCTGTCTTTGCATTCCCGCATCCAGTTACAGCAACTATCACTGCCAGAACTGCTGTAATACTGATTATTTTATTTTTCATGTCTCCTCCTTAAAAAGATTTTATTATTTTATTTTTAGTTAGCTATAGCTAACCTAATCAAGTATACGTACCTTTAATTATCTTGTCAACATATTTTTATTAACTAAAATATTTTTTGTTAATAGAATTGAGTTTTTCATAAACATTTGTTATACTTAACTCAATATAATTAAAATCGGCAGAGGAGAAGTATTATGGCAATCATGAAAGATGTAGCAGCCAGAGCAGGAGTGTCCGTCTCCACCGTAAGCTTTGTTTTAAATGGTATCTACAAACAGCATAAAGTAGCAGAAAGTACTGCAAAAAAAGTATTGAGGGCAGCCAAAGAATTAGGGTATCATGTCAATAGTTCCATTGAATTATCCCCAAGTTCTTCTGTCAGGCAAAAAATTATTGGAATCTTTTTTCCGCAAGAGAATCATGCAACCGATTTGGGCAAGATAACCGAGAATATTTATCAGTACACCGCAATGCAGAATCTGGCCTGTAATATTATGATTATACCGTATCAACTAAAGCGGCTTCCGGAAATAATTAAAAATATTGATTGGAAAAATCTAGATGCAGGGATTGTTGTTATTTCCCATTTAAAAGAGCCGCTGAATTCAGGAGATTTTCCTGATGAGCTCCCACTTGTTTTTTATAACTATTCTGATTCCAGATTTAACAGCGTATCCTGTAGTTCCACAGAATCCAGTAAACAGCTCTGTGATATTATTCATACGAAAGGGTATAAGGATATTGCAGTCATAGAAGGTGAAAACTCTCCCAGAATCTGTGATTCTTATTTTAAACAATTCCTCGAACTATGTGAGCAGTCCGGAATTTTTGTCTCTGCGAAAAACTATATCTCTGTAGAAAATTCTTTTTATGGTGGTGCCATTGCTGCAAGAAAGCTTCTAAATTTCAACAGCCGTCCTTCTTTGATTTTATCTGCAAATACCGTATTAGCACAAGGGGCGATCCCTGTATTTGCAAGAAACAAGTTCTTTATTCCTTACAATACAGAGCTTGCCACTTTTGGATTAGATAGCGAGTTGCCTTATCTTCAAAATCATATTCCATCTTTAACGATGGTTGTTATCCCTTCCATAGAGATGTTTCATATCGCTACAGACCTGGCCTTTCAATTAATAGAAAATCCAGAAATAAAACCGGTTCACCGGATTTGCCAGTGTAAACTGGTTTTAAACGAAAGCTTATCGATTTGAGATTATTTCGGTGGGGCCATCTGCGCCCCACCGACTCCTGGCCATTTCGACCAGAAGCCCCAGGGCTCGGTCAGGGATATACATACAAAATAGCTTTATATACAAACTCCGCACCTTAGCCCTTAGCCTGGTATTGCTCATTCCAACTTTGTTCTTAACGAACAAGATAACTCAGAAATAATATATTTAAAAGCAGACCCATTTGCATTTTAATGCTTGCACCAGACCACGATTCATACAGTATATGTGCCTTTGTGAGATACCTACGCAAAAAAACAAACAGAGCAGCCGGAAGATTAATCCTGCTGCTCTGTTTTGCGTCATTCTGTTTTGAGTCATTCTCTTTTTGGTCTGTTTTCAACCGGATCTTTGGTGCATTCTCATCCGGATATTAACAATTGTTTAAAGTTTTGAGCAAGACGATAAGCCGGGTTATGTCGTTGAATGGCCATCTATCTAGGCCTGCCGTCACCAGCAGGCTCAAGCGACCTACCCGGGAGCAGACGGGCCGCCTTACGCTCCCTGTTCGGTCTTGCTTCGGATGGGGTTTACATGGCCCCTTCTGTTACCAGAAGGGCGGTGGTCTCTTACACCACCTTTCCACCCTTACCGCATGATGCGGCGGTATATTTCTGTTGCACTTTCCCTGGAGTCACCTCCGCCAGACGTTATCTGGCATCCTGCCCTGTGAAGCCCGGACTTTCCTCACCTGCAGCCTTTCGGCTTTGCAGCTGCGGCCATTTGTCTTACTCAAAACTACAATAGCTTATCATATATTTCTTGATTTGTAAAGTCATACCTTACACCTTAAAACAGCTTCCTCCGATAAACTCACGTATGATGGAGTTACGTGGTATATCTTCACTGTTCACACCAAGAAAATAATCCAGGAATTTTAAGAGGCGCTTTGCCTCCATATATTCCGGTGACTCTCTCGGGATACCAAATAGCAATGGCTCTGCAAACTGCTTCAACACTGCCAGTTCATAAACCGTTGCGGAATTAAACATCACATCTGCAGATTCCTGGAAAGGAAAGATATAAGATTCTTCTCCATGCCGGACCGTAGGCCACATCCGTATCGTATCCTGGGCAGACGCCCCTCTGGTTCTGGCATCCCGCACCATCCGGCGGATCAGGCGGCAGTCTGTGGTCGGAATCCGGTTATGCTCATCAACGTTAAGCTGTGTCAGTGCGCTAACGTAAACACGAAACTTACTTTCTTTGGGAAGAGAATAAGACAGCTTATCATTTAAGCAGTGAATTCCTTCAATGACCAGTATATCGTCTTTTCCCAGCTTTAAATAATCCCCCCGGTATTCTCTTTCCCCTGTCTTAAACTGATACCTTGGCATTTCCACCGTTTCCCCGGAAAGAAGAGCCGTCATATCTTTGTTAAACTGCTCCACATCAAGGCTTTCCAGCACTTCAAAATTGTAGCTTCCGTCTGGATTTTTGGGACTGTTTACACGATTTACAAAATAATCATCGGCGGCAATGGGATGAGGAATCAGTCCCTGGGCCTTTAGCTGAACGGACAGGCGATGGGAAAAAGTCGTTTTTCCGGAGGAAGAGGGACCGGCGATCATAACAAATTTCTTGCTTCTGTCTGCGCCTATTTTTTCCGCAATCTCAGCAATCTTTTTCTCCTGCAGCGCCTCCTGGATCAATATCAGTTCGTTGATATTTCCCTCTGCAATTTGTTCATTTAAAGCGCCTACATGAGAGACATTAAGCCGTTCTCCCCATTTTACACTTTCTTTTAATACCTGATAGATCTTTTGCTTATTCTCCGCTTGAAAAACAGGAACCTCTTTTGGGCTTTCCTTTTGGGGAAGCATGAGCATAAATCCATCATCAAATAATACCAGATCAAAATATTTGATATATCCCGTATTCTGCACCATGTATCCGTAGTAGTAATCTTCAAACCCGCCTATGCTGTAAATATTCACTCTGGATACCCGGCGGTAACGGAACAGGCGTTCTTTGTCATACATGCGGTGCTTATGGAACAATTCAATGGCATCGTCTGTATTCACACTCCGTTTCATAATAGGGATCTTACGGCTTACGTATTCTTCCATACGGGCCTTTACCCGCCTAATCAGTTCTTCCGTCAGTTCAATCTCTCCCTGAGGCTTAATGTAATAGCCCTTCCCAAGAGAAAAGTCCACAGTTACTTTTTCAATATGTTCCGCTCCTGCCACATCATAAAATGCTTTCATCATAAGGAAAATTGCACTTCTGTGATAGGTCTGGATTCCCGGCTCATCTTTCCCTGTATAGAAATGGAGGTCACAGTCAAACTGTACTGTTTTATGAAGCTCCCTTAATTTACCGTTTACACTGACCAGCAAGATATCATTTTCGTATTGAGGCTGATATTCCTTTGCAATTTCCTGATACGTCATTCCAATGGGATACTCCTTCGCTGCTCCGTCAATTGTTACAATTGCCATATTCTGCCTCCTTATACCAGTGTTTCAGGAAATACCACTTCCGCCTTTTTGATGGCCAGAGCCGTACCCGCTTCCTTTTTCAGATAGTCTTCCATAAAATCAAGAAAAAGGTATTCCAGGCCATAATGGCCCGCATCAATAACAGCCATATGATTGGCTGCTGCGTCAATGCCGCTGTGATGGCCGATATCTCCTGTTATAAGCACTTTCACTCCGGCGTTCAGCGCAGGACTGATCATGCTTCCTCCTGCTCCCGGACTGATGCCTACAAAATCTACAGTCTCTAAAAGTGTATCCTCCCCATATATGGTGAGAAACGGAAGTGAAAACCGCTCTTTGACCAGCATGGCCACTTCCCGTATCGTCATTTTCTTATTCAAATATCCAGTTTTCCCAATTCCATAAGAAACCTCTCCAAGCATGCCCGACGGCTCTAAAACCTTTACATCCGTAAGCCCCAGCTTCTCTGCGGCTGCATCTGCCATACATCCTGGCGCCGCATCAAAGTTGGTATGCATTGCATAATAAGAAATATCATTGACAATCAGCTTTAAAAGGCGTCTGCCGATAAAATCCTGATCATTGATTTTCTTTAATGGTTTAAAAATAAGCGGATGATGGGTAAGAAGCATATCCGCTCCCCAACGTACCGCTTCCTCCACCACTTCATCGGTGGCATCCACTGCAAGAAATACTTTATTCACATCTTTGTTGCTTCGCCCGGCCAAAAGGCCCACATTATCCCAATCACAGGCACAGCTTGCAGGTGCCAGCCGTTCCAGCTTACTTATCAGTTCATCGCATCGCATCTTGTGCCTCCTTATTCCAGGACAGCTCCGTCTCAAGCTCCTTCATTCGTTTCTTTGCGGCCTCACTTTCACCAGCAGAAAGCCCGTTTAAGATTCCTTTGATCTGCTCTTCTTCTTTTTCCAGATATTCTGTCAATACAGGATTCTTTGACTCCAGAAGACTCTTTCCATACCGGTATGAAATCTCACGGTCCTCGTTTCTGTCAATATAAGAGCCACGGACCGCTCTCATGACAACGTAATACTTTCCTTCTTCCTTTATCATAGTCTCCTCTTCAATGAAAAATGCCTGTTCTATAAGGAACCGGCGCATCTTATGAAGCTCTGACTGGGGAGATAGCACCCAACAGGGAATGTGGTCCCACAGGCGTCTGCCTTCTTCCAGGATATGTATCATCAATTCTCCGCCCATTCCGGCGATGACGACACAATCTGCTTCGTCTTTCTCTAACTTTAAAAGTCCGTCGCTTAAACGGACTTCAATGGCATCAATAAGACCAGCCTCCCGGATATGGGACTGGGCCCTTTGCAAAGGCCCCTTCCTCACATCCATTGCAATGGCATGATTTGCTTTTCCTTCCTGTACCAGATGGATGGGAATATATCCGTGATCCGTTCCGATATCCGCGATCCTGCTTCCTTCCGGGACAAAGGCTGCAATGGTTTCCATTCGTTTTGATAACTTCATCTCAAACTCCGTCTTGTATCTTTAATCATCCAGATAATCCTTAAGCTTTTTGCTTCTGCTGGGATGGCGCAGTTTACGCAATGCTTTTGCTTCTATCTGCCGGATTCGTTCTCTTGTAACATTAAATTCTTTTCCTACCTCTTCCAGAGTTCTGGGGCGGCCGTCGTCAAGGCCGAAGCGAAGCTTTAACACCTTCTGCTCCCGCTCCGTAAGCGTATCCAAAACCTCCATCAACTGCTCATGCAGCATGGTAAATGTGGCAGCATCTGCCGGAACTGCCACCTGGTCATCCTGTATGAAATCTCCAAGATGGCTGTCCTCCTCTTCTCCGATGGGAGTCTCCAACGAGACAGGTTCCTGTGATACCTTCATGATCTCCCGCACCCGTTCCACCTGCATGTCCGCTCTTGCTGCAATCTCTTCCGGTACAGGTTCCCTGCCCAGTTCCTGTAAAAGCTGTCTGGAAACGCGCACCAGGCGGTTGATTGTCTCTACCATATGGACCGGAATCCGTATGGTGCGGGCCTGATCAGCAATCGCTCTTGTAATGGCCTGCCTTATCCACCAGGTAGCATACGTACTGAACTTATATCCTTTTCGGTAATCGAATTTTTCAACAGCCTTAATAAGCCCAAGATTTCCCTCCTGGATCAAATCAAGGAACTGCATCCCCCGTCCCACGTAACGCTTTGCAATACTGACTACAAGACGTAAATTGGCTTCTGTCAGTCTCTGCTTTGCATTATCATCACCCAGTTCGATATTTTTTGCCAGTTCAATCTCATCTTCACTGGACAGAAGCGGAACTTTTCCGATTTCTTTTAAGTACATGCGGACCGGGTCTTCCACACTGACACCTTCCGGAACAGACAAATCGATGCTTTCCATATCGATTTCCTCTTCCTCAATCTCTTCTTCAATAAAGAGATCTTCATCCAAATCAAGTTCTTCCGCTCCGATTTGAAGTACATCCACCTTATGGGTCTCCAAAAAATCGTAAATCTGATCCAGTTTATCTGAATCCAGTTTTTCTCCGCCAAAAATATCCAGAACTTCCTGATTTTCTAATACATTCCGTTTCTTTTTTCCTAACAAAAGAAGCTGATTTAATTTTTCTTCAAATACCGCAGCCGATTCCTCTGCCTTTTTCTCTGCAATCTGCTCCTCTTCGGTTTTTCCTGCCCCCACCATCTTATCTGCTGTCTTCTTCACATTTTCGTCCATGTTTTTCCATCCTTCCACAGCCTGCCTATAGTGTACACCCTAATCCAGCGAAATATGCAAATCCTTTAACGCAGCCTGTTCCTTTATGATTCTTTGCAGTTCCTCAATCCCTGCTGCATGACGGCTGGCATAATCCAGACTGTTCTTTTTCACCTTCATAATCGTTTCCGAAAACGCCTTTTTCTGTTCTTCATTATTCAGGGACTCTGTTAAACTCGCATGAAAAAGACCTGCGACTGCCCGGTATTGATCATCGTCATTAATGAAATGATTTAAAATCTCAGCCGGATTTAATGTTCCGGCAGCGTGTCCGTCAAAAACCATCCGTGCCACCTTATAATACAGTTCTTCTATAAAATCTTCCGGAGTAATTACTCCATGAATCTTATCAAATAGTACCGGATTTTCAATCAGCCAGGTAAGAAGCAGCCTCTGGGACTGTTTCACACCATCTTCTTTATCCTTTTTTTTCTGAACCTTTAAACCTCCTTCGTCTTCCCCTCTGGAAGCATGACTGACAGGTCCAAGAGAAGCTCCCATACGGTTGACCAGACGCTTTAGATCTTCATAATTAATAAAGTATTCCCGGGAAACCGCTTCCAGATAATTCTCCCGTTCCAGCGCCTCCGGAAATTCCAGAAGTTTTTTTGCCACCTGGTTATAAAACTCTGTCTTCTGTTCCGGATCGTCCATCAGATAATTCTTTTTCAAAACGTCTATTTCATACAGAAAACTGTTCCGCGCCTCTGATATCCTCTGACGGAAAGCCTCCGTTCCTAAATTCTTAATAAATTCATCAGGGTCCTTGTAAGGCTGCATATCAAGCACCCGTATGGACATTCCCACATCCTTAAGAATCGGAATGGCACGGAGTGCTGCCTTTATTCCCGCCCCGTCACTGTCATAGGCGAGAACCACCTTATCGGTATACCGTTTTAAAAGCTGAGCGTGCAAAACCGTAAACGCGGTTCCAAGAGAAGCCACCGCATTGGTGAATCCTGCCTGGTGCATGGCGATCACATCGATATACCCTTCGCAGATCAATATGTACTTTTCTCTGGATAATCTTGCATAATTAAGACCGTACAAATTCCGGCTTTTGTCAAAAAGCTTTGTCTCCGGTGAATTAAGATACTTAGGCTCCCCTGCGCCCATGACCCGTCCCCCGAATCCGATGACCCGGTTATTCACATCCATAATAGGAAACATGACCCGGTTCCAGAACTTATCGTGAGCTCCGCGTTCTTCAATGGTCACAAGTCCGGTCTGTTTTAAAATATTATCATCGTACCCTTTTCCTTTTAAATACCGGTAAAGATCATCGCCTGTCTTATTGGAATACCCGAGGCCGAACCGGACGATGGTCTCATCGCTTAGCTCCCGCTCTCTTAAATACCGGTATCCAATCTCTCCCTGAGGGTTTTTAAGCTGATAATAGAAATAGCTGGCAGCCAGCTTATTGATTTCTAAAAGTGCCGCCCTTAAATCCTCCTGAGCCTTTGCTTCCCTGCTGTATTCCGCAACCGGAAGCTTGACTCCTGACCGGTCCGCCAAAACCTTTAATGCCTCGGAAAAGGAGTAGTTTTCATATTCCATCACAAATGTTATGGCGTTGCCTCCGGCCCCGCAGCCGAAGCAGTAATACATCTGTTTGGCCGGCGATACGGAAAAGGAAGGTGACTTTTCATTGTGAAAGGGACACAGGCCGAAATAATTGCTTCCCTTTTTCTGCAGTTTCACATATCCCGAAATCACATCTACGATGTCATTCTTCATCCGGACCTCTTCAATTACTTCTTCCGAATATCGCATGAAGCCTTAATCCTCCTTCCTTTCTTTTACAATGATCTAAATGGCCTTCCATGCCTTCGGAACAAAAAGTTCTTCAAATTTATCTATGGCATAGCTGTCACTCATGCCTGCAATATAATCGCAGACTGCCCGTTCCTTATTTACTCCCTGGCTCTCCATAAAATAGCGGTATTCCTCCGGCAATTTCTCCGGTTTATCCATATAGTATTGAAATAACATAACAATGAGATTCTGGGCTTTCCCCTCTTCTCTCTTGGGAATTTCATTTTTATAAACATTGTTAAACATCCAGGTACGCAGTCCCTGCATGGCTTCCTCCATATGAGGGGACATGACGATCTCCTGCTTTCCAAGGCTGTTTCCTATAATATCGTGAATCAGATTATTCAGTCTTTCCCGGACGCTGTGGCCCAATACCCCGGTAAAATGCTCCGGCAGATCTTCTTCCACAAACATCTTTGCCCGAATGGCATCATCAATGTCATGGTTTATGTAAGCGATCTTATCTGACAGACGTACGATACAGCCTTCAAGAGTGGATGGATGACCGCTGGTACGGTGGTTTAATATTCCATCCCTTACCTCCCAGGTAAGATTAAGCCCCATACCGCCCTTTTCCAGAAGCTCTACCACACGGACGCTTTGCTTGTAATGCTCAAAGCCTTCCGAACATATCCGGTTAAGAACCGCCTCTCCGGAATGACCGAAGGGAGTATGTCCCAAATCATGTCCCAAAGCTATGGCTTCCGTCAGATCTTCATTCATACGAAGGGATTTCGCTATGGTCCTGGCTATCTGAGATACCTCCAGTGTATGGGTCAGTCTGGTACGGTAATGATCCCCTTCCGGTGCCAGAAAAACCTGAGTCTTATGCTTCAATCTTCGAAATGCCTTACAATGGATAATCCGGTCCCGGTCTCTTTGATAGACAGTCCGGATGTCGCAGGAATCTTCCACTCGTTCTCTGCCCCTGCTGTCTTTGCTGAAGGAAGCATAAGGACTTAAATATGCTTCTTCCCATTGTTCCGTGGATTCCCTGATATTCATTCAATCACATCCTTCGCCCATAGTTATGGTACATTATATCATATTTTCTGTAATTATAATACCCTATATTAAAATATTTGCAATTCTGATCACCGGTTTTCAGCCATATTTTTCCGATAGGTACTGGGCAGACAGCCATACCTTTTTTTGAATGCCTTGGAAAAAGCTCTGCTGTCCGCGAATCCATGATTCATGGCGATTTCTCCGATTTCATGCTCCGTTCCCACAAGTTCCCGGACCGCATATTTGACACGCAGATCAATCAGAAAGGTCCGGTAATTGACCTGCGCATATTTTTGAAAAATCCGCGACAGATAGGTAGGACTGAAACCAAAACGAACGGCAACCTCCTCAAGCTTTAAATCCTGATCGTAATTATCTCTCATGTATTGTGTCACATCCGATAATTTGTCAAGCTGCTTTTTTTGCCGGAGTGTGTCCTTATCCAGAGCTTCCGTCTTAAATTCTGTTATCAGCAGATAGAGCAGTTCATAGAAATGGCTTTTCACTTTCAGACGGTAGCCGTACTCCTGTTTTTCATAGATGGAAAACATGGTGGTCACAAGATTTACCAGCTTTATATTCTGAATGTCACTTTTCTTCTCGAAATTTAAGTATCCGTCTTCCCCTAAATACTCTTTAAATGTACCTCCCGGAATCTGGAGAACAATGGTGAGGTTTGGGTTTGGGCAATCAATCGAATGAACTTCATTGGAATTCACCAGAACAAAATCCTGTCTGGCAAGAGGTACGTGATTGTTATTGATATAAAAATCGATTTCCCCTTCCTGAACCAGAAAAATCTCCATGGAATGATGCCAGTGCTTTGTTACTTTATACTTCCCGTCTCTGCCCTCAAAGACAAAGAGACGGAAAGGCAGATCATCATTGGGTATGATCAGCTCATATCTGACTTCCATTAGACACCTCCCGAAAAATACTGACTTTATTATAAATCATTTTCGTTAAATTTCCAATGGTTTTCACAGCCCCCTATACCGGGAGGCTGTCACTGACGCATAAGACACCATATCCCAGTTCCGGATTGGGATACTGGCTGACACCTGGAAGTTTTCTTGTTCCCCGGATTAAATATGCCTTTACTTTTTCTCCAAATAAAAACGGATCTCTGCCGTCTACGATCCCCCACTGCATAAGGAGGGCAGCACTTCCGGTCACAAATGGAGTTGCAAACGAAGTACCGGTCACCGTATCATAGCCGCCGCCGGCCCTTGCTGCAATGATTCCAACTCCAGGAGCCGCCAGATCCGGCTTTACCTGATTGGTTCTCCTGGTATATCCTCTCCCTGAAAAATCCGCATAGGACTGATAGGTATCATCATAGGCACCTACAGAAATCACCTTGGAAGCTGTTGAGGGGATGGTAAGGGTGGTTTCCGGTGTTGGCCGTAAAAAACGGGTGGATTCGTTAAGGACTCCTGCCGAGGGAAGCCATAGGTCATAATTGCCTTCCACGATCTGTCTGGGAGTCAGCCGGAATCTCCAGACTCCGCTGTCTATATAAGTTTCAAGGGGAAGAAAATCCAGGTATATTTCCTGGGCTACGCTGTAAGGTCCTGGTTTTCCATAGTACAGCAGGATCTGGGTATTTCCATAACGGATAGTCTGAGGTCCCAGTCTGCTGCTGATGGGACCGATCACCTCTCCCGGAGGCGTAATGATACTGATATCAAATATATCCGCATATGATTTCCAGAGCTGAACGCTGAAGCTCTGCTGATACGCTCCTACGCTCATTTCTATCTCCTGAGGGCCCTCCATCGTCAGAACACCGGATATGTGGCCGCCTGCAACTCCTTCGTTCCCTGTTCCCACCACTATGACCGCCTTTCCGTAATTGGATATATCATCAAGAAAGGTCTCAAGAAGGCTGGTGCCGTCATGGGAACCATATGTATTGCCAAAGCTTAAATTGATCGCGATGGGCATCTGCATATCCACGGCTTCTCTTACCACAAAATTAACCGCCCGCATCAGCTCTGTGGTTCTTGGAAATCCAGCCGCCTGGGGGATGCCAAGTTTTACCACAAGCAACGGACTTTGAAAAGCGACTCCACGGTACTGGCCTCTGTTCTCCCTGCCATTGCCGGCGGCTATCGATGCCACCGCCGTTCCATGTCCGCTTATATCCACAGAAGGGACCAAAGCTCTTGCTTCTGCCCGGCTTCCCGTTGCCAGGGCCGCATTGATTTCCTCTCTGGTAAATACCCGGTCCAGAGTCTGATCCCAAAGTTTGACGATTCTTGTGGTTCCGTCGTCATTTCGGAAGTCTGCGTGGTAATAGTCAATTCCCGAATCAATAATCGCCACAAGCACTCCGCGTCCATCTAAACTATTGGTCCCCTGTTGGACCAAATTGACGCAAGAGGCCGCTTTTGCCTGATTTATGGCAAAAAACAGCCTCTTTGGTTTTTCTACGTATTCAATCTGCGGCAGCTGGCTTAAGGTATCTATGAGAGACTCAGGAACTCTCAAGATCGCATATTCATTCACCATAGGTTCCACATGGATTCCCACTGCTTCCAGTCCGCTTATGTCTCCGGAATATTTTACAATCACATCCCAGGATTGTTCTTCCGGATTATACCCCACATTTAGATTTCCTGATTTTGCACGTTCTTCAGGAGTCGCGCTGAGAGCAAGGTTCAGCAGATTTTCCAGTTTCTGATCTTGCATATGACATTCCTGTGCTTTTTCTACATCCTACGCAGCAGACGTCAGTCTCATGACTTTCCTTGATTCGCTTCCTGAACTTCTGCACCATTATAAAAGAATTTCAGAATGTCCTCGTAGCCTTTTCCTTCCTTTGCCATGGCCTGAGCACCATTCTGGCTCATTCCAACTCCATGGCCAAAGCCCCCGCCGTATATATGAAAGGTAGTAATATTTTTATCATCCACGCCTTGATTATCGATTGCAATGTAAGCACTTGGAAGGGATTCAAAGTTTTTCATGACCGTTCCGTCTTTTCTTGTAAGAACCATATATTTATTAGCCATCTTGGCTCTTACCTGACCCTCGCCGCTGATCGTCATGACACCATCAGAGCCTTCCACTCTTAATTTCTTTACAATTCCTCCCACACCTCTTTCTGTGACAGTGATATTCAGGATGGAACCGACCTCCGTAATCTCCTCTTCCAGCTGCCGGTTGGTAACTGTAGTTTCCCAACGGTACATCGGAAACGAAGAATCATAAGATGGATAATCCTTATTCTTTATAAATTCTTCAAAATCTGAATTGGTAGATAAATTCAATACCCCTTTGTTATCCTGTAGCAGGCTGCCATCCAGATAAGGGTACTTAGAAGGATCTCCCCCCCACACGCTTCCGTCCGTCGTATGACCGCAGGAGGTGGAAAAATAAAATGCTTCAATCGGTGCGCCTCCGTAAAACAAAAGCTTTCCGTAGGTTTCCCGTACGGCCTCCTGGGTCTTTGAAGCGGTAGGCAGATTGTTATAAACCTGGAACCGGGTGCTGTCATCGACGTGAGCGCCGTATTTGCTGTAGGTATTGCTCTGTATCTGACGATAGGCATAGGTCCTTGCACAGACGGCCTGAGCCTTTAATGCTTCTTTTTCATAGCTGTCCGGCATCTCGCTCGGCACTACCTTTGTTAAATATTCTTCCAGATAGAGTTCATTGATAAGAAGAAGCCCTTCATTATCCTTCCGTATCTCTATGCTGCCGTCATAGGAAGGAGTCCCATAGGATCTGGATATGGAATTAACGGAAATGGAATCTCCTTTCTCCAAAGGTGATACAACAATCCGTCCATCCTTTAACCGCTCATCGGAAGGGTCGATCACAACCTCTGCTTTTGCAGGCACTTGAACCGTCTCATCGCCATAAGACAGGGTAAGTCCGCTTTCTGCTGAAAGGGTGACGGAAGGATGAAAAATCGACTGAAAATTGGTATTCATCAGCAAAACCCTGATGCTTTTCGCATCAAATTCCCTTACCAGCAATGCCGCACAAAGTTTTCCATGAGCCACGACAAAGTCCTGGATATCGTATCCTACAAGAATATCGGATATGGACCGTTCCTCAAACTGCCCATACAGCCGGTATACTTTAAAATCTTTATCCAGCTTCAGGCTTCCGTAGCCTTCTATTTCAATCGAATCATCCCTGACCGAAAGTACCTTTCCGGATATCTTTTTTTTCTTCATGGTAACCTTCTGCAGCTTTCCTTTTTTTAATGTCAGGTCCGCCAGATTATTGGCAAATTCTTCGGTCTGTCCCATAGAGGCTTCCAAAGGAAAGCTGCGCTGCACGGAACCTAAATTCACAAAAAAAGTATCTTTATCTCCGGTGGTAAGCCAGACGTTCTTATAAGTGACGGAATCGGTTACTGCTTCTCTCATGGCAATGATCTCATTGCCTTTGACAAGGATCTTAAGTTCCCAGTCTATGTATGAATCAAGACTTATTCCTTCAAACTGGTATTCGCCTTCATTTGTATAGGCTGTCCAGGGAGAAGCCGTCTTAATATTGGTAGGTGTGCCATAAAGAAGAACATCAAGTTCCTTGATTTTCCCCTCACCATCCAGAGTCTTTCTAAGCTCTGCATATAAATTCCACCACTCATCTGCCGAAATCTGTTTGTTCTGTTTTTTCTTTCCCACATGAAAGCTTTTTCCTGCTCCCGGAACAAGCGCCTCTGCTAAACGTTCCCCATCTTTATAGGTCAGAAATCCTTCTGCTGTCTCTTTTTTTGCGGGCACTTCCCCGGGGTCCAAATAACCTTCTGCGTATAGATAGCTCATGTACTTCACATACCAGTTATTCTTCTCTGCTTCCGGAAAATATTCCTGCTTTTGTTCTGCCAGCGCTTTCTCACAGCTTTCACGGTCGGTCAGAAGAAGAGCTGCCGACTTATAAGCCAGCCCTCTTGATATCCCTTCCGGTTCCGGTTCATTAACCAGGATGATCACAATGAGAAACAAAACCAAAAGAGGAATTCCCACAACAAATCCAATAAATGTCTTTTTACTCATGCGCTCCTCTTAATTTCTTTTTATTTTCCTCTACTCTACCATACTTTTGAGTAAAGTTAAAGCAGCGATTGCTCGCTGCTTTTTTCTTTAGTAACCCCAAAATGCCGGTTCTTACTTATTGACGCCTAGCGTTGCTAGGTGGGCAACCTCACTCAGACTTCTGCCTTCCACTGCTACGGAGGCCTGACATCCATCTGAAAATATTGGAATCCCAAATGTCATAATGTAGGTTCAAAAAAGGTAAGAGTGTCGCACATTCCAGGAATTACTTCCCGATTGCTTCTATGGGACTTAGTATACACCACTTTGATCTTATTTTCAAGTTCCTTTTCCTGTCAGTTTTCATTTAATATTTACTGCCAAGCAGTCTTCCATGATCTACATACAGTTCCAGATGCTTTAAAAGAGAATCACAGGAATCCTCCTGGATCATTAATTCCACTCCTTCCACCTTTGCCAGAGAAAGTACGGAAAGCAGTGATTTTGCATTCACAGTGCTGTCGCCGCAAACCAGCTGTATCCTCTCTTTAAACTTACTGGCAATCGTGACAAATTCAAGGATAGATTCAACCCCCCAAAAACCGATCTCCACCTTCCTCATCTTAAGTATCCTCCTGAACTATGCTTAAACATTTAAAGCTCGTATACCTGATATTCTTTTTCAAAAATATATCCAAGTTTTTCTGCAAGTCCTGCTGATGGAATATTATCTGCATCCCAGCTTGGATTTATTCCCTGTTCCAGACAGGAAAGAATAAAACTTGCGCTGCAGGCTAATGCAAGTCCTCTGCGCCAGTACTCTTTCCTTGTTGCCACTTTGACCTGAATCATGCCGTCGCTGATTCCGTAAGCGGAACAGCCGGAAACTAAAGCATTGCCATCTAATATGACATAGCCCAGTCCATTCTCCAAAAAATCTTCTGCCGAATCAAAATTGGAACAAAACTCACGGCTCCATTCTTCCTTAAGCGCCAGATGATATAATCTCTTATCCATCTTCTTTATCCTGAGCCCAGGCGATGAGAGTTTTAAAAATCCTCTCAGTACCGTCTCGGAAAAACGGTTTTTGTCCTTTTTCATGGCATATCGGGACAGAACTCTGAATTCACCTGCAAAAGTTTCCTCCAGCCATTCCGCCCAACGCACATCGGAAGGAGTGATAAATCCATGGCTGCACTGCAAAAGCAGCTGTTTTTTCAGTTCCATGGCAGTTTCACCTTTCGGACATATGCCGAACAAGTATGCAAAATTACCCAGTTGAATCAAACAAAACGATGGATTCCCTAATTCCGGTACCCAAACCCGGCCCATTCGGCCTTCTGCCGCACCGCGAGGAAGCACACCGTCCGCCTCGCCGCACATATGTCTGATGATCTGTCTTTTTTCTTTACCCAGTTCTATCATAAGATCCTCCTTCCTGAAACCAAAAGGACTGTCCCTTGTTAGAGACCCAGTATAGCACACTATAAAAGATTCTGCAAATCAAAAATCGTTTCTGCAATCCAATCTGCTCCGGCCTCCTCTAATTCCTGCCTGCTGCCATAGCCGTAAAGCACTCCCACAGAATCAATTCCAACTTCCTTTGCACCCAGAATATCGTGCTTCCGGTCTCCGATCATGACAATCTTTGAAAGGTCCGCCAGCTGGCACTCTTTTAAAACATACCGAATGACATCTGCCTTTTTGTCCCTTGTTCCCTCTAAGTCGCCGCCGCCTGCAAAGACAAAGTAAGAGTCCAGTTCAAAATGCTCTAATATTTTCCTTACAAATACCTCCGGCTTTGAAGATGCCACATAAAGCTTCTTTCCTCTTTGAACCAGGGATTTTAAAAGCTGTTGTACTCCATCATATACTTTATTATCCAGCATCCCTTTTTCCCGGAAATATTCCCGGTAAGAGGCGACTCCCTTTATGGCCTCTTCTTCCGTAAATCCGTAAAACTCCATAAAACTGTCTTTTAACGGCGGTCCAATAAAGCGGCATAACGTTTCCCTGTCCTCTGCCTGAATTCCAAATGCATTCAGTGCATACTGAACAGACTTGGTAATCCCTTCTTTTGGATCTGTCAGCGTTCCATCTAAGTCAAACAGCAAATGCTCTTTTTCCATGATTCCTCCTTCATTCAACAATTCGTGTCGATTTCCTGTCCAGGGAAATTTTTCCCATTATCTCATTCGCATTCTGCAAAGTCAATGTTTTCTATTGCAAAATAAGCCGAAATTAAGTATATTTAGTATATGTTTTGAATTTTATACACAAGTAGAAAGAAGGTTAATTATGATTCACATTTCGCAGGATGGCACCGGGGACTTTAAAAGCATTACGGAAGCACTGAATTCCCTGCCAAAAGACAATACTTCCGAACAGGTTCTCTTTATCCATAAAGGCTTTTACGAGGAACAGATTACCGTAACCGTTCCGTATGTGACCTTTATCGGCGAGGAGGCAGAGAGTACCATTCTTTCCTACGGACTCTACGCCAGAATGCTTATGGACGACGGTATGAAACGCGGAACCTTCCGCACCTATTCCAGTTTGATCGATACTCATGATTTTACTGCAAAAAATATTACCTTTGAAAACAGTGCAGGGCCGGGAACTTTAGTAGGACAGGCTCTGGCTCTTTATGCAGACGGAGACCGGCTGGTTTTTGAAAACTGCCGCCTTTTAGGAAACCAGGACACTTTGTTTACCGGCCCCCTTCCTCCAAAAGAAGTGGAAGTCAACGGATTCATCGGCCCCAAGCAGCATGCGCCCCGTATTAACGGACGCCAGTACTATAAGAACTGCTACATTGAGGGAGACATTGATTTTATCTTTGGAAGCGCTACTGCCTATTTTGAAGACTGCACCTTTTTCTCCAAATACACCGGCAAGGAAATCAGCAGCTATGTAACTGCAGCCAGCACACCACAAGGCCAGGAATATGGTTATGTCATGTCCGGCTGCCGCTTTGAAAGCAACTGCCCGGCTGAGAACGCTTACCTTGGCCGTCCCTGGAGAGAGTATGCAAAAACAGTACTTATCAACTGCTATATGGATGATCACATCTGCAAAGAGGGCTGGCACGACTGGAACAAGGAAGCTGCGCATGAACATGCCTTTTATGCGGAATACGGCAGCTACGGACCCGGAGCCACTATGGACATGCGGCCGGACTGGATCGTTCGTCTGAAGGAAGAGGATTTATATAAATACACCAGAGAAGCCGTTCTTTCCGGCTCAGATCACTGGAGACCATAAGAAGGAAGTCCGAAAACGGGACCCGTCCATATGATTGGACCGGATCCCGTTTTCATTAATTTTCTTTGATTTTAATAATAACCTTTTTAATTGGTGCCGGTTCACCGGCAGCTGCCTTTGGTTTATGACCATCCCAAGGATTGAATATCATATATTCTCCAGCCTTTACAACCACCTTCAAGCCTGGATTTTCATTGTCGTAAAATACAACATCTTTTTCTTCGTTATATGGTACACTTACATTCAGCTCGTCGATCGGTGCATATGACATGGTCTCAGTACCTTTTATCATATACTGGATATCAGAATAATCACGGTGTGTTTCAAACTTTGCTTCTTCCCAAGGAACTGTTGTATATTCTTGCACATTGGCAAAAACATTCTTGCCGTCAATCTCATACTTACCTGGCGCCAGGTTCTCTAAGTCGGTGTTTTTCAGAAAATCAATCGCTTTCGCGTATCTTCCATCCACCCCAAGGTTTCTGTAAAAATCAAGGTTCTTTGCTGAGTCAAAAATCATAATCGTACTCTCCTTTTGTGTATAGTATCATTCGACAGCAGTCCGAAAAGGGAACCGCAGTTAAGTATAGTATACACCCAAAGCAGAATATTTCACAATGCTTTTTTATGTTATTATTTAAAAAATTCGTGGTTTTCATGCCGGAATAAATAAGTCAGCCGTGAATCAAACCAACGGACCGCTCCGCTCTTTGATCCTCTGCGGTTCATAAAATATAATGCTCCTTCCGAATAATCTTCTCCAGCAAGCGCACGGTTGACACATTGTGTGGTATCATCCGTTACTTTTACCGTATTGATCCTTCCGTTTGATACTGGGGAAAACTGGGAGGGCGAATAAACCACACCTCTTACCGTATTCGGGAATTTACCGCTCTTTACCCGGTTTAAAATTACATTTGCTACAAGAATCTTGCCCTTATCATCACAAACTCCTGCTTCTGCCTGAACGATCCGCAACAGGACCTGATAATCATCCTGTGATACACTCATTGCATTGGCCGCCTTCTCTTCTTCGGCCTTCCTGGCTGCTTCTTCTGCTGCTTTTTTCTCTTCTTCTGCTTTTTTAGCTGCTTCTTCCGCTTGCCGCTTCGCCTCTTCTTCCATGGCGATCTGAGTATTAATGAGCTTTATACGGGCCTGGGATTCTTCTTCCAGTTCCTGCTTCTGAATAACCTCTTTAACCAGTAGATTACCGGCTAACTGCTGTGCCTGTATCTTAGCGTCGGTAAGCGCAAGTTGTACTTTTGCCTGTGCAACTGTTTCCTCTTCTTCAACGTTTCCCTCATCAGCAGCATCACTTAATGCCGGCGTTTCTGCAAACGCTGTCAGCGCATTCTTTCCGCTGCTTCCAAATCCTGTTGAGGTAAACGCAACAACAGTAATGACAGCCGCTCCCGTCATAAAAACTGCGGATGAACGGTACATCTTCTTTGTGACCTTAATGGCCATCCCTCTGAAGAATTGACTAATCTGCTGAAGGATAGAGCGTAGTGTAAGCATACATACTCCTCTTCTATTATCTCACTTGCCTTGGCTGTGAACGTATTCCACAACCGTTTCCGGGTGACAGCCGTAATTATAGAAGAAGCATGTTAAAAAAGTCAATGGGGATTTAACATTTTTGTGATATTTTAACTTTTGAATTTTATCTCTTTTTTATTTTTTATTACAATTGTACTACTTTAACCTTGTTTATCCTTTACTTTTTGTATATTTCAATAATTAACCTTTTACAATAATGTTACATTTCTGTTAATTATTTATTTTTCCAGAGGAAGCCAGTCCACTCATTTTTGATTTTATGTAAACTAATCTTGCGTCAATCCTACAACTTTACCCTTTATAAAGTCCACCAGACTCTGAGGAGCCAGAGTGATCTGCTGGCCTCTCAATCCCCCGCTGACCGCGATTTGAGGGTATTTGAGGGCTGATTCATCGATAAATGTTGGATATAGTTTTTTCATGCCGACCGGGGAACAGCCCCCTCGAATATAACCGGTAATGCCCTGTAAGTCTTTCATAGGAATCATCTCCACCTTCTTATCTCCGGCTGCTTTCGCCACTTTTTTCAAATCCAGTTCTCCATCCACCGGAATGCAGCATACCAAATATCCCGTTCTTTCCCCTTTTAACACCAAAGTTTTGAAAACACTTCCATGATCCACGCCCATCTGATCAGCTGCATGGCTGCCGGATAAATCATGCTCGTCCACTTCATACTCCATTGTTTCATAAAGAATGCCCGCTTTATCGAGCATGCGCATTGCATTTGTCTTAACCATATAATTCCTCTCCCTGTATTTTTTTCTAATTATAATACTCCTTTGGCGTAATTTCAATGATTCAAAGGAAAGGGTCCGTTATTATCAGATACAATATCTGACAATTACGGACCCTTTTTCCATAAAATTTACAGCTATTTCTTCTTATTAATATAGGGGAACAGCCCACCTGCGGATATGATCTCCTGCATAAAAGGCGGAAATGCCTGACCTTCAAAGGATTCCCCGGTCGACTGATTGGTAATAATCCCACTGTCAAAATCTACCGTAACCTCGTCACCGGCTTTAATGGCTCTTGCAGCCTCCGGACACTCTATAATAGGAAGTCCGATGTTAATCGCATTGCGGTAAAAGATTCTTGCAAATGTCTCAGCAATCACACAACTGACTCCTGCACACTTGATCACCAAGGGAGCATGCTCCCTGGAAGACCCACAGCCAAAATTCTTATTTGCAACGATGATATCTCCTTTTTTTACCTTGGTAACAAAATCCTTGTCAATATCTTCCATACAGTGCTTTGCCAGTTCATCACCATCCGTAATATTCAAATATCTTGCCGGAATGATAACATCCGTATCTACATTATCCCCATATTTAAAAACAGATCCACGCGCTTTCATATTTGATACCTCCTATAATCCCAATTCTTCCGGTGCCGATATCCGCCCGGTAACTGCACTTGCGGCGGCTACTGCAGGACTTGCCAGATAAACCTCTGACTCTACATGGCCCATGCGCCCTACAAAGTTCCTGTTCGTCGTGGATATACACCGTTCCCCTTTTGCAAGGATTCCCATATATCCGCCCAGACACGGTCCGCAGGTAGGAGTGCTCACAATCGCCCCTGCTTCAATAAAGATTTCCAAAAGCCCTTCCCGCATGGACTGAAGATAGATTTCCTGTGTTGCAGGAATCACGATGCAGCGCACATTTTTAGCAACCTTACGCCCCTTTAACACGGCAGCTGCGATGCGCATATCATCAAGACGGCCGTTGGTACAGGAGCCAATTACTGCCTGATCCACCTTTATCTCGTCAAACATGCCAAAGGTTTTTGTATTCTCCGGAAGGTGAGGGAATGAAATCGTAGGCTCCAGCTTTGATAAATCAATGGTATACACAGTTTCATATTCTGCATCTTCATCGGCTTCAAAGACCTTAAAATCACGTTTGGAATGTTCCTTTATGTACTGGATTGCCAGATCATCCACCGGAAAGATTCCATTCTTACCGCCAGCCTCAATGGCCATATTGCAGATGGTAAAACGGTCATCCATCGTAAGATTTTTGATTCCGTCTCCGGAAAACTCCATGGATTTATAAAGCGCACCATCTACTCCGATCATCCCTATAATATGAAGTATTACGTCTTTTCCGCTGACCCATCGGGATGGTTTCCCAATCAGCTCGAATTTAATGGCAGAAGGCACTTTGAACCAGGCTTTTCCGGTTACCATTCCTGCCGCCATATCAGTACTGCCGACTCCTGTGGAAAATGCTCCCAGTGCACCATAGGTACAGGTATGAGAATCTGCTCCGATGACTGCATCTCCGGCAACTACCAATCCTTTTTCAGGGAGCAGAGCATGCTCGATCCCCATCTGTCCAACGTCAAAATAATTGGTAATTTCGTGGCTGCACGCAAAATCACGGCAGCATTTGCAATTCTCCGCAGATTTTATGTCTTTATTTGGTATAAAATGGTCCATAACAAGGGCAATCTTATCTTTATCAAAAACTGTTTCCTTGTTAAATTTCTCCATTCCCTTAATTGCAACCGGTGATGTAATATCATTTCCCAAAACCAGGTCCAAATCCGCCTCAATCAGCTGTCCTGCTTTTACCTCACTAAGCCCCGCATGAGCTGCCAGAATTTTCTGGGTCATCGTCATTCCCATAGTCCGCGTCCTCCTGTTATTTCCTTGAAATGAACCTCTGTCATTTTACTGCTTTACATTCTAACATACATATTGATATAATAGAAATACATAATATGAATATTTAATATAATAATTGGTTATGAAATGAGAGGATATTTAAACATGGAACAAAACTTATCTCAATATAAGATTTTCTTTGAAGTTGCAAAGGCAGGTAATATTTCCAAAGCGGCAAAAGAGCTGTTTATCAGCCAGCCAGCGATCAGCAAATCCATCAGCAAACTGGAAGGAAGTCTGGGAGTTTCTCTATTTACCAGGAATTCCAGAGGCGTACAGCTTACTGATGAAGGAAAACTTCTGTACGACCATACAAAAACGGCCTTTGAAGCATTGTTTCAGGGAGAACAGGAGTTAAAGCGCATTAAAGATTTTCACATCGGTCACTTGAGAATCGGTGTCAGCAATACTTTGTGCAAATATATTCTTCTCCCCTATTTAAAGGGATTCATTGAGAAGTATCCTCATATTAAGATTACGATAGAAAGCCAGTCCACGGCGCACACGGTCGCCATGCTGGAACAGCAGAAAATCGATCTGGGATTAATTGCTGAGCCCTCCAACCGCCGTCCCCTTTTATTTACACCAATAATGGAAATTCAGGATGTATTCGTCGCTACAAAATCTTATCTCAATAACCTGTATTTAAGAGAAGGCCGTGGGGCTGATCTTTTTGAGACCGGGAACATCCTGCTTTTGGACAAGAAAAATATGACCAGAAAATACATTGATGAATATTTAAGCGAAAATCAAATCGTACCCAAACAGCTTTTAGAAGTGACCACCATGGACCTGCTGATAGAATTTGCTAAAATCGGCATGGGAATCGGATGTGTGATCAAGGACTTTGTGCAGAAAGAGCTGGATCAGGAAGAACTTGTTTTAATTCCTTTGAAAACAGAGATTAAAAAGCGAACCGTAGGGTTTGCTTATAACCCAGGCGGAATATCTACGGCTATGGAGAACTTTTTTGATGCAGTGAAAGTCGGAATGAGCAGTAAATAAGCAAAAAACAGGCCCCGGAAAAGCAATGCCTGTTCCGGAGGCCTGTTTTTTATTTAATCTGCAGAAAGCAGCTTAGTTATCGATTAATTTACCGCCATCATTCCAGCTGTAAAGCTTACGAAGCTCTGCTCCCACCTGTTCTAACTTATGAGATGCTTCTTTGTTTCTCATGGCATGGAAATGAGTGCCGTTTACCTGATTTTCCAACAACCAGTTCTTTGCAAAGGTTCCGTCCTGAATATCAGTAAGTACCTGCTTCATGGCTTTCTTTGTTTCATCTGTGATGATCTTTGGTCCTGTGATATAATCACCGAATTCTGCGGTGTTGGAAATGGAGTATCTCATTCCTGCAAATCCGCTTTCAAAGATAAGATCAACGATCAGCTTCATCTCATGAATACATTCAAAGTATGCATTCTCAGGAGCATATCCGGCTTCAACCAGTGTTTCAAATCCGGCTTTCATAAGAGCACATACGCCGCCGCATAATACAGCCTGCTCGCCGAAAAGATCTGTTTCTGTTTCATCCTTAAAGGTAGTCTCCAAAACGCCTGCTCTTGCACCGCCCAGTGCCAATGCATAGGCAAGAGCCTTGTCCTTTGCCTTGCCGGAATAATCCTGATGAACAGCAATAAGGCATGGAGTTCCTCTTCCTACAAGATACTCACTGCGAACCGTATGTCCGGGAGCCTTTGGTGCAATCATGGTAACATCAACATTCTTTGGAACAACGATCTGACCAAAATGGATTGCAAAACCGTGAGCGAACATCAGCATGTCGCCATCCTTTAAATTAGGCTCGATGGATTCCTTGTAAAGAGCCGCCTGTTTCTCATCGTTGATGAGGATCATGATGATATCAGCTTTCTTTGCAGCTTCTGCTGCGGAATAAACGGTTAATCCCTGTGCCTCCGCCTTTGCCCAGGAACTGCTTCCCTCATAAAGTCCTACAATAACATCACATCCGGACTCCTTTAAATTAAGCGCATGCGCATGGCCCTGGCTGCCGTATCCAATCACTGCAATGGTCTTACCCTCCAGTAAGGATAAATTGCAGTCTTCCTGATAGTAAATCTTTGCCATCTTTTATTTCCTCCTCATAGATTGACTCGTAATATATTTTGTTAAAGGAACCATGCCGGCGACTCTCTGTCCGCCTTTGGCAATACCTCTAGCTAGCAAGTTAAATTATGGCAGATACCGAATGTCGCCGGACCCTCTGGATAAACCGGTCAAGCCAGTCCTGGCAAGTTCTAAAATCTCATAATCTTCAAGCAGGTTAATAAGCGCATCAAGCTTTGACTGGTCACCGGTCAGCATAACGGTCAAAGAATCCTTTCCCACATCAACTATGGTTGCTCTGAAAATATCAGCAATGGCACTTACCGCCTGACGCTCTCCGGAGTTTGCACGCACCTTGACCAAAATAAGTTCTCTGAATACGGAACAGCCCGGTTTCAGTTCTTTAATATCCCTTACATCTTCCAATTTTCTGAGCTGATTTTCAATCTGGTCTAAGATTTCCTGATCCCCGATGGACACCACTGTCATTCTCGAATATCTCTCATCTGCAGTCACACCCACCGTCAAGCTTTCTATATTATAGCCACGGCGGCTGAACAGACCGGCCACACGGCTCAAAACGCCGGAGGTGTTATCAACCAACAATGATAATACGATTCTTTCCATCCTTATCCCTGCCTTTTTGTATAGTGATTTTAATAATAGCAATCTAACTTCTATTTGTCAATTAAATAAAAGGAATGTGTATTATAATTTATAGTTATATCAGAGACAGGCCGGATATTCAATGATGCAATATTCATATCCATTGACAACGGTTGTGCCTCCGTATTGATCAATTCTCTTAAAAGAAGTTCCATAATTGGCATGAACATGCCCATGCAGGAAATACTGGGGGGTATACTTATCCATCAGGTCCCGAAAACAGGAAAATCCCATATGCGGCAGGTCCGGCAGATCATTCAGCTGATAAGCCGGAGCGTGGGTAACTAATATATCAAACCCCTTATTCTTTTTAAGCTTCCACCACATGCGCCGGATTCTTTGTTCCATCTTCCGTTCCGTAAACTGATTCGGAGCATCCGGTATATATTCCATGGAACCTCCCAGTCCCATGATCCGGATTCCTTTATATGTCACAATGTCATCCTCAATGCAGGTACATCCCTCGGGCGGACAATGCATATATTGGCAATCATGGTTTCCACGAACATAAAACACCGGGGCACGGGAAAGCGTAGCAAAAAACGATAAGTATTCTGCTCTTAAGTCTCCGCATGAAATAATCATGTCTATGTCTTTTATTTTTTCCGGTGTATAGAAATCGTAGAGTGACTTTGACTCCTGATCAGCCAATACCAGAATCTTCACGCTCCTGTTCCTCCATATCCGTATTCTCGTAAATTGCCTGGCCCTGGAGCCGTACCAGTGACCTTGCTTCTTCCGTCAGTTCCTCATAGGCCGGGATTCTGCCAGCAACATTCTCTGCCAGCCAGCTCATCGTAGTAATCTCCTCCGGGGTAAGGCTTTCGCCTTCCTCACACTGGGTTTTTCCATCCTGGGAATATATGATGCCCACAAAAGGCTGAAAGCTTCCCGCACGAATCGAATGTTTCAGAAAGTTAAGCAGACGCTGGGTCCCATGGGGAAGGCTCTTGGAACAGATTACATCAATCACATCCGCCGACATTCCCCACCAGTAGTTAATGGCCTGCTTGCCTTTCAGCTCTTTTCTGTCAGAAGCCCCATGACAGGTAATATTAACCATTCTTTCATAGAACTTTCCCCAATGGCAGATTGGGGTCGCCAGATTTCTAAGAGTGCCATCCGGAAGCTTCTGATGCAGTCCGTATTCTCTTGTGGGAGTTTTGGGTGTAATCATATCATCGCCGGAAATAAAGGTGATTCCTTCCTTCTCAAGCTCTGCATGGGCATCCCGTCCAATCACTTTGGACCATTCCAGATGTACCCTTGCATAGGGATTTATCATCCTTGCCCCTAAAGCAAATGCATTGATGTTGGCGATAGTCCCGTAAATGGGATAATCCGCAATATACCCCAGCTTATCATCCTTTGACATGGAAGCGGCCAGTGCCCCCATCAGGAACTTTGATTCATACATTCTTCCATAGTAAGTGCAGACCGAGGAATATGACATATTCACCGAGCAGTTAAAAATCTTCACTTCCGGATGATTGATTGCGGTCTTAACGGACTGGTTGATCATCGGTGAAGCGGTGGTAAATATCATGTTACAGCCGGCCGCCAGTGCATTTTCCAATGCATTGGCCGTCTCTTCCTCTGAATCTGCCTGGAAAAAGGCCATGGTTTCCATGGTGCCGTCAAACGCCTGCTCCAGATACATTCTCCCCAGTTCATGCCCATAGGTCCAGCTTGAGGTCTCAGCGGTCTTTGCATGAATAAAAGCAATTTTTAACATCTGAGGTTCGATCATCTGAATCGGGAGGAGCCAGTTAATGATCTTTAAAGGATTGCTCTCTGCCATATCCTCAACCTCTTCCGGCTGCTCCAATAAAGCAATCTTATTGCCTCTGGACGCAAGAAGAAGCTCGTCCTTTATCTTCACCAGGTCCTTTTTCATCTGTCTCTCCACCCGGTCCTTTACGGTCCGGTAGCCGAACAGTTCCACATAAATAAGGAATGCATCCGAACAGGTCATGTCATAATCATCACCGCCAAATGCATGAAAGGCCATGGAAAACCGGTCATATGCCGATTTAAACACCAGCCGTTCCTCATCGCTCCATTGCTCGCCGGGATTCTTATTCATGGCTTTTAACAGTTTGTCATAGCTTCCTTCTTTGCTGAACCAGATATCACAGTTAAAGGATACCTGATAAAAATCCAGGAATTCATAATACAGCCGGTTGTTCAAATCATCGGTCCTTCTGGGAATCAGACGAGTGACCGAAGCTGCAATGCTGAACGCGCCCACATACTTTAATACGCTGACACGTTTATTTCCCTCCTGTACATAGTATTGGTTCATAAATTCATAAACCACAATGGGATCATGAATGCCTTCCTGGATCTGATGATCATAAAGATAGGCCCACTTGGCTCCAAACTCTGACTTTTCAGACAAGAGCGGCATAAAATTATTGGCAAAAGCGCTGGTACGCCCTTCCGTCTTTGTTCCCACGATCTTTTCCAGAGGAATGTCCATGATTCCCAGATTCACTTCCGAAACGATATCGGTATAAGATAATATATCGTCCAGAACCGGAAGATACGGATACTCCCCTTTCGCTACAGATGCCTGATACTGTTTTCGTCCCCTTCTTAATGCCCCAACATAATCATATAGTGCCATCCGCTTATCCTCCCCTTATTCCCTGCGGTTTGTTGCTAAAGATCTGATAAGACCGCAATTATAGATTCCGCACCTTAAATTCTCTTTCTATCTCTCTTTTCTGATCCTTTTTGGCAATGTCCTCTCTCTTATCATACAGCTTTTTACCTCTGGCAAGTCCAATCTCCACCTTTACCAGGCTCCCCTTAAAATATACCTGGAGAGGCACCAGAGTATAGCCCTTCTGGGCGATCTTGGCATCAAGTTTGACAATCTCTGCCCGGTGAAGCAAAAGCTTCCTGATGCGAAGGGGATCCTTATTGAATATATTCCCCTTTTCATAGGGGCTGATGTTCATTCCATAGACATAAACTTCCCCTTTATCAATCCTTACAAAGGCTTCTTTGATATTGCACTTTCCCATGCGGATAGATTTTACTTCCGTTCCCGCCAGTTCGATACCTGCCTCATATTTTTCATCAATAAAATACTCATGATATGCCTTTTTGTTGTTGGCTATGAGTTTAATTTTTTCTCCCAAATCAACTAACCTCCGTAATTACGTATAATTTATGATACTACATTGTTTATTTTTAGTAAAGGTCTAATGAAGAAATCCTTCCATAATAAAATCCTCCCGGCTCCATGTTTTCTCAAACATAGATCCGGGAGGATTTCTTTCTTATTAATGTTTATCAATATGTAAAATCGTATTCAAAAGAACATTGGCCCCTTTGAGACAATTCTCTACCGGTGTATATTCGATCTCACAATGGCTGTGACCGCCTACACTTGGTACAAATATCATGGTAGTAGGAACCAGATCAATGGCAAACTGGGCGTCATGGCCCGGCCCGCTGTAGATTCTCCGGTTGGAATATCCGCACTCCTGTGCACTCTTTTCCACATAATCCACCAGTTCCGCAGTAAAGCCTACGGTCTTGCGTGACCATGCTTCCTCATAGCTGACTTTACACTGCTCCACAACACCTGGAATCTTCTTTATGACTGCAAGCACCTGTTTAATCACTTCCGGATCCTGATGTCTGGCATCCAGGGTGATCTTCACCTCATCCGGTATTATGGTATGGATATTGGGGTGGGCTGAAATCTTGCCTGTGGTGTAAACCAGTTTACTGTCCAGCTGATCCAGCTCATCATGAAGGTACTGAATGGTTTTTACGGCTGCATAAAGAGCATCCTTCCGGTATTTCATAGGGGTGGTCCCGGCGTGGCCTGCCTGCCCCGTAAAGGTAAACTCATAATTAATCATACCGCAGACGCCTTCTACGACTCCGATATCAATTCCTTCTGCCTCCAGTACCGGTCCCTGTTCAATATGAAGCTCCACCAGTGCCTTTGTTCTTGAAGGATCCAGCCGGTTTTCTTCTTTCCCCTTATAACCGCTTTCCTCCAAAGCCTTACCAAAGGTATATCCGGGAATGTCTTTTGCCTCTGAAGCCAGCATGGCTTCCTTGTCAAATTTCCCGCAGATAACACCGGAAGACATCATTGCCGGTTCAAATCTGGCACCTTCTTCGTTGGTCCATACCATAACTGTAATCGGGTGTTTGTGTGGTATTTTTTCTTTTACAATCGTCTCTGCCACTTCCATTGCAGTCAAAACGCCTAGAATCCCGTCGTAATTACCTCCCTGCCGTACAGAATCCATATGAGAGCCTGAGAGAATGGCTGGCAGATCTTCTGTTCCAGGTATGGTTGCATATATATTTGCCATATCATCTGTAACAACGGAAGCGCCCAGTGCCTCCATACGCGTTACAAATTCTTTTCTTGCAGCCAACGCTTCCTTTGATAAGGAAAACCTTGTTATTCCGCCTTTTCCAGTATCTCCGAACTGGCTGAAGGTTTTGATCTTTTCTTCCATTCTTTTATAATCGCACTGTATCATGCTGTTTACCTCCTGTTATCTTTTCTAGGCCCTTTTCTTTTTTACCCTGGTACCTGCAGAGATAGCCCCTACCGGGCACACCAGGGCACAAAGATGACAGCCCACACATTTTTTAGCGTCCATCACCGGTTTTTGTGTGTCCTCTGCCTGTTTCAGCGCCTGATGCCCTCCGTCGTAGCAGGACAACACGCATCTGCCGCAGCCCACACATTTTTTTCTGTCAAATTTTGGATAACAGATGGAATCCCGTTCCAGTTCATCCGCCGGTATGGTGTGAACCAGTGCCTTACCTACGATCTCACGAACGCTTTTATAACCGTGGGTACTTAGATAATATTTCATTCCTTCTATCATATCCTCGATCACCCGGTAGCCATACTGCATGACCGATGTCGTAACCTGGATATTTTCACAGCCCAGTGCCATGAATTCAAATGCATCTTTCCAGGTTTCGATTCCGCCCATTCCGCTGACGGGAGCACCGGTCAGTTCCGGATGGGTCTTCATGGCATGGATAAACCGGAGAGCAATAGGTTTTACTGCCTTCCCAGAATAACCTCCCACGCTGGTTTTTCCTTTCACAGAAGGCCCGGATACAAAGGTGTCCGGATCCACGTTCATAATACTTTTTATGGTATTGATGGCCGCAAGGCCGTCTGCGCCTGCCTGCATTGCTGCAAGTGCCGGAATTTCCATATGGCCGATATTGGGTGTCATTTTCGCCAGAACAGGAAGATGGGTCCCCTTTTTCACTGCTTTTGTATAAGCTGCAACCAGTTCTGGATTCTGACCCACATCAGAGCCTAACCCATCCCCTGCCATATGAGGACAGGAGAAATTACATTCGATAATGTCTGCACCGGCTTCTGTTACCACTTTCGCAAGATAAGTCCATTCCTCTTCCGTCTGGCCCATAATAGAAGCAACAAATATTTTTGTGGGGTAATCTCTTTTTAAATCTCTGATGAATGCAAGATTCTCTTCCAGGGTATGATCTGAAATCTGCTCAATATTTTTAAATCCTACAAACGGAAGCGCTTCTTTTTTCAGAGCATCGAATCTGGGAGATACCTCATCAGGGACAAAAACACCAATGGTTTTAAAGGCGACGCCAGCCCAGCCCATGTCAAAGGCTTTTGCTACCATTTCGTAATTACTTCCTACCACGGAAGAAGATAAAAAGAATGGATTTTCACATGGAACCCCGCAAAAATCTATGGATAAATCCACATCCTCCTTTTTCGGTTTCGTATAGGAGGATAGTTTTTCAAACATATCAGGAATTGGCACCGGTGAATTGATTTTCCCTTTCAAGCAGGCTGACAAGCAGGGCTTGCCGGTACAGTCATGACAGGGCAAATCCTTTGGCAGACGGTTGATGGCTCCTGACTTATTCTCAAAACGGTAGCAGCGTATTATTTTATCCGTTTCCAGTTCGTAAGGACACGCTTTGGCGCAGGGGGCCTCGCTGCACAATAGACAACCGCCGGCTTCCTCTAAAAGAGATGTTTCTTTGTATAATAATTTATCCATTCTATCACTCCAAACTATATTTTTGAGGCTCTCTCTTTACAAAAGATCCATATCCGGGAGTTCCTACAAATTCCCCCTGATCATATACCAGTGTTCCTCTCACATAAGTCTGTACCGGATATCCGTGTACTTTAATGCCCTCCCATATGGTGTGATCATAATCAGAATGCATGTTGTCAACGGAAATGGTCAAATCCTTATCTTTGTCATAGATCACGATATCCGCATCTTTTCCAACAGTCAGAGAACCCTTCTGGCTGCAGCCGAAGATCTTAGCCGGATTCGTGGCACAGAGTTCCACCGCACGGTTGAAGCTTATTTTTCCTTCATTGGCTTTGGATAACATATATGGATATAGATTTTCGATTCCTGCACAGCCGTTTGGAATCTTGGTAAAATCGTCTTTTCCCCAGTCCTTTTCATGGCTTTGGAACGGACAATGATCGGTTGCCACCGTATCTATGCTTCCATCCATAACTGCCTTCCAGAGCGCATCCTGACTTTCCTGATCCTTCATAGGAGGAGAGCATACAAAGTTTCTGCCGTCTTCTCTTTTATAAACATCACAGGTAAATTCCAGATACTGGGGACAGGTTTCAATGTAAACCGGATAACCGTCCCTCTTTGCGGCAACGGCTGCTTCTAACCCCTCCTTATCTGCCATATGTACGATATAGAGAGGTGCGTTTACCGATTTTGCCCAGTGTACCGCCCGTTTGTCAGCTTCTGCCTCCACATATTCCGGTCTGCTTAAATAGTGATACCAGGCAGAGGTTTTTCCCTCCGCCTTAAACTGCTCGATATTTAAGTCAATGACATCCGGATTTTCCGCATGGATATTGGTGATCGCCCCTGCTTCCTTTGCTTTTTTGAGGATGCGGACCAGAGTTCCGTCATCCACCATCATACCTTCTTTTTTGTAGACCAGGAAACATTTAAAACTGGTAATTCCATAATCCACAGCCGCTTCAAATTCCTCTAAAACAGCACCTTCGTTCAAATCAGTAATACAGCAGTGGAATGCATAATCCACGCAGGCTTCCGGGTCACACATTTCCTTTCTTTCCTGAACGGTTTCTACGATTCCCTTTCCTTTTCTCTGGATCGGATAATCGAATACTGTGGTCACACCGCCGCACGCTGCAGCTCTTGTTCCGGATAAATAACCATCGGCAGAAACCGTACCTCCAAAGGGCATTGCCAGGTGGGTATGTGCATCGATGGCTCCAGGTAAAACCAGCTTACCGGAAGCATCCACCACCTTTTTTGCATCAACCGGCAAATTCGTTCCAATGCATACGATTTTCCCGTCTTTTACCCCTATATCACCGACAAATGTTTCCTCTGCCGAAACAATGGTTCCATTCTTAATTAATAAATCCATGGTTCTTCCTCCTTAACAGATAATCAACAGTGCTTTATTCGTTTACCTTATATACAAGAACCAAACCGGATCTCTGATATACCTGTGACACGGCGATCAAGTTCATTCCTCCGGCATTTGCTGCGATCAGGTTCGCATCCCAGGTCACGCCAAAGTCTACCTGACCGGAATTTACAGCTGTCGTCTCACCGATATCTCCGCCGCCTGGTGTGATGGTCACATTTAAACCGGCATCCTTATAATAGCCTTTTGCTTCTGCCACATAATATCCCATAAACTGTGCCTGCGGAAGCCATTTTAACTGAATGGATACATCTGTTTTTTCCGGTGCTCCCAGTTCTGCACCGCTCATCGCATCCGTCCAGTAAGACGCATCACGGAAATCATCCAGGGTTAATGTCTGTAATTTTTCTGCTGCAGTGCTGTCATCTAACTGAATGTACTGTTTGGCAAGATCAAGCGTCTGCTGCAGCGCCTCATCATCCATTTTTCCAAGGTCTACGACTTTATTGCCCTTTGTATCTGTTTCCACTAATTTTTTTACTTCTTCTGCCATATAAGCCTGATGCTCACTGGATACGGAGGAACCGGCATTGAATACGATTTCAGCGGCTTCTTCCGGATTCGCGCAGGCATATTCCCAGCCTTTCATGGAAGCGCGGACGAATGCTTTTACCGTGTTTGGATTTGCCTCGGCAAATTCCCTTGTGGTAAAGATATTATCCTCAAGCATTGCTACGCCTTCCTCATTCATATCGATGTATTTTACGGAATCCCCATAGGCATAGCCGCCTTTATAACTGTTCTTTACAAGTCCCAGTTCGTTATAGGTCATTGCAGAAGCCAAAAGAATGGAGTCATCATCAAAGCCATCCATATCAAACGCCTGACTCAGGAAATCGGTATTCTGGCCATATTTGGTCAATAGAGCCTGAACCTCGTATTCATTGCCAAGCCCCCAGTTGCCTACCTTTCCTTTGCTTGCTGCATCCACTACAACCTCTTCTGGTGTGGCGCTGGCAGAATAATATTTTCCTGTACTCTCTGCTGCTGCCTGGGTGGTGCCCGTTTCCTTGGCAGTCGTACTCTCTGCTGCTGCTGCCTGAGTTGTTTCTTTCTCCGGGGCACCTGCACAGCCCGATAAGGCGGCGGTGGTAAGCGCAAGGGTCAATGCTGCTGCGGTTAATTTTCCTGTTGTTTTTTTCATAGATGATTCCTCCTCAAATAATAGTTGTTATCTTATAAAGCTCAAGGGATTTTTACTTATTTTCTTCCCTTCAGCAAGGTACCTTCTGCTGCAAGCAATATTCCATACATTATGATTCCGATTGCACAGGCGACTACAATGTAGGCCCAGGCCGTTGCATACTGGGCAAGTACGATGTTTTCCCGGATCTGCCTTCCTACTCCTATGATGAACTCAGCAAAATACTCACTGACTAAAGCACTGATGATGCTGGCAGGTACACTGACTCTTAAGGCTACAAATATGTAGGGCACACTGTTCGGTATCCTCAGCTTTAAAAAGACCGTTGTCTTGCTTGCCGCATAACTTTTCATCAAATCCAGTGAAAATGGTTTTAATTCATTCAACCCTCTGTAAGCATTGATGCTCATGGCTACCGTACAGGTTATTGTTACAACAATGGTCTTTGCCAGCATACTTCTTACATTGGCATCATCGCTAAAATCCTTTGTCAGGTTATTTAAGATAGGGGCGATTGCAATGATCGGAACTGCGCTGACCGCAGATGCAATGCTTAAGCCGCCGGCACCCCATTTGGGAAAGACGGTTGCAATGATTCCCAGAAGGTATCCGATCAGGGAACCGCAGAAAAGTCCTCCGGCTGCTACAAGCACCGTTGCCTTTACATTCTTTAAAATCGCTGGTCCGTTATCCATAATGATTCTAAGGATTCTGCCAGGAAGGGGAAGTGCGAATGTATCTGCTCCGATCATCTTATGCAACAGCTGTGTCTGCCATAGAATCAGCAAAAGGATACCAAAGAGCACCGGATAAAGTACCGTGGCGGCAGACTGTTTATCCCATTTGAAATATCTTTTTTTCTTCATGTCCTCTCCTTTTACTTTTTCTTCTTTTTCTTATAGGGCGATATGGTCTGTTCCAATAAGACCATAAGATAAAAACTTAAAATCCCGACAATTGCACTTAAAAATACAATCTGCCAGAAGATATAGATGGTAGTTGCATGTTTTAAGGATTGGGAAAGGGCGGTTCCCAGTCCGGCACCTCCCTGCAAGGTGTCGACAAGGATTGCGGCTGTGATCGCCATCGGCGCCGATATCTTTAACCCAGTGAAAAAATACGGCAGAGAAGACGGAATCAATAATTTCCGGTATACTTCAAATTTACTTGCTGCCAGGGAATACATCAGCTCATGCTTTTCCCTGGAAACAGATTTAAATCCCGCCAGAGTGTTGGTTGCAACCGGGTAAAAGGTCAGGATCGCGGCAATGATGATCCGGCTTTTATTAATATCCTTTGTTATGGCAAGAACGATTGGAGCCATACCAAGAATGGGAATCATCTGAATCATCATCAGATAGGGGAACAAAATCTTTTCCACCGGTAAAAACAAATTCATTAAAAGTGCAAGTAAAAAGCCAACTCCCGCTCCGATGATAAAGCCGATCCCGGCCCGGAGAAATGTAATTCCCGCATTGCCAAGTACCATTTCAAAGGCAGTCTGGGTCCCGTTTACCTTATTGGTTTCAAACACTGATCCCAGGATCTGATACAGATGGGGCAGCACATTTTCCGGTGACCGTTTGGTTCCTTCGATTACAGTCGCTCCTATCTCCCACAGAATAATAAGACCGACCACCCATACAAACGTTACCGTGTACCTGGAAGAAAGTATTTTTTTGATTGGAATCATACTCATACCCCCTCAAAGCTGTTTCTTACCTTGGATACCAAAGCATTAAATTCCTGGGTTTCCTTCATCTCAATGGGTCTTGGTCTTGGAAGATCAATGTCTACAATGGCTGATACTCTTCCCGGATGAGGGGAAAGCACCACCACCCGGTCAGACAGATACACCGCTTCCTGGATGTTATGGGTAACAAAAAGAATCGTCTTATTGGTCTTCTGCCAAATTCGCAAAAGGTCTTCATGAAGCTTCTCTTTTGTAAATTCATCCAGAGCGGAAAACGGTTCATCCATCAAAAGGATTTCCGGCCGGATCGCCAGGGCTCTTGCAATATTTACTCTTTGCTGCATCCCTCCGCTCAGCTCATGAGGATATTTATCTCCAAACTCCATAAGCCCTACTAATTCAAGCATTTTCGTGACTCTTGCCGTCCGGTCCTTCTTTTGCATGCCAAGAAGCTCCATAGGCATGCAGACATTCCTTCGAACGGTTCTCCATTCGTAAAGCACCGGTGACTGGAATACGATTCCGTATTTTTTCTGGAGGCGGATCTCTCTTGGTGTTAAGCCGCGAACGGAAATCGTTCCTGATGTCTTTTCCTGTAGATCGGCAATGGTCCGGAGTAAGGTGGTCTTTCCGCATCCGGAAGGTCCGAGAAGAGAAATAAATTCTCCCTGCTTAATCTCCAAATTCACATTGGACAGCGCCACAATGGGGTCTCCGCCGTTTTTATCAGGGAATTTGACACTTAAATTTTCAATTTTTATCTCTGTTTCTCTCGGAAGTGATCCATCTCTTTCTTTAAATTCTTCGTCTATGATCTCTACGTTCACCATTTAATTCCTCCTGTTCTGCAAACAAGGGCGTAAAGCTTTCGCCTTACGCCCTTGTAAGTTTCTTTCTGTTTGTAGGAAGTTTCATGATTTAAAACAATCTACTATAAATTTTCAATAAATCTTCTTTTGAAATCTCTTTTCTCGTATTGGAAGGACTTCCGCTGGCCATGGCATCTTCCGCCATCTTTTGGGAAACTCTTTCAAATTCTTCTTTCTGTATTCCATATTCTTCCAGTGTAGGTATCTCACATTGGCTGCAAAGGCTTTTTAATGCCTTTAAAAAGGCTTCACTGGCTTCTTTTTCTTCCGTTTCCTCCGTGGCTGCACCGATGGCTCTTGCCATATCGGCAAATCTGCCGTAGCAGCCATCTGCCACATAAGAAAGGCATTCCGTAATCAGCATGGCATTTGAGATGCCATGGGGAACATGAAACAAGGCTCCGATCGGTCTGCTCATTCCGTGGACGAGGGTGACCGATGCATTATTGATACAGACACCCGCTTCAAATGCCGCTATGGACATCTCCTCTCTTGCTTTTCGGTCGGTTCCATCCGCATAGGCGAGAGGCAGATATTGAAAGATCCGTTTGATTGCAGATAATGCATAAAGATCCGTCAGGACATTTGCCTTTTTGGAGATATAAGACTCTACTGCATGAGTCAATGCATCCATTCCGGTTGCTGCCGTAATGCTTTTTGGTGCTGTCACCGTAAGCTCCGGATCAATGACAGCTACCTCCGGAAGTAAGTCATCGCCTTTTAAAAGCATCTTTACCCCTTTTTTTGTATCCGTTATGACCGTAAATTTGGTTGTCTCTGAGCCGGTTCCGGCAGTGGTCGGTATGAGAACCAGAGGGGGGAAATCACCTGTCAGCTCAACCCCCATATAATCTGCAATACTTCCTTCTAACGTCGTCATTGCCCCGATGGCTTTGGCACTGTCTAAGGGACTTCCTCCCCCGATCCCGATCAAGAAATCACATCCGGATTCTTCATAGGCCTTTACTCCTGCAAGAATCATTTCATCGGTAGGCTCTCCTGCGATCTCGTTAAATACCGTATAATCTATGTTCCATCTTTCAAGATAACCGGTAAGCTTCGATACGGTTCCCATCTTTGTCACTATCTTTCCGGTGACGATAAACGCTTTTTTCCCTAAGCCTTTTATTGCATGTTCACTGCCCGCTAATGCATCAGCGCCTAAAACAGTCCGTCCCGGTAACGTAAATTGAGTTGCCATAGTTCACCTCATTTTCTGTATATTATAAAAACTCGCGGTCAACAATTGTAAGCACTTCCTCTACCTTCAAAAGTTCTTCTTCCAGCTGCTCCGTGGTAATGATCAGAGGCGGTGCGATCAATATCATATTTTCATGGGTGTAAGTCATGAACTTCCGCTGTTTTAAAAGTCCTGCGATTTTCCCCATAATTCCTTCCGGATCTTTCCCATATGGAACCAGGGCTTCCTTTGTCTCTTTGCTTTTTACAAGTTCAATGGCTGAAAATAAACCAATATAGCGTACATCGCCTACACATGGATGGTTTTCTTTCATTTCTTCCAGCTTTTCTCCCAGAACCTTGCCGACCTTATTTACATTGCTTAAAATATCCGCTTCTTCATAGTAGTTGACACAGGCAACACCTGCGGCACAGGATAATGGGTGGCCGCTGTATGTAAGTCCGCAGGATAATAAGTGATCATCAAAATATGCGGCAATCTCTTTGTTTACTACCACTCCGCCGAGAGGAACGTAACCGCAGGTAACGCCTTTGGCAAAGGTTACAATATCCGGCTTAATATCAAAATGTTCAAATGCAAACATCTTTCCGGTGCGGCACCATCCGGTCATAACTTCATCGCATATCATCAAAATTCCATATTTATCGCAGAGTGCGCGAACTCCCGGCATATATCCTTTTGGCGGAATCAGGATTCCGTTAGAGCCTGTTATGGTCTCCATGACAATGGCTGCAATGCTGTCTGATCCTTCGTACTGAATCTGTTCTTCCAGCTTTGCCAGGTAATATCTGGAGGCTGCTTCCTCTGACTCAAAATCAATGGCTTCTCTGTAGACATAAGGATCAAAAAATTTCACAAAACCAGGAACTCCCGGTTCCAAAGTATATCTTCTTGGCTCTCCTGTCAGGTTTCCGGCGCCAAAGGAGGAACCGTGGTAGCTTCTGTAACGGCTGAAGATCTTATTCTTTCCGGTAAACATTCTGGCGATTTTTACGGCATTTTCATTGGATTCCGCTCCTGCATTGGTAAAGAATACTTTTCCCATGGTATCAGGCATTAAATCAATGATTTTTTTTGCCAGAAGCGCCCTTGACTCTGCTCCATAAGAAGGTCCCACAAAACAGAACTTATCCACCTGATCCTTAATGGCCTGGCTGATGGCCGGATTGCCGAAACCAAGATTCATATTAACAAGCTGGGAGGACATATCACTGTACCGTGTGCCATCGTAATCCCAAAAGTAAATACCCTCGGCCTTTTCCACCGGAATCGGATTAATGTTTTTCTGCTTGCTCCAGGATTGTAAGTTATATTCCATTAATGTGCTTTTGATCTCTTCGCCCTTCATGTGCTTTTCCTCCTACAAAAAAAGCAGCGGACCGATGGCTATGTGAGCATCGTCGCTGCATTCGTTATTTGATAAAACGGAATACGGTACTGATCTTGCCGGTATTCCCTTCTGTCTTTGACATGGTAGTATTATAAGCATAGTCAAACCGGGATTGCAACCAGCAATTGAACAAAGATATTTGTGCACATGCACAACACCCCCTGAAAAAGTGCTTTTAAAAAAGGCATTTTCTGGCATCAAAAAGGCATATTGCCTTGAGATCATAGAATGTCCCGAATATAAAACCCCAGATATAATTTCACCTTATCCTCCAGCTCCATGGGATTGAAGCCGGTAACTGACTCAATTTTCTTTAACTGATTTGTCACCGTATTTCGGTGAATAAACATTTTTTCCGATACCAGCTGAAGACTTCCGTTGTTTTCCAAATACGTCTTAAGCAAAGAAACCAGACCGGTATTATTCTCTCTGTCATAGGTTTCCAATAATCCGATGGTATCATTGTAAAAACTTCTTAATACCGATTTTTCTTTTACCGAGTACAGGATTTTGTAAACGCTTAAATGATCATAATAAAGAACCATTTCTTTCTGCTTTTCTGCCATTTCCATGGCAGATATGGACCGTTCAAAATTCTGTTCCTGATTATAGATTCCCGGCTGGTTGGAACTGATTCCCAGATGCACCAGAGATTCACATTTCTCTTTTTTCACATATTCCAAAAAGTCTTTTACAAAACTTTCTATTTCCTCATCAGCGTAATCCACCAATACGAATACAATATTTTCTTTATAGGTAAAGGAAATAAACAGCTCGTGGATTTTTCTGGCTGTTTTTTCTGCATATATGGCGAATTTGTCCATATATTCTTCATTATCAGAGCGCTCATTTCCCTCCACCTTCAAACTGATAAAGCAAAAGGTATCACTTCTTTTATAGCCGTTGCGCTCCATCTGCAGAATCTGGGATTCCAGGTCCCCCACTTTAAAGATAATATTCTTAATGGTAGTTGCCATACTGTTTTCTACGTTGTCATTTACCATGATCCGGCGGCAGAAATCTCTGGTCATATCCACCATCCGGGTCTCCCAGGGTATGGTAAACAAAGGCATATTGACTTGATCGCAGTACTCTGCAACTTCCTTTGGAATTTCTTTTGTATGAGGTCCTAAATTAACGACAAAGGCACTGACACCGGAGAGATTCAGCTTCTTAGCGAAATCCAGAAGCCAGTGTTCGGATTTATTTAGTATTCCCGCTGTAAATACCAGTTCATAACCATGCAAAAAGGGACTGACCGCATCATCTTCAATGATGTGGACCCATTGCACAAGGTTATTCAGTCCATTTCTGCCGGCAACCAATTCCATCTTATATAAGAAATATGCATTCTTTACTAACTTTTTTACGACAATTGCCATAGAAATTATTCCTTCGGAGTTTATTTTATTTTGTGGTTACTCAAAATCCCTGGCCGGAACAAAGTCAATCGTACGCAATAGCTTATCCGTATTTTCAACGATGACCCGGATCGGCTGCCCCAGCTTATAGGTCTTTCTCGTCATCTCTCCTACCAGCTCATAGTGTTCTTCGTCAAAACGATAATAATCATCCTGCAGCTGATTGACATGAATCAGGCCTTCCACCGTATTGGGCAGTTCCACATAAAGCCCCCAGTTTGTCACGCCGGAAATCACTCCATCAAAGGCTTCTCCGATGTATTTTGACATATATTCGCATTTTTTAAGTTTAATTGTTTCCCGTTCTGCCTCATCGGCTCTTCTTTCCATGGCAGAACACTGAACGGATACCTGACCTAATATCTTATCATAGTGGCTGATTCTCTTATCGCTTAAACCAGACCTTAAATTCTCCTTAATGATCCGGTGAATCTGTAGATCCGGATATCTTCGGATGGGAGAAGTAAAATGAGTATAATACTTCGCCGCCAGACCAAAATGTCCGGTATTTGTCACAGTATATTTTGCCTGCTTCATGGAACGGAGTGCCAACCGGCTGATCAATGCTTCTTCCGGGGTATCCTCTGCATTGGCAAGCAGCTTTTGGACCTCTTTCGGATAGACATCACCGTTGCGGAACCGGATGGAATAGCCAAAATTATTGATCAGAGTTGCCAGGCTCTTCATCTTTTCCGGGTCCGGATTATCATGAGTCCGGTAAAGGAACGGAATCTCCTGCCAGAAATAGTCTTCCGCCACAGTTTCATTGGCCATCAGCATAAAATCTTCAATGATCTTTGTTGCGGCATTGCGGTCATATGGTCTGATTTCCAGCGGCTTCCCCCGTTCATCAAGAATGACCTTTGTCTCTGGAAAATCAAAATCAATAGACCCTCTTTTCTTTCTTTTTTCCCGAAGAATATCCGCCAGTTCCTTCATCTGCATAAACATGGGAACAAATGCTTCATATTCCTTCATTACCGCTTCATCCTGATCCGTTACAATTGCATTTACCGCCGTATAGGTCATTCTCCGGTCCACATTGATCACAGTTTCTGCGATTCTGTGGCTAACCACATCTCCGGTCTCATCGATATCCATAATACAACTGAGCGCCAGACGGTCTTCTCCCTGATTCAACGAACAGATTCCGTTTGACAGCTTATGAGGCAGCATGGGAATAACACGGTCTACCAGATACACACTGGTTCCACGCTTTAGGGCTTCTTCATCAAGGGCACTGTGTTCCGTCACATAATTGGTTACATCCGCAATATGGACTCCAAGTGTATATATGCTGCCTTTCTTTGTAATGGTTATGGCATCGTCAAGATCCTTGGCATCCTCCCCGTCAATGGTAACGGTCTGCAGATCACGCAGATCCAGGCGTCCCTGCATGTCCTTGCCATCCACATGGTCAGGTACGGCTGCCACCTGCTTCATTACGCTGTCCGGGAATTCTTCCGCAAGTCCGTAAGCGCGGACAATGGATAAAATATCGGTTCCCGGGTCATTGACGTGGCCCAGTATTTCTGTAATGATTCCCTCCGGCTTACGGCCCGGTCCTCCGAAATCAGTGACCCTTACTACAACCTTGTGGCCGTTTACTGCTCCCATATCTTTTCCCTGGGGTACGAACACGTCTTTTGAAATCTTCTGGTTGTCCGGAATCACAAATCCAAAATTCTTACTCTTTTGATAAAAGCCGATGATCTCTTCGTTGGCATGTACCAGTACCTTGACCACATGACCTTCCGCTTTTTTCCCATTATCCGGTTTTGATTCTGTGGATATCAGCACCGTGTCTCCGTGAAGAGCACCTCCTGTTTTTTCTTCCGGAATAAATACATCCTGATCCATTCCTTCTACCGCAACAAAACCAAAGCCCTTGGGATGCCCGGAAAATATGCCTGCCACGGATCCAAGATCCGGTTTTCCGTATTTGCCCTTTTGTGATATGCCGATCTTTCCTTCTGAAAGCAGAGTATCAAGCACTTCTTTTAAGTCTTCTCTCTGTTCCTTTGGAATGTTAAGGAGTATGGCTATCTCCTTTAATTTCATCGGCACATAGGCAGGGTCTTCAAACAGCCTTAAAAGCAGGTCTTTCCGCTGTGTTAATTGTTCTCCTGTCATTGTATCCCTCTCTTTACCTTCTATTATTTTAGTCTTTTTTCTCATTTTTCTCTTTTCTCATTACTTTATCCCATAATGTGAAAAAAACACCCTTGTTATCATGCCACAAGAGTGTTTAATCTTTACAGTATATTCAGATTCAGTACCAATGATAAAATGAAAAAAAGGACTGCTCCGTACTTTGTAAATTTTTCAAGATTTCCTTCCATGGAACGACCCTTGTTCTTCCCCCAGTAGGTATCTGCCATACCACCGATGGCACCCAGGCCCTGACTCTTTCCTTCCTGCAACAGGATAATCGCAGATAAAGCGATGCATATAATAACAAAAATGATTGATAATATAATCCTGATCATGTTTCCACCTCCTATAGTCAAACAAAAGTTATCATACCATAATTTTTCAGCAAATACAAGCCACTTTTGCATTTTTATAGGAGGCAACCCTTAGCCCATAGACTGTTTTCTTTTATAATAAAATTCTTCAATCCTAAGCAGTTCGTTATATTTTGCCGTACACTCTCCGTTGCATGGCGGGCCGCATTTTACATAATCTGCCCGGACGGCTGCCGCTAAATCTGCCGAAAAGGGCTCTTCCGTGTCAATGAAGTCACTGGCTATTATAACCTTATGGCCTGCCTGCCTTGCGTCCCTTACCATATTAAGCACTGCCGTAACCGTACCGGCCTCTTTCATCTCGATCACATCGGCATTTGCTTCATCCACATTTGGAAATGCCATCAATATCCGGTGCCCAAGCATTCCCATAAGCTGTTTCCTGCCTTCGGCATCACCTTTCCACAAGCCATTGACAATCGATGCTACCGGAAATCCATCTGCCAGCCTTAAATAATAATCCATCATATCCTTCTGGTCCCTGCGGATTAACAGTCCGTTATTTTTACTTTCCTTTTCAAAACAGTACATCCCGTCTTCCTTTTGATATAACAGATCCGCACCTGCCCAGATACCAATTCCTGCGTCAACTCCCGGAGTATACCCTGCAAGCTCTATGGCATCCTGAATGGAATGAAGGGCCTCTTCCGTATGTTTCACATCTGCCGCAAAGCCGCCGCCATAACCTGTGGATATATGAAAGCCATTATGTGACAGCAATTCTTTTAAAGCCTGAAAGATCTCCGCCCCCATCCTGAGTCTCTCCCCATAGGAACCGGCATTATGAGGAATGATCATGAGTTCCTGAAAATCAATGCCTTTTTCCCTATCTCCCTTGCATATCATGCTCATCATGGGTACAGGCATGACCGGCGCTGTAGTTCCGCCAAGGTAACGGTATAAAGGAAGACCAAATCCTGCCCCGGCCGCTCTTGCGGCAGCCATGGACAAGGCCAGAACTCCCGGACTTTTCTTCCCTTTTCCTTCTCTGCTTTCATATTCTTTTAAGAGTCTTCCGTCAATTTCCGCCTGGTCTGCAGCATTTTCAAATAAAATAGCCTCTGAAAGAAATTCCCTGATGAGAGTTTCTTCGGCTTCTGCGGTCTGTATTCCACTGACAGGAACCATTGCTCTTCCGTGTGCATCATTATCAAGGATCACTTCTGCCTCTATGGCAGGATTTCCCCGCGAATCCAATACGGTTCTTTCTGTAACTTCTATTATATCAAATTCCCCTGACATCCGTTTGCCTCCCTGCATATTCACGTTTCTAACGTAAGGATTGACCAGATTATCTGCATCCATACAAATGGGGCTATAAAGAGTATGACACCTTTTTATATAAGAATTTTCCTGTAAAAAAAAGATGCCAATCATTGGATTCCCAACCTGGCATCTTTTTCTTTATATAACTGATCTATGCACGAAGTTCGATCCCCAGCCCCTGCAATCCATTAAGAATCTTTTTCATAACGGCAGAAACTTCCTGATCTTCCAGTGTATGATCAACGGCGCGGAATGTGATCGAGTAAGCAACGGATTTAAAACCAGCTAAAATCTGGGCGCCCTCATAGATATCAAAGAGCTGATAGCTTTCCAGTATCTTTCCTCCCCGCTGTTCAATGACTTCTTCGATCTGGCCGACTAAAACTTCTTTTGGTACTACCATGCTGATATCTCTGGTAACAGCCGGATATTTTGCAATACCAACGTATTTGCGGTCAAAACTTGTAAACGGAATCATTGACGGCATATCAATAACGGCTACATAGGTCCGGTCACCGATCTTGTAATTATCGGCCACCTCCGGATGAACCTCGCCAAGATAGCCCATAGTCACTCCATCATAAATAATATCAGCACATCTTCCAGGGTGAAGGAACGGCTTATCACCTGACGGCTTGTAATGAGGCTTTTTATGCATTCCCGTCTTATCAAATAATTCTTCCACAACTCCCTTCATGTCAAAGAAATCACCGTCTCCGTAAAATCCAAGCGTCAGCTGCATTCTTTCGTCCGGCAGTTCTGTCAGCGGAAGTGCCTTTGGAAGATAGATGTTAGCCAGCTCATAAAGACGGACATTTTTATTCCGGCGGTTATAGTTGGTAGAAAGAGAGCTTAACATTCCGTGGAGAGGAGAGGTCCTCATGACACTGAAATCTTCTCCCAACGGATTTAAGACATTGACCGTCACACGGAGAGGGCTGTCTTTTGGTAACAGAAGTTTGTCAAATACCTTCGGACTTTCAAAGGAATAGGTCATTCCCTGGGAAAATCCGCAGAACTCTGCAACCTCTCTGGCAACTGCTTCTACCCGTAACTTATAGGAAAGCTTACCGGTTGTCGCCTCCCCGTTGGGAAGAGATACCGGAATCTTATCATATCCAAAGAATCTTGCCACTTCCTCTGCCAAATCAGCCATACATTCCAGATCCTGACGGAACGTAGGGATGAGAAGCTCAGAGGTGTTCTCATCGTATTTTAACTCCAGCATCTTATAGTACTCCAGCATGGTATCTGCCGGGATATCGGTTCCTAATAAACGGTTCATCTTATCCGGCTCAAAGGGAATTCTTTTTTCCTCTCTTTTTTCCGGATAAATATCAATCATTCCGCCCACTACTTCTCCGGCTCCCAGCTCCTCAATCAGCTGGCAGGCACGGTTAATGGCTTCCTCTGCATTGTTTGGATCAAGACCCTTTTCAAATTTTCCAGATGCATCCGTTCTCAATCCTACCTTCTTTGCGGAAAGGCGGATATTGGTTCCGTCAAAGCAGGCGGATTCAAATACCATGGTTTTCACTTCGTCCGTGATTTTGGTATTTTCTCCCCCCATGATGCCGGCGATGCCTACCGCCTTTTCCCCATCCTTGATCATCAGAATGGTACTGTCTAATCTGCGTTCCTGTCCGTCCAGGGTCTGGAACGTATCCCCATCCGCTGCGCATTCCACAACGAGCTCATGACCTGCTAAAAGATCATAATCATACGCATGCATGGGCTGGCCATATTCTTCCATTACATAGTTGGTAATATCCACAATATTATTGATGGGACGGATGCCGCATGCAGCCAAACGCCTCCGCAGCCAGACCGGTGAAGGCGCAAGCTTAATGTTCTTCACCATTCTCGCGCAGTAACGGGGGCAGAGTCTGCTGTCCTTAACCGTCACCTTTAAATAATCCTGAACCTTCTCGCTGTTACCGGTAGCAGTCACCACCGGCGGCTGAAAGGCTTTGCGGAATGTGGCTGCTGCTTCTCTGGCAATTCCGATTACGCTGTAGCAATCCACCCGGTTCGATGTGATCTCGTATTCAAAAACCGTATCATGAAATCCAAGAAGCTCCACCGCATCTGCACCTGGCTCTGAATCCTCCGGTAAAATGTAGATTCCGCTTTCCGGAGCATCCGGATACAGCTCATTGGTGCTTCCAAGTTCCTCGATGGAGCACATCATACCGCAGGATTCAATTCCTCTTAATTTTCCTTTTTTAATCTTAATTCCGTTTTCAGGAAGAGGACCGCCGTCATGGCCTCCTGCCACTTTTCCGCCGTCTAAAACTACAGGAACCTTATCTCCAACCTTTACGTTAGAAGCGCCTGTTACGATCTGAACGGTCTCCGTGCCCACGTTGACCTGGCAGACAATCAGCTTATCCGCATCGGGATGACGCTCAATGGATAAGATATGACCAACCACGATCTTCTCCAGATTTTTATCCAGACGTTCAAATCCCTCGACCTTTGTTCCGGTAAGTGTCATGGCATCCGTATACTCCTGAGGTGCCACATCCAGATCCGGGACATATGCTTTAATCCATGATAATGGTGTATTCATTGACTTTTCTCCCTTTCTGTTCCTAGAACTGCTTTAAAAATCTGATATCGTTCTCATATAATAATCTCATATCATCAATTTCATATTTCAGCAAAGCGATTCGCTCCAGACCAACGCCGAAAGCAAATCCGGAATATTCATCCGGGTCGATTCCGCTCATTTTAAGTACATTCGGATGAACCATGCCGCATCCTAAAATCTCGATCCAGCCAGAACCCTTACAGAAACGACAGCCCTTGCCGCCGCATTTGAAACAGGTCACATCCACCTCTGCACTAGGTTCTGTAAACGGGAAATGATGGGGACGGAACTTAACCTTTGTTTCCGGTCCAAACAGCTCTTTTGCGAACTCTGCTAACGTTCCCTTTAAATCTGCAAAGGTTATGTTTTTATCGATAACAAGCCCTTCGATCTGATGGAAGGAAGGAGAATGAGTTGCATCCACTTCATCTGACCGGAAAACACGTCCGGGAGCCAGCATACGAATCGGAAGTTTTCCTTCCTCCATGGCACGGACCTGAACCGGAGAAGTCTGGCTTCTTAATACAATGCTGTCACTGATGTAAAAGGTATCCTGTTCATCTCTTGCCGGATGGTTCTTAGGAATGTTCAGCTTCTCAAAGTTATAGGCATCGTACTCCACTTCCGGTCCTTCCATGACCTCATAGCCCATTCCTACAAAGATTCGTTCCACTTCTTCCAGTGCAATGGTATTCGGATGGGCGTGGCCCACTTTCCCGCGTTTTGCAGGAAGTGTCACATCAATGACTTCTTTCTTTAACTGTTCTTCTCTCGCTTTCTTTTGCAGCGCAGCCATTGTTTCTTCTAATTTACCTTCAATCAGGGCACGGGCATCATTCACCATCTGTCCCACCTTAGGCCTGTCTTCCGGAGCAACGTCTTTCATACTCTTTAAAACATTAGTCAGCTCACCTTTTTTTCCAAGATAAGCGACCTTAATATCATTCAGTTTTTCCAAGGCGTCTGATGCTTCTATCTGTTTTAACGCTTCCTGTTTGATCTTCTCCAATTGGTCTTTCATCATGCTCTCCTTCTTTTCATAGTTGAATTTTGCCATAACCTGAAAGGCCAGGACAAATAAAAAAAGTCCGCCCCAAAAAAGGGACGAACTATATTCGCGGTACCACCCTGCTTCCTGTGTAAGCCACAGGCACTCGGCATACGTAACGTGTATAAGACGTCATGACCTACCCGCCAGAAAACTGCAATACGAATCCACTGGTTTCAATCATGCTGCTTCGGTGAGAAATTCGAACTCTTATCTGAACTTAAAAGGGCTTACAGCCGGTGACCCTTTCTCTCTGAAAGAAAATAAGCATCTACTTACACCTTCATTGCATTTGCTTTTTAATATAACATTTTCTACCATTGTAATAACAGAAGCCAGAAATGTCAAGGACTATTTCTTAATTTATTTTAACTTAAATCCTGATACTACCGTATTCAGTTCTTCTGCAATCCGTTCCTGTTTTTCAGACATCTTTGACATATCGGATACCACCACGTAAGCATTTTCTACTGTGGTAAGTACCATACTGCTGTTGCCTGCCGTAGTCTGAACAGACTCGGAAACGTTCTGAATTGCATCCCGGACTTCCTGCATGACCTGACTGATATTATCCGCCATCTCTGCAATCTCATTGGAAATCTCTTCGATGGAAACTGCATCACGGCCATACTGCTGTCCTACATCCACGAAATTATTATAATCAGGAGTTACGGTTTCCTTTAAGAATTTCAGCATGGATTCTGACCCGTTCATCATCAGGCCGAATGCCTTCTGGACCTCCGTAATCGTATCTTCAATCTCTTTGACGATCTCTGAGGTATCTTTTGCAAGACGGCCGATTTCCCGTGCCACAACAGCAAAGCCTCTGCCCTGTTCCCCGGCTCTGACCGCTTCAATAGAAGCATTTAAGGATAATAAATTGATCTGGGAGGCAGTATTGGAGATAACTCTTGCCATATCTCCGATTTTTTCCACTACCTTCGCATTCTCCACGGCCATCATCAGTTCCTGCTCCCGCTCTTTGGAGATTTCAGATGCACTTTCATAGGCTTCACGGCTATTCTTTTCAATGACTCTGGCCCGTTCCATGATCTCACCGGCCATCCGGCTGCTCTTACTGGTCTCCTCGGCAAGAACGCTTACAGAGGAATTTACCTCAGCCATGGAAGCATTCACTTCTTCGGTCGCTGCACTGGAAGACATCATGGCTTTATCCACGTCTCCCATATACACCTTGATCTCGCTGAACTGCTGAAGCAGGTCTCCGGATACAGAATTCAGACGGATACTGGCATCGGTAATGTCGCCAGCCTGTTCCGAAATCTGTTCAATTACGGCTTTGTTGCTGTGAAACATGTTATTCAAGGAACTGCTCATCTGACCCAGTTCATCTCTGCTTCTGGATTTAAGCGGCTGGACTGTAAAATCGCCTTCTGCCAGAGACCCTGCAAACTTTTTCACTTTCTTTAAGCCAGAGGCAATGCTTCCCACTTGGAGTAAAACAGCCAATATACAGCAGACGAGGGCGATTCCGCTTACCTGCATCAGCTTTTCATTCAGTCTTAATATAGGCTCTTCCAGTTCTGACTGAGGCATCTTAATCATGATGATCCAGCCGATATCCGGTACTTTATCGTAATACAGGTTATAGGTTTCTTTCCCCTCTTTATATGTAACTTTTCCCTTTTCACTGGATATCATGGAAGCGCCTGCCGCCGCAAGAGATCCATTCTCATCCTGTGAAATATTGACACCATTCGTCACCTTTTCCTGGTCTGCTCCGCAAAGATATACACCATCTGCCGAAGTCAGCATTGCAGTTCCATTCTTTCCGACCTTAATGGACTGGATAAGCGCATTGATATCACTAAGCTGCATATCCACAGTTACAGCACCGATAAACTTTCCACTTGGGTCATAAATGGGTGCTGTACAGGAAGCCATTGTGATATTCAAAGTAGGGTCAAAATAGGGATCCGTAATAATCGCCTTCTTGGTTCCGTTTGCTGCAAGTTTATAGTATTCCTGATTAAAATAGTCATAGCCCGCATCGCTATACTCATAAGTCAGTTCTGTCTTGTCCCCGTCTTTATGCCAATAAGGTCCCATATACTTTTTCTGGCTGTCATAAACATTCGGTTCAAACCAGATACCACTTCCCAGAATCAGATTATTCCCTTTAATTATATCTGTAATTGCAGTGCCATAGGTGTCAATCTGCGTCGTCTGATAAGAAGCTCCCACCATATGGGCAATATTCATTGCCGTTGTTTCCACCACATTCAGATAATCATTAATGCTGTTGACATTGGCTTTCAGTTCTGACTCCATCGTGGAATTGCTTTGCTGAGTAATTAAGTCCCGGCTTGTGGATTCACTGATCCTTGTTAATAACGCCAATGCCAACACCACTACAGGCAAAATTCCAAGCAGCATCTTAATCCCAATACTTTTTATTCCTATTTTTTTCTCCATGCTTTTTCTCTCCTGTGTTTCGGATTTTAGACCCTACGCTACTTGTTTCGACAATCTTTATCAACAATATAATACTTTTGTAAGGTAAAATTTTCTCTTTTTATGTGTAAATTTTAGAACAAATCCGATTATTAACAGCAATTAATCTGTAATTTGATGTAAAACAAACCTATTCCATATTGACTTTTGTTAAAATAATATCAGGAAGAAAATGCATGATTTTCCCTGTCTTTTCAAATGCTTCCTGACCGGGATCATCCGGGGAGCAGCATCCATTCTGATTTACCAAACGGAATCAACTGATTTTTTTACTCAAAAAATGTATAATAATAATCGTCATACATTATACTATTCATATTTAAAATATGCAATATATTTATTTTACATATTTCAATCGTGTATTATGACATTTTAATTATCTTACAATATAAAACGGGAGGTGAAAAACATGGAGCATGACTATATAAATAAGCGGATCACGGAACTACGGATCAAAAAAGGAATTGCGGAGCATAAGATGAGTATTGAGCTTGGACACAGCAGAAGTTACGTTCAAAGCATATCCAGCGGAAGGAGCCTTCCCTCCATGACGGAGTTCCTTGCAATCTGTGATTATCTTGGTGTGACTCCCCGGGACTTTTTTGATGATGATGTTTCAAACCCGCCTTTAATCAGAGAAGCAATTGATAAGCTCAAAACACTTTCCGATGGTGATCTTTTATTGATCCTTACCATGATCAACCGTCTGCAATCGTAAAGAAGTTACAACTTCCAGTAATTAAAAAGGCCCCTGCCACCGCAGGGGAATCTCCCAAATGCTCCCAAAAGTTAATGAAAGAGATTATCCGACATATTGGTCCCAGATGGATTTAAGAGAGTAATGCTCCCCTTTATCGAACCTAAATCCGGTACGGCACCCAGAATCCGTCCATACAGTTCATCGATATCTCCTCTGGTAAGCATACCGCAAAAATATCCGTATAAATCCTGAAAGTTCTGCTTTTTCGTATTCTTTCCGTCCATAATGACCTCCTGATATTATTTACATACAATGGATTAGATTTATTGATCTGTATCATGCTCAGCTAATATCCCTTTTTTTCTTGTTGTTGCATAAAATTACACTTTTTCTGATCTGAGACAGGCAGTTTACCCACTTGGTCCGTTTATCAAACGGACAGTTAAACATAGCCATCAACAGCTTCTCTCCTACCGGATATATGGTCAGTGCGTTATAGATATTTTCATTAAGTGCGTTGCTGATAAATTCCATCCATGCACTGGGAGTCTCATTCTCTGGATCTGATCCAGTGTCCAGGCACACGCTCATTGGCTGAAACCGCTTTAAGACGCGATAAAAATCCTGAATCACTGCATCAAGCTGCTCTGCCATCACACATTTGTCTATCATGTTAAAACAAAAGTTTACTGATCCATCCTCATTTGTCTTTATAATGACAGGCCGCTGTTCGGAAAAGTATTTCTTTCTTGCTTCTTCTGGTTTCATATCCTTAAACGTAACTGGAAGCGAAACGCTGAGTTCATCATCAAATAACATCGTATCGTGAAAATGAATTAGTTCTCCATCAACATAGATTCCGGTTTCAATGCTTGTATAGCGGTTAATCCTTTCAAGATGTTTGGCAGCAACTACTTTTTCTTCATCTAACATTGTTTTTCCTCCGTGAACATTTCATCATTCTTCCTCAATCAGCACTTGCTTTTCTGCTTCTATTCTGTTTTCAGGAAAGATATTTTTATCTGGTTTCTTTGCAAGAATTCCATTCTCTCCTGAAACAACGGTAGCTTTCGTCGTGTTTAGAAGAAGAAGAATAAGCATTTCTATTATCAGCAGAACTTTTTTTAAAAGTTTTCCTATTCCGCTTTTTTGATGATCTGATTCATAAGTATACCTTGGAATGAGAACCAGATTTTCCTGTATGATCTTGCATTTCACATTTCTGGTATCCTGGGCTGCTATATTATAAAGCATATTCTGACTTTTTTTCAAATGATAAAAACGATTCCAAAAATAAAGATCCCCATAGAGGATATCCGTATCCAGTTGATATTTAGCAATCTTTTCCGTTCCATCTTCTCTGCGAATACAACAGCTGGCTCTATATTGATAATAACTTTCATTTAATCTTTTTGTCCGCACCTTCTGGTCATCCTTTCATTTCAGCCGCTCTCTTTATTGCACATAAATATATTCTACATGTATAAAATATTTTTTCAACACAAGTGCCAAAATTGTACACGGTAGGTTCCGAAATTTGCACGGCTTTTATGAAAAATCTCATTGTATCGTTCAATTGCAATCCCTGTCTCTATTATACCATCAAAAAAGGGACCTTCCGGTATATAGAAAGATCCCTTACGTCTATGGTGCTGTGCATAGTTGGTGGTTGATATTTAAAATTTGTGCCTGACGTTGTCTTTCAGACGAGTAAGGCATTTGACAATTGATTTTTTGAAGAAATATAAGATTAACGGTATTATAAAAACCAACGGCTGGGAATAATTCAATACAATTTTATATAGCAGGTTTAAATTGGAAGTATAAAAAGAGTTATCAAAATAACTTAGTATTTTATCAAAATAAACTATTCCTAAATACTGTGTACTAATAAAGGTTCCTCCCAGAGCAAGGTATTTCTGACAGGTAATCTTCTTTCCAAATAAACGAATGCCCAACACACCGTTGATTCCGAATAACAAAAAATAATAAAAGAAATCAATATAAGTATTTATCAATACTAATAGGTTCATAACATTTTCAGCTATTTTGGCCTTTTCGGAATAACGCATATGTTCATCAAAGATTATTCGTGATATTAAACTTATCCGATTACTCTGCAATCCTTCAACGACAGATTTATATATAAATAGATTTATACTTCGTATAATCGGTAACAATAACATCAATAGTAACATTGCTGTATTCCCTTTAGTCAAACCATATTCCGCTTTTTCATTCTTTCCATTTATTATATAATACAATAAAAAAATCGTATATGGAACTGCAAATGCATAACTCAACATGATATCATGAAACAAAACATTATTTAATTCTAAATTATAATATTTCATTAATAGTTCAAATTGATATACACCTGCAAATTGAAATAAGATAAAAATCCCTGAAAACAGCCATATCTTTTCAAGAACATATTCTCTTTTTATCAATTTATAAATTCCATATCCCACGCCAATCAAAAGCAGTATACAAAATAACCATTCTAATCCTGTAACCGTCTTATTTAATAAAATCGATTTTTCAGCATCATTCATTACTAAAAGCTTTCCGACTAATACGGATATAATAAAAAACGGAAGAAAAAACAGCCATTCATTGTTTTTTATACAACCTTTTTCATAATCCATGAACTACCTCTTTTTATAATTAATATAATATATTATTCATTAAATCCTGAATCATCACCATATATAGTGGATGTTATTTTTCCCATGTTTTTATACCAAATAATACCACCATATTCATAATTACCATGAACAGTCATAAAAGCCAAAAGTATTAATAAATAAATTTGTGTAAAATATTTTCAGATTAACAAAATACACATATTCAACTTTTTTACAGCAGGATTACATGCACTAATAATTTGGCTAGAATTAAGATTATATAAGTAATTGCCCCCCTACCGCTGGTTTTACGTTTCCGTCCGTAGACCTAGCATTTTGCTACACCTCTTCCTCCACCCGTAACATTACTGGTAGCACATAACAGGACAACCTCCAAAGCAAAAGCCTTGGAGGTTGTCCTGTTACTAAAAAGTAACTCACATATTAATCACAAACTTTTCTATTCTTAAACACCCCATAAACCAACATAAGAGACAAGATAACATGACTGATAGCAATCACGACACATGCTCTTATTCCGAAATACCATAATAACATCCCAATTACAGCTTCTATTAACCATACAGCCCTACTTCTTACACGATAATGATTGGTTTCAACCTCGTCTAAAGGCTTATTCTTATCCGGAGCAGGAGCAAACAAAAAAATCAATGCTCCCGAAATCACCAGACCTAATGGTGTCAATATGATGGCTAACTCCCCAGTTAGCACACTTTCCACCAAGCAAACCAACACAATCAAAAGAGCCGACACAATGGTGCAACCACCATTTGTTCTTGCATGATATCCACCGCAATAAGACCTTAAAGGTATGTAGCTGATAAGAAACACAAAAACCGGCATAGGCGCTTTCAATGCAACGGCTATCAGCACTGCAATAAACACGTTGACTGTCTGATTCAGCATCACTTCATATGCGTAAAGATATAAAGAACGCTGCTCATCAGTCAAAAAATTTTTCTTGATTTGCCAACTGACTATGCTTTTTGATATACGCTGAATCATTAAAACTTCCTAAACTTTTTAGCTTCTTCCGGTACCTTAGGCTGATGATGTGCCCAGAAACAAGCAACATTGAAAGAATAAACTGCAACTGCCAAAGCACATAGATTCATTACATTTACCACTGATAACTTACCTCTTAGAGTATCCATCAACTTTTTCATTATTAATCCACTCCTTTTTTTTCTTCATAATATACTGAAATATGCATTTTTTCAAGTGATATGCCAAAATTATACACGTTGAGTTCCAAAATTTGCATTTTAGCTTTCAGCAAATGCAGAAATAGTAAGTGTTGTTATAAATAATCCATTCTTTTCTTCAAGATTTAAGGAACCTCCATATTTTTCAGCCAGCGTTGTTACAATCCCAAGTCCCAAACCATGATGCTTAGGATCAGCTTTTGTAGATAAAAGGTTCGCTCCCTCTCTTCTCGCAGAAACAGCAAAAGTATTCTCGATATAAAATATCAGAAAATAACTTGTTCCCATAAACACTTTTACATTTACTTTTCTATTATCAGGTTCACATCTAGCTGCAGCCTCCAGAGCATTATCCAATAAATTGCCAAACATTGATATCAAATCTGCATCAGAAATAAAATCCACCTTTAAAAATTTTTCAACGAAAAGAGTAAATTCTATTCCCTGTTCTTTTGCCCTGGAAACACGTTCTGTTAGAACAGCATTTAAAACAGGACTTCCGCTATAAATTACACTACTTGTCTCTTTTTGTATCTTACCTTTTAACTCATCTATGATTTCAACGATCTTCTTATTCTCTCCGTCCATTGCCAACATGCGAAAGCTATTAAAATATGCATTTATATCATGCATAAAGCAACGATAATGATCATTGATTTTTAAGATGTTTTGAAAATGTTCATTTTCCATATCCTTTTTAACAGTTATAAGTTCTGCATACTTTACCTTATTCATTACATCTGTATACTTCTCTAGAATAATGAATATAGCTGCATTACTAAAATAAAGTAAAAATGCGCAGGCACACATTAATATTTGTATAAAAGTTTCTTCTGGAAAATCCATATATAAAAAGCTACTAGAAATCGTTAAAGATAATATAGGCACAATAAGCAAATACCACGATATAATATTGTTATTACTAACATTTAATTTCTTAATATACTTTTCAATATATAGAAGGAATAAGAATCCTGCAACATATTCGATAAATAAAAAATAAATTCCGCCTGAAGTGAACCAAGGTGGTATGTAAAATGGTAGGATTTTTGATAAAAACCGATACATTAGTTCAAATAAAACTTCTCTTCCACCAACAAAGGTAAAATATATAATCGTATATGCAATACCATTAGTTAGTGATATTTTAAATGATGAAACTATATAAGTATAACAAAATAGAGGTACTGTCAAAAAATTCAAGGTTACACTTCCAACTGCGTTTTCAAAGAAAATCAAAAGCACCGTAATAATGCTAGAAATTATTCGTTTTTTCCCACTCCATTTCTGTTTAAAAATAGCTGCAAAGAAGCGATACAACATATACACATCAGCCCCACAGAAAAACAGTCTGCTGACCGATAATAAATCATTTTCCATTATAACTCGCCTTCCTTGTATTTTGATAGCATAAACTCTTCCTTTAAGCGGTTAAATTCCTGTGCTTTGCTTCGGGCGATCTGGAAGGTATTATCTACATTCTTTAGTTTCAGTATTTTGCTTGTGCAGTAAACCAGATATTTTAAATTAACAATATAACTGTCATGAGGATAGCCAAATCCATAACCTTTCAGCTTTTCATAGATTTTATCCAGTTTTTCCGGAATACGAATATCTGGCAGTTCTCCATTTTCATTAGGTTTTACCCCATATATACGGTATGAAGTTTCTGAAATGTGAACCCTGGTATTTTTCTTATACTTTTCAATATAAACAATATCATCAGCCCGTAAGAACAGCCTTTCTCTGTTCATATTTGCGGTAAGAAACGGGGCCTGACCAAATTCAACCATTTTATTCAGAGAATCTTTTATGTAGCGGTCCATGACCTGATCTGACATATTTTTCATGATATAACGATATGGCTGTACCTCAAAACTGCGAGGGGACGGTTCCACAAATCCGGTGTAAAATACCAAAATCACATTACTATCCAGTTCACGGATACGGATCGCTGTTTCCTCACCATCAATCCCTTTCATCTGAACATCCAGAAATACAATAGAGAACCGGATACTCTTAATTGCTTCTAACAGCGACATTCCAGAATCGTATTCATGAATCCTGATTTTTTCAATTTCAGACATATTTTTGGCAATTCGCTCAGATAGCCTTTTCCGGTCTTCTGAATTATCATCACATATAGCAATCTCGAACATAACCTCTACCCCTTTGTAAAAAATTCATTTTTATTTAATTTATCGGGTTATTCCCCGGGTTTCATAAGAAAAAATGAAGAAAGATGCCAGAAAACCAAATTTCTTCCAGTTTTCTGGCACCCTGATCAATTATACTGCAAACTGGCTATTATATAGCTGTGCATAAAATCCGTTCTGAGACAGAAGATTTTCATGGGTTCCCTGCTCAATGATATGACCATCCTTCATAACAAGAATCACATCAGCTTCCTTAATGGTAGACAGGCGGTGTGCGACGATAAAGCTGGTTCTGCCTTCCATCATTTTGGAAAATGCCTTTTGTATCTTGATTTCCGTTCTGGTATCAATGGAGGAAGTAGCTTCATCAAGAATCAGCATAGGAGGCAGACACAGCATGACTCTGGCAATGCAAAGAAGCTGCTTCTGACCCTGGGATAAGTTCCCTCCATCCTCTGAGATTACCGTATCATAGCCATTTGGCATACGCTCGATAAAACTGTGCGCATGAGCTTCTTTTGCTGCCAATACGACTTCTTCTTCTGTTGCATCCGGCTTTCCATATGCAATGTTCTCCCTGATGGTACCGGATTTCAGCCATGTCTCCTGTAACACCATGCCATAATTGGACCGCAGGCTCTCTCTTGTTATGTGCCGGATATCGGTTCCATCTACCTGTATGGAACCGGAATCAACGTCATAAAAGCGCATAAGCAGATTAATGACCGTACTTTTTCCGCATCCGGTAGGGCCTACGATTGCAACTCTCTGCCCCGGTTTCACCAAAAGATTCATATTCTCAATCAAGGAAACATTAGGATTATAGGAGAAATCCACATGTTCTAAATGTACCTCTCCTTTGGCTTCTGAAAGAATGAAAGCATCCGGTTCATCGGGAATCTGAGGTTCTTCATCAATCAGCTCAAATACTCTTGCCGCTGAAGCCAGCGCATTCTGAAGCTCTGTAACCACTCCCGAAATTTCATTAAACGGTTTGGTATACTGATTGGCATAATTCAAAAAGCTGGTCAGCTGTCCAACGGTCAAAAGACCGTTGATTGCGGCAAATGCACCTGCAATCCCTACACATGCATATACAAAACTGTTTACGAACCGGGTAGAAGGATTGGTAATGGAAGAAAAAAAGGTGGCTTTTAATCCCCAAACCCGAAGTTCTTCATTGATTATCTCAAACTTTTCCTGTGCTTCTTTTTCATGGCCAAAGGCCTGAACAACCTTTTGATTCCCAAGCATTTCTTCAATCAAAGAAGTCAGCTCTCCCCTTGTTCTTGACTGCATCTGAAACAAGCGGTAGGTCTTTTTTGCAATAAAGCTGGCGACAAACAGGGAAACAGGGGTTATCACCACAACCACTGCCGCAATTACCGGATTAATATAGAACATAAAGAACAAGGTTCCAAAAATAGTAAGAACTCCGGTAAAGAGCTGAGTAAATCCCATTAAAAGCCCATCAGAAAACTGGTCAATATCCGCGATGATCCTGCTTATAATATCTCCATGGGAATGAGAATCTACATATTTTAGCGGAAGAATTTCCAGTTTGTTAAATGCCTGCGTCCTTATGTCTTTTACTACCTTATACGTCATCCAGTTGTTGATATGGCTCATGAGCCACTGGGAAACTGCCGTTAAGAATACTACCAATCCCATCTGCTTTAATATGACCCACATACCTGCAAAATCAACATTGCCTTCACTCACAACACAGTCAATGGCACGGCCAATGAGGATTGGCACATAAAGGGTCAGCAATACGGTAATAAACGCACAGATTAAAGATGCCGTAACTGCTAATTTATACCGGCTGATGCAGCCAAGTACACGTTTGATGGTGGATTTGTGTTTATCAATAGCCATTTTACTGCACCTCCTTTTCTGATAACTGGGACAGACAAATTTCCCGGTACACTTCACAGGTCTGCAATAATTCTTTATGGTTTCCGCAGCCTGCCATCTTTCCATCATCAAGAACCACGATCTGATCCGCATTCTTTATGGTGGAAGCTCTTTGAGAAACGATAAATACGGTCATGTCTTTCGTGCCCTCTTTGATTGCCTTCCGAAGTCTTGCATCCGTCGCAAAATCCAATGCAGAGGCGCTGTCATCCATAATCAGTATCTGCGGCTCCTTGACCAGCGCTCTTGCAATGGTAAGTCTTTGTCTTTGACCCCCTGATAAGTTTTGGCCGCCTGCCTGTATGGTAAAATCAAGACCTTCTCCCTTTTCTTCCACAAACTCTTTTGCCTGCGCAATTTCAAGTGCCTTATAAATCTCTTCATCCGTGGCATCCTTTTTGCCCCACTGCATGTTTTCACGCAGAGTCCCCTTAAACAGTACGGATTTCTGGGGAACAATTCCCACCAGTTCCCGAAGCTGGCCCAGGGGATACTCTCTGACATCGATGCCGCCTACGTTTACAGAACCGTCTGTCACATCATAAAATCTTGGAATGAGATTCACCAACGTGGACTTACCGGAACCAGTACCTCCGATGATACCGATTGTCTCTCCTTTTTTCGCCTGAAAGGAAATATTGCTGAGTGCCGGGGCTTTTGCTCCCGCATAGTAAAAATTCATGCGGTCAAAGGCAACTTTCGGAGCATCAGGCACTTCTGTCACCTCTGTATGAACCGATTCCACGATCCCCGGTTCCCGGCTGAATACAGAATTGATCCGGTTTGCACAAGCCAGTGCTTTTGACATGGTAATGATTAAATTGGCCAGTTTTACGAGTTCTACCAGAATCTGAGACATGTAGTTTACCAAAGCAACGACCTGGCCCTGGCTGATGATTCCCTGATTCACTCTTCCTGCACCGGTATTTATCAAAACAATGATGGCAAGGTTAATGATTACATAAGTAAGAGGATTCATTAATGCTGATATTTTTCCGACGAATACCTGGAATCTGACAAAAAGACCGTTTTCCTCATCAAATTTCCGTATCTCATCCTCCTGGCGGTTAAAGGCACGGATGACACGGACACCCATCAGATTTTCTCTGGCAGTTAAAAGGACCTGATCCAGCTGCTTTTGAACTTTCCGGTACAAAGGCATGCTGATCATCATAATTCCGAATATAACTGCAGATAATATAGGGATAGTCACAACAAAAACCAGGGCCGCCCGAAAGTTGATGGTAAATGCCATGATCATCGCCCCGAATACAACGAACGGGGAACGCAAAAACAGGCGAAGGAACATGTTTACTCCGGACTGTACCTGATTGGCGTCACTGGTCATTCTGGTAATGAGTGTGGCCGTTCCAACGGTATCGATCTCCCGATAGGAAAGCCTGTTGATATGGGCAAATAAATCATTCCTCAAAGAGGTTCCAAAACCGGCCGCTGCTTTTGCCGCAAAATACTGTGCAGTTACAGAGCTTGCAAGTCCAATGATCCCAAGAAGAACCAGCAGACCTCCCATCTTTAGGATATAAGGATTATCCTGCGACTTGATGCCCACATCAATGACCTTGGCCATGACCAGCGGCACCATAAGTTCAAAGCTGGCTTCCAGAAGCTTAAACAACGGTCCCAGGACACTTTCCAGCTTATAATTTTTCAGATATTTCAGGAGTCCCTTCATTCTAAAATCCTCCGCTTTCGATATTAATAGTTTTTTGGAATATTACATTGTAATATTATATCATTCTGTTATAATATTACAAGTATAAATAACAAAACAATATGAAATAAAGGATGTGCCAAATGAATCCAATTAATTCAAAACAGCTATATTATTTTTTAACGATATCAGAAACCGGTAGTTTTACCGCTGCATCAAAAAAGCTCGGACTGTCACAGCCTCCCTTGAGCAAACAAATTATGCTTCTGGAAGAAGAACTGGGAGTCAAACTGTTAGAGAGAGGTTCCAGAAAGACAGAGCTGACGGAAGCCGGTGCATTTCTATATTCCCGGGCCAGGGATATCCTTTCCATGATGGAGGCCGTCAAAGAAGAACTGCATTATTTTCCTTCCTCTGCAAAAGGTATCTTAAAGCTTGGTACGATCTCTTCATCAGGAAATCTTATAAACCGTTTCATAAAGGCATTCTGCATGTCCCATCCCAATGTGCGGTTTGAAATTACAGAAGGCAATACTTATGAGCTTATGGAGAAAATGAAAAACGGGATCATTGAATGTGCCGTGATCCGCACCCCTTTTTATGAAAAAGGCTTTGAATGCGTCTATGGTCAGGAAGAACCGCTGATGGCGGTGGGGGACCCTTCCTTTTTTTCTGAAATACCCACTGATACAATCAAACTGACGGAGCTTTCCGGCAAGCCGCTGATCTATTACCGCCGTTTTGACGCCATCATATCCACTGCCTTTCAAAACATTGGCCTTGAACCTTATATCTTCTGCCGCAATGATGATGCAAGGACATGTCTGCAATGGGCAAAATCCGGTCTTGGAATCGCCCTGGTTCCAAAGTCCATCAGTGAGATGGAAAACAGCTCCGGACTGGTGTTCCGCAAGATCGATTCAGACGATACCGTTACACGGATTGCTGCCGTATATAAAAAGAACGGCTACGTATCAAATATCGCCAAGGAATTCGTATCTTGTTTTGCCAAAGAGTACGCTTCACTTAATCAAACAGACTCAACTGAGTGAACTGGTAATTCTTCTTATAAGAATGGATGATATCAGGCATACGGTATAAAATACCGTAACGCTCGCATTCTTTAGAAAATACATGCCATAGCTTTTTACTTTTGGGAGACGGGCACTGGTAACTGTTTTTGTAATGCTTCATATACTCCGACACCAGATCACGCTCCGGAAACTGCTCCCGCAGACGGTCAAAGTACCATTCCCTTTGATTGTTGCGCAGCGTTACACCAAAAGACGGATAGATAAAATCAGCGTCTACTTCATGGGCCGCCTTTATAATAGATAGAATGCTGTCTTCACTGTCCTCCAGAAAGGGAAGAACAGGCATCATTAGAATGCCTGCAAATATGCCTTTTTCTCTCAAAGTCTGGATAAGCTCAAGCCGTTGTGAGGGCAAAGACACACGAGGTTCAACCTTTTTGGCCAGACCGTCATCGGCTGTAGTCACCGTCACTTTACAGATAACCGGCGAATGTTCCTTTATCCCCAAAAGCACATCCAGATCCCGTTTCAGCAATGCACTTTTGGTTGCTATGGCTGCGCCAAAGCCAAAGGCATCGATTAATTCCAATGCATGTCTTGTAAGCTCCATTTCTTTTTCAAAAGGATTGTAGGGGTCGCTCATGGCACCGGTGCCAACAACGCCTGTTTTTACCTTACGTCTGAGATCGTCCCGAATGATTGGAAGCGCATCTTCTTTCACCCTTACGGTATCAAAACGGTCGATCCGATAGCAGTCGGAGCGGCTGTCGCAGTAAATACAGCCATGGCAGCACCCTCTGTAAATATTCATATTATAATCGATTCCAAACCAACTGCCGGGACTGTTTGTCTTTGTCACTATGTTTTTTGCAGGAATATATTCCACCGTCTCCTCCTTTTCAGATCGAAAAATCTCATTTTTTTGATTCAAAATTTATCCTTTGCAACGTCCTTGATATTTTTTTTGTCCTATGATAATATGCTTATAGCAGTAAGCCTGATTGCTCTGCCACACATACAATTGCAGAGTAAAATACGAAAAGGGAGACATTATGATTCAATTCTTATTGCGATGTAAACAGATCTATGATAAATATGGCAAGGATGAAATGACTGTTTACGCTGCCCAGGCCTCATTTTTTTCAATTATTGCAGCATTTCCTTTTATGATGGTCTTGCTTGCACTGGTTCAGTTTATTCCGCCTATTACAAAAGCCAATCTTTTACAGCTTGTGATTACGGTCGTACCCAATACCATGGAGATGAACAGCGTAATCGTAACTGTTATCGACAATCTTTATACCAACACTCCTGTAGCCGTTCTTTCCGTCAGTGCTGTGGCAGCCATCTGGTCTTCCTCCCGGGGAATGTTAAGCATTGAACGGGGATTAAACCGGGTCTTTGACCAGCCGAAAAAAAGAAGCTATCTGATGACCAGAATCATCTGCACCGGATATACTGTGGTTTTTATGATCATATGCATTTTGACACTTGTGCTTTTGGTATTGGGAGGCAGCTTACAGAATCTGCTGAACCGCCACTTTCCCCTTCTCGGTGAGATCACCCAATATGTAATTACCTTTCGGACCATGCTTATCTTCATATTAACCATCTGCTTTGCAGTTCTTTATACGTATGTGCCCATTAAAAAGCAGCAGTTCTTAAAGCAGTTTCCGGGTGCTGTTTTTTCCACCGTTGGCTGGATTTCTTTCTCCTTTATATTTTCCATCTATTTTAATAATTTCGGAAATTATTCGGTAATGTACGGCAGCCTTACTGCCATTGTGCTGTTGATGCTCTGGCTCTATACCTGTATCTGCATCCTGTTCTTCGGAGCTGAGATCAATTACTTCTATGCGAAATATCACAAAGGACAAAAGCGCTCATAACAAGGCCCCAGAAGTGAAGTTCCATTTGCTTCTGGGGTCTTATTATAATCATATTTTCTGGTTCACTTACGGCAATTCATACAGCTTGCGGTATTTCTCCTTTAAGTACTGAATGAAATAATCAGGGTTAAAGTCCTCTCCAGTCACATCCTTTAATATCTCACGGCTGGTTTTCATTTTTCCGAACTTGTGCACATGCTCCCGTAAATACTCCCGGATCACGCTGATCTTTCCTGTCCGCAAAAGTCCGTCAAAATCCATTTCCTTTTTCATGTGATAATACAGCTGTGCTCCAAAGGCATTCCCCAAGGCATAGGATGGAAAATAACCAAAAGAGCTCTGGGACCAGTGAATGTCCTGAAGAATCCCTTCGGAAAACTTTTCGGGGCGGACACCCAGATATTCTTCGTATTTGTCTGCCCAGATGCCGGGAAGTTCTTTTAAATCAATGTCTTCCTCTATGATCATCTTTTCTATCTCATACCGGATCATGATATGAAGGCTGTAAGTAAGCTCATCTGCTTCCGTTCGAATCAGGTTCGGCTCCACCTTGTTGATCGCTTCTACAAAGGTTTTCAATGGTATGTCTTTTAACCGGTCCGGATAAAGCTCTGTCAATTTTCCATATATCGGTTCCCAGAACGCTTCATTTCTTCCAATGATGTTCTCAAAGAAGCGGGACTGGGATTCATGCATACCCATGGAGGTTCCCTGTCCTACCGGCGTCTGAGTGATCTCATCGCTGATGCCGAGTTCGTAAAGACCATGTCCTGCTTCGTGGATAACAGAGAACATGGAACTGTCCATCTTATCATGGTAGCTGGTAGTGATCCTCACGTCATGGTTATGGAGATTGGTGGTAAAAGGATGGGCACTTACCGATAGAACACCTTTTTTAAAGTCAAATCCCACATATTCTGCAAGGAATTGTGCCATCTTCCTCTGCTTTTCTACCGGATAACCGCCAGTCAGGAAAGAATCATCAATGGTCTTTTTGCTCTCCATGATTTCCTTTAACAAGGGAACGATCTCCTTCTTCAACTGGCCGAAAAATTCATCAAGAAGTTCCTCATTAAAATCTTTCTCAAACTCGTTCAGCATGGTATCGTAGAGTTTCTGGCCTTCTTTTTTACGATAAGAAGCAAATTTCTTTCTAAAACTGATAACTTTCTCAAGAGTCGGTGCAAAGGAATCAAAATCTTCGTCTTTCTTAGCTTTCGACCAGACCTTTGCGGCCTCTGCCACCAACTGGGCATTTTCTCTATATTCTTTCACCGGAATACAGATCAGTTCTTCCCTGGCCTCCCTGGCGGCTTTCACCACAGCCCGCTCCACCTTTTGAAGACTTTCCTCTTTCTCACAGGCTTCGATTGCTTTCCCCATCTCATCTCCTGTTATATTCCTGTAATACTCTTCGGAAAGCGCACCGATCACTTTTGCCGTATAAGAACCGGCCTCTTCCGGTGCAAGGGTTTCGTTGTCCCACTCAAAAAGGACAAGAGATGTCTGTAATGCCATTGTTCTTTCCAATAACGAGGTCAATGCTTCATAAGTTTTATTCATATTCAGTCTCTCCTTTATTAAAATAAGGCGTATCCTTTATGAGTGTCTCCAAAGGGTATGAAAAAATACTTTTCTTTGCATCACATTCCTGTTCCAAATATGGAAGCCTCCTTAATATCAAGCTTTAAAAGCCATTCCCGGACCTTTTCCTCCTGATAGGATTCAGCAGTAAATGCGGAAAGTTCCAGGTCAATCGGAATATCCATCTTCATGGTTGCAAGTTCCTTGGATATCATGGCGGCTTTTTCTCCGCAAAGCTCTTCCTCACTGGTTTTTGTCAGTGCTTTATATGGAGAACGGGAAATCCCCAGTTCAATTTTCCAAAAATCCTGTAATTCTTTTAAACGTTTTTTATCTTCTTCCGCTTCATGTATGGCACGGTAAATCTCTTCCACGGTACCATATTCGCGAAGCAGCAAAGGAGCAGCACTGCTCACGCCTTTTACACCGGGAATATTATCTGAGGCATCGCCCTGAATCGCCTTTAGGTCTGCAATCTGTTCCGGCCTTACTCCTTCTTCATAAAACACGGTATCCGATGTATATTCAAATACCTTTTCAGGCAAATTGACTTCTTGTTTTGTAATTCCGTAGAAAGAATAGTATTTCTTATACAGCTCATCCGCTTTTTCCTGTCGGGACTGGACCATCCATGCACGAACATTGAATTCATCATTCACCAGCTGGAGGTAATCGTGGTCCTTTGTCATAAGAATCATGGGAATCTCCTTCCGAAACTTCATAACAAGGCTCCCCGCATAGTCATCGGCTTCATACCGGTCGCTGTAAAGCACCTGAAAACCAACTTCTTCCAGAATCTGTTCCATAAGTACAAACTGGCTTTTTAAGGGTTCCGGGGTCACACCCCTTGTTCCTTTATAATCGGCATATAATTCTCTGCGGAAGGTGTCCCTGGTTTTATCAAAAACAAAAGCCACATGATCCGGCTGCTGCTTTTTCATCAGAGAAACCACCATCTTTAGCATACCGAATATGGCATTGGTATAAGTTCCATCCTTTGCGTGAAGGATCTTATCATAATGCCTTTGCTTTTCCTCTTCTGTCTTGGCGAACATAATTTCTCTGGGCAAAACCGCATAATAGCATGTCGACAGCATAGAAGATCCGTCAACTACTACAAATTTTCTTTCTGACATGTAATTCTCCATTCTTCCCCTGACCCGTTATGGAATCAAGTGAAATAATTCAGCAATTCTGTTTCATTTTTAGCCCCTAAGCGCTTCATAATCTCCCGGCGCTCCTGAGCGGATAATCCCTTCCAAAGCTTTTGAACCCGCGGATCTGAAAATCCAATATACGCAATTCCATTCCTATCACATTCATAGGATGATAAGTAGTGGTTAAGTGCACTCCATTCCACGTAAAATGTATTGATACTGCGGCTCAATGAGCTTACCTTTGCCATGTTCATTCCTCCTGGACACAACGGTTATTTCACCTTTTCATGATTCCAAATCTGAACTTCCCCTTGATACCCTTTAAAAACTCTCTCCAGAATATCTTTCACAATCTCCCAATCGCCTCCGGCATTGCCGCAGCCTATTTTATAAGGAAATGCGATCTTTTCCTGCTTATTCCTGACATCTACAAAATCCCGTATCTCCTGAACGGCTTTTTCCAAAGCCTTATAATCGGTATAGAGACCGTTTTTTCCATAATTATCCTGACCGTATAAGTTGGCAATTAAAAACCACCGGTCATCCTTCTTTACCGGCTGGGCAGAAACCCTTCCAAGCAATTCAGAGGTCTTTCCACCGGCCTGATCCTGCCATTGTTTTGTTAATATCTTATAAGTCTTTTCTACTTCGGGGAACATTTTCTTAATTTGACCGTTAAGTCCCCGTTCAAAGACGCCCTGGCAATTCACCTGATGGCATATGATATCTGCATCAGAAGAAAAGATATCGCCGTCATAGTACTTTATCATTTTTTTCCCTCCAAATAAATCAAATCCGATATCCAGTATCATTATACCCTGATTTTCCAGTTATTCATAGTCTTATCATAAAGTTTTAAAACATATTTTTCCTCAAAAGCCGTTGAACTATATTAAAATAAGTTCTATAATATCAAGTAAAATACGAAGGAAAAAGGTAAGGTATCAATAAAAATGGAAAACGAAATCAAATGTCCATACATAATATTCAAACTCAATAATTCCCTTTACTGCATCAACAGCAAACACGTATCGACCATTGTGCAGATTCCGGAATACAGCACCATCCCAGCCGCCCCTGCCAATGTGACAGGCATGTTCAAATACCGGGACCAGGTCATTCAGATGCTGGATCTGCGTATTACTTTCGGGCTGAAATCCATTGCCAGCGAATGCAGTGATTTTGAAGCGATGATTGACGCCAGAAAGCAGGATCACATAAACTGGGTAAAAGAATTGGAACGCTATATAACAGAAGGTGGAACCTTTTCCCTGGCAAAGGATTCTCACCAGTGTGCCCTTGGAAAGTGGTACGACAGATACACCACCGACAACCAGGCGGTAAGTTCTCATCTTCGTAAAATGGAAGAACCTCATGAAAAGCTGCATCAGTCTGCCGCTTTAGCAGAATACTGTATGAGGAATAAGGACGATGAGGAACAACAGGCACGTTTATCAGAGATTTTAAGACTGGCAAAGGAAGAATATATGCCCACCATCTTAACCCTTCTGGACCAGACGAAAGAAATATTCCGTTCCTCAATCTTTAAGGAAATGGTTCTTATCTTAGATGGTCTTACCTGGGGAATTGTGGTTGACGAAATCGTTTCGGTAGAAGATCTTGAAGTGATTGCCGAACGCCAGCAGGAACCTATAGTCAACCGTTCTTCCTTTATTGGCAATGTCATGGAAAGCAGCCGGCAGGAGAGTCTTATTTTTGAATTGGATATACAGAATCTTATAATGAAATTAGCAGAGCTTGAGTCTGCCTTTTAACTTGCAGATTAACTCTTTTTGCAGGCAAGAGCCGGAAAAGTGATATATCACTTTTCCGGCTCTTGCTGTTATCCGTTCAGAAATACTTCTTATTACCCCAAAGGTTGCTCTTCTTTAAATCCAGATATTCATTATATGCTTTTTCTAAAATCTGTTTTTCATTGGAAAATTTAAGAAGATGATACGCTTCATGGAACTTGTAATATCCTGAATCAATAAAATATTCTTCCCGCTGTGGTTTACTGTAATAGCTGTCGGCCATCATTAGATACCAGTGTACATCCTTTTCCACCATATCCTGGGGCGTGTTAAAAGAGTACTGGCTCTTGCCGATGTACTTGATAATGGACGCACTGACCCCTGTTTCTTCCTTTACTTCCCGGAGCGCCGTCTCTTTATACTCTTCACCCGCTTCTACTGTTCCCTTCGGCAAAACCCAACCTTCATATTTGTTCTTGTAATTCTTATACAAAACCAGAATTTTACCTCGAAAAATAACCACACCGCCACAACTCGTTGCTTCTATCATTGCAATTCCTCCAGAGTGAACCGGACATCTCTTGAAAATTCCGATTTTGGTGTGTCTCATAGACTGGCTATAGTATACCTCTTTTTAGCCTTATATGCAAGTCTGTAATCACGGAAAGCAATATCATATCTTTCATCATCTGGAAAAGTATAAATCAAAAAGTGCTCTGGCTATGGGAGCTGCGGTCTGTCCGCCGGACCCTCCCTCCTCTACAATCACGCTGACAACCACCCTTGGATGCTCGGCAGGTGCAAATCCGATAAACCATGCATGGGTATCTTTTCCCGTTTCAAACTCTGCAGAACCGGTTTTTCCTGCCACCGTATAGGCATCTGTCCGAAGGGCAGAGCCAGTGCCATCTGTAACCACCGATCTCATAAATTCCGTCAATGCCGAGGACTCCTCTGCGGTCATTAAATTCCCGTAGGACTGGGGCATGAATTTTTTGATCATATCTCCGCCCGCATTTTCCACATGATCGATGAGATACGGTTTCATAAGCGTACCGCCGTTTGCGATGGCCGCTGTCATCATGGCATTATGAATGGGGGTAATCTGGGTTTGTCCCTGTCCGATGGAGGTTTGCAGTATCTGCCACGTATCTGCACCTGCACTCATGGAATAGGAGCTTTTATTGTAAGCGACCGGAAGTGCCAGATCTGAATTAAACAGAAGCTGGTTCGCCGTATTTTTTAAACCGTTTAAATCCAGAGAAAGTCCCAGATTTGCAAATGCTCCGTTGCAGGAATTTGCAAATGCCTGCTGGAAATCCTGATGTCCATGGGCCGTTTCATGATAGCATTTGATAGCATACTCCCCATTTTTATAGATTCCATTACAGTCAAAGGTATAATTTCTGTAACCTGCTGGATTTTCTCTCATATATTCCAAAGCCGTTACCACCTTAAAGGTGGAGCCGGGAGGATACAGCCCCTGTGTGGCCCGGTTTAAAAGCTGGCCAGATGTATTTTCTTCTGCCACCAGATGCTCCCAGTCGGCAGGCAGGGTGTTGGGGTTATAATCCGGTTTTGATACCATGGCCAGGATCTTCCCGGTGTCCGGTTCCATAACCACAACAGCCCCATTCCTGCCCCCCAAAGCGTCATAGGCTTTTTTCTGCATATCCACATCAAGGGTAGACACCACATTATCTCCCTGATTCTTTATGGAAGACAGTTCATTTACCACCTGTTCTATGATGTTTACATGGCTGGTAAGCAGATAAAAATTAGAAACTGCTTCCAGGCCGGTTTTTCCATTGGAAGAATATCCTACTACATGGGCAAACAAAGAATCAAAGGGGTAGACCCTGGTTTCATTTCCTTCCCCGTCCACCTCGGTACGTGCAAGAACCCTTCCGTCATTGCTTCTTATCTCTCCCCGCACCACACGGTCTGCAAAGCTGTCCAGCCTTGCATTATAGGAATTGTTGATCACGGTATCACTTTTTACGAATAAAAAATAGCAGTAATAAGCCGTCAGTCCTGCAAATAAAAGCACGACTCCATAGGTGAGTATCAGCATATGGCGGTTTGCTTTTGGATTTGAATTAGTCTTCATATTCCTCTTCTTCCTCTTCATTGCGCTTTAAAACATACAGCCCCTGGATGATTCCGAAAATAATAAATGTACTTAAAATTGAGCTTCCGCCGTAGCTTACAAACGGAAGTGTCACACCGGTGGAGGGAATAAATTTGGTCACACCGCCTACGGTTAAAAACACCTGGATAATGTAAATGGTTCCAAGGCCAAATGCGATCAGCTTATAAAACACTGCCTGCATCCGGCCGGCAATCATCATGAACTGCAAAAAACATCCAAGACAGATAAACAGGATACATAATGCAAAGACCCCGCCCAGTTCTTCAGAAACGGCAGAAAAAATAAAGTCCTTTTCCACCACCGGAATCTTTCTTGGAAGGCCCCGGTAAAGTCCCATACCAAACCATCCTCCGGTGCCTATGGCAAATAAGGACTGGGTAATCTGATACCCTTTACCGGCAATATCAGACCATGGATTCAGCCAGGCCAAAATACGGGTCCTTACATGGGCAAAGATCTGATAGGCAAGTAAAGAAGCCAAAACACCTCCGCCTGCCCCAGCCAGAAGATACAGCCACTTCCCCGTCGCAACAAACAGCATAAAAACATAGGTCACAAAGAATATAAGAGCACTTCCCAAATCTTTCGACAGCACAAGGATCAGAACATGAAGGGATGCAATTCCGGTAACGAGAAGTACGGTCTTTAAGCTGGTAGAGCGGTAAAACATGGTAGCGACAAAAAATACATAACTGATTTTTACAAACTCTGACGGCTGAAAGGAGAATTCGCCCAGTCCAAGAGAAAGCTGGGCACCATAACTGCTGGTTCCTGCCAAGCATACGATACCAAGAAGCAAAAGTCCCCCGATGCCGTAGAACCACGGGATTTTGCTTAACTGCCAGACACGGTCAATAATGAAAGGAATCACCCAGGTGACCAGAGCCGCCGCCACGACGATGACAAACTGCTTCATGGCACGGTCAAAGGAAAGTCTGGTCAGCATAATAAAGCCTACCGTCAAGAGCATGCACATATTATTGACCAGAAGTCTGGATGCATTCCGGTAAAACAACCGGTACAGGCACAGATATAGAAAGAAGAACAAAACCTGCGCCAGATAAAATACCAGCACCCGTTCATCTTCCGTCTCAAACCATATAATGAGATAAGCCAGAAGATGAATCAGGAACATGGCAAAATTCTGGCGTCTGCAGATTTTATTTTTTCTGAATTCATCCTGTATGGAAAATACACGAAAATTAAAATATGTGTATAAAGCGATCAACAGTATCATCAGATATCTGGATACGTCAATTATCAGATTAATCATATGCCACCTACTCTACACCGCGTTTAAAATGACCTCTTGTAAACTCATCAAACGGCAGTTTTGCTCTCTGCCCCTGATAAAACTCCTCTGAAAAATATCTTATTACTGCTTCTGTCTGCCCTTGATCCTCAGTGGTAAACTGAAGCCGCAGGGAAGACGGTGCTAAAGCCTTTACCGCATCATCAAAACCATGAAGAGATACCGGAGCAGAATTATAAATGGAATTATAACAAAATCTGCAGTGGTTTTTTACAGGAAACTCTTTGCCCATACGGTCTTTGAGCATAAGTACCGCAGGACTTTTATCACACTGTTCGGTTCCCTGATGGATACACTGTGCAGTTACCATCATAGGCAGTCTGCCATATATCAAAAGCTCCCCCGGAACGCTTAGTTTTCCCAGTTCTCTGCTGTTTAATTCCACCGGCCAGGTAAGCTCATCCGCTCCCAGCTTTAACAGCAGCTTCTGGGACCAGCGGTTCATTCCATATACGCCGAAATCAAATACCAGATCTCCTTTGATTCCCTTTTGCTTTAGATACCCGACTTCCTCCAGAGAACGGATCAAAAAGCCGTCAAACCCGGCTTCTTCAAGTTCTTTTTTGTATCTGTCAAAGAACTGCTCTGCCTGTTCACGGAAAATGTGAGGCATGGTAAGCATACATTCCTTGCCATTCCTGCGGCATAGGTCTGCATAAGTGCTCCACCGGCCCGGTTCAAATTCCGCAGCATCGATATAAATGCGGCCTACCTGATTGCTTTCTGCCGCTGCCTCCAGACAATCCGGCCGCTCCAGAGAAACCGTCAGCTTTGGAACTTCAAGTGACTTTTTCTTCACAAAAGCTGGACTTTCTTCTGCTTTAAGAATACTTTGTCCATATTCTCTCCGGTAATCCTTTAAAACAGCCTGCTCAAGTTCTTCCAGCCCCCGGCGGCGAAGCTCATTCAAAGACTGGACCGGAAGGAATACATTTCCATTCAGCTGTATCTCAAGACGTTCAAAATAAAAAGGAGTATTCCCGGTCTTTTCAAGCTGCTTTTTCACTTTTTCTTCTGTCATCGGCTGGTTTTGAGCTGTCTGTACCAGGTCCCCTGTGATCGTAACCTCATGTCCGCAGGCTTCTAACCGCAGACAGGCCCTCTGGCCTTCTTCCAGGAAAGCATGACCTCTGACCGGTTCTTTTATCTCTTTTTCCACATAATTCTTATCCAAATAATCAAATAAGGCCTGATTCCCTTCCCGAAAAGAAGGTTTTTCCTTCCAGACCACCATATCCCGTCCGTTATGGCGCTTATAATACCCGTCGGTCTGACCTCCCCGGTCAAATAAATCCAGCAAAGTCTTCCGGTCCTCTTCCATGACCTGATATCCTTCTCTTCCCTGGCTAAGGTAGAGGTCCGCATATTTACGGTAAATGCTTACCACTCCGGCCGTATATCTGGGACTTTTCATTCTTCCTTCGATCTTCATGGAATAGACACCTGCCTCAATCATATCCGGAATCAGATCCAGGGTGCTTAAATCCTTAAGGCTCAGGCAATAACGGTCCTCTTTTTTCCCAAGCGTCTTTCCGTTCTTCTTAACCTCAAAAGGAAGACGGCAGGTTTGGGCACACCTCCCCCGGTTTCCGCTCCTCCCGCCGATCAGACTGCTGAAAAGACACTGCCCGGAATAACAGTAACATAATGCGCCGTGTACAAAGCTTTCGATCTCCACATCGACCTGGTCACGAATCTTTTCAATATCCTTTAAGGACAATTCTCTGGCCGTCACTACCCGCTCGGCTCCCAGATCCTTTAACATAGCAGCACCATAGGCGCCTGTAATGGTCATTTGAGTACTCGCATGGATGGGAAGTGCGGGAAATTTTTCTTTTATATAGGAAAGAACGCCCATATCCTGAACAATCGCCGCATCAAGCCCCTGTTTGTAATAAGGAAGAAGATAATCAAAAAGTTCCTCCATCTCCTGTTCCTTCATCAGCGTATTGACCGTAAGATACAGCTTCCGTCCATGCAGATGCACATAATCTATGGCTTCCAGAAGCTTGTCCTCTTCCGGGTTTTGTGCAAATGCTCTGGCACCGAATCTGCTGCCTCCCATATAGACGGCATCAGCTCCCGCCGCAACCGCTGCCTTCATGCTTTCCAATGATCCTGCCGGAGCAAGAATTTCTACCGCTTTCTTCACATATGCCTCCTGAATCCCTCTATTGATGAAAGAGAGGATGCCATGGCTCTGCCATAGAACATCCCCTCCTGTTTATTCCTTTTTTTCACTGTCCGCCAGCTTCTTTGCTTCTTCCAGTTCCGCTTTGACGGCCTCAAGCTTCATCTGAGTCGCCACCAGCTCATGCTTTAAGCTGTACGTCTCTTTCTCCATCTCCGCCTTCTGCTGCTCCAATCTTGCAATCTGCTCTCTGGCTTTGAAATAATCATCCGCCATATTCAGCTCTATCATAACATTCTGGTACTCCGCACTCTGCTTTGTGAACCCTTCCTGACGCTTTAATGTCAGAACCATCTCATTGATATAACTGGCCAGACGCTGAATGTATCCTTCTTCTTCACTTCCAGCTAATGTATAAATCTTGCCATCGATTAAAACTTCAGTATTGTGTTTGGAATCCATGTTATTCTCTCCTGTTATCATTTGCTCTTTCTTTACTATATCACACTTTATAGCGTTAGGAAAGTTCTAAAATTCAGGCTCGTCACGGTTCCATGGCAATCCCAAGATGATGATAGGCCCGTTCGGTAGCAACACGTCCCCGGGAGGTGCGGTTTATAAATCCGTTCATCAGCAGATAGGGCTCATAAACATCTTCTAAGGTTCCGGCATCCTCGCCCAAAGCCGCGGCCAGGGTATCCAGGCCAACCGGCCCGCCGGAAAATTTCTCGATCATTGTGGTCAAAATGGCCCGGTCATTGTAATCAAGACCAAACTTATCCACATCAAGGATATCCAGTGCAAAATCTGCCACTTCTCTGGTAATAATACCATCGTATTTTACCTGGGCAAAATCACGTACTCTCTTTAACAGACGGTTTGCAAGTCTGGGGGTTCCTCTGGACCGTTTGGCGATCTCTGCTGCGCCGTCTTCTTCGATCTCCACATGAAGGACCTTTGCGGATCGGCATACAATGACCTTAAGTTCCTCCGGAGTATAAAATTCCAGCTTCTGTACCACTCCGAAACGGTCCCTCAACGGAGCCGTCAAAAGCCCGGCCCTTGTAGTCGCTCCTACCAAAGTAAACCTGGGCAGATCCAGTCTTATGGATCTTGCTGCAGAATCCTTCCCCAGCATAATATCAATGGCAAAATCCTCCATAGCCGGATACAGGACTTCCTCCACCTGCCGGTTCAGACGGTGGATCTCATCCACGAACAGCACATCGCCTTCCTCCAGATTATTTAAAATCGCCGCGATCTCACCAGGCTTTTCTATTGCCGGTCCTGATGTTATCTTTATATTAACTCCCATCTCATTGGCGATAATCCCGGAAAGAGTTGTCTTGCCAAGACCCGGAGGCCCGTAAAAAAGCACATGGTCAAGGGATTCTCCTCTGGCTTTGGCGGCTTCAATATACACTTTTAAATTGGTACGGATCTTTTCCTGACCAATGTATTCCTGCAGACACAAAGGCCGTAAACCAGGCTCAATCTGCTTATCTTCTTCCGTTACCTCTGTGGTTATTATTCTTCGTTCCATCTTTGCCTTTACCCGTTATCTCTATAAAAATGCCAAATGTTTTAAGGATGCCTTCAGCACATCTTCCGCTGTCATGGATTCTGTCACTTCCACTTTCTTAACGGCACGTCCGGCCTCCACAGAAGAATATCCGAGAGCTGTCAGAGCCTCAATGGCTTCTCCTGCCACTCCGCCTGTTATGGACCCGGTGCTTTCTTCCTCTGTAAGCACAGGCAGCAAAAACTCTTTAAGATCGATCTTGTCCTTTAAATCCAGAATGATCCTCTGGGCTGTTTTTGCACCTACGCCGGGTGCCTTTGAAATGGCTTTTGCGTCTCCGGAAACAATGGCTCTCCTTAAATCATCAGGAGACAGGGCAGACAACACGCCAAGGGCTCCTTTGGGACCAATTCCATTCACACTGATCAGCTGCTTAAATATCTGCAGGTCCTGGCGGTTTAAGAACCCATAGAGACACATGGCATCCTCTCTTACCTGAAAATATGTATAAAGTTTTGCTTCCCTGCCGACTCCCGGCAGCTTCTGAAGCACTGACACAGGTACGTGTATTTCGTAGCCTATATTTCCACACTCGATTACAACCGTGTCCTCGAAGATTTCGGCCACCGGCCCTTTAACAAAAGAAATCAAATCCGTCCGTCTCCTTTTGGCTCTCTCTGGTATTCATATTCAATGCTTTTATCATAGCATACTGCCTGTTGTTATGCAAGCAGATAGTCGAACAAATATTCTGTTTTCGTTGACGAAAGGACCTGCTTCCGCTATAATATTTGTGAAAGAAAGGACGGAATCATTCATGATCACCTTACATAAAACCATTGAATTTGAAGAGACCTATCCCCTTGACCGCATAGGCAGACGGGATGATCTTCTGTTTTTTGATATAGAGACCACCGGTTTTTCAGGGGAGTATTCCACCTTGTATTTAATCGGCTGCGTATACTACCGCAACGGCTCCTGGAATCTGGTACAGTGGTTTGCCGATACGCTGGACGCGGAACAGGAGCTGCTTTTAACCTTTTTTGAATTTTTAAAGGAATTCCGAAAAGTCATACATTTTAACGGGGATGGGTTTGACCTTCCCTACCTGTTAAAGCGCTGCCGCGCTCACGGGCTTTCTTATGACTTTTCTGAGGTGGACAGCTTTGATATATACAAAAAGATACGCCCTTACCGGGAAGTCCTTGGTCTTTCCAGTTTGAAGCAGAAAGCCATTGAAGCATTTTTAAAGGTGGAGCGAAAAGACCTTTATTCCGGAGGGCAGCTCATTGAAGTGTACAAAGATTATTTAATGACCCATGAGAATTTTTTATTCGACTTACTAATCCTTCATAATGAAGATGATTTAAAGGGAATGCCTTTGATCCTCCCCATATTGAATTATCCGGATTTTCTGGAAGAGGAATTCAAACTGGAGCGTCAGGAGCTTATAAGCCAGCCGGATATCTTCGGTCGGGAGCACCGGTCCTTGCGGTTAACCTGCAAAAACGGATTTTCTGTCCCCATAGGATTTTCAAAATCCAATTCCCTTGTCCTTCTGGAGGCAGAAGAGGAAAAGCTGACCATCACCATTGACCTTTATGAGGGGGAATTAAAATATTTCTATCCGGATTATAAAAATTACTATTATCTGATTTACGAAGACAAAGCCATTCATAAAAGTGTGGCTGAATACGTGGATAAGGAAGCCAGGATCAAGGCCACCGCAAAAACCTGCTATACCCGCCAGTCCGGGCTTTACCTTCCGCAGTTTTCCCAATTATGGTCTCCTTATCTTCAGATGGAATACAAAGACAAGATCACTTATGTTTCTTATGATCCCTGCCTGCTTGAAGATCCCGGGAATGCCAGTACATACATCCGTCATTTGCTCAAGAGCCTGTAACAGGGCCGGTTATACGATTCCCTTCATTTTTCTAAAGACTCTGGGCGCAACTCCTTTGATCTTTTTAAATGCATCCCCAAAGTAATTTCCATCTCCGAATCCGCATTCCACCGCGATTTCAGTAATCGGCCTGGAGGTGGTCAACAGTAAGTCTGCCGCTTTTCTGATACGGATATTGGTTAAGTATTCCTTATAACCAAAGCCGGTGACTGCTTTAAACTTTCTGGAAAAATAAGCAGGGCTCATATGAATCCGCTCCGCCACTTCCTCCAGAGTGATCTGTGAGGCATAATGATGGTATATATATTCGGCCGCCTCCTCAATGGCTTTTTCCGCAACCGGAAGCTTTACCGGTTCCGGCTTGGCTTCCTGACACCTGGATAGAAAAATCAGCAGTTCATAAAGGTAATTCTGCATCATCACTCCGGAATATCCATCCTGCCCTGCCGCTTCATATTCCATTCTCTTTATCAGTTCCTCCGCATAAGCCTGTCTTCCTTCCGGTATGGATATTCTGGGGTTGCGGAACAGGTGCATGGTCATCTGAGTGCCGCACTGTTCTTCCATCGGGGCCAGATACTCTTTTCCAAAACTTAAAGTGACCCGTTCATTTACCGGACTGGAATAGTAGGTCGTACGGTGGATTTCTCCCGGAGAGATCAGGCATAAGTCTCCCGGGGAGATATAATATAAGGTATGATTAATCAATAATCTGCAATGCCCTGATTCCAGATAAAACAGCTCATACCACGGATGCCAATGGCTGTTGGCCATGTTAAATTCAAAGGAACGTTTCGTTCTGCTTATAATAAATTCCATGATCTGCTCCTGCTCAATGAATCATCGCTTGTACTTCCTTTTTAGTAATCTCCTTTTTTCAGCAATTCTCTCATATATGCAAACATTTTTTCTTCCCCTTCTTCTTTCAGCATAAGCAAAAGCTCCTCAAGCAGCTTTCTTGTCTCCGGAGCAATTACTGAATAAGGCTTTGTCAGCATATAATATTCCCAGGGCGACGCATCGGTATAATTTTTGCCTTTATAGGTTCTGCATGCAGCCATCCGGTCGATGACCATCTCAATCACATACTTTAAAGGCATCTTAAGTCCTACCAGGCCTTTGGAATAATCTTTGGAAAAATCAATCCAGTACTCATCATGATGCTTGTTGCGTCCCTTATGATGGAGCCATGCTCCGGAATATCCTTTTTCCTCTCTTTCCGCAGCGTTAGGGCTTCGGTTTCCCTGGTAATACCTAACTCCTGCAAGAAACTCCTGAGGGCTGAATTTTGATAAATCATGAAGAAGCCCCTGCTTATAAAGACCCACTCGAAAACAGTTCTTCATGACCTGGAACTTATGCCGGTTTACGGTGCTGAAATGTCCCCAAATATTTCTGAATTTCATTGTTCATCCCTTCTTATCCTATGTCGCATTCTTTTCCCATTCTACCACAATTTTCTCCGTATTTACCACCCATTTTTACCATTCATTTATTTTTGTGATTTCTTGTTTTTTAAGGCGGAAAATGTTTGACACTTTCCCCGTTTTATGCTATTCTTAGGGAAGTTACAGATATCCTGTAGCAGTACAATTTTTTATTCGTTTTGGAGGTATCATAATGAAAGGTACAGTTAAGTGGTTTAACAACCAAAAGGGTTACGGATTTATTTCCGACGAACAGGGTAACGATGTATTTGTTCACTACTCAGGTCTTAGCATGGATGGTTTTAAGTCTTTAGACGAAGGCGCAGCTGTTGAGTTCGATGTAGTTGACGGAGCGAAGGGGCCACAGGCAACAAACGTTACTAAATTATAATCATTGCTCATCAGTGTACCTTTTTTCAATATACAGGAAGAAGTTATATTGTTTCACATGATTACGACTAGAGCCACCCGGATTGGATGGCTCTTTTTGATGGTTTGAAAAGGCGGATAATCCCGAAAGCGGGACATTTAACCATTGGCCTTTTCGTAAAGATCCGTCAGGTCTTCCACTGTAAATTCGTAATTTTTGTTGCAGAAATGGCAATTCACTTCTATACTTTTTCCATCATCGATCATCTCCTGGAGTTCTTTTCTTCCGATGCTGATCAATGCTTTTTCCACTCTGTTCTTATCACAATTGCAGTGGAATCGCACAGGAACCCGCTCCATCATCTCTACTCCAAAATCTCCAAGAATATGCTCCAGAATCATCTCCGGTGTTTTTCCTTCATCCAAAAGCGAAGTGATAGAGGTGATTTCTCCCAGCTTTTTCTCAAGCTTGTCTATAATCTCATCCGATGCTCCGGGAAGAAGCTGTATGATAAAACCACCGGACTGCTTCACCGTATTTTCCTTGTTCATAAGGACTCCCAGTGCAACGGAGGATGGAGTCTGCTCTGATGTGGCATAATAATAGGTAAGATCTTCTGCAATTTCTCCGCCTACCAGGATTGTCTGACCAACATACGGCTCTTTTAAGCCAATGTCTTTGATCACACTCAATACACCTTCTCCTACTGCACCGCCGACATCCAGCTTTCCATCCTGATTCGGCGGGAGCATGACTCCGGGATTATAGGCATAGCCTTTTACATTCCCTTTGGAATCGGCTGTTACGGTAAGACCTTCTATGGGACCGCTACCCTGAATCTTAATGGTCAGCAGATCATCCTCTCCCTTCATCATGATTCCCATCATGCTGCCTGCTGTCAAAAGTCTTCCTAAAGCCGCAGTTGCAATGGGACTTGTATTATGAGCCTGTCTTGCATGCTCCACCAGCTCTCTGGTTGTTGCAGCAAAGGCACGGATCTGATGATCTCCTGCTGTCGCTCTTACAATATAATCCGTCATTTTATAACTCCTTTCCATGTTCTCTTGCGATGATATAAATCCGCTCACTGGTCTCTTTTACCGGTTCTTTCGTAAATGCATCATACGCCGCCACAAATTCCATTCCAGATTCTGCGATGGCCTCTTTAACCTGTGACAAAGTATAGGATTTCTGATAATGGTATTCCGTATACTTGCGGTATAAATCTTCTTCCTGCTTTATGAACAGCGATAGTCCATATTCATTGATCCCGGTTTCTTTATCGTAATAATTGTCCCAGATAAAGCTGCATTCCTCCCGGTCTTCCGCAATGGTAGAATCGCCCATAACTTTTTCATATTTATAGGCCGTGTTCAAATCAAAGATAAAGATTCCGCCGGGGTCCAGATAATTATTGACCAGACGGAACACGTTTGTCAGTTCCTCGTATTCCAGAATATAATTCATACAGTCACAGATGCTTATCACTGCACGGACTGTACCGTAAAGCTCGAATTCTCTCATATCCTGCATGAGGTAGAGGATATCCTTTCCTGACTCTGCCTTCTTTTCCATGGCAATCTGAAGCATGTCTTCAGAGTTATCCACTCCTATCATATCATACCCACGATCTGCCAGTAATTCCGTCAGACTTCCTGTCCCGCAGCCAAGATCCAGAACCAGTCCATCGCTTATATCATATTCCCTTAAAAGACCGGAAACATAGCCGCACCAGTCTTCATACGGAATGTTGTCCATAAACAGATCGTAGACTTCTGCAAATCCCTCATAAGCCTCCATTTGCACATTCCCTTTCCTGCGTCCATACTTTAAAAACAAAGCAGGTAGCCCCTTATGAGGTACCTGCCTTCCTGTCTCTTTTTTCTTTAAAAGAAACGCCCGGTCTTTCTACAGGCCGCTTCCACAGCACTTTTTATATTTCTTGCCGCTTCCGCAGGGACATGGATCGTTTCTTCCGATCTTCGCTCCCTTAACAACCGTACCGGAAGCTTTCTGCTTTTTATACAGTTCTTTTCTCTTATCCTCTGTCAGTATGTTATCCCACTGAGGAAGATTATACAACCATTCTGCCTTTGCCTCTACCATATTATAATACAGCTTTTCTGTATCGACCTCAATCTTGACCACCGTTTTCTCATCCATGGTCTCGATTGGATTTTCATATCCTTTTAAGCTTTCATTGATTCCATCTAAAAATCCGGTCATCGTCTGAACATCGGTGCCGTATTTCTTTGCCAGTTCTTCGACGGTTCCTTCAATGACTTCTTCCGGTTTTGAAAGAATATGTTCATAGATTCCTTTTTCTACCTTGAAATACTCTGCCCATAATTCTTCTTTGCCTTTATCATCCAATCCCTCACCATATGCCAGATTTCTCCAATTTTCTAAAATAGTCATGCTTAAACCATCCTTTTATCTCTTAATTTCTGGTAATACTCCATCAAACAGTATATAACATCTTTATGGATTTTGCAAGCTGTCCGGTCATATGTTTTAGAACTGCCGTCAGGCTGAAGTTTCACCGGTTTCTTTGCTTAAGAGAGTCTCAAAAGCTTGACCATCAAATCCACACTTCCCACATTATAACCGCTGCATCCGTAGATGGCCTTTAATCCGGGCTTTGTCACGATCAAAAGGGGCAGCTTCTCCGGGTCCACATACATTCTGCGGGCAAGGGGCTCTACGGCATCCTCAAAATTTATAAATGCAGTACGGATGACCGGTATCTCAGCAAGCACCTTTTGAAGCGTGGGATTTTTTAGGGAAACCTGGTCCCGTACAAAGAATAATATCTGCGCATCCAGCCTGTTCAATACATCCTTCTGCTCCAGCATCTCATTAAGCACATGTTCCGTAGGTTCCTCTCCTTCGGATAAAAATGCAAGGATATTGGCTCTGTTTCCTGTAACGGATGATGCCGTGGTTTTTATATCATTTTCACCGGAAGACAGCTGCATTTCAAAATCTTCAAGAACGTTGGCAACCAGCATATCCTCCAGATTTCCTTCCCGAAGCCGCATGGTTATCTCTTTTTCTTCCTTATCCTTTAAATCAAGCACATAAGCACTGGAACGCTGGCCACCGCCTGGCATCCGGGCGGAAGTGAGAAGCCGGTAGGTCCCCGGTTCCAGATCCAGCTTCAATATGCCGTCTGTAAATTTAAGTCCCGTATAATCCAGGGTCTCAAACCGGTCTTTTTTTAACTTTCCAATGGTCCAGGTCTGATAATAGGTCCATGACTGCTTTGGGTCTGTATACAGTATTATGGATGCAGAAAGCATGGAGCTGACAGCCTTTGTTTCCTTCTTTCCTGAAACAGGAACAAAGGAACCATTCTCATAGAATTCTGCTTCCAGATTAACCGGATTAAGCCTTGCCGGAATGCCAAAGGTCCGGCAGATGGCCGCAAACAGGATCTTCTGGCTGATGGGATTTGCAAAGGAAAGTCTGAGGCTGCCTGCAGGAGTGGAACAAATCGTACTGTAATCCAGCTTTGATAAGAATTTAATATGACTTTTTATATATTCCCATACGCTGGCAGGGTTATTTTGAAAGCTGTTTTTCTCTTCTTCCGAAAAGTAGTTCTGAATAAATTCCCGGTAATCTGTCAACTCCTCCAACAAAATCCTGGGACACAGGATATATGCCTCATAAATGTCCAGACTTCCTTTTTCCGCCCACTTATCCCGATATGTGCCTGCTGCCAGATGGCTTTCCAAAATATCCGCTTTGGCATCTTTATAATCCTTTATGGTCAGACTTTTTAACATTGCCAGCCGGTCCGGATTGTTATCTTTATGCAGAAACTGAAAAATCTCATCAAAATTGCCTGCGGACTGTTTAAGCATCCCGACCGCTTCCGGATATAAAAGAGCCTTTTCTTCCTTATAGCAGGCGTTAATACGGCCTTCCCGCATTTCTGCGGATTTTTGGAGCCGTTTTTTGTTTTTCTCTTTTTGCTCTTTTGTAAGCGTCACCGGATGCATGGGATAATCCCCGGGCGCTTCTACATCCGCATCCAGCCAGATATCTTTTTGACAGATAGCTGCTTTTTTGTCAAATACAAGAACCAGCCGGTCCGTATCCTTAACGCTGGTCCAGGCTTCCAGCCATGTCCCGTCTTTCACGGCACGGATGTGCACATCCCCAAGCCCAATGGTAATGAAGGCTCTTCCGGCTTCATTGGTGGTAAGTGTGGCAACCGGGCAGTATTCTGCCATATTTAAAATCTCTATAAATACAGTAACATCCTGCAAGGGATTTTTTTTCTCATCCACAACCAGAATCTCATATGTTTTTGTCTTTGCATAGGTTTTTGTCCCGTTGTAATAAACGGTTATATCTTCCCTGCCCACGCATTCCAAATCATCATTGACGGAATAATCGGAAAACGTTCTGGTATGTATAAGCAAAGCTCTGGAGGAAGCATTTGTAAACCAGCCTCTATTAAGGACCTCTTCCGGCTCACAGGCCCCGAGAAACTGCCACTTCCCTTCTGCATAAACTTCCACCCATGCATGATTATCGTCACAATGTGCCCATCTTGGTGTATATACCTGTCTGGCCGGAATTCCCACGCTTCGGAATGCAGTCACCGCAAAGGTGGATTCCTCCCCGCAGCGTCCTTTTCCTGACCGGTATAAGGTCATGGGGGAAATGGTACGGTTATCCGAAGATTCATACGTTCCGTTTTCTGCACACCAGTAATTGATTTCCAGAACAGCCTCTTTGACAGAAAGCCCTGAGATCCGGTCCTTTAACTGATCATAAAAGAACCGGCGGCAGTCTTCGATATTCTCGGAATTGACACGGTAATAGAGAATATGATGCAGAAATACGTCTTCCTGGATATTCCGGCACCACTCCATTTGCTGATAAACCATCAGGGAATGCCTGACAAAGCCAAGGAATACGGAAAATCCATATTCCCCTGCATCCCGCAGCGGCATGGTGCCGTAGAGAAATTTCATAAGCACCTGCTCATCCGGTGTACATTGTTCCATTGCTTCTTCTATTTCTTCTTTTAAGGTTCCAAAAAACGGAAGCCGTCCCATATATTTCTCCTGGGCATATTTTTGCAGATGTTCTGAAAACATTGGAAGGTTCTCCTTTTTCTTTGTAATGCTATACCAATATCCTCACTCCGGCTGAATCAAACCGCCTTGCCGTTGCTTCATCCGGCATCGAATCCGTAATGATTCCATCAATATCGTCAAAGTGAGCAAATTTATAGGAATCATTAAAGTAAAACTTGTCTTTCTCCATGACCAGATATTTGTGCCTGCTGCTGGCAATTGCAGCTCTTTTTGTAAGACCGTCTTCCACGCCCAGAGTCGTAATGGAATTATCCGTAAGATCCAGCCCGCAGGTGCCTATGAATGCCCGGTCAAAGCTGTACTGCCTGATGATCTCAATAGCTGCTGCTCCCATAAATCCATTGACCGTCCGGTACATGATACCACCTGTACCAATGGCAGTGATTGACGGATTTACCGCAAGGGCCTGCATGATATCAATCATATTGGTCACTACCGTAATACGTTTATGAGAATTGGCAAGCTGTTCCGCCACCATGATATTGGTGGTGGAGATATCCAGAAAAACAGTTTCATTGTTTCCGATCAATTCAAATGCCTTCTGGGCAATCTTCTTCTTTTTCTCAATATTTGTATCTCTGCGGTCTATGACATCCCGCTTCAAAGGATAATCCTGAGATAAAAGGGCCCCTCCGTAGGTTCTTTTCAGTTTTCCTGCATTTTCAAGATTCTTTAAATCCTTACGTATACAGTCTTCCGTAACCTGAAATAAAGTGCTTAACTCTTTTACCTTTACCATGCCCTGATCCTGCAAAAGTTTTAAGATCCGGTCTAAACGTTCTTCTGTAAACATGCCTTTTCCTCCATACACCTTTTCGCCTGACTAATCTTATCTTCATCTGTACGAAAAATGTCATATTCGCCGATTCCCGGAATCCCCATGTTCACATCATCTTTTCGATAACGCATTCCGCTGTCCACAATCACTTTCCCCGACATATGGAAACACCGGACATTGGATTCCTCCATCAGGCTGGAAATGACATGGGCATCCACACCGCTTCCAGCCATAATATCGATCTTGTCTTCCGCCAGTCTGACCAGTTCTCCCAAAAGTTTCTTTCCTTTCAGACAGGTATCCTGCTGCCCGGAGGTGAGTATGGTATCAACTCCGATCTCCATTGCTTCCTTCAGGCTTTTAAAAGGATCCCGGCACACATCAAATGCCCGGTGAAGGGTCATACTGCCCTTTCCCGCTTCTATGCGAAGCTTATGTAAACGCTCTTTGTCAAGATTTCCGTCAGGATCAAGAAAACCGACGACAAATCCATCAGCCCCAAGCTTATGAAACATTCTTGTATCTTCTAAAATCATCTGAAACTCATGATCTGTATACAAAAAATCACCATACCGGGGGCGAATCAGCACGTTGATCGGAACGTTGCAGGCTTTGCGTATCTGCTTAAACTGGCTGACTCCGGGAGTGGTTCCTCCAATCACCAGATTGGCGCACAGTTCCAGCCGGTCAGCACCTCCCCGTACTGCTGCTTTCGCAGACTCCACAGAATCCACACAGACCTCCAGGATATAGTCTTTCATCGTTTTCTCCTAAATATATATTTTTCACTCGCTATGAATCCGGTCTAGACCGCCTTATGGCAGGCCGCATAATGCCCCGGCTTCACTTCTTTAAATTCCGGTGATAACTTCCGGCATACCTCATCCGCATGAGGACACCGGGAGGCAAACCTGCAGCCCTCCTTTAAATCAATGGGATTTGGCAGACTTCCTTCCAGCATGATCCGGTTCCGCCCTTTTTCTGCATCCGGATCCGGTATGGGAATCGCCGAAAGCAATGCTCTGGTATAAGGATGAATCGGATCTTCAAACAGTTCTTCACTTTCTGCCAGTTCCACAAGTCCTCCCAGATACATGACACCGATTCTGTCGCTGATATGCTTTACCATGGATAAATCATGGGCAATGAATAAATAAGTCAGGCCTCTCTTTTTCTGCAGCTCCTTTAACAGATTAATGACCTGTGCCTGAATGGACACATCAAGTGCGGAAATAGGTTCATCACAGATAATAAACTCCGGGTCCACTGCCAGCGCTCTGGCAATTCCCACTCTCTGGCGCTGTCCGCCGGAAAACTCATGAGGGAACCGGTTGGCATGTTCTTCGGAAAGACCTACCGTCTTTAAAAGCTCCAGAACCTTTTTCTCCCGTTCTTTTCCAGAAGCGATTTGATGGGCATCCATTCCTTCCGCCACAATATCCATGACCTTCATTCTGGGATTGAGAGAAGCATAGGGATCCTGAAAGATCATCTGCATTTTTCTTGAAAATTCACGATGTCCGTTCGCAGACAAGGAAGCGTCAATGGCCTGACCATCGTAAATAACCTCTCCGGAAGTAGGCTCATACAATTGGATGACCGTTCTGCCAAAGGTTGATTTTCCGCAGCCGCTTTCTCCAACAAGACCAAATGTCTCTCCTTTTAATACCTCAAGTGTCACATCATCCACCGCTTTCAAGGTCTGCTTTTTCCCTACCTGAAAGTATTTCTTTAAATGCTTCACTTCTAATAATGGTTTCTTTTCTGTTGACATTCTGATCCCCCTTATTCTCTGAGAGCCCCGGCCCGTTCATCAAGAAGCCAGCAGCGGGCATGATGGCCGTTTTTCAAGTCCGTATCTTCCGGCATATATTCCTGGCAGACTACCATTGTTTCCCTGCATCTGGCTGCAAACGGACAGCCTTTCGGCGGTTCCATCAAATCAGGCGGTGTTCCGGGAATTGCCGTCAGCTCCTTGCCTTTATCCATGGCCTTTGGTATGGAAGCCAGAAGCCCTTTGGTATAAGGATGCTTTGTTTCGTAAAACAATTCCCTGACTCCGGCAGTTTCTACCAGCTGCCCACCGTACATGACGGCAACCCGGTCTGCAATATTGGCCACCACCCCCAGATTATGAGTGATCATAATGATGGAGGTTTTGATCCTTTTCTGCAAATCCCTTAAAAGATCCAGAATCTGAGCCTGAATCGTCACATCCAAAGCGGTCGTCGGCTCATCTGCAATTAATATCTGAGGATCACAGGCCAATGCGATTGCAATCACAACTCTCTGGCGCATTCCGCCGGAAAGCTGGTGGGGGGTACTGAGAGAATCTTGCTTCCGGGCTGGAAATCCCTACCAGGGAGAGAAGCTCAATGGCCCGCTCCTTTTTCTTTTCCCTGCTCATATCGTTTCTGTGCTCATTTAACACTTCCATGATCTGCTTTCCAACCGTCATGGTGGGATTTAAGGAAGTCATAGGATCCTGAAAGATCATGGATATATCAGACCCTCTTACCTTCTGCATCTGATGTTCCGTGAATTTTGCCAGATCATTGCCTTTAAACATAATCGAACCTTCTGTTATTCTTCCATTTTTCGGAAGGAGCCCCATAATGCTTTTAACGGAAATGGATTTTCCGGAACCGGATTCTCCTACGATTGCAAGAGTCTCCTGTTCTTCCAGATAAAAACTTACCCCCCTTACCGCCTGTACAATCCCATGCTGGGTCTTTATATTCACATGTAACTGATTCACTTCCAGTAATCTGCTCATGCCATTTCACCTACTTTCTCATCCTTGGGTCTAATGCATCCCGCAGTCCGTCCCCCAAAATACTGAAACAAACCATAATAAGAACAATTACGACCGCAGGAAAAATCAATACGTGGGGGAAATTTCTCAATACCTGGTATCCATTATTAATAAGAACTCCTAAAGAAGCCTTTGGCTCCTGCATACCGATCCCGATAAAGCTCAAAAATGCCTCTGTAAATATGGCAGAAGGAATTGTGAACATGGCATTGATAACAATGACTCCTACGGTATTGGGAATCAAGTGTTTCCATATGATCCCAGTCGTTCTGGTACCTAAGACTCGGGCCGCCAGGACAAATTCCTGATTTTTCAGCTTTAATATTTCCGCACGTACCAGACGGGCCATATTCACCCAGCCGGTAATGGAAAGTGCTGCCACAATGGTCCAAATGCCTGCCGGCATGATCATCATCAAAAGAATTACAATAATTAAATGAGGGATGCCCACCAATACCTCAATGATACGCTGCATCACTGCATCCACTCTGCCTCCGGACAGAGCAGAAACCGCACCGTAAGCCACTCCTACCGTCAAATCAAGCAGTGCCGCCACCAAAGCAATGAGAAGGGAAATCCGTGTTCCCATAAAGGTCCGCACCCATAGATCCCGTCCAAACTGGTCCGTTCCAAATAAATGAACCAGAGACGGAGTCTGATAAATCATATCATAATTGGTTTCTTTATAAGAATATCTTGAAAATTCCGGTGCAAGAATTGCTAAAATCCCAATGGCGATCAGCGTAAATAAAGATACGACTGCCGCTTTATTCTTCTTTAAACGCAGCCACCCATCCTGAAACGCCGTAAGGTTGGGCCTTGCAATATGTTCCTTTTCTGATTCATCTACTTTTACTTTTACAAATAATTCATCCATGATCACCCCTCCTTACCTGATGCCAGACGTATCCTGGGGTCAATCAGGGAATACGCAATATCCACGATCAGAACTACAAATATATAAAAAGCACTGTAGAAAACAGTGATTCCCATAATTGTGGAATAGTCATTTGCCTTAATACTGTCTACAAATAAGCTGCCGATTCCCGGTATGGTATAGATGTTTTCCACCGCAAGGGAACCGGTAAGAAGATTGACTACGATAGGTCCAAGAATGGTCACTACCGGAATGATGGAGTTCCTTACCGCATGGCGCATCAGTACTTTCATCGGACTGAGTCCCTTTGCCCTTGCCGTAACGATATAATCCTGTTCCAGTACCTCAAGCATTTCCGTACGGATGAATCTGGCAACCATTGCTGTGGCAGAAAAAGAAAGCGCAATGGATGGAAGTACAGAACATTTCCATTCCGTCCAGAAGCCAACGGGCAGAATGCCCCATTTCAAAGCCACGTAATACTGCAAAAGAGCCGCAGCAACAAAGTTAGGGACTGACACCCCTAACACGGCCAGAATCATGGTAAAGTAATCAATGCCGCTGTTATGCCTCCAGGCAGCGATAATTCCCAGCGTCAGTCCCACTCCTAAACCAATGAGAACCGCCTGTAGTCCGATAAGGGCAGACGGACCGATTCTCCCGCCAATAACAGAAGACACCTTTTGCCCCGAATAGGTAAAAGATGTTCCAAAATCACCGTGAAGAATATTTCCCATATATTTTACATACTGACGGGGCAGAGATTCATCTAATCCATACTGTTCTAATATTGTCTGCTGCTGTGCTGCCGACATTAAATTAAACCGCTCTGCGTCAAAGGGAGATCCGGGCAGCTTCTTCATCAGAAAAAAAGTGGCGGTAACAATGACCCAAAGTGTAAACACCAGATAAATAAGCCGCTTTGAAATATATTTTATCATGCTGCGTTCTCCTTTGCATTGATATTGTGGTAAGTTTTTACAAAAGAACCATCCTTCCTCTTATACAGATAGGAAGGATGGCTGTGTTGCCTATTCAAAATAAGCGTATTTGAATTCCACTTCTGGTCCGAATGGGTGGTTGACCAGTCCTTTTACGTTGGATTTTGTAAGAGTTGCAGATCCTCTGTGGAACAAGGGAGCTACCACCACATCGTCCTGTACCAGGATTTTCTCTGCCTGCAGCAGCATATCCAGACGCTTTGCATCATCGGTTTCTGTTTTCGCACCGCTGATCAGTTTGTTGTATTCCTCATTGGTGTAGGAACCGCGGTAAGGAGTTCCATTGGTCCATAAATCCAGATAGGTCATAGGATCATCGTAATCAGCGCCCCATGCGGTGGATGCGAACATGTAATTATCATTATCCATTAATTCATTTCTTGCCTGAACGGTTTTTGTATCAATGACAATGTCAATGCCTAAGTTCTTGTTCAGCTCACTTTGTATGTAAGTGGCAACCGCTTTTGTTACAGAATCATCTCTTACCAGTAACGTAAGCGTAGGAGTCTGACCCAGCTCCTTTACGCCCTCTTCCCAGTATTTCTTTGCCTGTGCTGCATCAAAGGGGCTAACAGTCCCGTTTAATTCACGGAAGGTCTTCTCATCATTTCCATACATGCCTTCTGCAATAAGCCCGGCACTTTTAGAGGATCCGTCCGCCAGAATTGCTTTTGCAAGAGTTTCTCTGTCAATTGCCATAGAAACGGCCCGGCGGATATTTTTATTGGCCATTACCGGATTTGACAAAGAGAACTGAAGATACTCGGTTCTAAATTCACTTTCTGAATGGAATTCCGGATCATTTTCATAAGCTGCTACATTGGAAGAATCCAGTTTCACCTGGCTTAATTCATTAGCAAGATACGCATTTAAGGCTGCCGAACCGTCTTTCATAACACGGACTCTGGCATCTTCAACCTTAACATTTTCTGCATCCCAGTATTTCTCATTCTTCTTTAAGTCAGCTCCCACAGCCGGATCGTAGCTGGTAATTACGTAGGGACCGCAGTAGATCATATGATCAGCCGTCAGACCATACTGATCGCCTTGTTCCGTTACATAGGCTTCGTTAAGAGGGAAAAACTGGCAAAGAACGGTTAATCTTGGAAAATAAGGTGTTGGTGCCTTTAAGGTCACTTCCAGAGTCTTGTCATCAAGAGCCTTTACTCCAACCTCCTCCGCTTTTACGGTTCCTTCATTATACTCAATCCCATTGACAATATAATCTGTCATAATAAAGCTGTAGCCGTTGGTTGCCTCTGCACTCATCTGCTTTAACCAGGCAAATACAAAATCATTGGCTGTCAGAGGAGTTCCGTCGCTCCACTGCAGGCCGTCTCTTAAATGAAAGGTATATGTAAGCTTATCCTCTGAAACATCAAAGCTCTCTGCAAGCGCCGGCTGTGCTTCATTCTTCTCATCGAGACGAAGAAGACCTTCAAATGCATTATTATTCACCATTGCCGACTGGCTGTCAGAAGCAGCCCACTGTACCAGTGTCTTGATCTCGGCATTGGCATATACGCTGAGTACCTGACTGCCTGCAGCCGCTTCACTTTCTTTTCCTGCAGCCGTTTCACTTGCGGCAGTACTTTCCGTGGAACCGGTAAAGCCACAGCCTGTCAGAACGCCCATGGCCAGACAAACCGCCGAACTTAAAGCTAAAACTTTTTTTCTCATCGTTCCTCTCCTCTTAACAATTGTTTTTTATTGTTTCATCTTAATTTACAGGCATTTCGCCCATCAAATTATTAGAATTATACATAAACCGCCTATTTAAGTCAATATAATTTTCTTATTTTGTATTGTTTTGAATTGTTTCAATTCAAAACAAGTAAATATACCTTTTTATCGGCCATATAATTAAGATTCTTTTGTCCATCATTAATATTCTTCGTTTTTTTAGTTATATATACACCTTACCGAACTGCTTGTCTGGTTTTAATTGTAAACGTATAGCAGAATGAAACTTTTATATAAATGGGATACTAAAATAACAGCTATATAGAGAAAAGGAGGCAAACTATGAGCAGAAATCAAAAAAAGAGTACCGCCAATCACAAAAAGGAAGACGGAACGTTTCATTCCAAACATGTCAATCACAATCCACAGGCAGAAAGTGCCAGAGCCGTGTTTGGATTAAAGTCCGATAACTCAAAAGAAAAAGAAAAACACAAAGGAGACATCTCATGAACCGAGTACACTACAATATTTCCGGAATCCAAAATTCTGAAATGAAGACACAGCTTAAAAATGCACTAGAAAAATTAGATGGAATTTCCATGGTAAACGTTGATGTGGCAAGAGAATCAATTGAAATTGGATATCGTGATTCAACAGACGAAAATTCCATAAAGTCCTGTATTGAAAATGTTGGCTGTAACATTATAAGCCAGACAGACCGGTAAAAAGCCTGCACACAAAAAAATACCCCACATGCGACGCCTTTGCCGCACATGGGGTATTAAAAAGGGGAGGATAAGTATTCACTTATCTTTGGTATATTTTTATTATGGACCATTTTTGAAATTATATTCAAACAAATATAATTTTTTCTTCTAAACATTACGGAATGTCCTTATTTAACTGGTTTATATATTGGTCAGCCGCTCAAACAGCATGTTTACTTCAATCTTACCATACCCCCAGATGTTATTGGGATAGGTAAAAGCAGTGCTGCGCTGGGCACCTCTGATAATCAGGCGGTTTACATCATTACCTGTTATATTGGTGTAATTTCCTCTTGGCACTGCCCATTCAAAAACCATGGCAACGATTCCTGCTGCCTGTGCGGCAGCGCATCCGCTTCCGGTGATCGTTCCGTACCGGTTTCCAGGAACGGCGCAAGCAAGCTGGAAACCCGGCGCTGATATATCCGGCTTGATCAAGCCGGTTCTTGTATAGCCTCTGCCAGACTCCGGCAAAATGCTGTCATTAAACTGGTTGTATGCTGTTACGGTCAAAGGGTTGGTGGCATTCCCCGGAGAGGTTATGGTGGTGTCCGGATTAGAATTAACGAAAAAGGTTTCATCCGAAATCAAATCCCCGGACGGCAGCCACGCGTGAAAAGAAAACGCCTCATTATCTAAATTCACGACCCGGATATTCCAAATTCCCGGAATGGGGTTTTGGAAACGCATCAATATCAGCTGGTCTCCGGTTTCTTCTTCAAATATATAATTGTTGATCCATACACCGCTTTCATTGGAGGCAAGGGAAAATTCCCTGCACTCACCTAGTGAAGGGAGGACTTCTCCGGTAGATTCCTGATTGGGTGCTATAATTTCAATCGCCAGTCTGGCTGGTGCAAAGGGCCACAGCTCGATGGCAAACAGCCTGTCACTTTCTCCTACACGCAATTCAAACTGATTGGAAAATGGCTCTGCAATGGTATTGTTAAAGTAATGTCTCCGCTTATTTGCTTCATTACCGGTGGTTATGGTGATTCCGGTCAGAGGCTGCTGCGCCAGAAAATTGGTATAATAGCTGGTTGCCCCTCTTCCGTCATGGCTTGACTGGTTTGTTCCCATTGCAACGCACACAACAACCGGACGGTTCAGCCTTAGTCCCACTGATGTTACATAATTAAGGCCGATGATCAAGTCCGATTCCTGGTAGCATTCCGCTTCTTCCGGTACAAAAAAAATTCTTTTTAAATTTGCTTTCGCCGGTTTCAACTTGACAATAAGAAGATCTGCTTCCGGAACAACACCGCTGAAAGACTGTTCCAGATTGGGCTTTCCCGCCATAACGCTTGCAATTGCGGTTCCATGCCCATTGGTATCTACGGAAGGGACAATGGATAAAGGATTTTCTGATCTCAGCGCTACATTGATATGTTCTCTTGTATACTCCGTGCCATATGTATATCCTTCCGGCGGCGGCCCAGTCTGTATGGTCTGATCCCAAAGAGAGAGGATTCGCGTAGTTCCGTCATTATATAAAAATGCCTGATGCTGATAATCAATTCCCGTATCTATCACCGCAACAATGACTCCTCTTCCAAACAATGCAAGATAGGGATTTCTTTGCACCGTTCCGATGCCGGACTGTTCCAGGCTGATGGTGGAACTGAGAGTAAGGACAGAGGGAAACGCATTGTATGGATAAGTCCCCAAATCACATGGGGCTCCGTCAGTACTGGGAATATGAGCCAGGGAATGCCTCAAATTCATAAATGTAATATTATCTCCTGTGTCATAACTTGGAATCATAACATTACTGATAATTATATCATAATAGTTTTCATCCACTATTTTCTGCACAATCAGGCCTCCCCATCTGCAACTATGGCGCATATGATATATTTTATGCAAACAGACTTCTATTATGAATGCAAGATCCATGCTCTTCCCGAAAAAACAATCCTCATATCCGCAGAAATGGCGCATAAACTATAACATATATTATATCCGCAGATGCAAAAAGGGGCAAAATTATGGAAAAAATACTGGACAACAATTATTATGACCTCATTATCAGTAATTCCCTTATTCCGGATTTCAGCAGCGGAGATAACATCACATGGCTGAATAATGACCATTCTCTGCTTCATGTTTCAAAAAATGATATGCAGCTTTGTGATCTGGGCTTATATCCATACTATCTTTACTCTTCACTTTTTACTCTCACATCTGTCGTCAGCACAAATCCCGGAAATGAATGCTCTGTCCAGCAGTCCACAGACTACCGTTTATTCGGGCAAGGTATCATGGTTGGTGTGATCGATACGGGAATCGATTACCAACATCCCGCTTTTTTAAACAGAGACAAAACCTCCCGGATCATTTCCATCTGGGATCAAACCATACAGGATGGGGAGCCTCCAACAGGTTTTTCATTTGGCACCGAGTACACAGGACCTGTCATTAATGATGCGCTCCAATACACAAATCCCCTGACCGTAGTACCTACCACTGATGATAACGGGCATGGAACCGCCATTGCCAGCATCATTGCCGGATCCTATAATGAAGAACAATCCTTTTCTGGCGTTGTTCCCAATTCAAACCTGATCGTTGTAAAATTGAAGGAAGCAAAACAAAATCTCAAAATGATCTTTTGCGTTCCTGATGATAGACTGTGTTATCAGGAATCCGACATCATTCTTGGTGTTCGATATCTCATTACAGTGGCGCAAAGATTCAAACGCCCGCTTGTCATCTGTATCGCTCTCGGCAGCAGCCAGGGAAGCCACGACGGACGGGGAGCCTTAGGCACTTATCTGGAAAGTATAATTCGGATTCCCAATATTGACGTGGTTGTCTCCGCAGGAAATGAAGGAAACAGCAACCGTCATTATTATGGAAGAAACTATGCGCCTCCTCATACAAAGGATTTTCAGCTTAACGTCAGCCCGGTGGACCGGATGTTTTCCATGGAAATCTGGCCTCATGTACCCGGAAGGCTTTTCGTCGAATTAGCCGCCCCAAACGGGGAACAGATTCCGCTCATCACTCCCACCTTTGATGTCTGCGAGCAATTCAACTTTAAATCCAGCAGCAGCATTGTCTGGATCAATAACATGGCCTTTGAACGGGGTACCGGAGACCAGCTGATACTGATACGTTTTGTAGATCCGCTTCCGGGAATATGGTATTTCCATGTGCAAAGTACAAATGACGAACCATTCTCTCTTCATTCCTGGCTGCCTTCCGGAGATCTGATATCCGATGGAACCTTCTTTCTCCTTCCTGATCCTGACACCACCATAACCGCACCCGGCAACACCTGGCATCCCCTTACAGCAACTGCCTATAATCAAACCAACGGCAATATACTTGATATGTCCGGCAGAGGCTATACAAGAAGCGGTCTGGTAAAACCGGATCTGGCAGCCCCCGGCTATGAAATCACCTGTGCCGTTCCTGGAAACGGGTATGGAACGCTGACAGGGACCGGAGCGGCGGCAGCCTATATTACAGGCGCCTGTGCATCTGTCTTTGAATGGACTCAGGGCAAAGGCAACTTTACCTACACGACCGGCGAACAGATCAATCTGATGCTAATGAGATCAGCCAGACGCAATCCGAATTTCAACTATCCGAATAACATCTGGGGGTATGGTGTGGTCGATGTAAACACATTGCTGGACCGGCTTTCCGATGACCGTCCAGACTAGCTCTGACCGGAATCCGAGCCGGCTTCGTTCTGCCCTTTTAGCTGGCTTGTACAGTAAGGACAACGGGTCGCATTCACATGGATCTGCTTGTAGCAGTGAGGGCACTGCTTTTCCTGGGAAGCTGGATTGGCTGCAGTCTGAGGCTTTGCCTGCTGTGCAATCACCTGCTGCGATTTTCCCCGAAGGGTATTGAGAGCTTTTACCATTATAAAGATCACAACTGCCATAATAAGAAAATTGATGACTGATGTAATAAATGCACCATATGCAAATACCGGACCCATGGAGCTTGCAGCCGTCAGGTTTGAAACATCAGCCCCTTCCTGGGGAGTATAAAGAAGCAGGAATTTATTGGAAAAGTCCACGCCTCCGGTAATCACACCAATAAGGGGAGAAATAATATCCTTAACCAGGGAACTGACAATTGCCTGAAAGGCTGCACCGATAATGACACCGACTGCCAGATCCACCACATTTCCACGTAAAATAAACTCTTTAAATTCATTGATTACTGGTTTATCTTTGCTCATAACCATCTATCCTCTCTCAGTATCTGTATCGATACTTTTTATATTTACTATTCAACTGTACATAACACACTTCCTTATGATGCATTGGCATGATTCAAAATATTCATACCGTAAGAAAGAATCACGCTTGCAGGATTCTCCCGGAGTTTTTTTATCCTATAAGACGAACTCTCCTATACGATAAAAAGACCCACAGCCAGGAAACTTCTGTGGGTCTTTATTTTTAAACAGCCGTATATCCGCCATCCACTGGCAAAATAACTCCCGTAACGTAAGATGCTTCGTCACTTCCCAGGAAAACCGCAGCAGAATTCAATTCCCCTTCGTTGCCATAGCGTCCCAAAGGTACCGTAGCTTTCATATAATTTGTGAACTGCTCTGTTTTTAAAGTATCAATGGTCAGTTCTGTGGCAAAATATCCAGGACAGATGGCATTGCAGGTAATATTATATTTTGCAAGCTCTGCTGCTACCGCACGGGTAAAATTGACCACTCCTCCCTTGGACGCATGGTATGCTACCGTATCGATTGCAGTATTCCCAACCAGACCGTACATAGAGGCAATATTAATGATTCTTCCATACTTCTTTTCAATCATATGTTTGGAAAACGCTCTGGTGACCTTGAATACACTGGTCAGATCGGTATCAATGGTAAAATCCCATTCTTCATCCGTCATGTCCACAACGCCTGCATTCTTTGCGGAACCTGCACAGTTTACTAAAATATCCACCTTACCAAATTCCTTTATAACCGCATCTGCCGCAGCTTCTACAGAAGCTGTATCCGTTACATCACAACGAACCGCCAAAACCTTTACGCCAAAGGATTTAATCTTTTCTGCCACCTGCTCAAGCCGCTCAAGCCTTCTGGCAGTAATCACCACATCAGCTCCCTGTGCAGCGAACCCTTCTGCCATCTGTGCGCCAAGACCAGAAGAAGCACCCGAAATAACACAAACTCTACCTTTTAGATCAAACATCATCTAACTCCTCTCTTTAGAAAAAACTCGCTTATATGATTGATATTATTTTAACATATCTTGTCGAATGCGTCAATAAAAACATAGGCAAAAGCCGGATATTATCACACTTTCACCATATCATCTATAACATTTTCTGCGTTCTGCTGAACCCACTCCCTTGCAAAAGCAGAAAAGCAGCGTATGGTTGGATGCAGTACTTTCCTTGAGGAGATACAAAAATAAATGACGCGATGCACTTCAGGGTCAAGAATTCTTCTTATATAGCCATTAAAACCATAAGAATCAAGTACCAGCTTAGGCAGAATGCTGATTCCACAGCCTCCGCACACCATGGCAATGGCCGCCTGATCGCTTAAAAATCCATTATGCTCAATCAGCTTTCCCTTTGCCTGGCGCAATATTTTGCCAACCGCATAACTGGTTCCCTCACTGGGGATAACAAAGGTCTCACCTTTTAACAGCTGGGGGGTAATCGTTTCATAAGCGCCCAAAGGATGGTCGGGAGACATGATTACATAGTAAGGATCGTTGACCAGAGGAATCTCATTGTCCTTCCTGCTTGATTCGGCTGTAAATGCACAGTCAATGACATCCTTGGAAAACCAGTCCTTCATGATCTCATAATTAATGGCATCATTCATATACAATTCTACATAAGGATATAATTTCCTGAATTCAATAATAATCCTTGGCATCCACTTTACAGCCACACTGGTTATAACACCGATCCGGATCCTGCCATGGTGGATCTTTTCCTCTCCGGCCAGAATCCGGATGGCCTCCTCTTTTTCCGCAATTTCTCTTGCCAGAGGATAAATGCGTTCCCCTTCTTCCGTAAGAGAGACCCCGTTTCTTCCCCGGTAAAGAAGTTTGATTCCCAGCTCCTCTTCCATGGAAGAAATCATGTGGCTGGCAGCCGTCTGGGAATAACTTAACTGGGCGGCTGCCTTTGACAGATTTCCGGTTTCAACTGCACGTACAAACAGTATATATTTGTTGACATCCATATTTTTCTCCATTCTTCCAGCATACTTTTCCATCATATTATACATGAAAATCATTCATGGTACTATTGAAAAATCAACATTATATGTAGAAAAATATTCATGATACTATATATAAGTATTTTATAAAAACGCGGAGGAATCAAATGAAAATTGCAATTCTTGGAGCCGGAGCAATGGGAAGTCTTTATGCCAGCTATCTTGCCCCCTTCCATCACGTCACATTATTGGACAGCTATAAACCGCAGGTTGAAAAAATAAATTCTGACGGAATAACTAAAATTGAATATGACCGCTCTGAAACTACATTCCCTGTCAATGCAGTGTTAAGCGGTACAGATATCGGCGTTCAGGATCTTATTATTGTATTTGTAAAGGGAATCCATACTTATGAAGCCATGAAGCAAAACCTGGCACTGCTGGGTTCTGACACCATCGTGATGACACTGCAAAACGGCGCAGGCAATAACCGGGATATTGGACAGTTCGTACCAAAGGAACGGATTATCGTAGGAACCAGCAGCCATAACAGTGTTTCCATGGGCCTTGGAAGATTTTATCATTCCGGCTGCGGCCCCACCAACATTGGCCCTGACTTCCCCTGTAAAGAATCTCTGCGGGATGTGAAACTGGTGGCAAAGGCCCTGGAGAAAAGCGGCATAAACGTGAATATTATTGAAGACATTCAAAAAGTCTTATGGCAGAAGCTGCTGGTCAATTGCGGAATCAATGCCCTAAGCACCCTGATGCAATGTAAGATCGGAGAGATTTTTACCAATTCCTTTCTCTGGGATTTGTGCAAAAAAATCGTATATGAATGTGTAATGGTTGCAGAAGCAGACGGCACCTTCTTTGACCGGAAGGAAGCACTGCAAATCGTTCAGCATGTATGCGAAAATGATGCAGAAGGATATGCCAGTATGTATCAGGACCGGCAAAATAAACGAATCACAGAGATCGACCGGATCAACGGAGTTGTCGCCAGGCTTGGACAGGAATATGGAATCTGCACCCCCTGCAATCACATGCTTGTGACCCAGATCCATGCCATGGAACAGCTCTATCTCAAATCAATTACTGAGGCCGCTGCAAATCCGTCTAAATAAATGGTAATATACAAAAAACGTCTTGATTCCGGTTATAGCAGCCCGTATCAAGGCGTATTTTCATGTGAATCTATAATTTTCATATAGAGTAGGGCCGCAGTTTTATTTCCCCAGGAAAAAGCTGATGATTAAAATCACAAATACGGTTGTGGTAATTATTACATACAAATAATCCTTTTCCCTTAAAAAAGTGATTATGGATACTCCCACTCTTAAAACCGGTGTAAGAATCAACACAAACAGTCCGCTTAAAATAATTGCATAAGATTTAAAAGCAAAGAATCCTTTAAATATTTCAGACAGAGACGTGGGGAAACTTTCCAAAGGATACCCGCTGTTTCCGGTCAGGACAAACAACAGTAATCCAAAGCCTGTTATGACAGCACTTATCGCCACTCCCACCCTTAAAGTCCTGCTGATCCAAAGTTCCCCATCATAAATATCTTTGTCTTTTGCACCATTCTTACTCATAGCTTCACACCTTTCATAATCATCTCAACGGAAACATACAACAATACCGGAATAAAAACCAGACGCAGGGTAGTGCTTTTTAGCCGTTGCATAACTTTTGTTCCAACAGCAGCGCCAAGAAGAACTCCAAGGGCAACAGGTGCCGCAATCTTTGGATCAATATTGCCTCTGGTCAAATATATCCCTGCACTTGCGGCAGCCGTAACACCGATCATAAAATTGCTTGTGGCAGTAGATACCTTCATAGGAAGTTTCATAAAGGAATCCATGGCCATTACTTTAAAGACGCCGCTTCCGATTCCTAAAAGCCCGGATATGATTCCTGCCGCATACATCATGCCAAAGCCGCCGTAAATTCCTGTTACATGATAATCCACCGTCTGCCCAAGAGCTTTGTCATAATAGCTTCCGTTCAGTTTCAGTTTATCGGACATGGGATTTTCCGGGAACTTTTGCGGCAATTCCTGATTTCTCTTTTTAAACATATTCACAGCGGAATACAGCAAAAGAAATCCAAATATCAGATATAAATACCTGGTACTGACAACCCCCGCAATGACTGCTCCTGTCAGCGCACCGGTAGTCGTTGCTATCTCTAAAAACATGCCTGCCCGCACATTGGTTATCTTATCTCTTAAATAAGCAATGGCAGAACCGCTGGATGTGGCAATCACAGATACAATACTGGCTCCGATCGCATATTTGATGTCAATGCCAAGTAACAGGGTCAGGGCCGGAGTAATGATAATTCCTCCGCCAAGACCGAGAAGAGAACCAATAAAACCTGCAAATACGGATATGAGCAGTATTTCAACCGTTATGGAAATCATCGTACAACCACCTTTTATCTTAATTTTAAATCCACCGAAAAGGTAAATTTATCGCTTCTTATGACAGACTCACGAAACTCAATGGGAATGTCCTTCAAATCATAAGTAATCCGCTTAATCAAAAACACAGGCATTCCCTCATCAACCTCTAAAAGCTCAGAATAATAACGGTCTGTCACACAGGTATCAAGGAATTCCTTTGCTCTTGATATACAGCACCCATATGTGTTTTCCAACAGATCATAAATCGAAAGGCTCTCCAGGTCATAGGCTTCAATGTCCGGAGCAATATCTGATGGAATGTATGAATTCTCTATGATCACAGGCAGATGATTCAGGCTTCGGATACGGGTAATTCTTTTTACCTTCTGATTGTCAGAAAGATTCAGGGCCTTTTGAACCTCAGCATTCTGCTCATCCTTAATTCCCAGCAGCACAGAGTTTTTATTGAGCTCGCTGTGATCCCTTCCAAAACTATAAAACCGAAACAGACTCTGTTCAATCTTTGGCTGGTTCACATAAGAGCCCTTCCCCTTTTCCGTCAGAATAAGGCCTTCACTCTGAAGCTTTTTTATGGCATTCCTTACCGTTGCCCTGGTCACTCCAAATTCCTTTACCAGATCATTCTCTGATGGAATCAGGTGATTGGGAAGATATACTTTTGTAAGGATACGTTCCCGAATCTCCTGATAAATCTGTAAATAATAAGGAAACCCATTGTCTTTTTGAATCATCGGTGCACCTCCTGATTACTTGTGTATACATGTTATATTATAACATCATTTTTTTATTCGTCAAGAAAAAGAGACGCCTCAAAGACGCCTCTTTTATTTTAATTAGTATTTTCCTAATTTCATGTGTCCGGCAAGCTCGGTTTTGCATCTCTGCTTAATCACCCATGCCTCATTTTTTGCCTCAGTAAATGCAGCCAGACATTTTGGGTCCAGGTTGTCTTCGATTCCTTCCTGACTCAGTGCAATGATTTTTTCTGCCAGAGTAATAACTTCCATGTGAATGGCATTGGTACGGTCAGAACGGTAGATCTTTTCTGCGTCTTCTGCGCTAAGTTCTTCGAACTTATCTGCGCCCATTTTACATTTTGGACATTTTTCTGGAGCTGTCTCTCCCTCATAAACATAACCGCATACTGTACATTTGAATAACTTCATAAATACATGCCTCCTTAAATTGAAAAAATTAATCAATATCATTTGATTACTACTAGTATTAATCACTATTCCTGATTTGTCAATCACTGAACGTTTTTTTCTATAAAATTTTTTATTTTTCAGAACGTACATTCGATTGTAACGGGGGTTAAAGTAATTCTATAAAAAAGGCCCGGGATTCCCCGGGCCAAAACCTTGTGCCATCAAATACTATTCTTTTAATTCCGGAAGTCCTGCAATTGATGTAAGAAGCGACATGATTCCGGCAAGCGCTGCCGTAGATCCTACCAGTACCCAGTCTACGCCTGACATTACTGCTGTAGTACCGATAGCAGCTGCCGCTGTCTGTGCCATTGTCTTAATCGCTCTTATTCCTGCAGCCTTCGCCCATTTTAATAAGTATTCCTTATTCATTTACTTGTCCTCCTTATCCACCAGATATTATATGCTACAATATAAAATATGCTATTATTAGGCATATCAGCACTAATGTCTGGAATAAGAAGGTTAAATTATATCAATTTCATCAGCATTGCCCTTTTTTATCAATAGAACAGGAAGGTGCTGTGTTCTCTGCATCATCTTCCACATCAGGCATATCTATGAACCGGCCAATATCCAAGGTCTTTTCTCCATTCTCCAATATAAAAAATGGTATTCCGATTCTGCCGGACTGTTTCACCTCTTTAAAAATACTGTCGTTATCACGATAAGCCAAAAATTCTTTTAAAGTTGCAGTATCACCAATGATATTTTTATAATCCAATTCAATATTATCAAGTGCAGACAAACTCTTTTTCGCTTTAACGCAATCACTGCAGATTTCTGCTCCATACATGGTTATCTTCATATTTACCTCACATTCTGTAATCAAAGACAGGGTCTGACCGCTTAAACCTCTTTGAGAATCGTATCCTTCTTCTCAAGAATTGCTTCTACCGCCGAACAAGCCGGGCAATCACAATATTTTTTTCCTGCGGATTTGATTTCCTTTGCATGCATTGCAATGTTCTTCGCAACATCCGCTCCCAAAAACTTCATTCCTTCCTCAGATTCTGCTAAACCAATCAGCCCATCGACCGGCATAATATCTTGTTCCAATTGATCAATATACTTTTTTGTTTCCACCGCTTCTCTATCCGTTCCAACAGCATCCAACCAGATCTGTGCGGCTTCTTTTGCCTCCTTGCTGCATGATGGTGCACTCATAAATTCATGAGTTTTTTCAATAACATAATTTAATAATTCTTTATCCATAATTATTATAACCTCTTTTCTGTGAATTTTATAATCATTTTACCATAACCGTTGTACTTTTGCTCTTCTTTTTCTATTACTGCTGCTTTTCATCAAGCGTTTTGCCGGATTCAGCTGTTTCCTCTTTGGTCTCATTAGCGGCTTCTACTGCTATTACCGCTTTCGCTGCATCCGAAGCAGATGCATGTTCCGGGATGCCGGTAATATTAAGATTCTTGGTTACTTTTGCATCATATGTATCGGCCTTCATAATTTCAGAAAGGTCAACTCCCGTTGCTTCCTTCATTGATTCAAACAATTTAGCCATTACAATCGGCACATTTCCGGCAACAGAGCTGATTCCGTCTCCAGCTCCACCGTTTCCTCCGATAATGGTAATCTTATCGATCTGTGAAAGAGGCTCTGCAATCTTTCCGGCAATTTCCGGGAGCACCTTAATCATCATTTCAGCCATGGCAACTTTATTATACTTCTGGTAAGCTTCTGCTTTCTTTTCCATTGCTTCCGCCTCTGCCAACCCTTTTGCCTGAATAGCGGCTGCTTCTGCTTCTCCCTTTGCCTTTATACCTTCTGCTTCCTGGAGCATTGCATATTTTTCAGCCTCAGCCTGAGCCATTTTTGCTTCTGCTTCTTTTTCCTGCTCATACTTTTTCGCTTCCGCTTCTTTTTGCCTTCTGGCTAACTCTGCGGCAGCTTTCTGCTCTACGGAATAACGGTCTGCATCTGCTTTTTTATTGATTTCCGCCTCTAAAGTCTGCTGCATAACTGCAACTTCCTTACTTTTCAGCTCTGCTTCTCTCTCCGTTCTGGCAATCTGTGCATTCACTGTTGCAGTCTGAATTGTCTTTTGCTGTTCCTGCTGCTGAATTTCATATGCCGCATCCGCCTGTGCCTTCTTTGAATCCGATATTTGCTTTAATTCGGCCTTCTTAATCTCAAGCTCATTATTTCTTGTGGCAATTTCTGTTTCCGCATTGACTCTGGCATCGTTTGCTTCTCTGTCTGCTGCCGACTGTGCAATCGCGACTTCTTTGTTGGCATTTGCCTTTGCGATTGCCGCATCCTTTTTAATCTGTGAAATATTGTCGATACCCAGATTATTAATGACATCATTCTCATCCCGGAAGTTCTGAACATTGAAACTGACTAACTCAATCCCCATCTTCTCTAAATCCGGAATGACATTTTCAGAAACCTTACTGACAAATGTTTTTCTGTCGCCAATCAATTCACGCAATTTCATCGTACAGATGATCTCCCGGACATTACCTTCCAAAACTTCTGATACAATTGCTCCGATTTCCTCAGAAGTCTTATTCAAAAAGTTCTGTGCAGCCAGATCAATGGATTTGTCCTCTGCTTTAATCTTTACGTTTACAGCGGCATCAACAAAGATGTTAATGCAATCCTGCGTTGGTACAGGGTCCTTCGTTATGATGTCAAGCGGAATCAGTTTAAGGTTTAACTTATCAAGCCTTTCCAGAAAAGGAATCTTAATTCCTGCACGGCCAATCAAAATCTTCGTCTTCTTTTTAAGACCGGAAATAATATACGCGGTATCTGGCGGTGCCTTTACATAACCGGAAGCAAGAATTCCTAATATAACAATGGCTAAAACAGCCGGAAAAAATGGTAATAACGCTTCAAACATAATTTGCTCTCCTTTTTACTATTTATCATACATTATAACTCATACCTTACATATAAATAACCGGGCATAGCTTTTAAGATTACAGAAGCGTAGGCCATACCAATATAGATTTTACTGTTTTAAAATTATAAATATGCTTTTTAGGCATAAAACATTTCAAAAGATTTTTATATGCAAAGTTTAAGATTGTAATATATAGTAAAGTTTTAGAATGGATTATCATGCAATGCTTTAAAATAATTATCTGATAAATCCTTCTTCCTTTATTTTACCAATAATTGAAGGTATGTCAATTACTATTAAATAAACAAGATTTCTGACAGAATATCGCGTCAGCATCATCAACCAATATCCGCCTGAATTAAATTTTGTGTTTTTGACATATTATCTCTCCACTGCTTTGCTGAAAGGCGATATTCATAAGAAAAAAACTTTTCATGAAATTCTTCAGCTTCATAGGTTCCCTCCTGCTGATATGCAAATCCACACTTTTCAATTAGCCCTTTTGATGCTAAATTATCCTGGAAGCAGCATGCCCATACGTATAAAACTCCATGGTGAAAGAGATCGTCCAAAACTGCATTTACAGCTTCTGACATTATACCTTTTCGATGATAATTACGGTTTAATACAAACCCTAGCTCCCTGGTATCTTTACGTCCTTCTTCTGAATCCTCATCAATGGAAATGTGACCGATAACCTTCCCGCTATCAAGCAAAGTTATTGCCAGCTTATGCCCCTGCATGATCCAGTCAGAAAGAACACGTTCCGTTTGTATTACTGATTTGTGTACGCGCCATCCTGCCATTTCCCCCAACCCTTTCTGGCTGCAATATTCAAAAACATCGAATATATCCTGTTTGGCAAAAGGACGCAGAAGTAAACGGGAGGTAACTATATTCATATCTCTTTCTCCTTTAAAAATAACTGTACTAATATAATACTTCTTTAGCCGCTGACTATCAAGATCAATTCTGTTTACTTTGTACAAGCATTCCAAAACTGCCTTTACATCAGCATTACTTATACTTCACATTTTTTTCACAAGCCGTACAAAATTTATTTACATGTTCTACAAACTTTTTTCATATCTATCAATTATACTTTAAACATAAACAAGAGCAACCCCATAACTTGTTTTATAAAAACTTTTTTTCATAACTCGCCGGTGAAACCCACATTTCACCGGCTCCTCCCTTTTACGGGACTCTTATTTCTTTCCGGCCCCTTCTCTCCCTCCATTTTCCAGTTCCCCAAAAGCATCGCACATACATGGATTTTTACGTTCCATCGTCTTTCAAGCGGTAAATATAAGGAAATGACCGTTGCAAAGATCTGCTTTCTATTATAGAATAAGAAGCGTGCCTGTGGCATACGCAAATCTGGAGGATATTATACATGAAGAAAAATGCAATCGTAGGACAATCCGGAGGCCCCACCGCTGTAATTAATGCAAGCCTTTACGGTATTATTAAAGAAGGAATGGCTCATGAAGAAATCAAACAGGTCTATGGCATGATTAACGGCATCGAAGGCTTCATGTCCGGCAATTATATGGACCTGTCAAAGGATTTGACGGCAGAAGAACTGGAACTGCTTAAAATGACGCCGGCCGCTTATTTAGGCTCCTGCCGCTATAAGCTTCCGGATGATCTTTCTTCTCCTTTTTACCCTGCTCTCTTTGAAAAATTCCGGGCAATGGAAATCGGATATTTCTTTTATATTGGCGGAAACGATTCTATGGACACGGTAAGCAAGCTTTCCCGCTACGCGTCCCACCACCAAAGTGATATCCACTTTATCGGAATACCCAAAACCATTGATAACGACCTGGTTCTTACTGATCACACTCCCGGATATGGAAGTGCTGCCAAATATGTGGCTGATACGGTCCGCGAGATCGTTTTAGATTCATCGGTCTATCAGCAGAAATCCGTCACTATTATAGAACTGATGGGTCGCCATGCCGGATGGCTCACGGCTGCCAGCGCTATGGCAAGAAAATTTAAAGGAGACAATCCTGTCCTTATATACCTTCCGGAATCGGATTTTGATTTTGAACAGTTTGCTTTTGATGTGCAGCATGCACTTACCCAAAAAAGCTCTGTAATTATCTGTGTTTCAGAAGGTATATCTGATTCCAAAGGGAAATTTATATGCGAATATTCTGATGACGTCCAGTTAGATTCTTTTGGCCACAAAATGCTGACCGGCAGTGGTAAAATACTGGAAAACTTTGTAAGGAACCGTTTTGGTGTAAAGGTTCGCTCCGTAGAATTGAATGTGAATCAGCGGTGCAGCGGTATGCTGGCCTCTGCTGTTGACATTGAAGAATCGGTACAAGCTGGTACCGAAGGGGTCAGAGCCGCAATAAAGGGCGCCACCGGCATGATGATTGCCTTTAAGCGCACCTCACATTCCCCTTATGCCATGGAATGCATGACTGTTGATGTGAATGAAGTATGCAACAAGGAAAAGCTGTTTCCCTCAGAATGGATCTGCGCAAACGGAACCGACGTTACATCTGATTTTCTTAACTATGCCCTTCCTCTTATCCAGGGAGAACCTAAAAGAAAGATGGAAGACGGTCTTCCCGTTTATATTTACAGAAAATAAATACACAAACAGCAAAATTTCTAAAAGGATTGTCTTAAAAAGACAATTCTTTTTTAGGTTTCAAGTAAAACCTCGAATAAAAGAAAAGTTTGTTTTTTGTAATTCTTATAGCATTTTTTTACTGCATGTCTCATATATTCTAATAAAGCTTATTCTATATTTGAAAAGCACATATGGGAGAAAGTGAAAAATGAACGGAGAATCCTTTTTAGATCGCATTCCTTGCGGCATACTGAAGCTAAATACCAGGGAGCCTTTTACTATCCTCTACTGCAATCAGGCCATCAGGTCCTGGTTCCACTCACCCTCTGTCTTAAAAGACCTTGTACACGGACCGGAATATGAAGCACTTGCAAAAGAGATCCGATGTCATCTTTCAAACGGCAGGAACCGCTTCTTATTGGAATTTAAAACAGATTCAGACAATATGTATATCTGGTTTTCCATGGAAGTGAATTATATTACTGAGGAAGATATTTTATACTGTGCTGTATCAGACATTACAGATAGAAAGAAATCCCAGGAGCGTCTGCGCCTCAGAGAAGAACAATATCGTCTTGCCACCCAGCATTCCAGCTGTCTTGTAAGCATTTATGATATTCCTTCCAGAACCATTTCACCCACCCCTGAATTTTCCAGAAACTTTTCATTCCCGCATGCCCAGCCTCTGTCCCCGGAACTCCTTATTGAAAATAACATTGTACATAAAGAAAGTATTATGGATTTTCTTGATTTTTTTCATTCCATGGGAGAAGGAAAACCAGAAGGAAAATGTATCGTGCGTTTGAGAACAGGTGATAATTACCGCTGGTTTGCCACCCGCTATTCCCTGCTCTGCACGGAAAACCAGGCACCGGTCCGAAGCATCATCTCCTGTCAGGATATAACTGATGAATATGAAAAAGAGCTGGCTTATCAACGGTGGATGGATTACATGGAGGAACAGAAAAAAAACTGCATCGGTTATTATGAGTATAATCTGAAATTTGATTTGTTTGAAGAAATAATCGGGGAGCTGGCGGCAAACCTGCCGGATTACGCCTCCAATTCCTTTTCTGACATCATGTGCTTTACTGCGGAACATTTTATTTACGAAGAGGACAGGGAAATGTACCTTCAATTTTTCAACAAGGAGCAATTACTCTCCCACTATTACAGAGGGAACCGCTCCCTTCGGCTGGAACACCGCCGCTTAAGACCAGACGGCAGCATGATATGGGCGCTTGGCATGGTACAAATCGTTTCAGACCCATATACAGACACCATCAAGGCTTTTATTCTGATCAAAGATATCGACGCCACCAAGCGGGAAGCCATTACACTGCAAGAGCTGTCAGAGCTGGATTCCCTTACGGGTCTGCTGAACCGGGCCACCGCCATCAGGTCCATACGTCACGCTTTAAAAAACAGCCAGAGCCATCATATCCTTATTATGCTGGACATAGACCGTTTCAAGCAGTTAAATGACAGCTATGGGCACCAGTTCGGAGACAAGGCTCTGCACCGGGCCGCCTCAAGATTGAAGTCAGCCTTAAGAAGAGATGACATTTTCGGCCGTCTGGGGGGAGATGAATTTATTATTCTCTTAAAGGATGTCTCCTATAGTATGGATTTGTACGCCCGGCTGGAAAACTTATGCAACTTAATCGGAAGTGCCTTAGAACCGGAAGCCCACATATCAGGAAGTCTTGGTACCGCCGCATATCCGGAAGACGGAACCAGTTTTGAAGAATTATATGAAAAAGCAGACATTGCTCTCTATCATGCCAAAAAACACGGAAGAAATCAATACACGGTTTATGAACATGGTATGAGTATGAAAGAGTGCTGAAAACAATTGTTATCCGTACTCTCTTTCTACTTTTATAAGAAAGAATCCTGCAAGCGGAATTCTCCGCCTGCGGCGGGTCGCCTAAACGGCAGGATACCCCAACGCCGCCGTGCGATCCCTTCGGAGGTTTTTTTATCGTATAGGACGAACTTTCCGATACGATAAAAAAAGCCCTGCGGTTCACCGCAGGACCTTTCTCATCACATATGCAGAAGAAGGGACTTGAACCCTCAAGGTATTGCTACCACACGGACCTGAACCGTGCGCGTCTGCCAATTCCGCCACTTCTGCTTATTAATTGTACGAATTGAACAATTAATTTATACAAATTATAATACTATACTTTTCAGGATTAATCAAGCACTATTTCAACTTTTTTATGTCTGTTGTAAATACGAAACAGCTTTTTGATTTTGCAGGAACACAGAACTGTCCATAAAATCAAAAAAAGAACCTCACAGGGAGATTCTCACATAAATGCGGGAGATGGGACTTGAACCCACACGATCATACAACCACAAGATCCTTAGTCTTGCCTGTCTGCCAATTCCAGCACTCCCGCATGTCATTAAATAAAAACCAGACAGCCATGACACTCTGTAAGGTTTCATGCAGAAGAAGGGACTTGAACCCTCAAGGTATTGCTACCACACGGACCTGAACCGTGCGCGTCTGCCAATTCCGCCACTTCTGCATTTCGTTGTTATCTTTCGCAACAACAATAGCTATTATAGTATACAAGCCCACTTCTGTCAATATGTTTTTCCAATTATTTTCAAATTGTTTTTTGTATATATTTTTCAAAAAACATTGACAATTCTTCCGGAAAATGGTAAGATAAGATTCGTTGTGCGGGAGTGCTGGAATTGGCAGACAGGCAAGACTAAGGATCTTGTGTCTGTATAGACGTGTGGGTTCAAGTCCCATCTCCCGCAGTTTTATACAGAGTGTAAAGAGGGCTGAAATCCTAAATACAAAGGGTTTCAGCCCTTTTCATTTCTCTCTCCCTTCTTTAGCAGCACTACTTTCTCTTTTGTATTTTTGCAAAATTTCAGTCAGAAATCCAGTAAGATTTGACAGAGGGAACAGTATTTAGTACAATTTAGGAGATAAAATAGGATACATGATGTCTATTATAAAAATGATAGTCGGTATATTTCTGTATAAACAGTAAAGGAACCTTGCTTTACAGTTAATAAAATCTAAAAAATGGAGGTTTTCATGAGAAAACTAGCTTTAAGCGATGAAATATTACTAAAAATCGAGAAACCAGCCCGCTATATCGGGAATGAAGTGAACTCGGTAATGAAAAACAAAGATGAGGTAGATATCCGTTTCGCTATGTGCTTTCCAGACGTCTACGAAATCGGAATGTCCCATTTGGGAATCCAGATTCTCTATGACATGTTTAACCAGAGGGAAGATACCTGGTGCGAAAGGGTATATTCTCCCTGGCCGGATTTGGACAAAGTGATGCGGGAGAAAAAAATTCCTCTGTTTGCATTGGAATCTCAGGATCCGATTCGTAATTTTGACTTTCTGGGAATTACCATTCAGTACGAAATGTGTTATACCAATATTCTGCAGATACTGGATTTAAGCGGTATGCCTTTAAGAGCAGCGGATCGGGACGAAAGCTGGCCTTTGGTTATGGGAGGCGGTCCTTGTACTTATAATCCGGAACCATTGGCGCCATTCTTTGATTTGTTCTATATCGGAGAAGGAGAAACTGTCTTCGGAGAAGTTTTGGATTCTTATAAAAAATACAAAAAAGCTGGAAAAAGCAAAAAAGAATTTCTGGAAAGAGCTGCGGAAATTCCCGGAATTTATGTACCTTCCTTCTACGATACCACTTATAAGGAAGACGGAACCATTGCCTCTTTTGTGCCTAACAATCCGCATGCAAAAGAAAAAATCGAGAAACAGGTCGTTATGGATATCACCAACACCTATTATCCGAGGAAACCTGTCGTACCTTTTATCAAAGCCACACAGGACAGGGTAACTCTGGAAGTACAAAGAGGCTGTATTCGCGGCTGTCGCTTCTGTCAGGCGGGTATGCTGTACCGCCCTACCAGGGAAAGAGATGTAAAATTTTTAAAAGATACAGCAAAAGCCATGCTGGACAGCACCGGACACGAGGAAATTTCCCTTAGTTCTCTGAGTACCAGCGATTATTCTAAACTGCAGGAATTGCTGGAATATTTGATTGACGACTGTTCTGAAAGAAAGGTGAATATTTCTCTGCCTTCTCTTCGCATTGACTCTTTTTCTCTGGACGTTATGCGTAAAGTACAGGATATCAAAAAAAGCAGCCTGACCTTTGCACCGGAAGCAGGTACTCAGAGAATGCGGGATGTGATTAACAAAGGGCTCACAGAAGAAATCATTCTGGAAGGCGCAGGCAAAGCCTTTGAAGGCGGTTGGAGTAGAGTAAAATTATACTTTATGCTGGGACTTCCCACAGAAACAGAAGAAGATATGAAAGGAATTGCTCATCTGGCCGAGTCCATTGCCAAAAGATATTATGAAATCCCAAAAGACCAGCGACACGGCAAATGCCAGATTGTAGTCAGCACTTCTTTCTTTGTGCCGAAACCTTTCACTCCATTCCAGTGGGCCGGAATGTTCCGGAAAGAGGATTATCTGGAGCGAGCAAAAATTGTCAAGGAAGAGATTAAAGCACAGTTGAATCAGAAAAGTATTAAATACAATTATCACGAAGCTGATGTAACCGTTTTAGAGGGAATTCTGGCCCGCGGTGACCGAAGAGTGGCGGACGTATTAGAAGCAACTTACCGAAAAGGTGCTATTTTTGATGCCTGGTCCGAATATTTCCGCTATGACCTCTGGATGGACGCTTTTGAAGAGGCAGGTCTTGACCCGGAATTTTATACTTTAAGAGAGCGCCCGCTGGACGAAATTTTCCCGTGGGATTTCCTGTCCATTGGAGTAACACGGAAATTCCTGGAAAAAGAATGGGAAAAAGCCCATCAGGAAGCAGTTACGCCAAACTGCAGAATGAAATGTTCCGGCTGCGGTGCGGCAGCTTACAAAGGAGGTGTCTGCATTGAAGGTTAGAGTAAAATTTGCAAAACAGGGAGCCATGAAATTTATCGGGCATCTGGATATTATGAGGTATTTTCAGAAAGCTATCCGCAGGGCGGACATTGATGTGGCGTATTCTGAAGGATTCAGTCCCCATATGATTATGTCTTTTGCTGCCCCACTGGGTGTAGGTGTGACCAGCACGGCAGAATATTTTGATATGGAAATTCAGACATCCATACCGTCCAAGGAGGCCATCAGACGACTGAATGATACTATGGCAGAAGGTATGAAAGTGCTTAGTTTCCGGCAGATACCAGACGGAAAAGCCAATGCGGCCATGGCTCTTGTGGCGGCTGCCGATTATCAGGTGAATTTCCGGGAAGGTATGGCACCCGGAGACGACTGGAAAGAAAAGGTACAGGCCTTTATGGAACAGCCGGAAATTCTGGTTGTAAAGAAAACGAAAAAGAATGAAAAAGAGGTGGACATTAAACCTTTTATTTATGACTTACATTTAGATAACGGAGGAATATTCCTTCAGCTTGCAGCCGGAAGTGTCAAAAATACCAAGCCGGAGCTGGTAATGGAAGCATTTTATCAGTTCTGCGAGAAAGAATTTGATAGTTTTTCTCTTTTGGTGCATCGCCTGGAAGTATATGCAGATAAAGGGACAGAAACGGAACGAAAACTGATTTCTCTGGAAAACCTGGGAGAAGACCTTGAGTAGGCTGATACTGACTCCCATGGAATACAAAGGCATTCCCATGCTGACGGCTGCGTTAGAAGAAAACGGGCGTATCTGTCAGATAAATCCCATGGGAATGTCAAAAAGCTGTATTCTGGGAAATATTTATATTGGAAAAGTAAAAAATCTTGCTAAAAATATTCATGCAGCTTTTGTGGAAATTGCAGAAGGCCAAATGTGCTACTACTCCTTGGATGAAAAGGAACCGCCTGTTTTTGCCAATCCCAAAAAGAATGAAGAAATCAAACCGGGAGACGAAATTGTGGTACAGGTGGCTCGGGAAGGAATAAAAAGCAAACTTCCCTATGTGACAGGCAATCTGAATTTTACCGGTCATTATCTGGTGCTCACTTCTCACAGAAAAGAACTTGGTTTTTCCGGGAAACTGACAAAAGCGGAAAAACAGCGTTTTCGGGAACTTCTGGAAAACCGCATGCCGGAAAATGCAGGTATCATTGTCAGAACCAACAGCCGGAATGCAGCTGATGAGGAGATTCTGATAGAACTGGATTTGCTGGTGCAGAGATACCAACAGGTTTTATTGAAAGGAACATCCCGGGTATGCTTTTCTCTTCTGGAAGAAAGCCTGCCGGAATATATGCAGGTTTTGCAGAACGTATACACCGAACATCTGGAAGAAATTGTGACGGATAACAAGTCCTTGTATGAAGCGGTTTCCAGTTATGCCAAAACCGCCTTTCCCGAAAACACACAAATCCGCTTGTATGAGGACAAACTCCTTCCGCTCTACAAATTGTACAGCCTGGAAAGCGCCCTGGAACATGGACTGCATGAAAAAGTCTGGCTGAAATCCGGCGGCTTTCTGGTCATTCAGCAGACCGAGGCTTTTGTGTGTATTGACGTCAATACCGGAAAGTTTACAGCAAATAAAGAAATGGAGGAAACCTTTCGAAAAATCAACCTGGAAGCGGCCGCAGAGATTGCTTTGCAGCTAAGACTCCGAAACCTGTCCGGTATCATTCTCATCGACTTTATTAACATGAAAAGCCCGAAGCATAAAAAAGAACTGATGGAAAATCTGCAGGCGTATTTAAATCGTGACCCGGTAAAAGGAACGGTGGTTGATATGACTTCCCTGAACATCGTGGAAGTAACCAGAAAAAAAGTGCGGAAGTCTCTTACAGAAGAAATGAAAGAACTGGCAAAGGAGGTTGTATCTTGAAAGAAAAGTCCCAGCTGACCACCTTGTGTTATATTGAAAACCAGGAACAGTATCTGATGCTGCACCGGGTTTCAAAGAAAAATGACGTAAACAAAGATAAATGGATTGGCGTTGGCGGCCATTTTGAAGCCAATGAGAGTCCGGAGGAGTGCCTCCTCCGGGAAGTTCACGAGGAAACCGGACTGACGCTCACTTCCTACCGTTTTCGCGGATTGGTTACCTTTCATCTGGAAAAAACAGACGGAGATTTTTCAGAAACAGAGTACATGTGCCTGTATACGGCAGATGCATACGAAGGTGAAATCACTGAATGTGAGGAAGGCGTACTGGAATGGGTGGATAAAAAAGATTTGTTCCGGTTAAATCTCTGGGAGGGGGATAAGATTTTTTTCCGTCTTCTGGAGGAAGACAGAGTTTTCTTTTCTCTCAAACTCAGCTATGTGGAAGATGAACTGAAAGAGGCGGTTTTGGATGGAAGGACACTGGATTTATGAAACTTTTCTTCTATCCAAAATAGCTCACTCTTTCATATTCATATTTTCTATAGAATCTTTTTCTGAAAAATCAGCGAATACATACTCCATTCACATACTTGCACACAATATTCTGCTCATCCCCCAGATAAATAAAACGCTCCAGCCTCTGTGAAACCTCCAGCTTCCGGGGCTGGGGCAGACTGGTGTCATCCAAGACCAGCGCATCAAACGCATACCCCGGCAAAAAACTTCCCACGTTTCCGAAAAAAGAACCTCCACCCAAAGTTCCCATATAAAAGACCTCTGGAAATGTAAGAGGCTTTGCCTCGGAATCCACCAGACGCCAACGCAGCTTAGAGCACTGCACCGCATCAGCCATGGCACGCAGAATGGAAGTGTTGCTGCCTGCCGCCATATCACTGCCCAGTCCTATTGAAACGCCCGCGCTGAGAAACTTTCGTACCGGTGCAATTCCGGAGGACAGATTGGCATTGGACTGCGGACAATGAGCCACATAAACGCCCTGCTCTTTCATCAACTGGATTTCCTCCTCGTCTACCCAAATACAGTGCGCCATCACCGCAGGATAAGTTCCGCCGAAAAGTCCTGCCTGAAAATAAGCATCGCTGTAAGATTTCGCCTTGGGACACAATTCCTTTACCCAGGCAACCTCCTGAGGATTTTCCGATAAATGAGACTGAACCGGCAAACCATATTCCTTCTGAATCGTTCTCAGCTCTGCCATCAGTTCATCACTGCAGGCCGGAATAAACCTTGGGGTCAGAATGGGCCTGGTATGTCTGTATTTTCCCTCTGTCTCCTGTAACCACCGTCTGGTTTCTGCTGCAGAACTCTGTGCGCTTGCCTCTTCCAGATTTTTTCCGCCGTTTCTGTCCATATTCACCTTGCCTGCATACGTTTCCAAACCGGATTCTTCCAACAAATCCATCAGAATTTCTGTGGCTTCTACATGAAGAGTGCCAAAGATAACGGCTCTTGTCACTGCACTTTTTTTCAGTTCCTCCACATACATGCCATATGCCCTTTGAGCGTATTCCAAATCCGCATATCGGGCCTCTTCCGGAAATGTATGGGTGTTAAGCCATTCCAAAAGTTCCAAATCCATTCCCTGCCCCCGAAAAGCATACTGGGGCGCATGGGCATGCAAATCCGTCAGTCCCGGAATCACCAGAACGTCTCCCATATCTCTCACCTCAAAAGAGGCAAACTTCTGAGGTATCTTTTCAAAAACTCCCTGGCAGACACCATCTTTACAGACTGCATAACTGTTGGGTTTTATGTGAAGTTTTTTCTTTTCATCGCTATAACAAATATGTCCTTTCAGCACAAAAGATTTTTTTCTGTCCATTCTGAGTCCTCCTGATGTTTTCTCTGCCGTCATGATAACGGTTAATTTCTTTACTGTCTCTGGAATTTTTCCCGTATCCTCTGTTCGCCTTCCAAAAGACGCTGCTGCACCGGCTGGCTGTCCCCCAGAATTTCCTTAAAGCAATTCCATTCATCTGCAAGTCCCTGTCCGTGATAAACCCGGTAAGCCCCCGCATCGCTTCCCAGTGCCATGTGCACGCCCCGGGCAAAAGCACTGCGGATATTCCGGCTTCCCGTTTCCCAGATTTTCTTCAACACCTTATCGGAAAAGCGGCCGCAGCCAATCATATTTTTTACCACTGTAATTGTAGGCACCCAGACCACATCGGACTCTGCCATCGCCTGTATGGTTTCCCCGTCCACATAATTTCCATGTTCCACGCTGTCTGCCCCGGCTTCCACCACTTCTCTTACCGCCCTGGCACCATTGGTATGAGCCATGACTGAAAATCCCTCCTCATGGGCAATATGCACCATTTCCTTTACTTCGCCAAAAGAAAGGGGTGTTTCTGTCACCGAACCATCTGTGTTAAAATCCATAATTCCCGTGGTCATAATTTTAATAAAATCTCCGCCCTGAGCACCAGCTTCTTTTACAAGGGCTGCATACTCCTTCAGATTTTCAAACCCCCGTCCCACAATTCCTCCGTAGTGCCCTTTGCGGTGAATGGCAAAAACGGGCGTTCGGTAGTCAATACCGTATTCCCCTGCCAGTTCTTTCGCTCTTTTGGAAACCTGGAGATTATCTCCGCCGTCCCGGACAAAGGAAATATTTTTCTCCTGATATGCCCTGAAATGGCTGTAAATAACTTCCTCATCTACACCGTTCTCATGCTTTCTCACAGCCTGTCTGTAATTGACCGCGTTCATAAAAATATGTGCATGGTTTTCTCCAAACATGATGTCATCTTCTTTCCTGTTTTTTTCTGAATCTTACTCATACCTCGGATTTTCATAATGATTTCCGCTATTCTTCTCTTGCCCAGCCGTAAGCGCATTTCACCGCTTTTTTCCAGCCTTTGGACTTTTTGTCCCTCTCCTCTTCTGTAATTGCAGGTGTAAAGGTTCGGTCAACACTCCAGTTTTCCATAATTTCCTCTTTGCTGTTCCAGTATCCCACAGCCAGACCAGCCAGATAAGCGGCGCCCATAGCCGTAGTTTCCACACAGACCGGACGTTTCACCGGCACCTGTATCATATCCGCCTGGGCCTGCATAAGGAAATTATTGGCGCTGGCCCCGCCGTCTACCCGCAGGGAATTAATTTCCATGCCGGAATCTGCTTTCATGGCCTCAATCACATCATGCACCTGATAAGCCAGTGATTCCAGAGAAGCCCGGATAATATGGCATTTATTCACCCCACGGGTAAGTCCCACAATGGTTCCTCTTGCATATTGATCCCAATATGGCGCCCCCAGCCCGGTAAATGCCGGAACCACATAACACCCATTGGTATCTTTTACTTTCTGCGCCATATATTCGGAATCCTCTGCGGAATCAATAAGACGCAGTTCGTCCCGCAGCCACTGAATCACAGCGCCTGCCACAAATACAGAACCCTCCAAGGCATAATTCACTTTACCGTCCAATCCCCAGGCAATGGTTGTAACCAGCCCATTTTCGGAAAACACTGGTTGTTCTCCTGTATTCATCAAAAGGAAACAGCCTGTGCCGTACGTATTCTTTGCATCTCCCCTGGAAAAGCAGGCCTGTCCAAAAAGTGCGGACTGCTGGTCTCCTGCTGCTCCTCCGATAGGAATTTCGCCTCCGAAAAAACTGCTGTCCGTCACACCGTAAATACAGCTGGAAGGCTTCACATCCGGCAGCATACACCGGGGGATATCCAATTCCTTTAAAATATCCTCGTCCCATTCCAGAGTATTGATATTGTAGAGCAGCGTTCTGGAAGCATTGGAATAATCCGTCACATGGACAGCACCCTTTGTCATTTTCCATATCAGCCAGGTTTCTACGGTTCCAAAAAGCAGTTCTCCCCTTTCAGCTTTCTCCCTGGCCCCTCTCACATGGTCTAAAATCCACTTTACTTTCGTTCCTGAAAAATAGGCGTCGATAATCAGTCCGGTTTTCTTCCGAAATACATCCGTGAGTCCTTTTTCTTTCAGAGAGTCACAATATTCCGAAGTCCTTCTGCACTGCCACACAATAGCATGATAAACCGGCTCTCCTGTATTTTTATCCCATACCACTGCAGTTTCTCTCTGATTGGTAATACCGATGGCCGCAATATCCTCAGCCTCTGCACCGGCTTTTTGCATTGCCTCCACAGCAACGCCCAGCTGGTTGGACCAGATTTCGTTTGCATCGTGTTCCACCCAACCCGGCTTTGGAAAATACTGGGTAAACTCCTTCTGGGCAAAGCTTACGATTTCCCCTTTTTTATTAAATAGAATGCAGCGGTTACTTGTGGTTCCCGCATCTAATGCCATTACATATTTTGCCATATCTCTTTACCTCCTGCCAGAATAAAAAAGCTGTCCAGAAAAAAAGGATTTCCTTTTATATCTGACAGCTTTTCTCGTACTCTTTTCTGCCTTGCTTATTGCTTTTGCATAACATCTATTGCTATTTTAGCGCGATTCGAAGAAAATTTCAACAAAATAAGGATTTTTTCTAATCTTTTTACACGCTATTCAGCTGCCAAACTTTTTTTGATAAGGATAAGCCTCTCAACATAGATCTTGTAAATTTCGCGCCATATCGTCTTCTCTAATACTGCAAAATTTATATCGTTCTATTTCCTCTTATCATCACAATAAGTCAGCTTTGCGATACATTCACAATGCTCCGTCATCGGAAACAAATCCACTCCCTGTATCCATTCCACCTTCCATCTCTGCTTCACCAATATCTCCAAATCCCTCTGCAGCGTCTCCGGATTGCAGGAAATATACACCAGTTTCTTCGGCCTCATACGGCTTACCGCCTGGAGAAATTCCGGAGTGCTGCCTGCTCTGGGCGGGTCCATAAAGACCACGTCCATATGCTCTCCTCTGGTCGCCAGCTTCTGTATAAATCTTGTGGCATCCCCGCACAAAAACCGGGCATTTCCCAAATGATTTTCCTTAGCGTTTTCCACCGCGCATCGAACCGCACTCTGATTCAGTTCCACGCCCAAAACACTTTTCGCATGCTTTGCTGCAGTAAGTCCAATGGTCCCTACACCGCAGTAAGCGTCCAGAACCGTCTGTTTCCCGTTCAGCCCGGCAGCTTCGATGGCCTTCTGATATAGAATTTCCGTCTGTTTCGGATTCACCTGGTAAAAACTCGAAGGCGCGATACGAAACTTCACTCCACAAAGGGAATCCGTAATATAGCCTTTCCCATACAAAATCTTCTCCTTGTCACCCAGAACAGCACTGGTGGAACGAGGATTTATATTCTGCACAATGGTGGTAATATTAGGGCAAAATTCGCGAATCTTCTTTACAAATGCCTTAGAGCCCGGTAAAATCGGTGAAGCTGTTACCAGAACAGCCATAACTTCATCCGTCGTCAGACTATGCCTTACTAAAACATGGCGAATCAGCCCTGTCCTTCTATCCTCATCATAAGGCTGGTATTTGCAGTCTGCTGCCGCTTTTCGCACAGCCTCTACAGCTTTATCCAAAGCCGGCTGGTGAAGAAAACACCGTTCTACCGGTATTACCCTATGGGTTCCCTGGGCATAAATTCCGCTCTGCAGCCTCTTTCCCTCTCCACGTGTAAAGGTCGAAATTACTTTATTTCGATAATGCCAGGGGTTCTCCATTCCAATCACAGGCTGCACCTTTCCGAATTTTCCAAGAAGCTTTTCCAATCTTTTCTGTTTCTTTTTTAACTGTTTTTCATAAGACAGAGACAACATACTACAGCCGCCGCAGCCCATTTTTTCCAATTCACAGCTTCTCTTTTGTTCTTCCATTTTTCGTCCTCCTGTAATTGCCTCCCGGGCAGATGATTGGCTTTATTATACCATTCTCCACTTCTTTCGTCATGCTTTTTCTGATATTTTTTCATACAACAAAAAGCCCCCGTATGTCTGCTTTTCTTCTGACACACGAGGGTCTTCTTCTGTTACCTGAAAATCTTATCCGTGAATTTTAATGACACCTTTTACAATTTCCGCCTTGTTATGAATACTGTAATCCATAGCCTTCTGTACATCATCCAAATCAAATATATCCGTTACAATCCCCTTCAGATTTACCTTTCCGGAAGCCACGGCATCAATAGCCATCGGGTAAATATGACGATAACGGAACACCGTCTTAAAGGTCAGCTCCTTGTCCAGAGCGATACTCATAGGCAATGTTACTTCTCCGGTTTTACTGTATCCTACCAGCACAATGGTAGCACCTTTCTTTGTAATCTGTATGGCCTGTCTTGTGGTAATTTCACTTCCTGCTGTTTCAATTACCAGGTCTGCGCCTTTGCCAGCAGTCAGCTCTTTTATACGGGCTGCCACGTCTTCTTTCGCACCGTTAATGACTCCGATCGCTCCTAATTCCAGGGCTTTTTCCAGACGTTTCTCCATGATATCCACTACATAAACTTCTGTCACACCTCTGGCCTTTAAAGCCATCATAGACACCAGACCAATACATCCCGCTCCCATAACTACGGCCTTCTGTCCCAGGTGCGCATCTCCCTGAATGGCTGCATGGAAACCAACAGCCAAAGGTTCAATCAAAGCACCTTCCAGTGTACTTACGTTGTCCGGCAGTTTAAAGCAAAGCCCTGCTTCGTGTGCCACATATTCCTGAAAAACTCCGTCAACCGGCGGTGTTGCAAAAAATTCCACATCCGGGCAGAGATTGTATTTACCTTCTTTGCAGAATTCACAGTGTCCACAGGTTTTTCCCGGCTCTAAGGCTACTCTGTCACCGACTTTTAAATGGGTGACATTTTTGCCCACTTCTACAACTGTGCCGCCCGGTTCATGTCCCAGCACAAAAGGCGGCTTTACAATAAAATCTCCAATAGCCCCTGATTCATAATAATGCAAGTCACTTCCGCAAATACCCACATATTCCAGTTTTACCAGAACTTCATCATCCTTCGGTGTGGGAATATCACGCTCCTCAAATCCCATTTTACCAATCTCCAGCATAACCGCTGTTTTCATTTTACCTTCCATGGCTGTCCCTCCGCTTATTTTCTTTATTTTATACTTAATTAAACAGTTTTATTATGTTTTTATAGTATAGCAAAGGAACAAAAAAGTCAATAAAAAAATGGTAATTTTCTCTGTTTTACACGGTTTCCAGAAAAGATTCGATGACTCTTAATCCGGCTCCCAGAGCCGCCGCTCCCCTTTGATACCGGCAGGCTCTTACGAAAGGCATGCTCTCGCCAAACGTATTTCGCTGGTAAATTTTTTTCCAGACAGCATCCAGATACGGTTCCAGATAACTGCCCACATACCCTCCCAGTACAATGTCACAGTCCAGTATCATATGAAGATTATTCACCGCTACAGCCAGTTTATCTGTGTAATCCTCCCAAAGTGCAGCACTTTTTTCTTCCCCTGCTTTCAGAGCAGAAAAGAATGCCTCCAAGTTTCCCTCTTTCGTATCAGCCAGCCTTTTTGCGGAACAATAGACATCCAGACAGCCTTTTTTACCACAGTAGCACAACCCGCCGTCCGGAACAAGAGTCATATGTCCCGCTTCACCGCAGCGGAAATTTTTTCCCTGGGAAAGCTCTCCGTGGGCGAATACTGCACCGCCTACGGTATTACTGAGAGACAGATAGAAAAACTCTTCCCCACGGTCTGCCTGCAGACCCTCCGCATACGCACCAGCATTGGCATCATTCAGGAAAAAACAGGCATAAGGAAAGCAGGCGCTGACCTCCTCTAAGGGCAGCCATTCCACCCCCAGCACATGGGAATATGTAATGGCCTTCTTCTCAAAATTTACGATTCCCGGAAAGGAAATACCCAATCCCAGGAACCGAGTTCTGTCCACCTGGTTTTTATCCAAAAATCTTTCCAGATTCTGTGCCAGTTCCTGGTAATAAGCCATTCCCTTTTCATATGGTTTTGCAAATCTCTGACAGTCCAGAATCTCTCCCTGCAAATTCACCAAGAGCATGCTCACATGATTTCCGGTAATATCTATTCCTGCTGCAAGCCGAAAATCCGCACAAACTTTTAAAGCCTTTGCCCTCCGGCCTCCGGTAGAAGCCAGTTCCCCCACTTCCTGCAAAAGTCCTCTTTCCAAAAATTCTTTTGTATTCTGGGTCACGGTGGGAAGACTCATTTGCAGATGGTAAGCAATGTCCGGATTGGAAACAACACCTGCTTTGCGGATATAGCGAAAAATCCGGTTTCTGTTATTCTTTTTCACCTCAATATTTGTTATCTGTTTCTTTGTCATATCCTGCCTCTATGAATTATTCTATTCCATATTTGTCCTTCAAATCTTCATATCTCTCCTGCCGCATCTCGTCTGCCCTTTCCTTTGCCGCTCTGTTTGCTGCACGCATGGGAACCCAAAAAACGCCTAAGATAAGCACACCGCCTACAGCCATAAAAACCAGCCACTTCACCCCGGCCCGAATAGAAGGCTTCAGCATTTTTTTCTGAAGCTCGTTGATGTTCAGTACCTGTCCATACCGTCGTTTCCGGCAATGGGGACAGGAAAACTTCTTGGCATAATAAGAATAGTGGGGACGGTTTACAAATGCACCGTTCTGAATACGGGTTTTTGTCGTTCTCACAGATTTTGCCATAATACTTTTTGTAAATTCTCCGGCGCTTACTTCATACTCCGTTCCACATATTTCGCACTTTATATGACCGGTAAATTCTCCGTCTGCCACTACTTTTACGCCGCTTCTGAAAAACTGTACCCCGCAGAAAACCACCCAGCCAAGAAGCACGAAAAATAAGAGTACCAGCAGAATTGTTCTGATATCCATACCTTCTTCCTCCTTTTTCCCAGTATAACATCTATCTATTTTCCTGTCATGCTTTATTTCAGTAAATTATCCAATTCTTCCAAAATCTCCAAAACAAAAACTGCCTTATGAATACACATCCGCAAAGCCCTTTTAGGTATCTCTGCTGCCTGCTTCATAAGACAGTTCCTTATTTCACACGTTCTTTATTCCCATTCAGCCGCAAACCGGTCATGCACTGCCCGCATAGCTGCTTCCGCTTCATTTTCTGCAATGACTGCGGTGATACGGATTTCCGAGGTTGTAATCATATCCGTGTTAATCCCTGCATCAGAAAGCGCCTCGAACATTTTTGCTGCCACACCGGGATTTGAGCTGACACCTGCACCGACTACGGAAACTTTTGCAACATCCTCCTCACAACTGATGTTTACAGTTCCAAGCACATCGCTGTGCTGTTTTAAAAGTTCTGCTGCCATGAGCATATCCGGTCTGGCAATGGTAAAGGTCAGTGTTTTGGTTCCGTCCTTTTCCAGAGACTGAATCATAACGTCAATGTTCATTCCGTGTTTGGCCAGCAAGTTCAAAAGGCGGAATGTGCTTTCCGGGTCATCTTTCATTCCTGCCACTGTAATTTTCGCAATATTCTTATCGGTTGCCACACCGCTTATCAGCATTTTTTCCATTTTTGTGCTCTCCTTTACCACTGTTCCTTCTGCTTCGCTCATACTGGATTTCACCACCAGCTTTACATTATATCTTCTCGCCATCTCCACGCAGCGGTTATGTAATACCTTTGCTCCAAGAGAAGCAAATTCCAGCATTTCCTCGTAAGTAACCTCTTCCATTTTTCTGGCATTTGGGACAATACGGGGGTCTGCGCTGTATACGCCGTCTACATCGGTATATATCTCACAGACGTCTGCATTCATGGCCGCTGCAAGAGCCACTGCCGTTGTATCGGAGCCGCCTCTTCCCAAAGTAGTCACATCTTCGTATTTATTAATTCCCTGAAAACCGGTAACCACTACAATTTTGTTGGAATCCAGTTCCTTGCGGATACGTTCTGTATCAATTCTCTTCAGTTTTGCATTCTGATAAGCAGAAGTCGTGTGCATCGCCACCTGCCATGCATTTAAAGAAATGGCAGGTACTCCCATCTGAAGCATGGTCATGGCCATAAGGGATACCGATACCTGTTCTCCTGTAGACAACAGCATATCCATCTCCCTTCTGGACGGCATATCCGTAATCTGCTGCGCCTGGCTGATAAGCCCGTCTGTGGTCTTTCCCATAGCCGAAAGCACCACAATCACCTGATTTCCATCTTTCCATTTCTTAATGCATCGTTCTGCTACATTTCTGATTTTTCCCAAATCTGCTACAGAACTTCCACCGAATTTCATTACTGCAAGCATAAAGTTCTTCTCCTCTGTCTGTATTTCTGAAATTCATTATAGCACTAAGAAGTGTTAAAGTCACCTGTTTCTTTTATTCATTCCGCAGTCTTTCCACCAGACTCTGCTTCTCCAGATTCCGGAAGCAGAAATAGGGCACTGCTACCGCAAAAATCACCAATATAGGTGTACAAACCACCAGTGGAAACAGCGTAAACTGAAAGCTTGACATGCCGCCTTCCACCATACTGCGTATCACGGTTCCGATGACCAAGCTGCTGACAGCATAAGACGCAGCCAAAGTCAGTCCCGCATAATACAGCCCTTCTAAAATCAGCATTTTCCGCAGCTGCTTTTTGCTCATACCTACACTCTGAATCATAGCAAATTCCTTTCTCCGGCTCACAACGGATGTTACCATACTATTTATAAAATTTAAAATTCCTACTATGGCAATCACCACGCTGATTGCATTTCCCATAACCGCAGAGGATTTTGTCTGTTTTTCATACTGCTCTGCAATGGTGGCTTTAGAAGTCAGATTGGAGTGATTTCCCGTTTCCTTCAGATAGGTTCTCACCTCTTCTTCTGCCTGTGCCGTTTTTTCTTCTTCCACATTGACATACAGCTTTCTCATGGTGCTGTCCGGCCAGAGCTGGCAAAAACGCTCTGCCGGCATAAGAAGGCCCATAGTATAACGGTTGTCCTCCCCAGCCTCAGAAGCACCTTCTGTCACAGGACTGAAAGGGGCTACTACAGCCATAACTTCAAAGGTTTTCCCCTGAATTTCCACCTTTTCTCCCACGGAATACGTAGGCATGGTCACATTTTTCTCCTCTGTGCTTGGTCCCTCTGCCAGAAGATAATTTCCTGCAGCAAACTTTTCTTTGTCAAAAGTACCTTCTAAAAGGTATTTTTCTTTTGTGATACTGTCCAGAGGAATCCCTTCAAGTCCTATGATTTCGGCAGTTACTTCTTTGGTTTCCATGGCTTTTCGGCAGTCTTCGGCCCCGCCCTTGTCAAAGGATGCCCAGTCCTGCAAAACCTCTTCTGTATAATAATTCTCCATATTCTTCACAGCGTTGTCACTGAGCTTCATAGAAAATTCCCTGGAATACAGACAGCCCTCTTCTGTTTTTCCCGGAAGCTGCTGCACTTTTTCTACAAGCGCCTCATCTATAGTGCTGTCTGTGGGGTCATACCCGTTCACCCGCTCTTCACTGTCTGCATCGTCAAACTGTAAAGTTGCAGCCGCCAGTTCCTCCAGATACACATTCATATCAAAAGAAGCATTCTTTGCATAAAAAGCGGAGAGCAGTACCAGCGCCAGAGTCAGCGACAAAATCACGGTTATTGTACGCTTTTTATTCCTCCAGAGATTTGCCCAGGACATCTGTTCCACGGACACCGTTTTAGGACGTTTTTTCTTTCCGATTTTTGTCTCTGCGTCACAATAACGAAGCGCTTCCATAGGAGAAATCTTTCCTGCAATTCTGGCCGGGCGCAGACAGGAAACCCACACGGTAATCCATGCAAACACCGCAGAACCTATGAAAATCACAGGACTGCCAGAAACCACTGCACTTCCATCTGACCAGCTAATCAAGCCTGGCACCAGCTTCATGCCCAAAAGCCACCCAAAAACAAGCCCCAGGGGAATCCCAATGGCGCATAAACGGTTTGCCTGTCCGTAAATCAGTTTTTTAATCTGTTTTTTGGTAGTTCCCAGGGTTTTCAATTTCCCGTAAAACTGAATATCTGCAGATACTGAAATCTGGAAAATGTTATAAATAATCAGATATCCTGCCACAAATACCAGAAACATACCTGCATACATAGGCAGACTTTCCTGCGCGGCCTGAACCCCCATTCCCGGGGAATATGCCAGGTTTACCCCATATTCCAATTCTTCCAGACCTGTGTCTTTTAGGACGCTATCCATGGTGCTTTCTATATTTTTCGTATTTTTCAAATGCACCTGGGCCATATGAAGTCCCAAAACCTGTCCCTCTGAATTTTCCACTCCCCCTGTCATTTTCTCTGCGAATTCCCGGCTGACCCAGGCATAGCTGGCATAGGAAGAAGCATTATCTTCCCAAAAACCACAGAGGGTAAAAGTGCTTTCTGTCACTTCCGGGCTGTTGATATCCCTGCGCCACTGCAAGGTCACCTCTTCTCCCAGCTTATGAGGTATCCCCAGTTTATCCAGCACTTCTGTTCCCGCTGCCAGTTCGTTTTCTTTTTGCGGCATATGTCCGGTTGTTGGTTCTGCAAAGGAATGGCTGGCATACATATCATCTCCCCAACGGATTTCCACCTGGCGTCCTGCCAGCTTTTCATTCTCTGCCAGCCCAAGGACAATGCTCTCGCCAACGCCTTTTACCTTAGGATGTCCTGCAATTTTCTCTGCTGCTTCTCCTGTGATTTCTTTAAAAGAAATCTGTGCATCATACCCGGACTGACGAAAATTCATGGTTATTATGTTTTCGCTGATACTTTGAGCGAGCACAAATAAAGTAGTAAACATCAGAGTAGTTAAAAAAACAGCAAGCACTGCCACCAGATTGCGCCCCTTATTCTGACAGAACGTACGGTTGGTCAGTGTTTTCATAAGATTGTTCTTCTTCATAATATCCTCCCCTGCTGCTGTACAATCTTTCCGTCCTCAATACGGACAATGCAGTCTGCCATCTGGGCGATTTCCGGGTTATGGGTAATCATCACAATGGTCTGGTGAAACTCTTTTCCCGTCATTTTCAAAAGCCCGATAACGTCATCACTGGTCTTCGAGTCCAGATTTCCGGTTGGCTCATCAG